>CAMUGE010000013.1 GCA_947088345.1 uncultured Roseburia sp.
GCCAGGATCTTTTTGGCAGCTTCGGCATTTCTCGCGCCGATATTCCCGATATCAGACATACCATTTACCTCAAACATCCTGGCTCCGCCTGCAATTTTTGCAACCAGCCTGTTTCTGCTTGCTCCCGCGGCAAGTACCTTTTTTAGCAATTCTTGAATCCCAGTATCTGCAAATTTTGCAATATTTGAATTATTTCTTACTTTTGTACTGTCAGGAAGCATGTAGTGTACCATACCACCAACCTTTGTGACCGGATCATAGAAAGTCAATCCAATACAAGATCCAAGCCCCAAGGTTGTAATAGTGTTTGGGGCCTTGCAGATATTTAAATCTGCCATCCCCACTTTGATTACCTCTCCCATACCGACCCTCTCCTTATAGTGATATTCCAAGTGATGACAAAATCTTCGCGTAAGAATCCTGTTCCGGCATTAAAATAAAATAACCGTTAATCTCAATATCCGCACATATCTCTGTCTGAATAAGCAGTGCGTGATCGCCGAACTGTCCGAATTCAATCGCCGGAACACTAAGAATAGATGCCGCCATATCTACCGCAATATATGGAATAGACGGAGCAATAACAAGATTTGTCATCATAGACATCGCGGAGAGATAGGAACCGGCAATAATATTGCCGATCTCTTTGAGCGCTGAAAGTTCCATTTCTCCAAACGGCTCATCCGACGGAGTCTCCATCATCATCAGTTTATTTACCAGATATCTGGCAGACGGAATGTCGAGCAGAAACATCATGCTTCCCTCAATATCATTCTGTACTTCCAGAAATATGCCGACAACGGTCTCCTCCTCTCCCCCGATCATGCCGCCAAGATCAGAAACTTCCAGCAGTTTAATACTCGGAACATTCATATCAATTTTCATTCCAAGCATATTTGCGATTGCAGTTGTCGCATTGCCTGCGCCTATATTGCCGATTTCCTTTAATACATCAAGGTACATGTTGTTTACTTCTTCTAATGTAAGATCTCCCATATCGATCACCCTTTTCCGTTTTAGACATTTTCTTCGATAATCGCATTGATCTCAAATAACGAAATCAGTTCATCTCCATGCGTGCCAATACCATTGATAAATCTGCCCTTATTTGTTACCCGCTCAATATCGTCCCTGCTTAATGTAACAACTTCCTTAACCTGATCAACAATAATACCCATGCTGCCCTTTTCTTCAATCTTAACAATAATAATCCTGCTGGCATTGGTAAATACGTCGTCCGGAAGATCCATCTTGATGCGTATACTCATAACCGGAACAATCTCGCCGCGCAGATTGATAATTCCCTTAAAATAATTCTGCGCCTTTGGAACACGGGTGATTTTCTGCATACGCACAATATTATCCACATAACTGATGTCAATGCCGTATTGTTCGTTTCCGACTTTCACAACAATATACTGTTTTGTTTCTTTTTCCACTGTCTCAAGCGCTGCTTTTGCCATATGATCACCCCCATTACATTAATGTATTCACATCTAAGATTAACGCCACTTCGCCGTCTCCCAGAATCGTAGCGCCACTGATCAGTTTCGTATTGTTGATGTATTTGCCAAGCGATTTGATAACGATTTCCTGCTGTCCCATCAGATTGTCCACCACAAGACCTGCCAGACTGTCGCCTTTCTTTACGATAACAACCGTCAGACTCTCCGGTTCCTCCTCTCGAGGTTCAAAATCAAGCACCTGATCCATACGGAATAACGGGATTACTTTGCCGCGCAGATGAATTACTTCCTCTGCTTCAACATACTTGATATCTTTGACCGGTATATCTTCAATATTAGAAATAGACCCAAGTGCAATGGCATATTTTTCGTCCCTGATCTCAACCATAAGCGCCTGAATAATTGCAAGTGTAAGCGGGAGTCTTACGGTAAACGTTGTTCCCTCTCCCAGCTGCGTCTTAACCTCGACATCGCCGCCAAGCGCCTCAATATTCGATTTTACAACGTCAAGTCCTACGCCGCGCCCGGAAATGTCGGTAATTTTCTTTGCCATGGAGAAGCTTGGCAGAAACAGCAGATTTATAATTTCTTTCTGCGTCATCATATCCGCCTGCTCCTCAGTGATGACACCTCTCTCAATTGCTTTCGAGCGAACTGCCTCCACATCAATACCGGAACCGTCGTCTCCAACCTCAATTATAACGTTATTGCCTTCCTGAAATGCTTTCAGGAAAATACTTCCAACTTCCGGTTTTCCCTTTGCAACACGCGTTTCATTGTCCTCCAGACCATGATCTGCCGAATTTCGCAGAAGATGTTGGAGCGGATCACCGATCTGATCTACTACAGTGCGGTCAAGTTCGGTATCTTCACCGGACATGTAAAGATCCATCTTTTTATCAAGTTTTCTGCACAGATCGCGTATCATACGAGGGAATTTATTGACAACGCTCTCGATTGGAACCATTCTGACTTTCATAACGGATTCGTGAAGTGTTGTTGTGATACGCTCCAGATATTCAATCTGTTCGCGAAAACTCTGATTCTGAAAATCTGCTGCTTCCGTAGAACTGATGGAAACAAGACTGTTCTTTGCAATAATAAGCTCAGATACCTGATTCATCAGTGCATCCAACTTTTCGATGTCGACACGCACTGTGCGGTTTGTAACTGGTTTTGCTATCGTCTGTTTTTTGCTGCCTGCCGCTGCCTGCTGTTTTGCCGGGGCCGCTGCAGCAGATGGCGCAGCAACCGGTGTTTCTGCAGCCGGCGCGGATGTCTTTTCCACTTCACTCTCTGTTTCTTTCGCTGCTTTTGCCTCCTCGGCGGCTGCGTCGTTTTCCGCTTTTTCCTGTTTCGCTACAAGCGTCTCATAGTGCACTTCCTCACCGATTACATCATCGATTTCCGAAACCGCCTTTGCCGCCTGAAAGATCTTGTCGTATTCCTCAGAAGATCCGATATAAAAACTGAAGTCACAGTCAAAATGCTCGTCTTCTATCTCCTGTGAACTCGGATTGTAGACCAGGATCTCTCCATATTCTTCCACCGCTTTAAATACGAGAAATGCCCTTGCCGCTTTTAACAGACATTCTTTCTGGATATAAACAGTCAGACCATAGATATGTAAACCGCTTTCCTCGGAGGATCTGATTTTATCTTTTTCAGAATCATTTAATTCAAATTCCAGGAATCTCTTTTCATTTTCGGCTGCCGCCTCGGGTTTCTGCTCTGCCTTTTGTTCTGCTTTCTCTCCTGCTTTTGGCTTCTCTCCATTGGCTGCGGCAATAAAATCATTCAGCTCTTTGATGATGATATCATTGTCTTCAGTCCCCTCATCAGAAGTGGCCCTGATATTATCCTGATATCCCTCGATGGCATCGAGGCATTTAAACAGAAGGTCAATCATGGCACTGTCAACTTTGATTTTTCCGCTCCTGACTTCCTGGAAAACATTTTCCATATCATGCGTCAGATGCTGCATTCTCTTAAATCCCATGGTACCTGCCATACCTTTTAGAGAATGGGCAGCCCGAAAAATCTCATTGATGGTATCCATATTTTCCGGTTCTTTTTCCAAGGTCATAATACAGTCGCTCAAAGACTGCAAATGTTCGTTCGCTTCATCAATAAAGACATCAAGATATTGACTAACATCCATATTACTTTACCCCCACGTTTTTTATAATCGATTGTGCAACTTCAGTTAATGGAACTACTTCATCGACAATACCCGTTTCTGCAATCGCCTTGGGCATACCATACACAACGCAGGTTTCAGAATTTTGTGCTATAACGTAGACCGGTTTCGCCTTTGCCAGAGATATAATCCCGTTTGTACCGTCAGCGCCCATACCCGTCAGTACAACGCAGACAATTTGGTTAAAACTGCTGTCACGCAGAGATTCATACATAAGATTGGCACAGGGCCGCAACCCCCCGATCGCCGGCTTACTGTTCAGAGAGATCTTATGTCCGCCGGACGAAATACGTCTTACTTCAAGATGCTTTCCGCCCGGAGCTATGTAAACCGTACCGGTCTTAAGTTCCTCTCCGTCCTCCGCTTCTTTTACATGAATCGGACTGATGACATCCAGTCGGTCCGCCATAGATTTCGTAAACCCAACCGGCATATGCTGTACCAGCACAACAGCCGCGTCCAGATTTTTGGGTAAAAACGGAATTACACTCTGCAGCGCTTTTGGACCTCCTGTTGAACAGGCAAGAGCGACAACTTTTCCGCTTGCCTTTGCGATACGCGAAGTTCCTGCGGAGATACGTTTTACCTGCTGTCCTGCTTTTGCCCTTGCAAAAGATTCGGCCGGAACAAAACGTTCTTTCGTGGTAACTGCAAGCAGCACACGCAGAAGATTCGTACGAAAACTGTCGCCCTTTGCCTCTATGACATTGGTAGGCTTTGTGACAAAATCAACGGCTCCGTATTCCATCGCAAGTATCGTCACTTCCGCGCCCGCCGTTGTGAGCGTACTGACTACGATCACTGTCGCCTGTATTTTTTCTTCACGCAGACGCTGCAGCAGCTCCAGCCCGCCCATCTTTGGCATATTGAGGTCGAGGATCACCGCATCATATGTATTTTTTTTCAGCTTCTCATAGGCCTCCAGACCGTCTCGGCACACATCGGATACCTGAAATGTCCCATCTGCATTGATTATATCACATAATACCTTTCTCATGAGTGCAGAGTCATCAACAACCAAAATGTTTTTCATCATAGCATACCCTTTTTCTCTTTCAATCTCTTTTTTCTACTCTGAGACGTCTCCGCTCCTCCTCAAAGATATAGCGAATAATCTCTTCCCGAATCCTGTCATCATGCATTTTAAACTTGGAACGCACTTCATAGAACAGCTCGCCTTCATTATTTTTTACCGTATAGCTCGCTACGACATTTGCCACCAGATAATACTGCGCGTCCTGTACCGCATTTTTCAGCCTTAACTCCAAAAGCAGCGTATCCGTATCACGAATTTCCCGCTTTGTCCGAAAACGAGTGCCGCCGCCGCTTAAATCAACAAGTATGCCGACTTCAATCTTTTCATTGAAGTGCTCGTCTCGCAAACTCGTGAAAATCTCATCCACAGTTTCCATTGCTGCTTCTTCTTTCGAAAGAATAAAATATTTCAGATCAAGCGTACACGGATAACGGAAAAATTCACGCCTCTGAAATTTTTCCACCTGTGTTTTTAATTCGATTTCTACTATGTATAGATTATCTTTTTTATATCGTTCTTTAATCAGACCAACTGCACGGTAGAGACCTCCATTGGAATAAAATACCAGTTCATAGCGAAGTCCCAGTGTAAGAAGCATAAGGCGTCCTTTTTCTGTTGGCATACTGGCAAGCATATTTCCGTTATCCAAAAAATCAACAACCTGACTTTTATATATTTTCGGCTTATCCGACGCTTTCTCTTCTGTCTCCGCTTTCTGCGCAATCCGCATCTCTAACTTGTCACCAATCTGTATGATATCCAAAAACTCCATTTTGCGTTACTCCCTGTTATTTAGTATTGTAAAAAAACCATGAAAAAACTGTCTGATTCCGCTGTACATGCGAAGTTCATGATGATTTTCATGAAGCAGGTTTGCAGCCATCACTTCAAATGCACGAGCCGCATTGGAATCAGGCGCGTTCAGCGAGACGATTTTCTGCTGCCGGACAGACTTTTCCAATAAGGTATCCTGTGGAATCATCCCGATATATTCGATCTTGCCGTTTAAAAACTGTGTGACAACGGATTTCAGTTTTTCATAAGTACTGATTCCTTCTTCCGGTGAGGTCACACGGTTGGCAATCACTTTGATCACCGTATTTTCCCGCAAAAAATTTGGATTGCGGTAAAGCGCCTTAAGCAGCGAATATGAATCAGTCAGAGAACTTGGTTCCGGCGTAGTAATCAGCAAAACCTCAGAACTGGCCATCACAAACTCAAGCACATTGTCCGCAATGCCGGCTCCCGTATCCACTAATATAATATCGGCCATACTGTCCAGCTCACCCAGACATTTGACCACATAAGCAATTTGCTCGCCGGATAAATTATTCATACTGACTACCCCGGAGCCGCCGGATATAAATCCGATCCCCATCGGCCCCTCTGTAATAATATCCCGTATTCTCTTTCCGCGATATACAAGATCACTTAAATTATACTTCGGCATAGAACCAAACATGACTTCGATATTTGCAAGTCCAAAATCCGCATCAATAATCAGCACGCGTTTCCCCATCTTTTGCAGCTGTACCGCAAGATTTACGGCTAGATTCGACTTCCCAACACCGCCTTTTCCGCTTGTTATCGTAATCACTCTGGCATTCTGCTTATATTTTTGGTTTTTGACTTTAATAACATTCCTAAGCTTCTCTGCCTGATCCATATAGTTACCTGCCTCCCAGCAACTGCTTCACAATCTTTTGCGTATCAAACTCCGACAAATCATCCGGAACATTCTGCCCTTCCGTCATATAGGAAAGAGGCGCCCCCGAATACATCCTGATGTTTAATATATTGCCGTAAGTTGTAGTCTCGTCCAATTTCGTAAATATTAATTTATAATCTGCAATTTCCTTATAAATATCTGCGATCTCCAACAAATCCCTGTATTTGGTCGTTGCACTGATTACGAGATATACTTCTTTCTCATAATCTTCCGAAAGCCCCCCAATAAGCTTTTTCATATCCTCGCACTGGCTGTCGTTTTTATGAGAAAATCCTGCCGTGTCTACAAATACAAGATCATAATCTTTCACCCTGTCAATTGCTGCATTCATTTCATCTGCAGAATAAATAATACTCATCGGCGCATCAAGAATATTTGCATAGACTCGCAGCTGCTCCGTAGCTGCAATACGATAAGTATCGGCCGTTAAAAACGCTACCTTTCTGCCTTTATCAACTTTGTACTTTGATGCGATTTTTGCAATCGTCGTCGTCTTACCTACCCCTGTGGGTCCAATTACAAATACTACTTTCGGTTTCTTTCCCTCCAACTGAATTGTTTTTGGCTGTCCAAGTTTTAAGATCATCTTCTGGTAAACATTGGAAAGTATATAATCGACGCTGCTTCCATTGTGAAGCACCTTTTCCGCCTCGTCCATAATCTGGTTGACATAAATTTCATTTACATCGTTCTCCAGCATTGTGCGATAAAGCATTTTAATAAAATGAAAACTCTCCGGATTAGTAACAACTGTCGTCTGTTCCAGCTTTTCCGCCGGTTCCTCTTTTTTAACTTCCTCTGTGGAAAATGTCTTTTCCAGAATGCTGGAAAGATTTTCCAGACGCCTCTCCAGCTCCCCATTGCTGACGTCAGGCGGCGTCTCAGGCGCCGGTTTTATTTTTGGTATTTCAGGCGCCGGTTCTTTCGGGCGTGCTGGGGTCTTGTCCTGAAGCTGAGAAAAAGGTATTTTCTCGTCAGCAGCAAGATTGATTCCCTCATGCATCTTCAAAGGTGCATGAATCGCGGAAATGGGATTGACAAATTTTTCCTTTTCCTCCATTGCGGCAGTGACTTCAAAGATAGATTTTTTAAAACCTTTCAGAATGCCTTTCGGCTTGATTTCCCTGACGTTCATCACAACGGCATTTGCCCCAAGTTCTTCTTTTGCCTTTTCTATCGCCTCTTCTTTCGTCTCACCCTGATATTTATTGATCGTCATTTTATGCTGTCACCATCCCAACTGATTGTAATTCGATGTCTGATTCCACTTCATTATATGAGATCACAATCAAATCCCTTAAATATTCTTCCGTCATTTTTTTGAAATACATTCTTACAATTGGCGAAGTGATAACAATCGCACTCTTTCCCATATTTTCAAGTTTCGCAGCTTCTGTCTCCACGGAACTGATAATTGCTTTCGTCTTGTCCGGGTCAAGTGTCAGATATGCGCCCTGTTCCGTCTGTTTAACAGAAGACATAATATCCTGTTCCACTTTCGGGTCCAGCGTAATCACACTCGTCGTCTCATTCGCCGGAAAATATTTGCTGGATATCGCGCGTTTTAAGCTCTGACGTACATACTCCGTCAATACATCGGTATCTCTCGTCCCGGTTGCATGATCGGCAAGCGTCTCAAAAATTGTGAGCAGGTCTCGAATAGAAATTCCCTCGTTCAGCAGGTTTTGAAGCACTTTCTGCACTTCTCCAAGTCCAAGCGCTTTCGGAATCAGTTCGTCCACCAGGACCGGATTGCTCTCTTTTAAGTTGTTGACAAGATTCTGCACATCCTGCCTTGTGAGCAATTCTGCAATATGGGAACGTATCACCTCAGTCAGGTGCGTCGCTATAATAGACGGCGGGTCCACAACCGTATAACCCAGACTTTCTGCACGTTCTCTCTGGCTCTCCGTAATCCAGATTGCCGGCAGATGGAATGACGGCTCAAACGTAGGAATACCGGTAATTTCTTCTTCCACAAATCCCGGATTCATTGCCATATAGTGATCAAATAGAATTTCGCCCTCCGTCACCTGTATGCCTTTGATCTTAATAATATACTGATTCGGATTCAGCTGAATATTATCGCGCAGTCGTATGATCGGTACGACCGTACCAAGTTCCAGGGCAATCTGACGACGAATCATAACAACTCGATCCAACAGGTCTCCGCCCTGATTGACATCTGCAAGCGGAATAATACCATATCCAAATTCCAGCTCGATCGGATCGACCTGAAGAAGAGATACCACATTTTCTGGTTTGCGGATCTCCTCCGCCTCCGTTTCTTCCATGGAAGCCTCTTCCTCTATACTTTCAATGCCGATAGACCTGTCGATTGTCTTTCCACAAACCAGAAATACAACACCGAAAATAAGAAACAACAGCGTGTTAAGCGGCGTCATAATTCCCAGAAACATCAGTGTAAGGCCTACGATATACAAGACTTTCGGAATACCGAACAACTGACCGACAAGCACATTGCTGAAATCCGCCTGTTTCGATCCCTTTGTTACCAGAATACCGGTTGCAAGTGAAATACACAGGGAAGGAATCTGTGAACAGAGACCGTCGCCAATCGTAAGGATGCCATACTGCTGTATTGCATCTGAAAATCCAAGACCGCCGCGCCATACGCCCATGATCGTCCCGCCGATCAGGTTTACAAACGTAATTAACAGGCCCGCTGTTGCATCTCCCTTTACATACTTTGTAGCACCGTCCATGGAACCAAAAAATGTGGATTCCTCCTGTATCTTGTTTCTTCGCTCAATTGCTTCTTTATCTGTAATTGCTCCTGTATTCAGATCGGCGTCAATTGCCATCTGCTTACCGGGCATTGCATCCAACGTAAAGCGCGCGGTTACTTCTGAAACACGCTCAGAACCTTTGTTAATTACCACAAACTGAATAATGATAAGAATAATGAACACTACGGCTCCAACTACCATATCATTTCCGCCGACAAACTGTCCAAATGTCGCCACGACATTTCCCGGATCACCTGTTGTCAGAATCAAACGTGTCGAAGATACATTCAGAGAAATACGGAAAATCGTCGTAAACAACAGTATTGTCGGATAAAACGACATATCCAGCACTTCCTTAGCAAATAACGTATTAAATAATACAATCAGTCCGATTGATATATTCAAGGCCAGCATTACATCGAGTAACGTGGAACTAATCGGCACAATCAGGAATACAATTGCAGCCAGCAGATATACCGCTATACCCAGATCTGATTTTTTCATGCCTTTTCCCCTTTCTCTACTGCTTTTTATGATATACCAAAGCCAGAATTTCCGCAACTGCCTGATACAACTCAGGCGGTATTTCCGAACCGATGTCTACGTTTGCATACAGCATTCTCGCCAACGGCTTATTCTCTACAATTTCTATATTGTGCTCTTTTGCCGCCTCACGAATTTTCATCGCGAGATGGTCTTCCCCCTTTGCCACCACAATCGGGGCTCTCTGTTTCTCAGCGTCATATTTAACGGCAACCGCAAGATGTGTCGGGTTCGTAATGACAACATCCGCATTTGGAACATCCTGCATCATTCGCCGCATGGAAGCGTCCCTCATTCTCTGCCGCTGTTTTCCTTTAATCTGAGGATCTCCCTCTGTATTTTTATATTCGTCTTTTACTTCCTGTTTTGTCATCTTCATCTCTTCCTTAAAGCGAAACTTCTGATAGACAAAATCTGCAATGCCCAGAATAAGATAGACGATAGATATCTTAAGCCCCGTATCAAAAATAATATCCGCACACATTTCGAGCGCCTGATTTAAATTGATATCGTACAGGATAAAAATATAATCGGTCTTATCTTTAATCGAAGTATATACGATTAATATTATAATACCTATCTTTAGAAGAGATTTCAATAATTCAACGAGAGAATCTTTGGAAAATAATCTTTTAAATCCGTTTACCGGATTAAACTTATCAAATTTTGGCTTCATCGGCTTCGTGGAAATTTTCCAACCCACCTGAAGAATATCGACTGCCAGCGTCGTCACAAATCCGAAAAGAAAGAACGGAGCCACGATAACCAGCATTTTCTGAAAAATCACAACAAGCAGACTGGACACTGCTTTCGAAGAAACATCTTTTGCATTGATGGAAACAAAATCCGGCATCAATTTATAAACATACGTAAACGTCTCCAAAAATCCTGTCCCGACATGGGAAATAAATATCTTTAATACCAAAAACAACACAATCAGCGCAAAGGCCGCCGACAATTCCTTACTTTTTGCGACTTTACCGTCTTCTCTCGCCTCACGCAGTCTTTTCGCAGTTGCCGGTTCCGTTTTTTCACCGCCCGGCCCGTCCTTGGCAAACCATTGTAAATTATATTCTATCAATGCAATCCCTCTATCACTGACATAACCATCCGCTTTATCTCACCAAATATAAAATTGGCGGCATCCGAAAACATAACCGTCGTTATAAACAACACGCCAAGCCCAACCAGAATCTTCATCTGCATACCGACAGAAAACATATTCATCTGCGGCGCTACCTTTGCCATAATACCCAGCACACAGTTTAATATCATCATACATATAAAAATAGGCAGTATGATTCGAAAAGCAATCACAAATAAATCTGTAAGAAACTGAATCATTGTCAGAAGAAGATTATCCCATCGAAAAACCTGCCCGTTAACCGGTATCAGCTGAAAACAGTCAACAATCGCGCGAAGAATATAAAAATGTGTATTCGTAGCGATCAGCATAAGCAATACAAAATAATTATACAGGTTTCCTGAGATTGTAACCTGCGTATTCATCATCGGGTCAAATTCCTGCGCCATGGACAATCCAATATCCATATCAATGATATTGCCCGCAAATAAAATAATGGAATTACAAATGTTGGCAGCAAATCCTATCAGCAACCCTGTAATTCCTTCCTTCAAAACAATAATCGCATATCCTATCATTCCCGTATATTCAATTCCGGACTTATCAATCATACCGGAAACCATCAGAGCGACAAATACGGAAAATCCTACCTTTGTCCGGGACGGAATATTTTTTGTGCCAAAAAACGGGGCCACAAACACAAATCCGGATATGCGGGCCAGTATCAGCAGCCATTTTTCAAAATCCAGCAACGAAAATGTATAATTAATCATAGTCTGTCCTATCGAATATACACACTAAAATTTGACCACAGGCCCGTCATAAATTCAATTAGATTATTCAGTATCCAGGAGCCAAAAATCATCAGTCCCACAAAAACGGAAATAATCTTGGGCACAAATGTCAATGTCTGTTCCTGAATTGAGGTGACAGTCTGAAAAATACTGATTACTAATCCTACAATCAGAGAAATCAACAACATCGGCGCTGAATTTATAATAATCACATATAACGCTTCCCGTATCAGATCAAGAACCTCTCCCTGTGTCATCGTATCCTCCTGCTCTTTGGCCTCTGCACTAATAAAATGTCTGCAATATATTTTTGACTACAAGGTTCCACCCATCCGCCATAATAAAAAGTAAAATTTTAAACGGGAGAGAAATCGTTGTCGGAGGCAGCATCATCATACCCATTGACATCAAGACGGAAGCCACGACCATGTCAATTACAATAAATGGAATATAAATACAAAATCCCATAATAAAAGCATAACGCAGCTCACTCAAAATAAATGACGGTATTAATATCGTCATTGGAACCTTATCGTCTTCTCCGTATGTCTCACCGGATAAATCAATAAACACAGCCTGATCTTTTTCAAGCGTCTGTCCTTCCATAAAATGTCGAAGCGGAATTTCCGCCTCTGCCAATGCCTGTTCCATGGTAATCTCACCGTTATCCAACGGCTGAATGGCATTTTCATTGATTTGCTGCCAGGTTGGCCACATCAGGAAAAATGTCATAAACAAAGCCAAACCTACCATGACCTGGTTTGGAGGCGTCGACTGCGTACCAAGCGCTGTACGAAGAAAATGCAGCACAATTATGATCCTTGTGTACGAAGTCAGCATGATTAAAATCGACGGCGCCAATGCAATGATCGTCAATACAAGAAATGCGCGCACTGGTGTAGATAAGGAACCTGTATCATTATTGTACATAATGTGCAGACCATCCGTATTATCTTCCCTTGCGTCAAGAAGCCCCTGATCCGTCGGCGTAGACAGACCTTCTATTGCTTCTGAACTCATAGACGCCGCATACAGACTGATATCATCCTGCCAAACTACAATCGCAGCAGCAAAGACAAAGATTGCAGCTACAAATGATATGATACAATATGCTTTTTTTATTTTTGTCATAACAATCTTTCACACCTAATCCTTCTTCTTCGGCAAATGCTCTTTTAACTTGTCCAAAATATCCTGGAAATCCGGCGTCCCCGAACTTCCCGTCTGCCCCGAGGGCAATTCAAGAAGCTGTTCTGCCGTAAGTTTTGCCAGCAGACACACATCATCCTTGCCCACAGCTATCACAAGATATATTTCACCTGCCTGAATAATCTGGACAAATTTATTATTTGCGATCCGCATTGTCTCAATTAACTGCAGATTCTGTCCCGCCATATGCCCTTTCTGGTATCCGGCGATCCATCTGGTCACAACATACGTAATCAGCAGGACAAATAAAAATATCACAAGTACGCCCAAAAGCTGTATAAAACTTTTGAGAGAAGAACTAAGTAGTACTCCGTTAACCAACTACTTTCTTAACGGCCTCTAATACGCGCTCTGCCTGGAACGGTTTTACAATAAAATCTTTTGCGCCGGACTGAATTGCCTCAATAACCATAGCCTGCTGACCCATTGCGGAACACATAATAACATTTGCGCTCGCATCAAGTTCCTTAATTTTCTTTAACGCCTGGATACCGTCCATATCAGGCATCGTAATATCCATCAGTACCAGATCCGGTTTTGTCTCAGGATATTTTTCTACCGCAATTGCACCGTTTTCTGCTTCAGCAGCAATTTCATAACCATTCTTGGTCAGAATGTCCTTAATCATCATTCTCATAAAAGCTGCATCATCACAAATCATAATCTTTGCCATAATATTCTCTCCTATTCATATATGTTTTACTTGGTTTCTAACTAATTAATTATCTCGGTAATACGGATACCGTAACTCTCCTCGATAATTACAACCTCGCCTTTGGCAACATATTTCCCGTTCACTAATACATCAATCGGTTCACCGGCGATACGATTTAATTCTATAATAGTTCCCGGTGCAAAATCAAGTATTTCTTTTATAGATTTTGAAGTTCTTCCAAGTTCAACAGTAACTTCAAGAGGCACATCCATGATCAGTTCGATATTCTCCGGACCGTACCCTGCCGGCATAGCTCCGGAAAAAGCCTGAAACTGTGCAGGCTGGACATTTACCTGCTGGCCGTACATCTGAGACATATCCATTCCCATCATAGGCTGACCCATCATCTGAGGGGCCATCATAGGCTGACCCATCATTGGTTGACCCATCATCGGCGCAGCCTGCGGCTGCGGTACCGGCTGTGGCTGCGCCGCTGCGGCAGGCTGCGAAGCCGGCTCGCTGGCTTTTGTACCCAATGTGGACTTTACGTCCTCTTCCATATTTTTCGTTACGCTCTGGCACATTTCTTTCGCAAAAGAAACCGGATACAGCTGCATGATTTCGCTGTCAATCAGATCACCGATCTCCATGCGGAACGAAATCTTGACAAATGTACCGCCAAGGAACTCGTCAATGGAACTCTCGTCGATGGTCTGTTGCAGATCAATCAGATCTGCGGTCGGCGGACTGATATCAATCACTTTATTCAACATGGAAGACAGCGACGTTGCCGCCGAACCCATCATCTGGTTCATCGCCTCACTGATCGCGCTCAGATGAAGCTCCCCCAGTTCCCCTGTCAAATCGGTACCGTCTCCTCCCATCATCAGGTCGGTAATGATCTTGACGTCATTCTCCCTTAAAACAAGGATATTACTTCCGTCCAGTCCCACCGTATATGCGATTCTGATAAATACACAGGGACGCTCATACGAATCACAGATATCACTCCATGTCGCAAATCCGACAACCGGGGTCGAGATATCCACTTTTCGATTTACCAAAGAAAACAGGGTGGTAGCGGCCGTTCCCATACTGATATTGGAAATCTCACCAATCGAATCCTTTTCCCTGTCAGTCAACAGTTCCACATCTGAAGCGGAACCGGCACCTGAATCTGCACCCCCGGAATTGTTCAACAATGCGTTGATTTCTTCCTGGGACATTGTTCCTCCATCCATTCTACTACTCCTCCCTAACCACTGACGTAACTCTCACTGCATAGCTTTCACCGGACGCACCCGGCAGAGCAGTAAATTTTCTGATACTGCCGACAAAGACATTTAATTCCTGATTTACTTTTGTATCGAGCCGGATAATATCTCCTCTCTGCAGTCCCAAAAAGTCGTTGACCGATATGGAACTGTTGCCCAATACAGCTTTGATCGGCATTGGCGCCCTTGAAATCAGCGCTTCCAATGTGTCAGTATATACTTTCTCATCTTTTTGCTGAAGACTGGAATACCAGTATTTTGTATTTAATTTATCCATGATATCTTCCAGTGTAATATACGGAAGACAAATATTAATCAGTCCTTCTACCTCGCCGATCCTGATATTGAGCGTTAAAAGAGCAATCATTTCTGTCGGCGATATAATCTGCGCATACTGTGAATTAGTCTCCATCCGCTCTAACCGTGGTTTTAATTCACAGACATTGCTCCATGGCTCGATCAAAAGATCCACACAGACATTATATATCCTCTCAATAATCAAAAGCTCAATTTCCGAAAACTCTCTCACTTTCTCAAGCGGCAGCCCGGCTCCGCCCAACATGCGGTCAACAATCGAATATCCTATATTGTTTGCCATCTCGATAATAATACTTCCTCCGAGCGGAGCAAAATTAATAATTCCCAACAATACCGGATTCGATAATGCATTTGCAAATTCTGAATAAGTGACAGCCTCTGAACTGACCACCTCCACCTGTACGGATTTTCTTAAATATACAGGAAGATTTGCGGACAATAATCTGCCGTAATGTTCATAAATAATTTCCAACGTGCGTAAATGCTCCTTGGAAAATTTTGCAGGACGGGCAAAGTCGTAATTCTTGATCTGCTTTTCTTTTTTCTCTTCGATGTCATCTACATCCAGCTCGCCGCTGCTCAACTGCTTGAGCAATCGGTCAATCTCATCCTGCGATAAGATATCACTCATTCCCTCTCACCACCTAATCGAGTATCAAGACCAGTTTCTATTCTGCATTTACATTTGAGAAATTCACACCTATAATAAAATCAGTTCCGCCAAACATTGCCTGCATGGATTTTAAAATCTCTTCTTTTACAAAACTCTGCTGATCCTGTTTAAATTCTTCTAACGTATATCTGCCGACAATTGTATTGATCTCGTCACGGATCAATGTCTCTTTCGCTGTCAGACCCTCGGTACCGCCATATGTCTCATATCCCTCGCTCTTGGTATTTAATGACAAACCAAGTGAAAATACTGCATAATGCGGCTTTGTGCCTTCTCCGCTCTCTTTTAACGTAACCGTAAAAGTTTCTGCAATATTATAAATCTCAATATCTTCAATCGGGATATCTGCAAGCTTTTTATTCTGTCCGCCTTCCAGTTCCAGATCAATCGCCATACAGATCTCGTCAATCAGCTCATTAGATTTTTTGGACTGCGGAACAACAGTAAACACCAGTATTGCCGTGAGAATAAGATTGGCAAGCACTAAAGTGAGCACAATCACTGATATCAAATTCTTTTTCATAAGTTCCCCTTCCTACTGTTCTAAATTAGAATAATACGAATTATAGATCTTGATCTCTACACGTCTGTTCCTTGCACGCCCTTCCGGAGTGCCATTGTCTGCAATCGGCAGATATTCACCTCTTCCGGAAGATTTAATATGCGACGCTTCAAGGCTGGTAATCTCACGCAGATAATTTGCAACCGTCAGCGCCCTGTACATGGAAAGTACATTGTTGTCTTCGTATTTTGCGGAATGAATCGGCACATTGTCGGTGTGCCCTTCCACATCAATAATATTGTTGCTGTATGCTTCAATAATACTGCCAACCCGGTCAATCAGCTTATATGCCTCTGACCTCAGTTCCGATTTACCGGAATCAAATAACAACGCTCCGTTTAAATTCAATACCACATACTCAGCGTTAAAATCCACTTCTACCTGATCCTGAATTGCATAACGCTTTAGTTCTTCCTCAATCTGTTCTGCTATCTCCTCCGATTCGGCGAGAGACTGTTCCTCATACGCCTCGACAAGCTCCTCCTGTTCGGTGCGCTCTGTCGTATCAGAATTTGCTTCCTCTTTGTAATAATTATCAAGCGATTCCAGCTGACTGACACCGGAAGATACAAGGACGCCTTCGCTGATCGAAGCGCCCCCCGCCGGCAAAACGCTGAATGCGCTCTGCAGGGAAGCAACAACTTTTTCCCACTTTTCACTGTCAATAGAGGACATGGCAAACAGCAAAACGAAGAAGCAAAGCAGAAGATTCATCAGATCACTGAATGTTGCCATCCACGCAGGCGAGCCTGCTGGTGGATCTTCCTGTTTCTTTTTTGCCACTATTCGTCACCGCCTTCTGCAGCTGTCTCACGCGCTGACGGAGCCAGGAATGATTTCAGCTTTTCTTCTATAACACGTGGGTTCTCACCTGCCTGAATAGACAGGATTCCCTCCACCGTAATTTCCTTAACCATCATTTCCATATCATTGTTTACTTTTAATTTGGAGGCTGTCGGATTACACAGCCAGTTCGCAATCAACGAACCATACAGTGTCGTAACAAGCGCGACCGCCATGTTCGGACCGATTGTCGCCATATCCTGCAAGTCTCCAAGCATGAGGATTAATCCGATCAATGTACCGATCATTCCCCATGCAGGGCCAAGTTCCGCCCATTTTTCCCACACACCGATTGCTTTTTTATGTCTTGATTCAATACAGGAAAGATCTGTCTCCATAATTCCGCGCACCAGCTCCGGATCTGTACCGTCAACTACAAGCATAACTCCTTTTTTCAGAAATTCATCTTCAATATTGTTGGCAGCTTCCTCCAACGCCAGAAGCCCTTCTTTTCTTGCCGTGTTGGAGAGTTCGATGATCAGCCGTATTACTTCCCCCGAATCGTACACCGGAGCTTTAAAGAACAGCCCCATTGCTTTCATACCGTTTATGTAATCCGGAAGTTTATTGGATCCGATCGTACCGGAAACGGAACCGCCTACCGTAATGATGAAAGACGCAAAGTCCCACATCGCTTTCATGCCGGCGGGGCCTGCGTTTGAAATAACACCGAAGCAAAACATACCAACGCCAAGTAAAATACCAATTAATGAAGCTATATCCACCTCATCCACCTACCCATTCTCTTTTTCTGTAATCCTGTAAATATCGGACATCTGATAAAGCCCTACTGTATGATTTTACTAAACTTTTGTCTCTTTGTCTACTTTCTTTTACAATTTCTTTCAGAATATCAAAACTTCCTGTAACAGTTCCGATATTTACACTGTTACATCTGCCCATAAAAACCGTGTGGCCTGCCGCTTCTGCCTGTAGAAAAGCACAGGTCACACGCTTTTTTATTATAACACAGATCACAAAACGTGTGAATATGTTTTGCGATTTATTTTTACCTCTTAAGGTTTACAAGTTCTTCCAGCAGAGAATCCGATGTGGAAATCACGCGCGAATTTGCCTGGAAACCACGCTGTGTAATAATCATCTGTGTAAACTCGGTTGAGAGATCTACATTTGACATCTCAAGTTCTCCGGATGTCATCGAACTTCCGTCCGCATCAATCGAAGTGCCGATACCGTCAAAATCGCCGGAGTTCAATGTTGTCGTATAGCAGTTGTCGCCGACTTTCTCCAGACCGGATGCATTTGCGAACTGTGCGACTGCAATCTGCCCTAAAAGCTCGGTATTTCCGTTGTCATAAGTACCCCAGATCTTACCGGACTTTTCTACCGACAATCCGATCATTGCGCCAAGCTTCTTTCCTTTGCCTGTCGTACCGTCCAGCGCGCCGGAATCCATTGCTGCCGTCGATTTGCCGCCGTTATTGGATTCTTTTACCTGGGAGAAATCGATACTGATATTGGAAAAACGTCCGGCAGCGCCCATCGCGTTGCCAATCGCCGTCATATTCAACGACACCGCATCTCCCTTTTGACCGCCTCTTGGTCCGACGCCTGCAAATGTACCGTCCGCCTTGCTGACATTTAAATCGTAATTAATCGTGTCGCCTGTGATTATCAGCTTACCGCCCGTAAAGTCTACTGTCGCCTGGTTTGCGTTTATTTTTTCGATCATTTCATTGGAAATGTTAAATACCTGCTTTAAAGAATATGTGTTGCCGGCTGCGTCTGTAAATTGTCCGTTGGCATACTGAAGGCGCGTCTGTCCGTTAGCAGGATCATCTCCCGTATGCACATTTCCGTCCGCATCAATACAAAAGCCTGTATTCGGCGTGTCATATTCTCTTAAGACAACATTCGTATTCTGCGTACCAAATACCTGATCCAACGGCGGCTGACCGTCTTTCAGATCATTCGGGTCATAAAATACGGTTCCGTCACTGTTTAAGATTTTTTCCAGCTCTACCGTATAAGTACCGTCCTCTATATATTTCATTGAGAAGCGCGCCGTATAGGAATACCCCAGATTATCAAAAAACGTCAGCGTATTGATATAACCAACGTCGCTCAAAATATCAGGATCTTTCGCATCCAGTGTTCCCTTAACCACACCGTTTGTCGTCGCCTCGGCCGGAGATGTCAGGTTTTCCGGCGCCATTACGCGCAATGCGGATACAGTGTCTTTTCGAATCTGTCCCGTAGACGGATCTACCTGCCATCCCATAACCGTATAACCGGTAGACGTCATACAAAGATTACCCGAACCGTCCACATAGAACGAACCGGAACGTGTAAACAGATTCTCAGTTCCGTTATTTACAATAAAGAAATTCGTCGTATTGCTGTCGGAGAGGCGGATATCCAGTCCGTCACCGGTTGACTCTGCCGCGCCGGGAGATGTAATCTGAATTTTTGTAGCGCCCATGGATACGCCAAGACCGATCTGTTTTTCATTGACGCCGCCTGTGCCGGTTGCATTATTTGCACCGGATGCCTGCGACGTAATCTGATAGAGCATATCCTGAAATGTCGTGGAAGAAGATTTAAATGCTACTGTGTTGACATTGGCGATATTGTTACCAATAACGTCCATTTTGGTCTGATGTGTCTTAAGACCCGACACAGCAGAATACAATGATCTCATCATAAGTCAAATGACCTCCTAATAATAATATGTGCTGTGGTTCCCGTCTGTCAGTCAGGGAAATTGCGCCTCCAAAAGGTCCGGCTACATAATTACAGCACCGTCAATATTTGTAAATACCGCATCGTCCGATTCCACCTGATCCATCGCTGTCACAACCGTCTTATTCGGTATATTGACAATAAACGCAAGGGAATCCACAATGACAAGCGATTCTCGAATTCCTTTTTCGTCTGCTTTTACAACCCCGTTTGCCAGGCGCTCGCTCTGTTCCGCGGAAAGACTGATATTCCTGTCCGCCAGGCGCATCGACGCATGTTTGGAAAAGCGGAGTTTTGAGCTATCGGTAACATCCTGTTTCCGTTTTAATATTTCTTCAAAGGATAGACCCTGGGATTGTGGGGATTCCGTCGTTTTCCGAACGAAATACCTGTCAGCCGCCTGCTCAATTGAAACAAACTGGTTACTGATCTTATTCATATTCCCATCTCCTTTTATGCAGTCGGTTTTGTCGTACCCTCCGTTTTATCGGCGCCTCCTGTTGTATTGTCCCCTTCACCGCCTGTCGTGCCGTCTCCGGGAGCTTCCGGCTTTTTGTCTTCTTCGGATGAATCGCCAAGTAATTTTGCCATCTGATCAACCAGTTCTTTGTATTTCTTTAATACATCCTGATTAATATATGACTTCTGATATGAGGTAAGACTCTCATAAACCGTAACGAGATCTTTCACGCTCTGCAGATCATTTAATGTCAGCTTATCCTTATCCGGCAATTTACCGACAGCCACTGCAAATGCATCCGCAAGCGTCACAGCCTCCATATAGTCCGTATCAATTACTTCATAGACGTCAGCCGCGTTATAACGCTTCCCGTTGACATAGATATACTGGTTCCCGTTTTCGTACTGTACATAATCCACAAATCCGGAATCCATCGTATCCGCCGTCTTAATATTGACATATTTACCGACAAGGGCGTTCACCTGCAATCCCTGCAGCGCAGTCTGCATATTCAGTGTAGCCTCCACCTGAGAAAATGTCGCCAACTGTGCGATGTAATCGGTATTGCTTGTCGGCTCTAACGGATCCTGATACTGCATTTCCGCACAAAGAAGCTGCAAAAACTGGTCATACCCTAATTTATTGCCGTCTTCTGATTCTTTCTTTTTCTGATCCGCAATTTTATCTGCTGCTAACTGACCGTCTTCTACCGGCGCTATTAATGCCATTTTTGTGTTCTCCTTTCTGATATAGTGTACTGACTAAGCCGTATAATCAATAGAATTACCCCTGTCCGCCATAATTCGTGCTACAAGCGCTTCCTCTTCCGTCATCATACCGCTCAGTTCGTCGAGACTCTCCATACCTGACAGATTAATCTTTCTGGTCTGACTTCTCGCTTTCTCCTGCTCTTCTGCCTGCTGTCTCTCCTGATTTGCCTGCTGTTCCAGATTCCGCTCAAACTCATGCGATTCTACGGTAACTTCAATCGCTTCCACTTTGATGCCCGCCTGACTCATATTCTGCCTTAAGTCTGCCATCTGCACTTCAAGCGCTTCTTTTACCATTTCATTCTGTGCAAAGATTTTTGCGGATACGGCGCCGTCACGCGCTGTCAGCTCCAAAAATACCTTTCCCAGGTGTTCCGGATTCAGCTGCATCTGCAGAGTTGATTCCTGCTGTGTTACATGAACTTTTGCAAATTCGACAATCTCGCGTATCACATTCTGCAAATCAATCTGCTCGGAATAGCCAACCTGCTCCGGCGGCGCCTGCGCCACTGGAACTTCAACTGCCTGCGCATTGTTTGCAAATACTGCGGCATGTTCCGGCTGTCCGTGCTGCATACTGCTGTTTTGCTGCGAAGACTGCTGGTCAAACAGATTTTTTTGTGGAAGAGCATCGCCCTCCGCCGTTTGTTCCGTTCCGTCCGTCATAGCCGATACTACCTGTTTTCCCGGATCGGCTTCCTGATTTTTTGCTTCGGTGTCGGCAGAATTTACTTCCTCTGTCACAGAAATCATCTCATTTGTCTGTTCATCGTGCGTCGTCTCATGTGCTGCAGTCGTTTCCTCTGTCTGTACAGGGATTTTCACCGCTTCGGATTCCGGCGCTTCTGTTTCTGTCGTTTCAATATTGACCGCGGTACCCGCTGTCTTTTCGCCGGACGAAAGCTCCGTCTGCAGATCTTTCGGCTGTTCCGAGAGCGTCTGTTCGCCTGTCGTAAAGTCCGCCGTATCCACCGGCGCAATCACCTGTTCCTGCAAAGTGACTGCCGACTCCTTACAGAGAACCGCAAGTTCTTCTTTCGAAATGCCAAGCTCCTGAAGCAGTTCCTGCCCCAGTACTTCCGTTTTCTGCATTACCTGTACAAAACCGGCGTCAAACAACATATCGCCTGCTTCTCCCGTACCGGAAAGCTCCGCCGCCAACAGAGCAAGCTGACTTGGATTCATCAGATCCATCGCGCTAAGACCAAGCGTTTTCATTGCCTCGTCAATCTGTTCATCGGTCGCTCCAAGCTCTTCTTTTAAAATTTCCCTGACATCCTCTTCAAATTTTTCCAGAGCATCTGTGGTTTCCTGCTGATCCGGCATTGTAGAAGCGGAATCGGCTGTTTTGATCTTTGTACTGTTATAAGACATGCTCTCATAATCAGTTTCACTGCCGGCAGGAGAAACCGCGTTATTCGGATCGACCGGCTGGTCTGGCTTCGCTGTCAAACCTCCCTGAACCTGTGCCGACATGCCGTCCATAATCTTCTGAAAACGGACTGTCATCCCTTCCTTTTTCGGTTCGGATGTGCCCTGCGTCTGCATCCTGTTTCCCTGTACAAACATTTTGGAAAGCTCATTAATGTTCGTACTGCCCATTGTGTCTCCTCCTTTCTTATTATTTTGTATTCCTCAGTTTCATTATATATTCTTAAGGCTTCATGATCTCGGTGACTTTTGCAGCCGTCTCCGTGTTCATCTTGCCAAGAATATCACCTCTTGACTTCGCATCCATTTGCTCCAGGATACTGGCGACAAGTTTCAGATTATCCGTCATAGCATCAAAAACAGCCGCAGCTTCTTTCGGCTTCATATTTTTGTATGTATTGACATAATCCTCAATCTTTTCATCGGCAGCTGTCTGTGCAACTACCTGTCTATACAAAACTTCGGCATTTGCCGGAGCAATGCTCTCATAAAATTCTTTATATTGTTCGATATCGGGCGCGCTGTCTCCAAAGACAATCTCCTCATAGAACTTTTGCTTTTCTTCCTCAAAAGCCGCCTCATTTTGCTTATATTGCTGCAGCTCCTGTGCCAGCCGCTCAAGCTCCGTAATATATGCGGCATTGTCGGTGGATGTATTCTGCGCCTCGGAAAGCGCTATCTCAAGCTGCTTAATCTGCTCAACCGCCTCTTCCATCGATTCATATGCATACGGACTCTCTTCCGTAGAAAATTCTTCCATATAAGAATCCGGCAAAATACGGTTTACATACGGCACATCTTTAAGCAAAGGCCCTAATACGGTAGAACCAAACTCCCCGACATCCCACTTGATTAACAGCGCTATAATGGCCAGCCATATCACAAGGATAAAGATTGTCACAAAAAAAATGACAATTTTGCCGCCGATACCCTCATCCTCCGCATCCAGCCCATCTCCCTGCTCTGCGGCAGCCTTTGCCTGTTTTTTCGCCTCTTTTTTTCTCGCTTTTTCCGCAGCTTTCTGCGCCTTTTTATCTACTGCATCCGCTTCCATCACATCAGCCATATTACATGCAACCTCCTTCTTACGTCTCCTGTGCGCTGTCTGCATCGTCATGATAACTGTAGCTTACCAGTTCGTCAATCTCTTTCCCCTCTGCGGAAAGAAGTTCCTGTTTAAACTGCTCAAATGCTTTTTCTTTCAGATTTTCATGTGTTTTGCGCTCAACCATGACTTCATTTAAGGCTGCTCTCTTTCGCTCTACCTCTTTCTCCGCATTGTGCACATGCATCATCTGCGTGCGCTGCAGGCTTTTCATTACGTCGATTGCACGTTTACATTCGCGAATATCCGTAAGGTTGAGGCTTCCGCTCACCAGATCCCTCGACTGTCTCTCGTAACCTGCTCTGCGAATCAAAATCTTCTGCAGCTTTTCCTGCTCAGCCATTAACTTTGCATTAGCCATGCCGTAAGCAATTTTGGCCTGATTTTCCATTTTCAGTTTAATATCCAGTATATTCTGCATTCTGTATGAAAATTTCGCCATATTACGCCAACTTTCCTATTTTCATGTGAACAGGCCGCTCAACAGACCGATCTCCTCCTCGAACAGGAATTTCTCGTCTGTCCTCTGCATAAGAAACGTATTTACTGCGTCAATCTTTTCGATCGCATAATCAATATCCCGGTTGGAACCGCGCTTATATGCCCCAATATTGATCAAATCTTCGGCTTCATTGTATGTCGCCAGCACATTTTTTAATTTCCCGGCAAATGCCTTGTGTTCTCCGGTCGCAATGGAACTCATAACACGGGAAATGCTCTGCAGAATATCAATCGCCGGATAGTGATTTTTATGCGCTAATTTACGGGATAACATAATATGACCGTCTAATATACTACGCGCCGTATCTGTAATTGGTTCATTAAAATCATCGCCATCCACCAAAACAGTATAAAGACCGGTAATAGAACCGATCGTTGAAGTGCCGGCGCGCTCTAACAACTTTGGCATCTCCGAATATACACTTGGCGGATAACCTCTCGTAACAGGAGGTTCCCCGGAAGCCAGCCCAATCTCACGCTGCGCCATAGAAAAACGTGTCAGAGAATCCATCATCAAAAGTACGTCCCTGCCCTGCGCCCTAAAGTATTCGGCCACCGCAGTAGCCGTCTTTGCTGCCTTGTTGCGGATTAACGCCGGCTTATCCGAAGTCGCAACCACAACCACGGAACGCTTCATCCCCTCCGGCCCAAGATCACGCTCAATAAATTCCCTGACCTCACGTCCGCGCTCACCGATCAGTGCAATCACATTGATATCGGCTTTTGTGTTGCGTGCGAACATGCCCATCAGTGTACTCTTCCCGACGCCGGAACCAGCAAAAATACCGATTCGCTGTCCTTTTCCAACTGTGATCAGACCGTCAACCGCCTTTACTCCAAGCGGAAGCACCTCGTCTATAATCTTCCGGTTCATCGGATCGGGCGGCTGCGCCTCAACCGGATATTCGTCCGCAGAATGAATCGACTCTGCATCCGTAGGACGTCCGATTCCGTCCAAAATATGTCCGAGCAATCCGTCGCCGACCGGAACCGTCAGCGGATGCCCTGTATTTTCTATTGTACAGCCCACCCCGATCCCGTCTACATTGTCAAACGGCATCAAAAGCAGCCTTTTGTCACGAAATCCAACCACCTCGGCCATAACCGAGATATTTTTCTCCGGATCTATGATAATGCGGCACAGATCATTTAATTTTGCATCCGGTCCCACCGATTCGATGGTAAGCCCTACAATCTTAACAATCTTTCCGAGCCGTTTAAAATATGTCTTTTCCGTAAGCTGCAAGTATTTCTCAAATTTATGTGTCATGACAAACTCCATATGGTAGATCGTATGTTATGGATCAAGGCTCAGAGAACGTATATCTTTGATCAGATTCTCCAGCTGTACGCCAAGACTGCACTCAAAAACACCGGCATCCGTCTCAATGATGCAGTCGCTTCCGGCCAGTGCGGAATCGGCAACAATTTCAAGACCGATATCATGTCCTACACGATCCAGTATATTTTCTTTATGATTCTCCACAAAAAGCACATTGTCATCGGAGACACGTATGCGGAAATTTCTTACTCCGTCGATATGTAAAATCGCATTGTTAATCAGAGAAATCAGAAGATCTTTTTTATCCTCAAACTGTATTAAAAAAACCTTTTGAAACACTTCCAGTATTACATCAACCAGGTCGCGTTCCATGCATTCCTGTTTTTCTGTATACTCTGCCTGAAGTCTTTCTGATTTTTCAAAAAACTGTTTCTCCAGCAGGCTTTTCTGCTGAGCCAACTCTTGCTGCATCTGCGACTGCCCGTTCTGATAGCCCTCTTCCCTCGCAGCTTCAAGAACGCTCTCCCGCTGCTCCTGTGCCTGTCTGATCAGTTCGGCAGACCGACTGTTTGCTTCAGTGAGAATGCGTTCAGCCTCTTCTTTTGCCAGCGCCACATAGTCGACCTCTTCTTCCGGTTCCGCAAAATCTTCGATATCATCCGCAACAAGTCCCTCTGTAAATCCGTCGGCATCAGCGCGGCGCTCTTTTGCGCGCGCTTTCAGACTTTTTTTGATAATATCCACCGCAAACGCATCCGAGTCAATCACCCGGGCATTTTCATTGTTGATAAGCCAGGGCTTATAAAGATTAGACAACGATCTCGTCACCTCCGCCTCTCGAAATAACAATTTCGCCTGCATCCTCTAATTTGCGGATTACGCTTACGATCTTCTGCTGAGCCTCTTCTACATCTTTCAGACGTACCGGACCCATAAATTCCATATCTTCCTTGATCATAGCAGCAAGACGCTTTGACAGGTTCTTAAAGATAGCATTCTGTACATCTTCGTTGGCGCCTTTTAGCGCAATTCCAAGATCGGAATTCTCCACGTCACGCAGTACACGCTGAATAGCACGGTCGTCGAGCAGGAGAATATCTTCGAAGACGAACATCTTCTTGCGGATCTCGTCCGCCAGCTCCGGTTCTTCAATTTCAAGAGATTCCATAATATGTTTTTCGGTAGAACGGTCTACCGTATTTAATATATTGACGATTGCATCGACGCCACCGACAATGGTGTAATCCTGGTTGACCAGGGATGCAAGCTTTCGCTCAAGCACACGCTCCACTTCCTTGATGACATCGGGCGACGTGCGATCCATCATTGCGATACGCTTTGCAACATCCGCCTGTTTTTCCGGCGGAAGCGCACCGATAACCATGGCAGCCTGCGCCGAAGTCAGATAAGATAAAATCATCGCGATTGTCTGCGGATGTTCATCCTGAATAAAGTTCAATAACTGGCTTGGGTCCGTCTTTCTGACAAACTCAAACGGCCGAACCTGCAGAGAAGCAGTTAATTTTGAAATTACTTCCTGTGCTTTCTCCGCGCCCAGCGCTTTATCAAGCAGCTCTTTCGCATAGCCGATACCGCCCTCCGCAATATACTGCTGTGCAAGGCAGACCTGATAAAACTCGTCCAGTATATCTTCTTTTACCTGCGGAGATATGCTCCTTGTATTTGCAATCTCCAGCGTCAGCTCCTCGATTTCATCTTCTTTCAGATGTTTAAACACATCGGCTGAACGCTCCGGCCCCAATGCAATCAAAAGGATTGCGGCCTTTTGTACCCCATTATAGCTATCATTACCTGATGCTGCCATACGTTACTCCCACTCCTCATTCAGCCAGTTACGCAGTAAAGACGCAGCCGCTTCCGGATTTTCTTCTACAAATTTTTCTATCAAAAGCCTTGTCTCCGACTTTTCCGTATAACCGATATCTTCCAGTCCTTCCTCTTCCGACTCCTTTGTGGATTCTAAGAGGCTTTCAACCGAAAGTTCTGCTTCCGCCGCCTGTGCTTCCTTCTCTTTTCTGGTACTGCGGAATACAACATAGCCGAGCAGTGCAAATATTAATACAACAAGTATAATCTGCAGATAATCTGTCAAAGATCTGCCGCCCGTCGAATACTGGAAAATCGGCTCGTTCTGTGCAATAATCGAGATATTTTCAGCCGGAAAACCTGTTGCATTGGCTATCATTGTAATATATTCCTGATCCACTTCCGTTCTGACCGGTTCGCTGTTCTCCGCAATATATTCGTCGAAACTCATATCGTCAAGCGCACCGGATTCACGCAGTGTGTCTTCATTATAAATCACATAATTGGTTGCCACCAATGAAATAGAAGAAGATTCATAATTAATCTTTCCCATTTCGGACTGACGGTCTGTTACCTTTTCATTGTTCTGGTAAGTGGTAGAACGGTCTGTCGTATTCTGCTCCGAATACTCGTCGGCGTCCAGCATATAGGTGGGATCGTCATCATTATTGTCCGTACCCGGCGTTGCCGCAACCCCGCCCGTACTGTTTGACTCAAACTGACTCTCCTGTCCGATCATACCGGTTTCACGGCCATCCGGCGCATAAAATTCGCGCTGTGTTTCACGCACCTGATCAAAATCCATATCCAGTTTCAGGCCAACCTCTACATGGTCAAACAGCGACGAACCAACCATGACATCTTTCACTTCACTCTTTACCATATTTTCTGCTTTTGCGCGGAACGAAAGCTGCGTGCTCGCCGCGCCAAGCGCTGTAGAGGAATCGGCTCCTGAAAACAAAACGTTGGAATTGGAATCCAAAATCAATATATTATCTGTCGAATCATTGCCAAGCTGCGTCGCTATGTACTGCGCAAGACCAAGCGCCTGGTCGTCCTGCATTTCACCGTTTAATGTGAGTATGACCGCCGCATGGGATTCTTCCTCCCTGGCCAGAATCGTACCGTCATCCGGCGGTATATCAAGCGTAACGGTAGCAAATTCCACGTTCGACAAAGACATCAGATGTTCGGCAAAATGCTTTTCCAGATACTGTTTATATCGTTTTGTCTTGTCAGCCTCAGTGGAGCTAAAACCACCGGAAAATACGCTTTCCAGGCTAAAACTCTGTGTCGGAATATTATTTGTTCCAAGCAGAATAGAGGCCGTCGCCATGTCTTTACGATCAACATAAAAAGTTAACCCATCCTGAGACAGCTCATAGCTGATACCGCTGTCTGAATCCAATACATTCTTCACTTCACCGGCTTCTGCGGTCGAAGCGCACTCAACCAGAATATCCATAGTTGGTCTGCTGACAACAAATGCAAGTAGTCCGAGTGCGCCTAAGACAACAGCTACGATACTGATCAAAAGCGCTTTCTGTCTTGTATTGTATTTTTTCCACCACTCCTGAAGCCTGTCAATAATTTTTTGCAACTGTTCCGGCATTTTCTCTGACTCCCATCACTAAATCTGCATATTCATGATTTCTCTGTATGCTTCCAACATCTTATCTTTGACTGCCTGTGTGTACTGTACTGCGCTTAATGCTTTCGAAGCCGCAATCTGCATATCGTGCGGATTGTCGGCCATACCAAGGACAAACTGCATCTGTGCGGATTCCGCACTGTTTTGCAGATCGTTTGTCTCATTAACCATATTCATGGCTGCGGAGAGGACGTTCTCAAAACTCCCCTCTTTTACATCTGCAGACGATCCCAGCAGTGTATTCTCCGTAATCGTCTCCATATAATCCGGCCTCACGCCGGTCAGCATAGATATATCCATCTCAAATCACCCGCTCCTCAATTTCCTGTTATCGTTTTCGCCTGCTTACTGATTTATGCTTATCGCTGCCTGTACCATCTTTTTGGATGCGTCAAACGCAGTCGTATTGGCCTGATATGCTCTGGTCGCATCAATCAGGTTTGTCATCTCCGTCACGGTGTTGACATTCGGATAACGCACATAACCGTTTTCATCCGCATCCGGATGCGCCGGATCATATGTCATCACAAAATCCGTTGACATATCATCTTTGACCGATGTAACTTTTACTCCGTTTCCGACCAGCCTCGCTCTCGAGCTCGAATAATATGTACTGAACGGCGTGACGTCCCGCTCCTGAAATGTAACGATTTTGCGCCGATAGGGTTCTCCGTCCTCGGTTCTTGTCGTATTAATGTTTGCAATATTCTGTGCAATTGTATCGATACGGAAACGTTCCGCCGTCATACCGCTCGCGCTGATATTGAATGACTGAAATAATCCCATTATTAACTCCTCCTGCCGTTTGTGTTAACAATTTTATTTTAATACAGCCTGTATTCTGGTAAAATCACCTTTGATGGCGCCTGTAATCAATTGATATCGAAGTTCCTCGGAGGCAAGCTCCACCTGTTCGGAATCCACATCCACATTATTGCCGTCCAGACGGTACGCATAATTGACCGCATCTTCATACGGCTCCACCGTCAAATCCCCCAGATGCGTATTGAGATCCCTTACTTTTTTATCCAGAGACGTATACTTAAACTGACTCATCTCCCGTTTCAGGACACCCTGAAAATCAAGATCCTTTCTGGTATAAAGCGGCGTATCATAATTCGCGATATTATTTGTGATCAGATTCTCACGTTTCCAGCTCGCGTCGGCTGCTTTATCTAACACATTGATATAATCAAAAGCATTTGTACTGAACATATCGCAGCTCCTTTCCCCCAACAAAGATAATTGCTTTCTTATTAAAGACAGTGTTACCTATTCCATTATAGACGAATTTTCAGAAAAGGCAAGTGTTTTTTACATCATATAGTATGTTTCTTTTTCGAAGACCACAAGATCTGTGATTTTACTACATTGTTATAAAAAACGTTCTTTGTGGTTCTCCAAAAAGCAGAATTTAAGGAATCAGGCCTTTCTGCTTCTGCTCTTTGGTCCTTTTTAGTTCGCCGAATACATAATCGTTCTGAACCTTGATATAGGTTCCTTTCATACCGGAAGATCTTGATTCTATCACACCCGCGCTCTCAAATTTACGCAGCGCATTTACAATAACGGATCGTGTTATCCCAACGCGGTCCGCAATTTTACTTGCAACAAGAATTCCCTCTTTTCCATCCAATTCTTCAAAAATATGGGTAATTGCCTCCAGCTCGGAGAATGAAAGTGTATTAATCGCAGACTTTACAATCTGAATTTTTCTCGTCTCTTCCAGATTTTCTTCTTTGACAGAACGCATCATTTCAAGACCTACAACAGTCGTGCCGTATTCGCTTAAGATAATATCGTCAATGTCATACGGCATATCCTGCCGATAGACAAACAGCGTACCCAGACGCTCCCCTGCGATGTCGATCGGCGTGATAATTGCAGTACACTTGCCGATATCTGACGTAAATCCCAGAGTTTCCAGATTCACGTTTTCTTTGGTGGAGAGTATCCCAAGCAGCCTTTCATTTAACAGGGGGTCAATAAAACCGCCGACTTCGCGCACAATCATCTCATTGACCTCCTTTACGCTGTTTATGCTGCCTGTCCCCAATACTTTGCCTTTTTTGCTGATCACAAGTATATTCGAACCAAGAATTTCTTTTAAGACGTCGCAGATATCATTAAATATAACTTTGGAAGAATTGCTGTTGTGAAGCAGTTTATTGATTTTTCTTGTTTTATCCAGCAATTGCACACTCATATAATTTCCTCCATCTGTTCTTTTCTGACAATTCTGCTCTACTTTCCCACATTTAGGAACATTATAGCACAAACTTTCTTATAATTCAACAAATTTTCCCTGTTTTTCCTCGACATCTTTCGACCAATTTCAACCAGTTACTGCTCTTTGGGCAATTCTTTCACAAATCCGCACTGTTCACCGGAACAGACAATCTTATTTCCTTTGACCACCATATATTCACCGCACTTCGGACACTTTTCGCTGACCGGACGAGACCAGCTCATAAAATCGCAATCCGGATTATCCTCGCATCCAAAATATTTTCTGCCTTTTTTCGTCTTGCGCATCACAACCTCTTTGCCGCACTTCGGACAGGCGACGCCGATCTTTTCAAGGTATGGTTTTGTATTGCGGCAGTCAGGAAATCCCGGACAGGCAAGAAATTTACCGTGCGGCCCGTATTTGACGACCATATTCCGGCCGCACAAATCACAGACCACTTCCGTCACCTCGTCCTCAATCTGTATTTTTTCCAGCTCCTGTTCCGCTTTCTTAACCGCTTTATCCAAATCAGGGTAAAAATTGCGCACTACATTTTTCCACGGCACCTCCCCGTCGCCCACACTGTCAAGCAGCGATTCCATATTTGCCGTAAAATGCTCATCTACAATTGTAGGGAAAGATTCTTTCATAATCTGATTAACCACCTCGCCAAGTTCCGTGACATACAGATTTTTTGCCTCTTTCACAATATAGCGTCGTCCCAGCAGCGTCGTAATCGTCGGAGAGTAGGTGCTTGGCCTGCCGATTCCAAGTTCCTCAAGCGTTTTTACCAGCGAAGCCTCCGTATAATGAGCCGGCGGCTGCGTAAAATGCTGTTTTCCATCTAAACTCTCCTGCAAGAGCTCTGTTCCCTTTTCGATATTAACATTTTTCAGCAGTACATTGTTCTCCTCTTTTTCCTCTTCGTTTTCGACATAAACAGACATAAAACCGTCAAAGGCAATTTTAGATGCCGCAACGGAAAAACGGTATCTGCCGGCTCCAATTTTAATATTCGTCGTCTCATAAACGGCCGAAGACATACGACTGGCCGCAAATCGCTTCCAGATCAGCTGATACAGACGAAACTGATCTCTTGACAATGAATCTTTTACAACGGCCGGTGTTCGGGCTATATCTGAAGGACGTATCGCCTCATGCGCATCCTGAATTTTCGCCCCGCCTTTTTTTGCTACAGTCTGTTTTGCAACATATTGCGTCCCGTACGTCTGTCCGATATAATCCCTGGCTAAAAGATCGGCTTCCTCCGATATACGAACGGAATCGGTTCTTAAGTAAGTAATCAGGCCAACGGTCCCCTGTCCTTTAATGTCCACACCTTCGTAGAGCTGCTGCGCAATGCGCATCGTCTTTGCAAGAGGAAAATTTAAAGATTTTGAGGCTTCCTGCTGCAGTGTACTTGTGGTAAACGGAAGCGGCGCTTTTTTTGTGCGCTCCCCCTTTTTGACATCCAACACAAGAAATTTCTCGTCGCCAAGCTCTGCCAGCAGCCGATCCATCTCCTCTTTGGAAGAAATCGTGACTTTGCCGTCCTCATCTCCATGAAATCTTGCAATCAGCGGCTTTCTTGCTCCTTTTACAGACAGCCTGGCATCCAGCGACCAGTACTCCTGCGGAATAAACGAGCTGATCTCCTCCTCTCTGTCGCACACAATGCGCAGAGCAACCGACTGAACTCTTCCTGCGCTTAACCCCCGTTTTACTTTTGCCCAAAGCACGGGACTGATCCCATAACCGACCATACGATCCAATATGCGTCTGGTCTGCTGCGCATCCACAAGATTCATATCAATCGGACGAGGCTGCTTTAAAGATGCTTTTACCGCATTCTGCGTAATCTCATTAAAACTGATACGCGAAACTTCCTTTTCATCCAGCTTTAACGCCTTGCTCAGATGCCATGAAATCGCTTCCCCCTCGCGATCCGGGTCAGTCGCCAGAAAGACTTTATCTGCTTTTTTTGCCTCTTTGCGCAGCTTTGCAAGAATTTCCCCTTTTCCACGTATCGTGATGTATTTCGGTTCAAAATCATGCTCGAAATCAATGCCCATCTGACTTTTTGGCAGATCTCTTACATGCCCGTTTGATGCCGCCACCTCGTAATTTTTTCCCAAAAATTTTTTTATTGTTTTTACTTTCGCGGGCGACTCCACGATTACAAGGTACTTTGCCATGATTTTCCTCCATTTTATAACCGTCTGATATAATAATTTTTAAAACATTCTATAATATACTCTTTTTGAATCAGTTTTGCCAGTGCAGCCGAAAGTTCTGACATAGAAAGCGCCGTTTCTCTTAACAGCGTTTCGATATTTTTTGGTTGGCAACCCAGACAACAATACACCATGCGTTCTTGTTTTTCAAGTAATAAATTTTTAAAATTTCTGCAATTTAATTCATGCGTCGGCAAAAGGCCCAATTTTTCAATTAGTTCTTCAACGCTTAAAACTATGCCCGCTCCCTGTTCAATCAAAGAATTGCATCCCGCCGAAAGGGAATCGCAAATACGACCAGGCACGGCATAGACATCTTTGCCCTGTTCAAGCGCACAATCAACTGTAATCAAAGATCCGCTCCGCTCTTTCGCCTCCACGACGACTACACAGTCGCAGAGTCCTGCAATAATGCGATTGCGACACGGAAAATAACCGGCTCTTGGCTGCGTCCCCGGAGGATATTCAGACAAAATACCGCCTTTTTTATTTAAAATTTCTGCATAAAGGTTTCTGGCTTCAGACGGATAACAGACATCCGGCCCGCACCCTAAGACCGCAAATGTCTTTCCGCCGCCCTTTATGGCGCCCCACTGTCCGCCTGCGTCAATCCCGCGCGCCATCCCGCTTACTATGACCGCTCCGCAGGAGGCCAGTTTTACGCCAAGCTCTTTGGCAACCGCATAACCGTACTCCGAACACTGTCTGGCGCCGACAATAGCGACGGAACAGGCGCTTTCCTCGACCAATTCGCCTTTCCAGTAAAGCGCGTAAGGAGGATCCGGCATATTTCTCAATTTATTCGGATAGTTTTTTTGTTCGGATGAAGTAAAGCAGACGTCTTTTTGTCTCAATTCCTCATATTCGCGTTCAAAGTCTTTCCTCTTTGCATCGCGCAGACGCTCCTTTAACTTCAGTCCGATCCCCGCAAGTTTTTCCGTCTGCGCTTCTCCCATCCGATAGATTTCCTCTGCACTGCCCGCCGCAAGCAGTAATTTCTGTATTGTTTTACTGCCAATACCTGGTATATTGGCAAGCCAGTAATCATAATGCATCGTTTGTCCGCTACGCCTCCCTGTCACGATTCCAGAACCGTTTGTCCACACTCCGGTAACAAATTGCCTCGTCGAGGTGACGCGTCTTAATTTTCTCCTCCTGCTCCATATCGGCAAGTGTTCGCGCAACTTTTAATATTTTATGATAGGAACGCGCAGTCAGATGAAGCGTTTTATACATTTGTTCCATATATGCGGTCTGCCCCGCATTCAGCGTACAATAAGATTCCAGTTTTGACGCCGGTATCTGACTGTTAAAATCAAACGACTCCTTTTGATAACGCTCCCGCTGGATTCTCTGAGCCAAAACAACGCGTGCGCGAATCGTCTCTGAATCCTCTTCCACATCCCTGCCGGTCAGTTCCCGAAACGGAATCCTGGGCGTTTCCACGCAAATCTCGATCCGGTCAAGGAGCGGCTGGCTGATTTTGCCGATATAACGACTAATCTCATTTGCGGAACATCTGCATTTATTCAGATCCGGATAATAGCCGCAGCGACACGGGTTCATCGCTGCAACCAACATAAAATCAGCCGGATATTCAAATGTTCCGGAAATCCGGACAAGACGCACCTGTTTTTCCTCCATCGGCTGTCTTAACACTTCCAATGTATTCTTCTGAAACTCCGGCAATTCGTCCAAAAATAATACTCCCTTGTGCGCAAGCGAGATTTCTCCGGGCTTTGGCAGGATACCGCCGCCTGCGAGTCCCTGCATACTGATCGTATGGTGCGGCGCACGAAAGGGTCTTCTTTCCATCAGCTTCCCCTGTCTGGGGAACAGTCCGCTCACACTGTAAATTTTTGAAAGCTCCATCTGTTCCTGTTCACTCATTGGAGGCATGATGGTGGATATCCGCTTCGCCATCATTGTCTTGCCGGCGCCGGGAGGACCAATCATCAATAGATTGTGCATACCGCACACCGCTACTTCACAGGCATGTTTGATAAAATGCTGACCGTGAATCTCCGAAAAATCAATTGTTTCTTCGCATACTTCGTCCCTGGGCAGTATCTTTTGCACCCTGCCGCAATCAGACTCACCGTTTAAAATGGAAAGCACTGTTCTCAGACATTCTGCGCCGCAGACTTTTATTCCGGTAACCATCTGTGCCTCATATACATTTTCCTCCGGAACAACACATCGCTTCAGACCCTGCCTCTTTGCACCGGCGACCATCGGAAGTATCCCGTTTACCGGCTGTAATTTGCCATTCAGTCCCATCTCCCCGATAAAAAGCGTATCCTTTACACTTTCGGCTTTAATTTCTCCCATGGCTGCAAGCACCGCGATGGCAATCGGCAAGTCAAAACCCGATCCCGTCTTTCTGATGTCCGCAGGTGTGAAATTCACAGTAATATGTCTCGGCGGCAGCGTACAGCCGTTGTTTTTCAGCGCAGTACGCACTCGTTCCTTTGCTTCTTTTACTTCGGATGACAAAAATCCGACCATTTCAAATACAGGCATCCCGTCGCTGACATCGGCCTCCACGCAGACCGGTACACTGCGGATTCCCTGTATGCTGGCTGTTGATATAATACTATACAACGTAGCTCTCCTTTTTATTCCTTGTTTGTGATTTTGTTTTCTGAAATCTGCGGGGACTCTCCCGCTGTCTGAAATTACCTGAAAGAAAAAGATTTTTTGATTTGTCCGAACGGCGGCCGCCCATACCGGGCGGCGACATTGAATTGCCGCCATTAACTTTATCATATTTTTTTTGAAATGTACATTGCTATTCCGCAAAATTTTTCTTAAGTTTTTCGAGAGCTCTCTTTTCAATGCGAGACACATAGGAACGCGAAATCCCAACTTTGACGGCAATCTCACGCTGTGTCATTGATTTCTTCCCATAAAGGCCGTAGCGGCTTTCAATAATAAAGCGCTCTCTTGTCGTCAAAGCCTTCGGTACAATCTCTAAGAGTTTTGCAATCTGCCCTGCCTTTTCCATATTTTCCACAATATCCGGCTCGTCGTTTTCCACTACATCAAGCAAATTTACCTGATTGCCCTCTTTGTCAGTGCCAATCGGCTCATAGATAGACACTTCTCTTGACACTTTCTTTTTCGCGCGAAAATACATAAGAAGCTCGTTGTCAATACAGCGCGCCGCATAGGTGGCAAGACGGCTGCCGTAATTTTCTTTATATGTGGAGATCGCTTTAATCAGTCCGATCGTTCCGATTGAGATCAGATCCTCCATATCCTCATCCGAATTCTGGTATTTCTTTGCCACATGCGCGACCAGACGCATATTGTGCAGCGTCAGCTCATTTTTTGCTTCAAGGTCGCCTTTTTTCATTCTCTTTAGGCAGTCATATTCCTGTTCCGGTGTAAGCGGAGTCAAAAATGTTTTCAAAACGCACCTTAAAGGCTTTCTTAATACAGTCTATGTCAGAAAACCCGATTCTGTGCTTTTCCGCTTTTTTTTCACAGGATGGTCAACCCAATTTTTTTCTGTACTTTGCGCAGTGTTTTATTTGCAAAATATCGCGCTTTTTCAGCGTTTTCCTTTATTCTTAAATCAAGATATGATTTATCAGCCAAAAGTTCTGCATAGCGCTGTCGGAGCGGCGCAAGTTCATTCGCAACGGCCTCGCCGACTGCAAATTTAAAATCTTTGTACCCTTTTCCGTCAAATTCTTTTTCTACCTCGTCCCTCGTCTTTTTACAGACGGCTCCATAAATATCCATCAAATTGCTGACGCCCGCTTTTTCTGCAGGATCATAGCGCACTTCACTCCCGGAATCGGTCACGGCCCGCTTAAATTTGCGTATAATCGTATCCGTATCGTCCAAAAGCATAACCGCTGCATTTGGATTTTCGTCTGATTTTGACATTTTGCGATCCGGCTCCTGCAGGCTCATTATACGGGCGCCCTCTTTGCGAATATACGGTTCTGGTATCGTAAATACATCGCCGTAGATGTTGTTAAACCGCACCGCAATATCCCTGCAGATCTCAACATGCTGCTTCTGGTCTTCTCCGACTGGTACAAGATCCGTCTGATATAGAAGAATATCCGCAGCCATCAGCACCGGATACGTATACAGCCCCGCATTGATATTGTCCGCATGTTTTGCAGACTTATCCTTAAATTGCGTCATTCGGTTTAACTCACCCATATAAGTAAAACAGTCTAAAATCCAGCACAGTTCAGTATGCGCACTGACATGGGACTGATAGTAAATGCAGTTTTTTTCCGGGTCCAGCCCTGCCGCAACATAAAGCGCATAGAGACTTCTCGCATTCTTTCGAAATTCAGACGGATTCTGACGAAGCGTAAGAGAATGCAGATCCATAATTCCGTAAAAACGCTCGCATTCCTCTTCGTCCCCGGAAAGGCTGACCCAGTTTTTTAATGCCCCAAGATAATTGCCAAGCGTCAGTGTCCCTGTCGCCTGCATTCCGCTGTATAGTATTTTTTTGTCTCCGATCACGATGTACGTCTCCTTCCTTTTGCCAGCAGCCTGTTTTTCGCTCTGTCAAGCTTTTGCTGCTCGTATGGGACCTTTCTTTTTAACAGCCGCTGACGTATAAAACGAAATGTAGCTTCCTCGCCGCGCAGGGAAAGCATGACAAGCAGCAGCTCTAAAAGCGCCCGTGTATCCTCATGTAAAATATAGTGGCCTTTTCCTTTGTTATAATATAAAAGGGGCCCATCGTCTGTATAATTATCTTTCTGATAGTTTTTGGATGCCGACATTCGATCAATAAACATCTCGACAACATAGCAAACCGGCATTTTCATACCGCAGATACCGCCATGCTCCAGTTTTCCGTTTACTTCCGTCGGTATGGCGTAATCAATCCAGTATTCCAGATGATGTTTGTTTCTGCCTTTATGGTGCAGCCATGCGGCCGAATACCCTTTTTCCTTTCGCTCTACATTGTTTGGACTCATGGTACCCTGATAATATTTACAGCCGACCAGAAATTCCGACGGCATATATTTGGACAGATCGTGAAGCAGTCCCTGACGATACAGTCCTACCTGAAAACAACTTTCCATCACAAGTTTCTTGTGATGGTTTATTGTCTTAAAATGTTCGATGCATTTAAACATTATAAAATCCTCTTTTAATTTAATTCCTTTATTTCCCGATCAATATCACAACAGACTGCGACTTCATATGAAGCTGTGTGCCGGCAAGCGGCGCAGGCTGTCTGACAAACGGTTCCTTTCCTCTTGCGGAATCAAACACAAGATGCCATTTTTTCCTGCCGGGCAGTTTAGGAAGTGCAATATGTGCAATACCGTTATAAAAATTATATCCAACATAGATATAATCGTCCGGTTTTCCATCTTCATCTACCGCATATTCACCGCAGTACAAAAGGCCGACAGCCTGTTTGTTTAATGAAAACGGCGAAACCCAGGCGCTTTCTCCGTGATAAGACAGATCGGGAAAACCTTTTTTCATATAATCCCGCAGCTGCATCGGCACCTCAAGCGTCAAAATCGGATGGCTGCGCCTAAATTCAGAAAGCTTTGCCACCACCTCAGAAAACCATGTGAATGATTCTCCTTTTTTCCAGTTGAGCCAGCCGATTCGATTATCCTGGCAATACGCATTGTTATTTCCCGACTGGGAATTGCAAAACTCGTCGCCTGCCAGAAGAAGCGGCACGCCCTGCCCAAGCATCAGAATCGACACAGCGTTTACAATCTGCCTGTTGCGCATATCAAGAACAAACCGTCTGCCGGTACGCCCTTCATATCCGCAGTTGCTGCTGAAGTTCCATCCGTTCCCATCCAGGTTCTGTTCTCCGTTCGCCTCATTGTGTTTCTCCTGATAGCTGAACAAATCATAAAGCGTAAATCCGTTGGTGCCTGCAATATAATTGACAAATCCCTGAACTGGATGCTGCTTTCGCTGCTGGCAGACAAACATCCCCATATCGCCGCCCAAATGGTTTAACATCCGCCGAACCGGGTACAGATATTCATCGTTGTACAAAAACAGATGCGGATATCGTTTGCTCTGTTCGATCAAATGCGGCTCGAAGCTGTCCGCAAAAATTTTTGTCCTGCTTAAAAACATATCCTGTGAAGCCAGTGTGACAGAAACCGGCGTTCCAAGAAGATGAAATCCGTCCACATGAAATTCCCGCACCCAGTAACGCAGAATTTCCAGCAAAAGGTCAGGCTCTGTGATATCGCCGAAATGCATTTCCAGAATGCACTCCATCTGATTTTTATGAAGTTCCCTTATCAGCTCCTTTAGTTCAAAGGAAGCTTCCTTTGTACTGCCATACGAAGATTTTACCGCAAAATAATTGCCCGGAACATAACCCCAGTAGTTTACTTTGAGTTCTTCTTCCTTTGGCGGGTCCGGAACAATCTTATCTCCCTCTTCACTTTTCCATTTGACATACAGCGGCTTTGCTGAGGACTTCGGTATCATAAACTCTTCAAATTCATAAACCGGCATCAGTTCCACTGACGTAACGCCTAAAGACTTCAAATATGGAATCTTATCGGTTACGGCGCGAAATGTCCCGCGGCTTTTTCCGCGCAGACCTGCGTCCATAGAAAAGCCTCTGACATGGAGTTTATATAAAAACATCCGGCTCCTTGGAACTTCCGGATGCAAATCGCCGTCCCAGTCGAACGTCGCCTCATCAATACCGCCATAAATGCGGTAATCGCGCCGCGCCCTTGTGCGGTCAGCCCATCTCTCTCGCCCAATAATCTTTCGCGCATAAGGATCTGTTACAATATTCCCGTTGATCTCATAATTGTAAACCAGATGCTTTTCTTCAAGTCCTGTTACACGCACAGACCTGACAGACCCCATACAATACTCCGCAGGTACAAAAATCCGTTCTCTCACTTCGTAATCCCTGCCATAAAGAAGTATTGCACAAGCATCCTCCTTTTCTCCCCGAAAGGTAAAAATTAACGAAGCCTCTTCCGATGTCACTCCAAAATTCCTGTAATTTCCTTCTCCTATTGTATACGTCATGCTGCCATCCACCTTTTTGTAATCAACCATCTAAAACGTAACCAATCTAATTATACATATTTTGGATACCTTTGTATAGTTTTTTTCTGATTTTTATGTTATAATATTCTATATATCAAATGAGAGGCGAGGTGAAACATTTGCAGGAGAAAAAACCGATTGGCGACGACGAGGACATCGTTGTCACTTTGGATCTGGAAGACGGCACACAGACTGACTGTGAAATCCTGACCATTTTTACAGTTGGCGAACGCGACTATATCGCATTGCTCCCGCTTGACGAACAGGGGGAAGCAAACGAAGAAGGCGAGGTATATATCTACCGCTATCTGGAAGACGAAGACGGCACGCCGGAACTCGGCAACATTGACAATGATGAAGAATACGAGGCTGTCTCAGACCGCTTTGACGAACTGCTTGATGAGGCAGAATTTGAGGAACTGGCGGGAGGGATTGATTAATCCGCCCTCCTCTGCACGGATTCCTGAATGAATCTGGAAATATCTGTATCTTTTTTGTTGATTTGCTTTACGGAAAAAAGATGCAGATTTTTTTTTGCCCTGGTCATTCCGACATAAAACATTCGGCGCTCTTCCTCAATCTCCTGCTCCATTACTGCTTTTTTATAGGGCATCAGCCCTTCATTCACATCAATCAGATAGACATGTTCAAATTCCAGCCCTTTTGCGCTGTGCAGCGTGGAGAGAAGCACGCAGTCTTTTTCCTGCGCAGCCGCACGCTGCATCCGCTCCAGTTCCTTTGTGTATTCCTCAATATGTGCAAACCATTCGTCATAGGTACGGTAGTCTCTTGCTCTCGCCAGGAGTTCTTCCAGCACTTCAAACAGGTCGTCCTCGCTGATCCTGCGGTAATCGGCATATTCCACGCAAAAATCATCGTAACCGATCACACTTCGTATATAGCTGACAGCCCCGTAAGGGCTTAACGATGCCAGCCGCCCCATATCTTTCTGAAACTGTACCACTCGCTTTCTCACCCAGGGCTGTTCCTCATAAAACCACTCCAATACGTCAAACGACACAATATCCGAATCAAGCGCATCTCTTCCGATATAGCGCTTCGGCCGGTTCATAATACGCAGGAAATCGCTTCGCTCCCTGCTCCCGTGCGCAATCCGTATGTATGCAAACAGATCCTGTGCAATCCAGTGTCTGTAGATATTGGGAATATTGTCTTTTGCATAAAAAGGGATATTGTACTCTAAGAGCTGCTCCATCAGCAGGCGCGGCTGTGTGTTTGTACGAAAAAGAACGGCAAAATCAGAATACGGAGCTCCTTTTTCCGTATATTGCTGTATATCGCGTATGATTCTCAGATTTTCCTGACGCTGATCCGTAAATACAGCATAATCCACCGGATTTTCCTTTGGATGATATGTTTTGATCTCTTTTTGATAGCGTTCCCGATTATGGCTGATCAGATTCATGGAGCTTATTACAATATTTTCCTGCGAACGGTAGTTGACGTCAAGCAGCACCGTCTTTGTATCGGGAAAGCTTTCCCGAAATCGAAGCATTATTTCCGGCTTTGCGCCGCGAAAACGATAAATGGACTGGTCGTCGTCTCCGACTACGAATAAATTTCCCGCATCCCCGGCAAGCAGTTTTATCACATCAAACTGGATCTTGTTGATATCCTGAAATTCGTCGATCAGTATATATCGGAATTTATTCTGCCACGCGCAAAGAATGTCTTTCCGTTCCGAGAAAAGCTCATATGTATAGACCAGCATATCGTCAAAATCAATCAGCTTTCGGCTGTACAAAAACTCCTGATACTCTGAAAAAATACGGCGGAATACCGTCTCCGCACAGTTTTGGGAATAATAATTTGCAATTGCCACACCTGTGTTTTTCACAAGGCCGATCTCGTTTAACAAAAGGGAGATAAATTCTGTTTCATCCTCATAATCAAGATGCAGCTTTGTAACAATTTCTTTCAGGCACTGATACTTTTGTTCGTCCCGTATGATATTTGCGGCGCTATAGTGGTATGCATGTTTTAAAACAGAAAAGTAAACGGCATGAAACGTACCAAATGTAACGGGACAGCTTCTGCCTCCCATCCGCTTTAAGAAGCGGCTTTTCATCTCAGCTGCAGCCGCCTTTGTAAATGTGATTACCAGAATATGCCCGGGCAAAATCCCATGTTCTTCGATCAGCGTTCTTGTTCGCTCCGTGATCACAGTCGTTTTTCCGGAGCCCGGACCTGCCAGAACAAGCATCGGCCCGTCTTTATGGCCGACTGCCTGTTTCTGCGATGTATTTAATTTCATGGATCATGATCCCTTCCGCAGTAATGCTATGCCCTTTTTGATGCGCAATAACGATTCTTCTTTTCCCAGAACTTCCATCAGCTCAGTTGCCCCTCCCGGCGTCATCTGTTTGCCGGATACAGCTGTACGGATCGGCCACATCACATAACCGTTTTTTACACCTTTTTCTTTCACATACGCCAGAAGCATTTCATAGAGCGCATTGTTCGAATAATCTTCCTGCTCCTCTAACCTTGGACAGATCTCTTCCAAAACCTCTAAAGATGTCTCCGCTGTCGTTTTCATTTTTTTATGTGTATACATAGAAATATCATACTCCGGAAGCGCCTCAAAGAAATCAATATGCTCCCTGATGTCGGGAAATACCTCAATCCTTGTCTGTACCATAGCGGCTATTTTCCGAAAATCAAGGTCTTTCGTAATGCTCTCTTTCAGATATGGTTCCGCCATCTGATAAAAGCGCTCGAAATCCATCGCTTTGATATACTCGCCATTCATCCATTTTAATTTGACGTAGTCAAATACCGCGGGAGATTTGCTGATCCTGTGATAATCAAATTTTTCAATCAACTCGCGAAGCGTAAAGATCTCACGGTTTTCTTCCGGGCTCCATCCGAGCAGAGCAATATAATTGACAACCGCCTCGGTCAGAAAACCCTGCTCCAGCAAATCTTCAAAAGAGGAATGGCCGCTCCTCTTTGACAGTTTGTGATGATTTTCATCCGTAATCAGCGGAAGATGGATATATACAGGCGAAGGCCAGCCAAATGCATCGTATAGCCTCTGATATTTTGGCGCAGAGGAAAGATATTCGTTCCCTCTGACCACATGCGTAATCCCCATAGTATGATCATCGACAACATTTGCAAAATTATAGGTCGGATATCCGTCCGACTTGATCAGAATCATATCGTCAAGCTGTGCGTTTTCCACTGTAATATCCCCGTAGAGTTCATCATGGAATACTGTCGTCCCCTCGTTCGGGATATTCTGTCGAATCACATACGGTTTTCCCGCTGCCAGATTCTGTTCAATTTCTTCTTTTGAAAGAGAAAGGCAGCGTTTGTCATATATCATAATTTCCTTGCCGTCTACCACCTCAGACTTCAAAGATTCCAGACGCTCTTTATCACAGAAACAGTAATATGCCTCGCCTTTTTCAATCAATTCTTTTGCATATTTTAAGTAGATGCCGCTCTTCATTCGCTTGCTCTGGACATACGGACCGTGTCCGCCGTCCTTATTCGGCCCCTCGTCGTAAGAAAGACCTGTTTTTTCCAAGGTGCGATATATAATTTCCACTGCATCCGAAACATAACGCTCCTGATCGGTATCCTCAATGCGCAGCATAAAGTCGCCGCCCTCATGTTTTGCAATCAGAAATTCGTACAATGCAGACCGCAGGTTGCCGACATGCATCCTCCCTGTAGGGCTCGGCGCAAATCTTGTCCTTATTTTTTCCATCTTTCTCCTCTTTTCTTCCCGTTTTGGTTTTTGTTTTATTTTACTTTATTTTTCGTCTTTGCACAATACAATTATTCTACATATTTTTAAGTAAGCAGAGAGGAAATCTGTCCGCATCAAGTTCGTCGGCAGCTACGCCTCTTGCGGACTTTCACCGCAGACTGACGGCATGCCCGTCATACTAAAAAAAGAGAACACATATTGTGTCCTCTTTCCACTTACGTAAGCAATTCTACTGCCTTGTCAATTTTGCCCGGATCATCCGCAAACAATTTCAATATGTAACCTGCAAGTTTTACACAGGCACAGTGAAAATAAATCAGCATAAATACAAAAGCAATTCCAAACAAAATACCGGTAAAAAGCCTGCGTAAATTGCCGCTTTCATAAGATGTCAAAAGCTGTAAGAATCCGTCAAACAGCATCGGAATCATCAAAAGAATGGCAGCCGGTATCTCCGGCACTCCAAAGATGATAGCAATCGGTATCGCAAGTATCATGCCGACAAGTTCACCTGTGCAGCGAGCACAGATTGGAAACTGTTTTCCTTTGTAAAAGAAAGAGCGGTCAGGTCTTGCATGGCATCCAAAACAGATGCGCAAAAACCGGCCAAACTTACTACATTCCAAGGCTTGCCAGTCCTACGCCAACTACTGCCATAATGACATAGAATACAACATAGATGATCACACCAACAAGTGCACCGATACCTGCTGATTTTGATGTAGCCGGCTTTGAATCTTTCCATACCAGGAAAAGAATCAGACCAACCAACGGGATACAGCATCCAAGCAGACCCCATAAAAATCCGCCATTGTCATTTACATTATTATCCATTTCATCCTCTCAATCTGCCGTCATTCGGCTTATACAACTGTAAAGTTAAATTTTTTTGAAAAATTATAAATTTTTCATTAAATTCAGCGCGCTAAACTATCCATAAATATAGCAAATCAACGTTAAATTGTCAATCCCTCAATCCGATTTCCATTATTTTTCTTTAAATAATGATACAGACCATACCGCCGTTATTGTCGTTGACGATTTTCTGCATTGTATCCTGCAGTTTCATCTGGCAGTCGTCGTCCATCATCGCGATCTTGCTGCGTATTCCGTCCTCCATCAGCTCTCCGATGGATTTCCCGAAAATATTTGTCTCCCATGCTCCGCTCTCGCTTTGCTGCCCCTCTTTGATATAATGAATCAGATCGTTCGCCTGGTCTTCGCTGCCTACAATGGGCGCAATCTCCGTTTCTATATTGGCTTTAATCATATGAATGGACGGGGAAACAGCCTTCATTTTTACCCCGAATTTATTTCCGTGCCGTATCAGTACCGGTTCCTCCATCTGAATATCCTTAAGTCCGGGATTGACGACCCCATACCCTCTCTGCTGTACTGCCTGAAACGCATCCGCCACTTTTTCATAAGATTCTTTGAGCTCCGCCATTTCCTTTACCATGGAGATCAGTTCATATTCCCCCTGGATTGGCACGCCGGCAAGTTCGCTCATATTTTCATAATAATACTGTTCCCCGATATCCATCAGCACTTTCACACAGCCGCCCGCCAGGTCGATCTCGTCGATTTTTACTTTTGAGAGGTACTGTTCCGGAATAAATTCGCGCTGATAAACATCTTTTGTCTTTTTCATTGTCGTTAATATATCTTTCGCTGTCTTTATAATTTCCGCTTTGATCGGGTGCGCCTGCTCTAACATTTCCGCCCACTTCGGAATAAAAAATTCGACGCGCACAACCGGAAATTCATAGAGTATCTGCTCTAAGATCTGATAGACCTCTTCCTTTCTCAGCTGCTCACAGTTTACCGGGATCACCGGCGTATTGTATTTTTCTTTCAGTTCCTGCGCAAGGCGGGATGTATCGTCACTGTATGGTTTTACCGAATTTAACACAATGACATAAGGTTTCCCGATTGATTCAAGTTCCTGTACTGTACGTTCTTCCGCCTCGATATAATTTTCTCTTCCGATCTCGCCGATTGTGCCGTCCGTCGTCACTACAATACCAATTGTGGCATGATCTTTTATAACTTTTTCCGTTCCGATGGACGCCGCTTCCGTAAACGGGATCTCCGCCTCAAACCAGGGGGTTTTTACCATACGCGCCCCGTCCCCCTCCATATGCCCGGCCGCTCCTTCTACCATAAATCCGACACAGTCAATTAAACGCACCTTCATTTTTGTGCCGTCCTCCAATGTAATTTCTGCCGCATCTTTCGGGATAAACTTCGGCTCTGTCGTCATAATGGTCTTGCCCTGCGCAGACTGCGGCAGTTCGTCAACCGTGCGCTCCCTGCTATGTACGTCTTCCATAAACGGAAGTACCATCAAATCCATAAACCGCTTGATAAATGTGGATTTTCCGGTGCGGACTGGCCCTACCACGCCGAGATAAAATTCCCCTCCGGTTCGGTTTGAAAGGTCTTTGTATAGGTCAAATTCTTTTTTTGTACTGATCTCCATCGCAATCCTCCAATCGATTCACACTTGCCCCTTTCATACTTTCTTAATCATATGAAAAGGCTGTCGTATTTATGACATTCTGTGAAAATTGGTATACAGCCGAAGAAAGGCTTTACACTCCCGCCGGATATCTGGTATAATAAAAACGCCATTTCACTGTGAAAAACAGATTTTTCACAGGCAGATTTATGCCTGCGGCCCAAAATTTGCGGGCCTGCGGCAGGAAAGCGAGGGAAATTATGACAGGCAAAGAGATTGTGAATCTGATCCGGCAGCTTCGGCAAAGCGGCATGAGCGATACAAAAATACTTGACCTGATCGAGTATATCGAAACCCATGATCCAAAAGAACGGGAGAACGAAAATTAAGGAATCAGATAGAATAAAATGTTCAAATCGGGAGGAACACTGTTATGAGAAGCAGCGGCGTTTTAATGCATATCTCATCCCTGCCGTCTCCTTACGGCATAGGCACAATGGGGGATGAGGCGCGCAAATTTGCGGATTTTCTGGAGAAATCCGGTCAGAAATACTGGCAGATACTTCCTGTCTGTCCGACCAGCTATGGCGATTCGCCATACCAGTCATTTTCCAGTTTTGCGGGAAATCCATATTTTATCGACCTGGATTCTCTCTGCAAAGATAAATTGCTCAGGAAAAAAGAATGCGAATCTTTCCCATGGGGAACAAATCCAAAGTATGTGGATTATGGCGTGATGTATGAATCACGTTTTAAACTGTTAAAAAAAGCATACAATCGATTCGTAAAAGACATCCCTGCCGACTATGAGAAGTTCTGCGGGGAAGAGGCAGACTGGCTCGACGAATATGCCCTTTTTATGGCTCTTAAAGATGCAAACGGAGGCGTGTCATGGCACGAATGGAAAAAGGGGCTTCGATTCCGGAAACCGGAAGCAATCGAATCCGCACGCGAGAAATATGCGAAAAATATTGATTTTTATAAAATGCTGCAGTATCTGTTCTTTAAACAGTGGCGCAGTTTAAAAGCTTATGTCAATGAAAAAGGAATTGAAATCATCGGGGATGTGCCGATCTATGTCTCCGCCGACAGCGCAGACGTATGGTCAAATCCAAAACAGTTTTATCTGGACGGCGATTTAAATCCTATCGACGTAGCCGGATGCCCGCCGGACGTATTCTCAGAGGACGGCCAGTTGTGGGGCAACCCTCTGTTCCGCTGGGATGTTATGAAAGAAGACGACTATGCATGGTGGACAAAACGTATCGAGGCCATGTCAAAACTTTATGATATCGTAAGAATTGATCACTTCCGGGGCTTTGATTCGTACTATGCAATTCCGGGAAAGGACACAACCGCACGTAACGGAGAGTGGCGTAAGGGACCTGGCATCCAGCTGTTCCGCACTATTGAGAAAAAACTGGGTAAATTAAATATCATTGTAGAAGATCTCGGTTTCTTAACTCCTTCTGTGATTAAGATGGTTGAAAAAACCGGCTATCCCGGCATGAAAATTGTGCAGTTTGCATTTGGATCAGATGAAAATAACGCGTATCTGCCGCATAACTATACGCAAAATTGCGTTGTATATACCGGTACGCATGACAATGAGACGATTATGAGCTGGTATAAAAACACGACGAAAGAAGCAAGAAAGTATGCCAAAAACTATCTTGCGCTTTCCAAAAAAGAAGGGATTCACTGGGGATTGGTCCGGGCGGCATTCTCCTCCGTTGCTAATCTTGCCGTTGTTCCGATGCAGGATCTCTTGGGGCTTGGCGACGAAGGACGCATGAACACACCGTCAACGCTTGGCGGCAACTGGGAATGGCGCGCTTCGGCGGACGATATCTCTGCAAAACTTGCGGAAAAACTCTATAAAATAACAAAACGATACGGAAGACTTAATGAAGATACGCCATAGCTGCATCGAACAGACGGCAGAAATCAGAATGGAAAGAGCGCAGACAAATGAAAGATATTGTAAAACATAAAATCAAACATAATTTAAACCGCGCAAAATCCTCCATAAAATGGATTATTTTTGCCGTTTTATCCGGCATCGTTGTCGGCCTGACCGGTACGCTGTTTTATTTTTGCATGTCAGTTGTAACACTGATGCGTGTAAAAAATCCGTGGCTGCTCTTTTTACTTCCGTTTGGCGGCCTGTTGATTGTGGGAAGCTACCGGCTGCTTCACGACGAAAAAGATACCGGGACAAATCTCGTTCTCTCCGCAATCCATTCTGCGGATGATCTGCCGCTTCGCATGGCGCCGTTAATCTTTATTTCCACTCTGATTACGCATCTGTTCGGAGGCTCCGCCGGGCGCGAGGGCGCAGCGCTGCAGCTGGGCGGCAGTATCGGAAACGGCCTCGGGAAATTGTTCCGTTTCGACGAAAAAGATAAACATATCATGATAATGTGCGGCATGAGCGCCGCATTTTCTGCATTATTTGGCACACCGATGGCCGCGGCTATTTTTTCAATGGAGGTCGTCAGCGTAGGAATTATGTATTACGCCGCACTTGTGCCATGCGTCGTTTCATCTCTTGTGGCACACGGCATCGCTGTTTTTTTCGGCGTCCCGCAGGAATTGTTTTTAGTAAATAACATACCGGATTTTTCGGTATCTACTGCCGCAGTTATTTCGGTTCTTGCTTTTTTGTGCGCGCTTGTCAGCATCCTATTCTGTATTATGCTGCATCAGTCGGAACAGCTATACAAGCGCTTTTTTAAAAATCCGTATCTTCGGGTGTTTGCCGGCGGCTGTTTTGTCATACTTTTGACTTTACTGATCGGAAATCAGGATTACAACGGCGCGGGAATGAATATGATTGAACAGTTTATGCATGGCGCCGTGCGCCCGGAAGCTTTTCTGTTAAAAATGTTTCTCACTGCGGTAACGCTTGGCGCCGGGTTTAAGGGCGGCGAAATCGTTCCTTCTTTCTTTGCAGGAGCTGCGCTTGGCTGTCTGTTTGGAAATCTGACCGGTTTTTCCCCGGTACTGTGTACGGCAGTCGGTATGTCCGCTATGTTTTGCGGCGTGACAAACTGCCCGATCACATCGCTTTTGATCAGCTTTGAGCTGTTTGGCTATGCCGGTATGCCATATTTTCTGCTTGCTGTTGCTTTCAGCTATATGCTCTCCGGGTACTACGGACTTTACCACAGCCAGAAAATTGTGTATTCCAAATATAAGGCAAATTATATCAACAAGAAGACGCAATAGCGGAAAGATTCCTTTTCAGGTCCTCATATTTGCATAGTCCCGCTTCCCGCCACGGACATTTTTGACAAAATTCCAGATAAACTTCATATGTGATCTTCCCGCTTGCCAGACGGCACAATTCCCGATAGGTATATGTGCCGTTTTCTTTCAGGCCAATCCTCTCTATTACCCGCCTGTCTTTGTCCACGACACGATTCACATTCTGTGAACATGTTTTGTCTTTTGTCTGGTTTGGGCAATTTGCACAAATCAGATCCGGCTCTGCCACAATCTGAAACGCTTCATCCGGATGACTGCGCAGTCTGTCTACGACTTTGCCCATATTATCGCAAAACTTATTGCTATACCCTTTTCCTTCATATAAAGAGGTGCATAAAATATGATGCGCACGAAATTTTTCACTCATGCTTTTGCCCCCTGTTCTATGCTCTGACTCTTTGTGATTTTTAAAATAGGACGCGCTGCAAAGCAAGCGCCTGCCACTGATATCGCATCTTTTAGCAAAAACGGCATTGATACCGCAAAAAATGATGCGCCTATCGGTACGCCTGCGACAATGGCATACTGAATGATTCCCATCAGATGACAAATCAAAAGTCCTGTCATACCAAAAATAATCCGAAAAACTGCGCTTCTTTGTTTCAAACCAAGGCCGCAGAAAAAGCTTAAAAACAAAAATCCCCACATAAACCCGCCGCTGTAACCTACCAGCCATGACGGCCCTCCTGTCATACCTGCAAATACCGGTACTCCGACTGTTCCTACCAGTATATAAACAATCGTAGCCGCAAGACCGCTCCCGCTTCCAAGCGCATAACCACAGAGCGCAATTGCAAATGTCTGGAGCGTAATCGGGACGCCGGACGGCGTTGGGATGGACAGAACAGACAACACACTGACAACCGCAGCAAACATGCCGACTGTTACCATTGTTCTTGTTGATACTTTCATTGTAATCTCCTCTTTTCCGGAATATTATGGTATTTTATTCCTTTTCCCCATATTAATGAAAACGGCTCCAATTGTCAACCTTTTATTTGAATAAAGTTCACACTTTGGGGTTAACAATTGTTCGATATTGTATAGATCAGGCGCTTATGCCATGTACTTTTTCATTCGATCGTTTCACAAGCGCATTCAGTTTTGCAAGCGCGGCCCCTGAATCAAGCGCATTTTCTGCTATCCGTATTCCCTCATAAATGGAACTGGCAGTACCGCCGCAATAGAGCGTCGCCCCCGCGTTCAACAATACAATATCCCGCTTTGGCCCCAGAATGGTTCCGGATAAAATTCCTTTCGCAATTTTTGCATTCTCTTTGCCGTCTCCTCCACAGAGTTCTCTTAGTGTACTGCGTTTCATGCCAAACTGTTCCGGCGTGACCTCATATGATTTTACGCCCCCGTTTTTGATTTCAGATATAACGGTCGGCCCCGTCAGGGTTATTTCATCCATATGATCTGATCCGCTTACAATCAATGCGTTCTGTATTCCAAGCCGATTCATCGCATTTGCAATTTTTCCGGTTAAGGACGGGCTGTATACGCCGATCACCATATTTTTGGCGCGCGACGGATTGGCAAGAGGCCCTAAAATATTAAAGACAGTGCGGATTCCAAGTTCTTTTCTGACCTGCCCAACATATTTCATGGACTTGTTAAACAGCTGGGCAAACATAAAACCGATTCCAACCTCCTCGACGCACTGTTCGACAAGCGCAGGCTCCGCCATAATATTAACGCCGAGCGCCTCCAGCACATCTCCGGCGCCCGATTTGGAAGAAATCGAACGATTCCCATGCTTTGCAACAGGAAGACCTGCCCCTGCGACAACAAAAGAAGCTGTCGTAGAGATATTAAACGTCAGCGTCCCATCTCCGCCGGTTCCAACCAGGTCAATGTAGTTTTTTACGTTTGGCGAGATTGTATCCGCCTTATCGCGGAGAACAGATGCAAAACCCGTAAGTTCTTCCAGCGTCTCCCCTTTCATGCGCTCCATCGAGAGAAACGCCGCAATCTGCGCCTGTGTCGCTTCTCCGCTAAGCATCATTCCCATTGCCTTTTTCGCCTCTTCCTCTGTCAGGTTTTCTTTCGCCGCTACTTTTACAATCAAATCTTTCATCAGAAATACTCCTTTTCTGCATTGCGAACGCGGTTTGCATTCGCTTTCTGCTCTCCTTCTCATACGGTCCGATATGCTCAATTATTTAATTCTGTTTTAAATTTTCTGCAATACGTTTCCGCCACCGTTGGATCAAAATTTTTTTCTTCCATTATCTGAATAAAATGGCTGCCTACAATAGCGCCGTCAATCAAATTCTTTAAAGGTATGACATCGTCCGAAGCGCGTATGCCAAATCCCATCATAATCGGAATGGAAGACACTTCTCTGACATTTTTTAAATAAGTTTTAATTTCCTGGTGGAAATCTGCCCCCTGTCCTGTCACTCCCATCGACGATACGCAGTAGACAAACCCTCTTGCATGCGCCAGGATTTTTTTGATGCGCGCACCGGAAACCGGAGAGACAAGCTGAATCAATATCGTCCGGTCTGATTCCGCCAAATTACGCAACAAATCCTCCTGCTCCTCATAGGGCAGGTCGGGCACCACCAGTCCATCCACCCCTGTCTCGCTGCATTTCTGTGCAAACGCCGGAATACCATAATGCAGTATCGTGTTATAATAGAGCATAAATACAATCGGGACCGACACGCCCTCGTTTCGAATCTGCTGAACCAGTGCAAAAGTCTTTTCCAGATTTGTACCGTTTTGTATTGCACGATAAGATGCATTCTGAATAACCGGGCCGTCCGCAACGGGGTCCGAAAAGGGAACGCCAAGCTCAATCACATCGCATCCTCCTCTCTCCTGCGCTTTTATGATCTGTTTTGTCGCTGCAAGATCCGGAAACCCCGCCATGTAATAGGTAATAAATGCTTTTTCCTGCTTTTCTCTTAATTGCTGCATTTTTTCTTCAATACGATTCATTTTTCCCACTCTTCCTTTCCCAAACGCCTGAAATACTTTTCCGTTAATTTAAATATCCTCTCCCGTCCAGATAATCCGCGATCGTATTTACATCCTTATCGCCGCGCCCGGATAAACAGACAATTAAAATTTGTTCGCCTGCCGCCTCTTCCCCCATTCTTCGTACGATTTGTTCTGCAAACTTTTTTGCATAGGCAAGCGCATGCGCACTCTCAATTGCCGGTATAATGCCTTCATGCTTACAAAGTTCCAGCAAAGCGTCCATCGCCTCGGTATCGGTTGCAGAGACATAGATCGCGCGGCCACTGTCTTTTAAATATGCATGTTCCGGCCCGACACCCGGATAGTCAAGTCCCGCCGAGATGGAATGTGCAAGTCTTATATTACCATTACACTCCTGCAGCAGATAGGAGCGCATTCCATGCAGCACGCCCGGCTCTCCCAGCGCCATTGCCGCCGCATGTTCTCCGGTCTCGATCCCCTTTCCTGCGGCTTCCACACCGATGAGCTTTACGTTTTCTTCCGCAATAAATTCCGCGAACATCCCGATAGAATTGGAACCTCCGCCGACACATGCCATCACGGCATCCGGCAGTCTGCCCTCCGCCTCCAGAATCTGTTTTTTCGCTTCTCTGCTGATGACCGACTGAAACGTTTTTACAATTTTGGGATATGGATACGGCCCCACGGCTGACCCAATCACATAAAAGGTATCTTCAGCCATCCTGGCCCATGCGCGGATTGCTTCATTTGTCGCATCTTTTAATGTATTACTGCCGGAGCGCACACTGACCACTTTTGCGCCTAACATACGCATACGCATGACATTGAGCGACTGGCGTTTGATATCTTCTTCTCCCATATAGACCGTACACTCCAGATCAAAGAGCGCCGCGCCCGTCGCCGTTGCGACTCCGTGCTGTCCGGCCCCGGTTTCTGCAATTACCTTTTTCTTTCCCATTCGTTTTGCAAGCAGTATCTGACCGATTACATTGTTGATCTTATGCGCCCCGGTATGGTTTAAATCTTCTCTCTTCAGATAAATTTTCATACCGTACTCCCGGCTTAAATGTTCTGCATAATAAAGCGGTGTTTCTCTTCCGACATACTGTTTCAGATAGTAACTGCACTCCTTTTGAAAAACTTCGTCTGACATTGCCTCCTCAAAGGCCGCATCCAATTCCTCCAGTGCATCCATTAATGACTCGGCGACAAACTGTCCGCCATAATTTCCATAATATGCTCTTTTATTCATCTTCTCCTCCATTTCTGCATACTCTGCAAAAGGCTTCTATTTTTTCCCTGGATTTTCCCGTGAACACAGGCGTATCGGCTTCTACCCCGGTGCTGACATCTACAATATCCGGCTCAAACAGTTCTATCCCTTTTTTGACATTTCCAAAATCCAACCCTCCTGCCAGCGCCAGCCGTATCTTACGCTCCCGCAGGCCTTTCCGCAGTCTTTGATATTCCTCTGTACGCCACGCCGGTGCATTCTGTTCCCATCCAAATGTCTTTCCGCTCCCAAAACTGCCTGCGTCAAGCACAACCGCCTGCGGCGCATGTTCCATAGCAATATATCGCTGCAGTTCTTTCATCAGTTCTTCCAGATTGGCAATATTGACTGCCCTCCAGACTGGAATCCTGATTTTTCCTGCATCGAAATCGTCCCACTTCCCATGCGCCTGCACAATATCAAATCCTGTCTCCGTCAATTCCTCAATTTGCCCCCGTTCAGGCGATACGGTTACTGCCACTCTTTTTATCTTTGGATTTAATTTTTTTGCTATCTCTGTCGCTCTCTGAATCGAGATGCCGCGCTTGCTTTTCGGATAAAAAACAAATCCGGCATAATCTACATCTGCCTCGTTGAGCCAGAGAGCTTCCCTGACGGCCGTAATCCCGCAGATTTTAATGTTTACCATAAATCCCCTTTCTAAATTGCTTTCCATCTTTTTACGACCTCACACGGACTTTTTGACTCCATCAGCGCTCTTCCGATTAAAAATGCGTCCACACCGCACTCTTTTAACAACAACACATCCTCGTCCGAGACAATTCCGCTCTCCGAGACAAAAATCTTATCGTCCGGAATCATGGACGACAACTGCTTTGTTGTCAGAAGACGAATCGAAAAATCCTTAAGATTTCGGTTATTTACGCCAATAATTGTTATATCCTGTTTTAATACGCGTTCTGTTTCTTTCTCGTCATGCACTTCCACAAGCGCATCCATCTCAAGTTCATTTGCGAGCTGATAAAAGTCATGCAGCCTTGCATCGTCTAAAATTGCCGCAATGAAAAGTACTGCATCCGCGCCGATTGCTTTCGCCTCATATACCTGATATTCATCGATCAGAAAATCTTTCCTTAACATAGGAAGCGGCGATTGTTTCCGTATCCGGCAAAAATCTTCGACACTCCCGTCAAAATAATCTTCTTCGGTCAGACATGAAATCGCATCTACCGCATCATTATACTCCTCCATTCTCTCAGACAAACTAATTTGGCTTTTTATTTTTCCGAGGCTTGGGGACGCATTTTTATATTCACCGATCACTGAAATACCGGGTTTCTTAAGCGCATCTGCAAAACTATTCTGTGTTGTTTGCTTCTCCTGTGCCATACGGCGCATCGCAGCCTCTGAAATACGTTTTTTTTGCTCTGCAAGGCGTTTCTGTTTCTGCTCAACTATAAAATCCAATATCATTTTTGCTCCTCTCAATTTCTTTGCTCTCCTGTCACTGCGTTCTTATTTTTATACGGCATGACACTTCAGAAAGTTTTCTACCATGCGTTTGCCATGCTCTGTATAAATGGATTCCGGATGAAACTGCAGTCCGAATACAGGATACTTCTTATGCCTCACTGCCATAATCTCTCCGTCGTCTGTCTCTGCAAGGATTTCAAGACATTCCGGCAGACTTTCTCGCAAAACGGCAAGTGAATGATACCTTGCCACTTTAACCGGTGAAGCAATCCCGGAAAAGATGCTCTCTCCCGTATGAGCAACATAAGACTGCCGTCCATGAAACAGCTTTTTTGCATAACCGACCGTCCCGCCGAACGCCTCCCCGATACACTGGTGTCCAAGGCAAATGCCAAGAATCGGTACATCCATGTAACATCTGCGGACAACCTCAAGACAGACACCGGCTTCCTTTGGGCTTTTCGGACCCGGAGAAAGCACGATACACGACGGTCTGCTTTTTCGTATTTCATCCACAGTAATCCGGTTATTTCGCACGACTCTGATTTCATCTGCAAATGTACCGATATACTGATAAAGGTTATACGTAAAGGAATCGTAATTATCAATTAACAGGATCATAAATTCTCCTCCTCTGTCAGTGCCCGCGCTAACGCCATCACTTTATTGCAGCATTCCCTGTATTCATTTTCCGGGACGGAATCAGCAACAATGCCGGCTCCCGCCTGCAGATAGACAAGATTTTGCCGCTTGACCATAGTGCGTATTGTAATGCAAAAATCCATGTCGCCGGAAAAATCGACATATCCGGTTGCTCCGCCGTAGAGTCCGCGTCTTGTCTCTTCCAGTTCTTCAATAATCTCCATCGCCCTGATTTTGGGCGCTCCGCTTAACGTACCTGCCGGCAAAAAGGATACCAGCAAGTCAAACGGATGAAACGCGCCTCTTTTTCTTCCTTCCACCAATGATACAAGATGCATTACATGCGAATATTGGCGCACATTCATAAACTCTGTTACTTTCACCGTGCCAAATTCACTGATACGGCCCATATCGTTTCTCGCCAGATCCACTAACATGACATGTTCCGCTCGTTCCTTTTCATCCGAGAGCAATTCCTCCATTAACCTTTGATCTTCCTGTTTTGTTTTTCCTCTTGGCCTTGTTCCCGCGATCGGACAGGTGTATATGTGATTCCCTTTCTGTTTTACCAGCATCTCCGGAGAACTTCCAATCAACTCAAATGTCTCAAAACGAAAGTAATACAGATACGGGGAAGGATTGGATGCCCGAAGCTTTTGATACAGTAAGAATCCGTCCTGCTTTGTCTCTACTGTCCATCTCTGGGACAGCACGGCCTGAAAAATATGGCCGTCCCGTATATATTGTCTGATTTTTTCTACTTTTTGGCAGTACGCGTCCGGGGTATCGGATTTTCTGAGGATTTTTCCGTCGCGCACCAAATTCTTACCGTCGTCAGATACCCGGGAGTTCTTTGGATTCATTGCTCTTTGAATTAAATGATTCGCAAGCTGCGCCGCACGATTTTTTCCTGCCTCGCTGTCCTCATCCAAAATCGTTGCTGTCAGCGTTTCCGCCATATGATCGACAACAAGAAATTCTTTCATCCACATCATCTGTACTGTCTCAATTCCGATTTCATCCGCATTCTGTTCCGGGAGATCTTCGCTGCAGCGAATAAAATCGTAACCGATGCTTCCGACAAGTCCTCCGGAAAAATCAGGGCCGCTGTCATCTTTTCTTATCTCAAATTCATCATAATAAGCCTTGAGCAGTAAAAGAGGATTTCCTCTGCGTATTTCTTTTGTCCCGTCTCTCTTTTGAATGACAAGCGCATTCCCGGAAGAAGTGATCACTTCCTCCGGATCTGCTCCTATCAACGTATAACGGTCATAATTTTTATCATAGCTCTCCAATAAGAACCCGACTCTTTTTCCTGCAAGATTTTCGTAGAGTGAAACAGACGTCTCATTTACAATACTGATTGTTTTTTTATACGCTTTATAAATACGTTTTTCCATTTTCCCTCCGTTTCTGCTGCATACCGCACAAGTTAACACATAATATTTCTTCTACATGAAAACGCTTTCATACCCTTGCAGCAACGCGATATTTCGTGAGGACAAAAAAATCCCTGGCCCGGATCGTTAATCCAGGTCAGGGACGATATGCTCGTGGTGCCACCCTTATTCTTCCGGCATAAAATGCACTGCACAGGATATGCGGCGCTTACCATCGAGTCAGGGATTGTTCTTTTCTTCCCTGCACGGGTCTGTGCATAAAAAAACGGATATTCCCTGAATGGAAATATCCGCCACCAAATCATGCCAAAACTCTTTCGATACGAAACTCTATAGTTTGATATCTGACCCCTGTAACGTGAGGACACGGCATCCGCTACTGAAAACAGCTGATGTATCATCATACAGCGCTATCTTTTTCGCTTTGCTCTCGCAAATCCATTCCAGCCATACTATCCTGCCTGTTCTCACCAAACACAGACTCTCTGGGAAGACTCATACGGTGTACTACTTTTGCTCAACGATTTTTCTTTTTCTTTTTTTTGCATATTACCACTTTTCGCCTGCTCTGTCAAGCAGAATTGAATTTATTTTTTATTGATTTTATAGACGGAAATCGTCTTATAACTTCTTACAAACCTTTATAGAATGCTCATGTACGGTAAAGAAGCAAGTAACTGTTGTGATAAAGTAAAGTTGTAACAGCAGTGGCTAATAAGATATAATCATT
>CAMUGE010000014.1 GCA_947088345.1 uncultured Roseburia sp.
ACTATCATCCCGAAAGCCTGCCGGATGAGAGCGTACTTCCTGAAAATACACAGACTCCTGAGAGTTTCGAATATGTGGAAACAGATGATGCGTATGTGGAGGGAAGATGGGGCGGATCCGCCCATCAAAACGCTGTGCAGAACGGCGGCAGCGCGCTTGGATTCAGCGCCGATGCCATTGCAGTGATCAAAAAGGGGGCGACTTATCCCGATGGCAAAGATACCGGTATAAATAAATGCTCTGCCAACCCAAGGTGGCATGGGGGAACCGTAACTATAGACGGAAAAGAACACGAACACAACAACTATGCCGCAGCCGCAGAATATGTCACCCTCGTTGCTCTGGCCGGCGGAAAAGTATCTACTGTTACACAGTATGATGTCTTAGGCCTGGATGGCGATTTATATAAAAAACTTAAAACCGATATCAAATCCATGGATTTTGATTCCATCCTTACCACTAACACAAAAACAAACAGAAAATACTTTTTATACGGATGCGCCATTCACGGCCTGACAGATATCTTCGCCCATTCCGCGACAAACCCGGACGGCGTATATCTGGGCCACAAATATAAATATGATGACCGTACCGATGACATTGAATTTTATAAAAGACGCTATATCGTGGCATCCAAACTGGCGGAGATTAGTTTGGATATGCTGCTAAATGATGTTTACACTAACGGCATCGATATTATTGAGGCTCTAAACGAAGCATATGGACCGGGAACGTATAAGATTATAAATTTAAAAAAATATGTCAATGAAAATGGATATGATGAGCCGATCTTAAAGAAAGTAAATATAAATTTTGATAAAAACGTTTTGAAATTCAAAAAATAAACTTTCAAATTTTTCTTACCGGGAACAGGGATTGCTCTTATCCCTGTTCCTGCTCTACTATATCTGATCATACATGACAAACAACAGATTAGAGATTCCGCAGAGCGGAATCATAGGGGTTCCTGTAAAAAATAAATATTTCGCATGTTGTTTTGCGTCTACGCGCTGCAAAGCCATAAATGACTTCCCATAAATGATTTGCCACAAAGTCCCTTATGCGCAGCGGCAGCGCAGAAATGAGGATTATTATGAAGAAAAAAACGATTTTGACTGCATCTCTATTCATTGCCGCTCTTTTCTGCTTCCTGTTTCTCCCAAAGACATTATCTGCGGCGGAACCAAATCCCGGGGACGAAATCATTGAAAACGATGAATCTGGCATCCCCGACCCGTACCTTTACCAGTGTGTACTAGAAATACTGCACAAAAATGAAGATGAGACATTTACAAAAGCGGAGGCCGCCACGATCGACTGGATTGAAATCAAAACCAGCAAATACCCGGTAAAAAACTTTAAAGGAATTGGTTATTTTACAAACCTGCAGCAGTTGGATCTGCACAGTTATGGTTTGAAAAGTCTTGCAAATATGGAAGAACTCCCCAGCCTGTGGGCCCTTTCTGTAGAAAGCAATAAAATAAAAAATATAGATGCGCTTGCCCTCGAAAATTTTAAAAATCTCACCTATTTATCTGTTTCCGACAACCAGCTGTCTACATTAAACGGAATTGAAGTACTTTCCAATTTAAAATGGCTTTATGCGGACTACAATAAGATTACGGATATAAAGGTGTTAAAAAAACTGAATCATCTCGAATATGTCGATGCATCCGGCAATCAGCTGACCAGCCTCAAACCGCTGCGCAATTGTACGAAACTAAAAAAACTGAATGTATCGTACAATAAATTAAAAAGTTTAAAGGATCTGAAAAAATTAAAAAACCTGCAGGAGCTGTCTTTCAGCAACAACGAAATAAAAAACGCCGACGTCCTGCTAAATTTCAAAAATCTGACACAGCTGGATGGCAGTTACAATAAACTTCAGAAACTGCCCGATCTGAAAAAACTAAAAAAACTGTACAGCATTGATTTGCGGTGCAATCTCCTATCGGAACAGGAAATAAGAAACAAAGCGCCAAAAAAATTTTTAAAAAACCGCGCCTGGCTGAGCGACGTGATTACATTCCAACACATGGTCCCGGAACTGGACTCGCCTGCAGACTTTCATCAGATTACCAGAAAGACTACAAAAATCACCGGCAGACTCCCCATCGCCAAAGCATACAACAAAAAAATCTACATTGATTTTTCCCCATGGGGTCGACGTAATGTGAGCCGCACCGCCGTTAATTCCGACGGGACTTTTGTACTGGACCATCTGAATCTGAAAAAATACAAAAAAGGACAGGAAATGGTATTCTGCGTTTACATTTACAGCGCGGAAATGAAAGGATATACTTTCCTGGATACTGTGCGAATATTTCTGAAATAACGAAACTGTCTGCTGCGTTCACAATTTCGCCGTGAGTCAAACCATGGAAATGACCCGGAACTTCTTAGCAGAGCATCACTGCCACATGCAATAGCAGTTCTATGCGATTCCTGAAATGCTGTCATTATGTTACTTTCCATTGACAAGAGCATGTGTTACTTTATCAATATAGGGTACTGCAAATAAATAGAGAAGCGGCATCATTGTCTGAAAATTTTTCAAATATTACAAGCAATATTGACGGACTATAGTATGACTTCTATAATAAAATGTATTTATTTTTTAAGAAAATATAGAAAGCCCCCTGTCAACCATGTTAATGAAACGGAGACTAGCGTGAAAAGTATAACATGATGTCTGGCTTTTTCATTTATTGTTGCTGACTCTTTGGTAATACCTAATAATTACATACCTAATCTTTCCCGGTCATCCTTTCCGCAAGCTTTAATGCCGAAACAATCGGCATAATCAATATACCGCATAAAAAATTGCTGACGCCATGCATACAGTCCCACGGCAGCCCGGCAATAATCCAGGCAATCATTCCTTTAAAACTCAAACCAAATATGATTGCCTGGGCCGGTGCATACAATGTTCCAAATAAAAAACCATGCAGACCGCAGACAGCCATATACACGAGAGGCTGTATTTTTTTGGGTATCCTTCCAGGAAGAATCATAACAACGCCCCAGAGTATGGTCCATACATACAGGTAGGGAATCCACCATGCTGCAAAACCGCAGAAAATACCGTTTAAAATAACATAAGTATATATCGGATATAATGCCTTTTTCCTGTATACAATCGTAAATGAAACAATAAATACGCCAAGCAGATGTACATTAGGCAGCAATTCCATAATCATTTTGGAAGCATACATAACTGCTCCAAGCATTCCAAAAACAGCAGTCTCTCTGATGGTAAGCTTCATAATTATTCAACGCGAAAAGAGTAGCGCTCCCCTTCCGTTATCGCAGTAGCGTCAACGCCGGTCTGGGCATATTCGTCGTTGATATAAAACGCCCAATAGACTCCGTCTTTGTCATAATCATACGTGACGCCACCCACAGTTTTTACAAAAAGGCCATACTCGCTTTCATCCCCGTCAATCAGTCCAAGCTCCAGCAGAGCCTCTCCTACCGTTTCTTTGTCCGTGTGGATCTCATACTCTGTTTTATTATCCTCCTGATCAACCACCGTAAACGGAAATGCGGTACTGCCCTCTCCAAGCTGATTTATGTCAGCCTGTACCTCTGTCTGCGTTCCTCTGTCAAAACCCGTAGCATTTGCCTCGCTGCCATTACAACCTGATGTAAATAACGCCATAGCCACAATAAGCGTGATACAAAGGGTAAATGACAATAATTTCTTACTTCGTTTCGTTTGCATGTCTTGTCCTAATCTCCTTCGTTTTTATTTCCTCCAAAAACCGGCGCTCGCGGCAATTAAAAGAGAGGATCTGCTCTGTCCGGATATTTCGACTTGGCACACTGTCAACCGGCCTTCTCAGATAAAATCCAATGGCTTTTCCCCAACTTGTGGCTTTGGGTCAGGACCCCCTCAATTGAGGGATAACAGTGTTTCGTATATGCCTTACGGCGACGGGCTCGTACAGGATTTTCACCTGTTTCCCCGGACAGTACAAGATCTATCATAAACTTTTGTTCCCATTACGTCAACCATCATTTTTCCGGTATCAGTTTTTGCTTTATCCGAAGCAAAAACCGATACTCCATCTCCGACACTTTTTCCTCAGGCCATTGAAAAATCAGCCTGCGCAGCGCTTCGATCAGCGATCCGACACAGATTAAAATCACCGCGACGGCAAGCAGGATGAAATGATACCAACTGGATTTATTCCACGAAAGATAATCATAAACCCAGTAAATCAGAGATTCGCGAAGCGTCCATTCCATCATAAAAACAGCGGGAACAAATCCGGCCAGACGATTGATTACTCTATTCTCAAAGCGGAAATTACAAAAAATCAGAAATACGAGAACCGCCTCCGCCACCGTAAACAGCGTATTGTCCCTTGCAAAACGGTTCTGTACTGTACCTGATACCAGGTATAACGCCCCATTCAACGCAAAATTCACACCGGCCACAAGCAAAAAACTGCCGAAAAGTTTTGTTGTTGCATATTTTTTCTCCTGCATATGCAGCCTAATGTATCGGCCGATCAGATACAGCATTACCATATGCACGATCCCTTTTCCCCCGTCCCCGGTGATATCAAAGAAGAAAAACGTTGTAACGCCGGAAAACGCAAACAGCATGACCGCCAGCAATTGACGAAATCGTTTCTGCTCCAGATTTTCAATGGCATCATTGAGAAACGGAGCAAGCATTGCAAGTACAAAATAACAGGTAAAATACCAGGAACGTTTTCCGATCACCGGAAACAAATAGGAAAGCGCTGTTTCTCCTCCCGGATTCCCGTTCCACAAAAACTGCAGCAGCAGAGCGGTCCAGGAATAAAAAATCAGCATATAATCTAACTTAAGCATACGCTTACCGTTCCAGCGAATCCCGAAATATCCGGATATCAGGATAAAACAGGATACCCCGATATTTCCGATCGTATCCGCCAAAATAGAAAGCCATGCGCTGACCTCATTCTCCTGAAAGCTGCTTGCTCCATGCATCCAGAAAATCAAAAACAGACATAGCAAACGCAGAAGCTCGATACTTGAATTTCTGGACTTCATCTCTCCTGTCAAACCTTGTTTCATTCTAACCTCCATGATCCCGCTTCCCGGAATCTCTTATCCAGAGCGTGAAACTTAGTACTTGTTGGCGCGCGAACCTGTTTCACGTTTTGCCCTCTGGCATGAGCCTTACAAGTACTTTTCACGCTTCCCCCCATGTCGCGGCTCTGCCGCAACTCTAATCCAGATGATAAATGCCGTATTTCAGGCATTTCTCAGTGTGAGTCTATTGTAGCTGATTTAAAACTCCTGCCGGATCATCGCCCGCTCCCACAGATACGGCTGAATGCGGTTCCAGATATCGGCGGCCTGATGAAAGGTCGCATTTTTATTCTGCAAAAACTCCTGCAGATCGGCACGCACTTTTGCAGGATCACGAATCAGACTGCACTCCGCAAACGCTTTACTTGCCGCAGTATCCTCAAAAAACTGACGGTACGGCCCTCGCATCCAATCCAAAATGGGCGCGTTAAAACCAAGTTTCGTTCTTCTGTATGCAATTTCTTTTGGCATAAACGCCGCCCCGGCATCGCGCACAATGGACTTTGAAAAACCGCCGTGCAGTTTGGACTGCCAGCCAATCGAGAATGCAAATTCCACAATGCGGTAATCGAGAAACGGCATTCGAATCTCTACTCCGGCGGCCATACTGTCGCGGTCGTAATTGCGCAGCAATGTAGGTAAGATCGTTTCATGTGTCGAGACAAACAGCGTCTTATTCAGATGATCAAGACGGTTCCAATTAAGATGCGTCGCATAGGCGCTCTTTACATCGACCCTGCCAAGCGCCTTTTTCGCATAATATTTTGCCATATAACCCCGGTAGAGACGGTTTCTCGCCTTTTTAAACGCAGGAGAGCCGACCTTGACGCCCTCGCTCTCATCCTGATTTAAATACGCTGTTGTAATCTGATTCACCTGTTCTCTTCCCTTTGCATCCGGATAGGCGTGCAGCAAATCAAATCCATATCCTGCAAAGAGCTCATCCGCTGCATGTCCGTCTAATGAAACTGTTGTCCCATATTCCTGTTCTTTTTTATATAATTCCATCATCGGAACCTGCGGGTTTCCCCAGAGTTCTTCCATACAGTAAATCTGCCGCAAAAACTCCTGCTCGGAAACTGCGTCATCCACATTCATGAACGTGTGCGGAATACCAAGAAAATCGGTCACTTTTTTCGCATATTGCGTCTCATCCAGTTTTGTGCCCGGGAAACAGGCCACGTAGGCATGCTGCCAGTCCGCGCTGGCACGCGCGTCCGGGTTATTTTTTGAAATCTTGGCCATCGCACAGATGACGGCGGAGGAGTCAATCCCCCCGCTTAATCCTGTGCCAAGCGTCACGTCGCTTCGCATCCTGATTTTGCAGGCATCCAGAAACAATTCACGAAACAGTTCTACCTGCTCCTCGTAAGATGACGGAACATCATCTCTTAGATGATCGAGCGTATTCCACCATCTCTGCAATGTAATATTTCCTTTGCGCACCCAAGCAATATGACCTGCAGGAAAACGTCTGATTCCCTCAATCAGACACTCTTCCTCCGACTCATAGTGGTTGTCGGCAAAATACCGGTCAAACATCCGCACATTCGGTTTTACTTCGGGAAGCATCGGCAAAAGCGCTTTCATCTCGGAGGCAAAAGCAAAGCCCCCGCCCGGGAGCTGTGCATAAAACAGCGGTTTTACGCCAAAACGGTCGCGTGACAGAAACAGAATCTGTTCGGTCCGATCCCAGATTGCAAAAGCCCACATGCCGTTAAACCGATCCACGCATTTTTCTTTCCATTCACAATAGGCGGCAAGAATCACTTCCGAATCACTGTCGCCTCGAAACCGGTAACCCTTTTTCTCCAGCTGCTGCCGTATCTCGATGAAATTGTAGATTTCACCGTTATAGGTCAGATAATAGCGGTCGTCTGCATAAGCCATCGGCTGGCTCCCGTTCTGCGAAAGGTCTAATATGGAAAGCCGCCTGTGTCCAAGCGTCACATCGCCTTCCTGCCAGAGCCCAAAGCCGTTCGGCCCGCGGTGCGTCAAGGTATTTAAACATTTCATTGCAAGTTCCCTGTCTGTTTTCTGATTCATTACGCCATAAATTCCACACATCTTTCTTACCTCCCGGCTAACCCCTCTCTTTGTGCAAAAGCCACAGATATCTGGTATTTGTTACAAAATAACGCTTTAGCAGACGCCTTGGCTCCTGTAAAAGCCGGTAGAGCCATTCCAGACTTAACTTCTGCATAATACGGGGCGCTCGTTTGATATTGCCGGCATAATAGTCGAACCCGGCTCCCACCCCAATCATCACACCGTTCACTTTTCCTTTATGCTCATACATCCAGTTTTCCTGTTTGGGCGCGCCAAGACCCACCCAGATAATATCGGCGCCCGCATCATTGATTCTCGAAACGGAAGCTTTATCCTCCTCTTTCGTGAGTGTACGAAACGGCGGAGATTCCATCCCGGCAACAGACAGATGCGGGTATTCGTCATTTAGTTTCTTTCTCATCATGGCAAGTGTTTCTTCTTTGCCGCCATAAAAATAATGTCTCATATGATTTTTGCGTCCAAACAGCGCAAGCATTAAATCAGGCCCCGTCACACGCTCTGCACCGGGAAATCCGTGCCGCCTGCTGTAAACGGAAAGGGGCTTTCCGTCCGGCAGCACAAAGGCGGCTTCCCTTTGAACTCTGTGATAAGCGGGATTATCATGCGCCATAACTGTAGTGTGCACATTGCCGACACAGATGTATGCGCCGCGCAAATCCTCTATCCCCCGTTCAATCCGCTCTACCGTATCAGCCATATTAGTTACAAGAATTTCCGTACCGAGTATATTACAGCATTTCTTTTCTGTCATATGTCCCACCTTTTTCTGATTTACAGACATGACTGTTTTTTTTATTTTACCTATTTTTTTATGGTAACCAACGGAACATTTCCGAGAAAGGACGGCAGCAGGCTAAATGTTGAGTTGTAACTTCCCAGAATCTTTTTACAGCGTGAGAGCGCAAGCATCTCAACCATTGCGTCTGTAAGCCCTTCTTTGGAATTGCGGTCAATCACACCCTTATCATAAAAGAGAAGTTCCAGATCCGGCAGCAGCTTTTTCAGTTCCAGCCTTACCTGCGCATCGTCCGTGGCGACAAAAAAACGGGCGTTCCGGCAGCAGTCTGCCTCTCTCCTCATCTCCTGCGCAAACAGTGAGAGCGGACTGTTTGCGATCGCCTCCGTATGATCGCTTCTGCGCACATGTACGCCGACCGTATCATTCCCGATCCGTTCAAACAATTCCTGTCCTTTCTTTTCCACCGCAGACGCCGGCTTTAAAAACGAGAAACAGGACGGCTCCGGCTCGCAGACCGGTCCGAATGTCTTAAAATAAATACGAGGCGTTTCGGATATCAACTGAAACAATCCGGCATATCCCCGCTCCTCTTTGATTTTTTCCACATCGTCACATTCCAAAAATAAATCAGCACGGCTGCGCCAGCTTTTTTTCGTACGATTTCCCATAAAATGAGCGATCGGCTCTTTCGAATAGCCGTTCTCCGAGACTTCCACTACGCGCATCGGCAGCTGAAATAATTCGTCCGCCCTGATATTACAGCCGGTTTCCCGTTTCCAGATTATGACAAGTTCCCGCCCTAACTGCTTTGACAGCTCATACGATGTGCAAAGCCCGAGCAGCCTGTTTCCAAGCCCGGCGCAGGGTTCCGTAATCATCATGAGTTTTCTACCTCCTCGTTCTCCTGTCGGGTAACAGTACCGTTTTCGACCTTATATACTATATTGCAGTTACGTATTGTCGTAAGACGGTGCGCAATAATCAGCATTGTCATTTTTCCCTGCAGATGGTCAATCGCCTCCATCACGGCAGCTTCTGTCTCCGTGTCGAGCGCCGAAGTCGCCTCGTCCAAAACAAGAACTTCCGGATTTCGGTACAGCGCGCGCGCAATGCCGATCCGCTGCCTCTGACCGCCGGAGATGCGCACGCCGCCCTCCCCGATCATAGTATCAAGGCCATGTTCCAGCCCCGCAACAAAGGTATCGAGCTGCGCTTTCTTTAGCGCTTCCCAAATCTGTGCTTCGTCAATATCGTCCCCCTGGCCGAATGCGATATTGTTGCGTATCGTATCGTCAAGCATAAAAATAGTCTGCGGTATATATCCGATCTTGTCATGCCAGCCGCGGTACGATTCGCTGATATTCACTCCGTCCGCGGTAATTGCACCCCTGTCCGGCTTTAAAACGCCAAGAATCAGATCGACAATCGTTGTCTTTCCCGCTCCTGACGGCCCGATAAATGCAGCCGATGCATTTTTGGGAATTGTCACATTGACATCTTTTAACACAGGACTCTCGGTATCCGGATACTGGAATGTCATATGTTCCACACATATCTCTTTCTCCAGTGAAATCGGCTTATAATTTTTCTCTTTTTTAATCACAATATCCATATCTTTAATCGCCGCATACTGATCTCCGATTTTGTGGAGCACAACGCCGTTATGGATGATAGACCCAAGATATTCCGACATTTTATTGGCCGACGGAAGCAGACAGAACGCTGACGCCGCAAATACGGCCAAAGTCTCTACAAACTGGGTCGAATCGACATCTGTCAGATTGATGCGCACAATAATTGCGCCCATTAAGCCGGCAATACAGACTGCCTCCATAACCGGTTTTGGAATCGAACTTAAAAACGCGTTCTGTTTGATGACATGTGTATAGATCCCGTTTTGCCGGCAAAACTCCTGTTCAAAATAAGGTTCCCGGTTGGCAATTTTTATCTCCTTGATGCCCCCGAACGCCTCCTGCATACACTGCAATACACCGGCGTTGTATTTGCGGCGTTCTTCTCCGAATCTTGATAGAATACGTCTCAATTTTTTCATAAATAGAAAAACAAGCAGTATCATCGCCACTGCAACGCCGCATGTAATCAGCGGATCTTTCCAGAGAAGATACAAAAGCAGCAGGCCGCTCACGCAAACTTCTGACGCAAGCTGAAGCATATTTAAAACCGCCGCATAAAACATTTCCGGATCAAAGTAGATATCCTGCAGGAGATTCGCACTGTTGTTTTTCAGAAAAAAGGTGTATTCCCGGCTGATATAATATTTCATCAGCTTATTCTGCATCTCGCGTTTTCCGTAATAGGAAAAACGATACTGCATGTTATTCATAAAGATTACAAATGCATTTTTTCCGATATAGACAAGCATAATCAGCACTGCCAAAAGCGTGACCAGCTGATTTGTATCGCTAAGAGAAAGCATATCGTAGATCATTTTGATCAGATCGCTTTTTAGCAGCTCTTCCGGACTCATAACCGCCTGAATAAACGGTGTGAGCACCGAGACGCTGAGCAGGCTGACAAAGGAATTAACTAAAATTAAAAATGCCATTCCCGCCAGATTGCGCTTCTGTCTGCCGCTGAACACTTTAAAAACACTTTTTAACATTTCTTTCATATCCGCTTACTGCCTTTCTGCCTTTATACAATAATCCAGTCTTTCTGTTTCATCCGCTCGCTTAAAATATCCTGCGGCATTACTACCGTCTTCTGTGGAAATGGATTTAGATATGCAGCCCAAGTGGAATAAGTACTGTTTGATAAAATTTGATTTTTACAGGACGCCATCAGAAAAAATTCGTCCACGTCCGAAAATTCCCCAAACTCCTCAATAAATGTAATACGGCTGCCGCCCACTGCATCGACAACAGGTTTAACGGCCCCCATCGCTTTCTTTCTATCATTGGTAAACACCAGATAATAAACGCCCGGGGCGCGCTCTTCCATCTGCATTGCGGCGCGGTAAAAATAGCTTTCCGTTGGACCGCCGATATCGCCGCCTCTGACATGAAGCGCACAGGTATTGGAATGAGAAAATACATTCCTGCATTTTCTTACCGTACTGCTCTGTGCATAGGCCGGCGTCATCATCGCGCAGATCTCTCCCAGATACTCTTCAAAATACGGCAGATGCTGCCAGTAACCAAGCAGATACTTATTGCGCAGTTTCTTTTTTTCAAATACGCGCGGATCGATATCGTCTACCGTATACTTTCCGTCACGGTTTAAATAAACTTCGCGTTCCATAATCACATGATATTTCAGGTTCCTGCGCACTTTTTTATATACTTTCTGTAATGTCGTCCGGTTTGGAAATGAGATACGCTTCTCATATTTTAAGTGAAAATTGTCCAGTTCAAACGTCCGAAGCGAAGAATTGTCACAGTCCGAGGTGTCCAGTGTCAGTAAATCACCGTCGCGCCTCGCAGCCGCGTAACCGCACGCATAATTAAAAAGCTGGTTGCCCATTCCGTCCCCGATTTTTACTACAATCATGACGCATTTCCCTCCACAGGTTCGCAGACCGTATACTCCTCTGTCGCAAAGACTTCCCTGTAATTGTGCTGCTCCACAAAATCAACAACAAGGCGAATCTTTGGCTTATCTTCCTCCACCGCTGTCTTGCAAAAGACAACAATCGGTTCCAGTTCCGCCTCTTTTAACTGTGCGTCTATCTTTTCGTAAGTAATAAATTCCGTCTCAATCCAGCCCCCGCACCATGCGTTAAACGGCGGAATGCCGGACAGATAATTTAAGATCGGCGCCGCACCGGCAACCAGAAGTTTTCGCTCTCCGCCCTCGTATTGTTTTAAAAACCCTGTGATTTCCTCCAGTTCGTCCACCATATCCGCCTCATAACTGATTCCTCTTAACTCCGGCAGCACAAAAGCTTTTACTTCTTTCTCCGTCGTCATACGCGCTCTGGTCAGATACAGGCTCTGGTATGCGGTCAGTCCCACACACCAGACCGTGACGGCAAGCGTCAGCATAACGCCAACCGGATGGCTTCCCGTCAAAAACCGACGCAACCTGCCCTCTGCGCCGCCCTGTCGCTCATTTTCTGCCCAAAAGCCCGTTCTCCTGATCCTCTCTCCGATACAGACTGCAATAAACGGAAGTACAAAATAACTTTCATTACAGATATGCTGTATCCCGGTATTAGATCCGATCGGCATAATCACGGTTAAAATTCCCGCGCAGAGCGCCAGATTTTTAAATTCCTGCGAATATGTCCGGTCGCGCAAAATAAGAATCAAACAGATATAGATTAACGCCACCAGAATCGCCAGCGCATTGATATAAGCGCCAATGATCCCATAAAGGAACGAAAAGCCCGGCAGACCTTTAAGACCGCCAAAATATCCGACGATCAGAACCGCAATCACTGCCGGTATGCCGATCAGAAAAACAGGAACGCTTTTTTTCCACCGTTTGGGAATCAGCGAGATCAGATAACACGCCGCTATCAGCAGGGCCCCTCTTAACGCCCCTTTTGCGTTGCTTACAATCATATTGCCAATGGTATGACCGTCCTTTGAATTTCCTGCATAAAGAAACATCTCTTTTATCATTTCCGTATATTCACCCAGCCCGCAGGTCGCCTGAATCAACAAAAACGCCACGAAAAGACCTGCCAGAAACCCCAGGATACAAAACAGGATCTGACGAATCAAATAACTTTTGTCTCTTTTTTTATAGAAATCATAAAATAAAACTGCAAAGACTGCAAACTGCATCATGGAGGAAATCTTGCACAGGCATGCCATCACAATAAAAAATACCGATCCCGAGAGGAAAAGCGGCTTTTTCTCATTAAGACCGCGCACCAGAAAATAAAGTCCGGTCAGCGCCATCACCGCCACTCCGGTTGCATAGATAAAATAATGGAAATTACATTTTGCAAACAAAACCGCGAGCGCAAGCGCCGGAAGCACAAGCGCATCGTCTCTGTAACGACGGTACAGCCGATAACTGATGAAACAAAAATAATAACAGACCAATACCCATAATATTTCCACGCAAAGATAAGTTGGGATCGACAAAAATCCGCAGATTTTAAGCCACACGCCGCCAATCAGTTCCGACAGCAGAATCGGCAGATAGACGCTTGTGATATCCTCAAAACAAAACCGATACTGATTAATACTCAGCCCTACATCGGAAATATCCACGCCATAGAGAATCCCCGACAACGGAAAAACCGGTATTACCAATATCGTCACAATCCAAAAAATTTTGTAAGCCCGTTTCATACTAACCTCCATGTCGCGGCTCTGCCGCTACTCAAATCCGGATGAGACTTCGTACTTCTTCGCGCGCGAACCTGTTTCGCGTCAGCGCCTTTGCTGCGAGTGATTAGAAGTACTTCTCACACTACCCTCCATGATTCCGCTCCCAGGAATCTCAAATCCGTATGAATAACGCCTGTTTTTGGCGTACTTAATTCGACGACAGAATGCTCTTACGCCATGGCCACGCAGACCGCACCCAAAATAATACATGCCACGCCAAATATTTTTTTCTTAGTGATCGTCTCTCCCAAAACCAGAAACGAAAGCGCCATCGTCCAGATATAAGTAATCGATCCCATCGGCATTACCACCGAATAATCAAGATACCGCAAAATATATATGTTAATCAGGGCTGCAAAGACATACAGAAAACCGCCGATATAAAGGTTTTTATTTGTTATCATTTTTACCAGCCCATCGCTGCCGGACGCCTTTTTAAAAAAAAGCGAGGCTGCAGCAGCGACAAACGACATCAAAACTATGATCAGATAAATCATTTTTCCCTCCCCGTCTGATCGCCGCCGCCAATAAACAGCATGCCTGTCATAATAATAAATACGCCGATCACTTTCAGCAGGCGAAACGGTTCATTCAGAATCACAAATCCGATAATAATACTGAAAATATAGCTGACGCTCTGCATCGGCTGAAGCACCGACAGGCTTCCGTACCGGTATGCAATAAGCATAAACAGAGCGCCAAGACCATAGAGAAAAAATCCGGCCAGCGCCAGATAAATCCCCTGTTGTGCCGACATTTTCCACAAGAGCTGGCCAACGCAGGCACAGAATGCGGAACATAACATTAACAGAATCCCCTTTTTGTTCTTTTGAAATGATTCCAACATAAGCTATCCCCTATTCCGCCATCTGAGAGGCCTTATTCTCTGAAAAATTAATACGCTCCTCCTCGACCACAAGCGGCCGCTTCATTGTGCGCGTATTGATATTTAAAATATATTCGCCGAGCAGGCCGATAAAAAAGATTTCAATCCCGCCGAATGCAAATACGCCGATGCTGATCGCCGCAATACCGATCGGATAAGCGATAATGCCAAGCACCTTTAGAATAAATGTTACAAGCGCTATTAAAATGGATAGAAACGAGACAATAAAACCCGCAAATGTGGCAAAGCGCAGAACCACTTTCGAGTAGGAGGTAACGCCCAACATCGCAAGATCATAGATCTTGTACAGGCTAAAATGCGTCTTTCCTTTTTTGCGTTTATCCTGTTCATATTCGACCTGCTTCATTTTAAATCCCAGTTCCGCGACAATACCGCGAAAATAGGGCATTGGATCGTCCAGTTTGCGCAGCACGTCCACAAACGACCTGTCATAGAGTCCAAACCCCATAAACTGCTGAATATGGTTGATCTCCGCAATCGAGTTTAAAAATTTGTAGTAGCAGTTGCGCAGAAAATATTTGATTTTATTTTCTTTGCTCTTGCTCTTAATGCCGATTACGACTTTATATCCGTTTTCCCACTCTCTTACGAAATCGACCATCTTTTCCGGCGGTTCCTGCATATCTGCGGCGAGCAGCACAGTACAGTCGCCTGTCGTATTGATAATTCCGTAAAAAGACGAGCGCGACCAGCCGAAATTATTGCCGTTTAAGATAACTTTTACTTTTTTATCCTTTTCTGAAAGCACTTTTAACAGATCCCTCGTCCCGTCGTCCGAAAAATTATCAATAAAGAGCATCTCGTAATCATATTCCGGAAGATCGCGTTCCATAATTTCTTTTAACCTGTGATAGTCGTCAAAAATATTATCTTTCTCGTTGTACGTTGGTATTACCATGCTGATTGTTTTCATCTGTGCTTTCCGTCCTTACCTGTTCCATGAGGTTAAAATCCGCCGTATATTTCCATAAATTCTGCAAACGTCTGTAAATTTTTGTCTTTCTCCGCCAAAATCACATGGTCCGGTCCGCCAATACGCGCAAGCGGCCATTCCACATGAATATCCTTATCATTCCACATAATGCCGTCGTCATACTCGCCGTAAAACTTTTCCGCGCATTTATAGCTTACAATGGATTCTTCCAAAACAAGATAGCCGTGCGCGCATCCCGCCGGCACTAATACTTCACGCCCGTTTTCGCCGGACAGTTCAAAGCCCAGCCATTGCATAAATGTTTCACTGTCTTTTCTCAAATCGACAACAACGTCAAATACATGACCATGTATGCAGCGGACCAGTTTTGGCTGCTGCTTTTCCCGCTGAAAATGGAGCGCACGTATCACGCCTCTGTGTGAAGTTGTATAAAATACTTCCTCCAGATTATGAGAAATCCCATGTTCCAGAAAAATTTCTTTTGAGTAATCTTTCGTAAAATATCCTCTCACGTCATCCGCCCGAAACGGCGTAACCTCAATTAATCCCTGTATTTTTGTCTGTTCAAACGCAAACTTCTGTATCATTGATCTCCTCCGTCTTTCACATGCCAACCCGCATGCCGCAGCTTCGCTCCGACACAAACGAGCGCGCAGAATCTGGCGCCGCTCATGGAATGTCTTTCGGGATTCTCCCGCGTGAAAAGGCCCACGCCTGAAAATCAGATGTTCTTAGCGAAATGCCCGTTGGCATAAGCTTTGAACCTTTTCTCACACTTCCATCGTAAGCCACCAGTCTCTTGTTCGCCGGCACCCTTCTCCAAAGCTGATTTTTGCCTCAAATCCCGTATCGTCTTTTGTCTTTGTACAGTCAAAATCTTCTAACGGCTGGTTGACGCCGGTAAACGGAATATCGCCGAAAATAAAATCAAGATCCGGCGCAATCGCCGCTTTCATCTCAAGCAAAAATTCCTTTAACGGCTTTGCATGCGAAGATCCGATCAGATATTCGTGAAACGGTTTTCCGTTTTCACCGATCAGATAAAATGCCCGCGCCACGTCGTCGATATAGACAAAATCATAATTCTGCGTTCCGGCCGTAAACTGGGGTGACTCCCCGCGGATACATTTTTGTACTGTCGTATTTACCATGCGCGGACTTTTCTCGCCGACGCCGTATGCATTTGTTATCATTGCCCATACAAGATCAATTCCGATTTGCGCCGCAACGGATTTACACATCGTGTGCGCCGCCAGTTTTCCGCTTCCATAGATATATCCAGGGCCAGGACGGTTTCCCGCCTGAAAAACTGCCCGCATTGTCTCAAGTTCCATAATGCTTCCGGCATTGACAAACCGGCTGCAGCCGCATTCTTTTGCCAGACGCAGGCAGTCCACGGTCCACTGGGCATTTTTCAGCTGCAGCTGCGTATCCGCCCGCTCCGCTCCGGCCGAACCGGCCCACGCAAAATGATAGAATGTATCACAGCCGCATTCTTTTAACTGCGAGACCATCCCGCCGGCGCGATCGAGCGAAAACGGAAAGATCTCAACCAGACTGCTCTTTGGCAGATTGCGGCCGGAACCATTTCTGCACAGTGCAACGACCTCTATTTCCTGGTTTACCAGCTCTTTGATCAGGGCGCTGCCAACAAATCCGTTTGCCCCGGTTACCATTACTTTTTTCATAAATTATGCCTTTCTCTCTTAAAAGCTTACGCTCCCTCCTGACTGAGGTACTGTAAAATCTCCCGCTCGGTCTCCGCCGAAAGATCGCCGCCGTCAAGAAAAACTTTGCTCCAGGCGACACTGTAATGAACTGCATCACTGATATGCCACTTCGGATGCCAGGACATTGTTTTTTTTATTTTAGAACAATCCAGTTTTAAAAATCCTGCCTCATGCGGCGCATTTTTCTCCGAAACATCCTCCCAGAGCGCCCCCTGTCCCCATGCATCGCAAAACAGGCCGGCCAGCGCCCCTGTTGTCACGCAGTCGCAGTCATCCGGCCCTATATTATAACTCCCCGCATATTTTTCCGGCTCCAGATACTGGCGTTTAGCAAGTTCCAGATATGCGCATACCGGCTCAAGCACATGCTGGTACGGACGGGTCGAATACGGATTCCTGACAATTATTTTTCTGCCCTCCTGCATCGCGCGCACACAGTCCGGGATAATCCTGTCCCTGGCAAAATCGCCCCCGCCAATAACGTTTCCTGCCCTGCAGGTGGATATGGCCGGTTTCCCGTTCGAAAAAAATGATTTCTGATAGGAGGATGTGACAAGCTCAGAGCAGGATTTTGAATTGGAATAGGGATCGTAACCGTCGAGCGCATCATTTTCGCGATACCCCCATTCCCACTCACGATTGAGATATACCTTGTCGGTCGTCACATTGATTACGGATTTTACAGCATCGCATTGTCTGACTGCTTCAAGCACATGAACTGTACCCATTACATTTGTCCCGTAAGTAGCCACCGGATTCCTGTAACTCTCCCTCACGATCGGCTGCGCCGCCATATGGATGACAATTTCCGGCCGATACTGACCAAATACCTGATTCAGATGATCAAGATCCCGGATATCCCCGATCACGGACGTCATCTGCCGTTCCATCGAAAGCAGTGAAAAAATTGCCGGCTCTGTCGGGGGTTCCATCGCATAGCCAATCACATTCGCTCCGTGCATACGCAAAACCTTTGCCATCCATGTACCCTTAAACCCGGTATGCCCGGTAATAAGAACCGTCTTTTTCTGATAAAAATCAAAATCCATTTAATCCCACACTTTCCATGGCGCTCTGCCCTCTTCCAGCAGAGACTCCAGTAATGTTTTATCGCGCAGCGTATCCATACACTGCCAAAATCCGCTGTGGCGATATGCCACAAGCTGACTTTCCGCGGCAAGGCGTTCCAGCGGTTCCCGCTCAAATGTCGTATCGTCGCTTTCAATATAATCAATCACCTGCGGCTCGAGCACCATATAGCCGCCGTTAATCCAGCCGCCGTCCTCTTTTCTTTTTTCGGAAAACCGCGCGATCGTGTTGTCCTGCCCGATATCCATAGTTCCGAACCGCCCTCCCGGCTGAATGGCAGTCATGGTCGCAAGTTTTTTATGTTTTTTATGAAAGTCAAATAATTCCGTGATATTGATATCACAGACACCGTCGCCGTAAGTCAGCATAAACGTCTCGTTTCCAATATATTCCCGAATGCGCCGAATCCTGCCGCCTGTCATAGTATTTAAGCCTGTATCAACTACGGACACTTTCCATGGTTCCGCAACATTGTTATGCACAACCATCGCATTGTCCGCCGTGAAATCAAATGTAATATCAGAACGGTGCAGATAATAATTTGCAAAGTATTCTTTGATGACCTGCTGCTTATAACCTGCGCAGATTACAAATTCGTTAAAACCGTATGCCGTATATTCTTTCATAATATGCCACAGGATCGGCTGATTCCCGATTTCGATCATTGGTTTTGGCTTCAGATGGGATTCCTCCGATATCCTTGTCCCAAGTCCGCCTGCTAAGATCACGACTTTCATGTTATTATTTTTTCTCCTGTCTGTTATTTTCCATAAATTTCCTCTGTCTCTATTCTATCTATTTTAACAACGAAACAGGCATAATGCAAGCTATTTTAAAAATGCCTGCGAATCCTTGCCAAATCTTAAGAATTGTTATATGATAGCGATAGAAAAAAAAGGAGCGATACCATATGAAAACAGAACGAAATTCAAGCTTTGAACTGCTGCGTCTGCTCTGTATCTTCGGCATCACCGTGATGCATGCTTTTGCAAATATTGATACGGGCGGCTCCTGGCTTAATACGGAAGCCCATATCCTGTTTAACTCTGTCTTTAATACCGGCGTCACCTGCTTTATTTTAATCTCCGGTTATTTTGGGATTCACTTTAAATTGGAAAAACTGGTACGCATGGACTGTATGGTCATTTTTTTTACTTTGGCCGGCACGATACTTCTCGGTGATTTTGGAATAAAATCACTGATCAAGTCCTGCATTCCCGTGATTTCAAGACGTTACTGGTTTATCACCTGCTATTTTGCACTCTGTATTCTGGCGCCGTTTTTAAACCAGATTCCCGAACGGCTGGAACGCGCCAAATTCCGCAGCCTGCTTCTCGTACTTCTGCTGCTCTTTAGCGTAATCCCTACGCTTACGACCTATGATATCATGCAGGACGCCGGAAAAGGGCTTGTACATTTTGTTATGGTCTATCTGATCGGAAGGTACCTGGCACGCTACCAAAACAGGCAGCATTCCGGAAAAATACTGGCTTTTGGTTTTTTTTGCTGTATCCTGGCCATTTTCCTGCTGGACAGCGGGCTTACCTTTTTACACCGGGGCGAAATCTACAGTACTTTCGCAAGAGACTGCTCCCTGTTAATCATACTTGCCGCCGTTCTCTTACTGCTGCTTTTTGGCACAATAAAATTTACCAGCCCGCTGGTCAACCGCATTGCTTCCAACGTATTGGCTGTCACTGTGCTTGACTCCGTTTTGATGAATTTATTAAATCGACGCTTCAGTCTCAATGCACACTCGCACAGCATATTTCTAACCTGCCTGGTGTTAGGATATGCACTTATTGTCGTAATTATCGCTATTGTTTCAAATGAAATTCGAAAATTTACAATTGGGCGGATTGAGCCGTGGCTTTGCGATTTTATTGTTAAATTTTGGAATCAGATTCAGGCTCTTACCCTGCGGCTGACAGACCGGATCGCGGCCGCCTTTTTGCAGGAAAAACGCTGATCTAAGACGGAGGAGACTGCACCGCGGCAAAAAGAATATGACGACAACGCATCCGGATCTCTTACGGATGAATGAGAGAAAAGCCGGCTGTGCCGGCACGGGAATTGACGCGAACCTGTCCGCTTTATTTTGATGAATGCAGGACCCGCATGGCGGCCGATTTTCAGGAATACTGAGACAGTACGTTTAAAATTTTATCCCGGTACTGCGCATGGCGGGGCATGCCGCCTCCCAGGCCGCCGCGTTTTGGCAGCTGAATCTTTAGATAAGTTCCGTCTTTCCATGTTATCGAACAGTTTACGGCTCCCATTATGGCATTTTTTATCTTACAGCTTTCAATATCCGAAAGCGCAAAACAGACGCCCGCATCTTCGGCCACTGTTTTGCGCAGATCAGGAATGCGATAGTCTTCATTTAGATATCTGCGCTCTTCACATTCCGCAACCAGCAGGTATCTTGCGGTAATTCCGACGTACACGTCAAATCTGGATGTCTTTTTTTTGTTCACCTGCAGTGTAATACCGTGTACGCCCGCATCACATGTCTCGCCCTCCGGTATCCATGTTCTTAATACCTGCATCATATAGTTCTCATCAAATATCCCAGACATGTTTTCTCTCCTTTTTTCTTTTTCATCTGAAAGATCGCAGTTTCCCCAATACAAAATCAATCATTTTTCCTAAAATCAAGCTGCCAGCGATAGAAGCCGAAATTCTTGCCGTATGATACAGCGCTTTCATCACGCCGGACAATGCGCCTGTATCAATCAGCCGACCCGCTGCGATACCGAAAATTTCCAGTCCCAATATATGGAACGCAAGAAGCGGCAGCGTATTTGTTCCTATAAAAGTAAAAAACGTGCCTAAAAACGTATCCTGCACCAGTTTTGCAAGCCAGATACAAAGGATAGAACCGCCGATTCCGATTAAAATATAGAACGGAACGCTAAACATCCCGTAAACGCCATATTCCCGGGCCGAGGTATTAATCCCCGGATTCAGTTCAATCAGCCCGATATAAGCGGCAAGCGTCGCCAGAATCAGCCAGATATTCCATTTTTTTTCAAAAAATTCCGCGCGCATCAAAAGCGCTCCGACAATCATAAAAATGGCGCCTGCAAATGCGATATCAACGCTCCATGGCAGCAGCACGGGAAGTTTTGTCAGCGCCATGGTAATCGCTGTCAGAACGGCGATACAGCCGGCCAGAAACTTTTTACTCTCCAGACACCGGTCAATGACAAGATGGAAAACAAGTCCCGTCACAAAAAATGCCGTCAGATACCACATTGCTCCGTTTGCAATATTAAAGAAAAAAATATTATCTGCCTCCGCCGTCACTGCAACATCATACAGACAGTATCTGGAATAGAGGATACCTGCGGCCGAAAATGCAGTTTCTTTAAGACTGCGCCCCATCAGCACATAGAACGCAAGAAGTATCGCGCTGTATCCAAAATACGGAAACAGCAGTCTTTTTGCCTTTTTCCCAATATTTTCCCCATAACTTCTCCCCGGCCGATAGAGACAGCCGGACAACAGAAAAAATACCTGTATAAAAAAATAACTTAAGTATTTGCTCAGCCCGCAGCTGTGCCCCGTGATAATAAGCATCATAGCGATTCCTCTCGCCACGTCCAGATATTTACAACGTTTCATGTGTCCGCCTCCCGTTATGCCACATTTTTACTGACAAACAGATAGTTTGTACAAAAAAACATTTCCAGTATATCGCCATATTCCGTTATCTCAACCAGTCCGTCCAGCAAAACGCGGTAGACTCTGTAATGCTCATGTAATAAATTCCAAAAGTCTCTGAAATATGTTCTGGAATCAAGATTACAGCCGCCAAATTCAAGCTGTATCGCAAGGATCTTTCCCAAACGTATCATTCTTTGCGCACCTTTTAATGCCTGCAGTTCATTTCCCTCAATATCCATTTTCATAAAATGCACATTTTTGATATCAGATTCCTCACAGTAACCGTCAATTGTTTTGATACAGATTTTCTCCGTTCTGACATCCCCCTCAAAACACTGCCGCTCGTACATACTTGACAGACCGTAATTATCTCCGCTTACGTAGAGCGTTTCCTCCGAACACGCGCTGCCAATCCCAAAATTGTTTAAAATCACCGACTGCTCTCTCAGATTATCGGAGAGCATTTGAAATGTTTTTTCCGCCGGTTCAAAACAGTGAATTTCGCATTCTCCAAAATGTCGGATCAATTCCTTTGCATATCCGCCTGTATTTGCCCCGACATCAAACAGCACCGGCTTTTTCTCCCTGACCACATGTTCGCTGACATGCCGCATCACATAATTCTCACCGCTGCTCTCATAACCGCCTCCGTTTCCCACATTCATTCCCATCAGTGACGCCTTATATACTTTCTGCCAGAATGGATAATACCTCTTTTTCCCAAAAAAAGGATGTAATACTTTTTCCCCAAAACTCATAAATACCTCCCGCTTTCTCTTCCTGCCTCTTTCGTTCCCCTGACTTTAATCTGATTTTAATATATACCGCCTGAAAATGTCAATGACTTTACACGCTGTATGAACGGCAACAAAAGATTGCATACTATCGTCAGGTATGCTAGTATATACTTCATAAATCCATGGCGCAGATTTTAAGAATGGAGGATTCCTATGAGCAGCCAGATCAGCCATCTTTATTATTATATGAAATATCTCGCCCGCAGCAAAATCCGGGAAAAAAGAAACGATCCGGACAGTCTCTATGAGAACTATGCCGGCAGGCCATATTGGGATATGGAAACGTTAAACCGCAATGTCGCATCCATGATTGAGTCAGGCAAACCTTTTATGATGGCGCGTTTTGGGGCCGTGGAGCTGTTTAATATGCGAACAGACGAATTTCATCTAAAAAAGAAAACCCAAAAAGCCTTAAACCAGCTCTACACAAATGCCGGTTTTTTCCCGAATGACTGTTCCCTGCTTCCGCGCTTCAATCAGATTATGAAAGAGTCCTGCCGCCAGACAGACGTACTTGGCGTCTGGCAAAACTGCTGCGAAGACTACTATATGAAAAAATACTGCACTAATTTAAAAGCAACCGCCAAACTGATCGCAATTGAGCCATGGCGAAGCTCGATTCCATGGTCTTCCTCCTTAAAAGGAAAAAAAGTGCTCGTTATTCATCCGTTTGAGGATTCCATTCGCAGACAATACAAAAACTTTGACAAACTATTTCCAAATCCGGATATTTTACCGAAATTTGAATTAAAAACATTAAAAGCCGTCCAGACAGCCGGCGATGCGACAGACGAACGCTTTCGCGACTGGTTTGAAGCTCTGGACTATATGAGCGCAGAATGCGAAAAAACAGACTTTGATATCGCACTGCTCGGATGCGGCGCCTACGGATTTCCCCTCGCGGCAAAGATCAAAAAAATGGGAAGACAGGCCGTTCATCTTGGCGGATGCCTTCAGATCCTGTTTGGGATCAAAGGCGACCGCTGGGACAATATGGAACCGGATATCGTCGCTATGTACAACGATTACTGGCACTACCCGCTGGATTGTGAAATTCCGGACGGCAGCGGCAATATTGAGGGAAATACCTACTGGAAAAAATAACAACAGCCCACAGGGAGGATTTGCTATGCCACACATAATCCCGGTAATCATACACCATGAAACCGGCGCAAAAAACCAGTCCGGCGGTAAAAAACATCAGGAATATCTTCGCTACTGTATTGAACAGGCAAAAAAATACAATCAAAAAGTTGTATTAATCGGAGACGAATACAATAAAAACTGGTGCAGCGACTGGCACCATGTTGATGAATTTCCGTCAGAACGTTACGATGCGTTTGCCGTTGTTTTCCGGAATCTTTCGGCATACCCCGACTCCTGGGCCAACAGCATCTTTAAACGTTTCTTTTTAATTTATGAGTATCTGCAAAAAAACAATGAAACGGACTGCGTAATCTTAGACAGCGATATTCTGCTCTATCAGAACATGAGCAATTATACACCGTTTCAGGACTGTGATACGGCACTCGAAATTCCAAAACTTCAGGATCTGCCGGGCGCACCCGCCGGAAACGGGCTGCGCTGGACTGCCTGTGCCGGAATTTCCTATTTTAAACGGGACGCTCTGTCTGACTTTCTCGATTACTGTACCGATATGTACAAAAACCATATTGATTTTCTGTCCCAAAAATGGGAACTGCACAAACAGTACAAATTATATGGAGGCGTCGGAGAAATGTCTCTTCTGTATCTATGGACAAAAACGCTTCCAAATGAAAAAGTCTTAAATCTGCTGGAACCATTTCAGGATACCGTCTTTGACCTGAATATGGGCATACCGGCAAATTTTACAGAACAGGAATATGCCTATGATCCCATTCTTCGGATCAAAAAACTGATCTGGAAAGACAACCGGCCATTTTGTCTGCGACGCTCCGATCACAGGCAGATCGGCTTTCTTGCCCTCCATTTTGTGGATATCTCAAAACTGTATATGTATGATCTTTTTTCTTTCCACCGCATCAGCGCCTCTATCCGGTTCAAAGGTATGATGTGGCACTTCCGAAGCATCTTAGCAGGTATCAAACACAGGATCTTTGGTTCGCGTTAGTGATGCTTAAAAACAGGAAAAAAACTATGTCCCGTGCAATTACACGGACGCGGCGTTTTTTCCTGTTTCTTTTTTCTGTTATTCATGTATGTGGCAGATTACCTAAGAGCATGCCGGCTGTACTGCCAAAAGCAGCCTGTCCTGCGAACATCAAATTCCGGCGACACCCTAAGTCAATAAATCTCATGCCGGCCTTTGGGGCAAGATACTCGACAATCTCTTCTCAAGCGCTGTCGGAAAGAGTTTTGTTCTTTCTCATTTGTTCAAACAAATGATAATTAGGATGACTCGTAATATAAGAGGGCAGGTTGTCATATGAATCAATGCCTTTTCGACCCAGATCAATGCCATTGTCATACGATGCTGCAATGAATTCCAATGTTTTTCTCAATATGTCCCTCCGCGCTTCCCGATCGTCTTTGTAATATGGCAGCGCCGCGCGGCCCCTGCGCCGCCTCAGCGGCACACCTCCTCTGCACGGAACTGTGCACATAAAAATCCCGACAGATAATCTGTCGGGATTTCGGAAACAGGGCTACAAGGATTCGAACCTTGAAATGACGGAGTCAGAGTCCGTTGCCTTACCGTTTGGCGATAGCCCTTTGTGCTTTCAACAATGGTTATTATATAGAGGTGTGCGAAAAAAGTCAAGCATTTTTTTCAAAAAATTTCAATATTTTTTCCAATGAATGCATATGTCACTTCTTCGTCCCATATGATCTGCGCCGTCCCGTTCGTTGCTTCCGTAATCTGTTTTTGCGTCTGTTCCTGTTTTTCAAACGGCGCCACGCATAAGATCCTTACCCGGTCCGTATAAGCAGTGTCAATGACAGGAATCTCCTGCTGTGCCAGCAGGTGCTGAATCTTCCCAAGGCCATTGTAATCCGTGCCGATTGTGAGCCTTCGTCCTCTCTCTTTGTCAATAATGACACAGTTCTTTAATCCTTCGCGCACAGCGCCCTGATAGGCACGCACAAGACCGCCCGTTCCAAGCAGCGTTCCTCCGAAATAACGTGTCACAACAACAGCCGTATCGTGAAGCTGCTCTCCCAACAATACATCCAGCATAGGGCGCCCCGCGGTCTGCGCCGGTTCTCCGTCATCGCTGCAGCGACAGACAGCCCTCGTTCCGCTGACAATATACGCAGAACAATTATGCCTTGCATCCCAGTATTTTTTTTTCATCTCAGCAATAAACTGTGCCGCTTCCTCCTCGGAGCAGGCAGAACGCACGGTTGCGATAAAACGCGACTTCTTTTCAATGAGTTCTCCCTCGCCGCCGGAATATATCGTCCTCATAAATTTCCCACCTATTCTATATCTGCTCCCGTTATCATAGCACGTGCAGCCGTTTCATTGCAACAGAAAAAAAATGAAAGCAAAAATATGCCAAAATTATAATTTTTTTCTTTTTTTTCAGTCAACTTTTTGGTATACTAAAAGGTAGTGAATTTATCATGGAAAGAATCATCAGCGTTAGCTGATGAAAAGGAGGCCGCTATGAATTACGGAAAAAGGCGTACACATAAGCGCGCGCAGGAATTGACTTCAAAAGGCACCATGATTCGCAAGAAATTTCATGTCATTTTTCTCAAAGCGCTGCTTGTCTGCTTTTTTGCAGCCATAGTAATCGGAGGATCAGCCGGTATCGGCGTATTCCAGGGGATCATTGCATCGGCGCCCACGATTGATAACATTGATGCGACACCGACCGGATACCTGACAACCGTACTTGACAACAGGGGAAACGAAACGGCAAAACTGGTCGCCAGCGGTTCCAACCGCAAATATGTGACAATCGACCAGATCCCGCTTACGCTGCAGCATGCATTTGTCGCAATTGAGGACGAGCGTTTTTATGAGCATAACGGGATCGACCTGACCGGTATTATACGTGCCGGCATCAAAGGAATTGCCTCTGGAAAGTTCAGACAGGGCGCAAGTACGATCACACAGCAGCTTTTGAAAAATACGGTATTGTCGACACAATGGTTCGGCGAATCCTCGTTTATCGACAAAGTAGAGCGCAAAATACAGGAACAGTATCTCGCGATACAGCTGGAAAAAGTCGTAGACAAAAGCTGGATACTGGAAAATTATTTAAATGTAATCAATCTCGGACAAAATTCTCTCGGCGTGGGAGTTGCAAGCGAACGATACTTCGGAAAAGACGTATCTCAGCTGACCCTGTCCGAATGCGCAGTGCTCGCGGCGATTACAAAAAGTCCAACCGGCTTTAACCCGATCTCTTTTCCGGAAAAAAATAAAAAAAGACAGATCGACGTGCTGGACAAAATGTTGGAACAGGGATATATCTCACAGCAGGAGCATGACGATGCGTTAGAAGACAACGTTTATGACCGCATTCAGATCGTAAATATTGAAAACGACAATGCCACCGTCAACTCCTATTTTGTAGACGAGCTGACCGAACAGGTAATTGAGGATCTGATCGAAGTAAAAGGTTATTCCGAGGCACAGGCATACAAAGCAGTTTATCAAAGCGGGCTTACCATTGAGTCCACACAGGACCCCAAAATCCAGCAAATCTGCGATTTTGAAGTGAACAATATGGAAAACTATCCGATGGAACCGAAAATCTCGTTTTCCTACCGTGTATCCATCCTCTCCTTGGACGGCACTGTAAAAAATTACAGTGAACAGACCATGCTCTCCTACTACCGTGCAGCAGATCCGGGCTTTGGAATCGACTATGAAACGGAAGAGGACGCAAAAGAAGCAATCTTAAAGTACAAAGACGATATCATGGTTCCCGGAGACAGTATTGTCGAGGGCAGCGAAACTGTAACATTTACACTGCAGCCGCAGACAGCGCTTACCGTAATCGACCAGACTACAGGAGAAGTCAAGGCAATCGTCGGCGGAAGAGGCGATAAAACAGCAAACCGAACGCTAAACCGTGCATGTGACACGCCAAGACAGCCCGGCTCCACATTCAAAATAATCGCCGCCTATGCCGCCGCACTTGACGCAGGAGGTCTGACGCTGGCCTCGGTACAGGATGATGCGCCTTACAATTACGGCACCGGAGAAAAAGGCTCTGTCCGTAATTACGATAACAGATACCGCGGTTTTACTACCATACGGGAAGCAATCACACGCTCCATCAATATTGTAACAGTAAAAACACTTGCCCAGATCGGTCCGACACTCGGCTACAGCTACATTACAAATTTTGGAATCACAACAGTAGGTACAGACGAGAGTGGTAATGAAACGCTTGCACTCGGGGGTCTGACACATGGTGTCACGAATCTGGAACTTACCGCCGCCTATGCTGCGATTGCAAACAGCGGTACTTATATCAAGCCAAAATTCTACACCAGAATACTTGACCATGACGGAAACGTACTGCTTGACAATACTGCTGCAGAATCGCATACGGTATTAAAAGAAACAAGCGCATGGCTTTTAACAGACGCCATGCAGGATGCAATCGCACAGGGAACCGGAACACTCGCCTATTTTGGCAGCAGTATGACACAGGCCGGAAAAACCGGAACGACAACCAAAAACAGAGACGCCCTTTTTGCCGGTTTTACGCCCTATTACACTTGCGTCGTATGGGGAGGATTTGACGACAATATTCCGCAGCAGGGCGGGCAGACAAGCTACCCAAAACGAATCTGGAAAGCCGTGATGAGTCGTATCCACGAGGGATTGGAAGACAAAGAATTTACAAAACCGGACGGCATTACAACTGCTTCCGTCTGCAAAAAATCAGGTAAGCTTGCTATTGCAGGCGTCTGCGACAGCGACCCGCGCGGCAGCATGGTTTACACAGAATATTTCGCGGAAGGAACTGCGCCGACTGACTACTGTGATCACCATATCCGGGCCAACATCTGTATGGATTCCGGTTTTCCGATCGGCAACTACTGTCCCGAAACCTCCTATATCGGCGGTATACGCATTATCGGGGGTTCTGCAAATTCGGACGACGGTCCATACCTGATCACACAAGATTTTACAACAAATGTCTGCACGGTACACAATGAAACCAACTCCATGTACCACGACATCAGCGCCTATACGCCGCCCGGCACACAACCGCCAAGTAACCAGCAGCCAGTAAATCCGCCTGTGGACAATCCGCAGCCGCCCGATAATCCGCCTGTGGATAACCAGCCGCCTGCTGATCAGCCTGCGGACAATCCGCAGCCGCCCGATAATCCGCCTGTGGATAACAACAATAACGGCGGTTAAAAACATGAGCGTCCAGGCTCGCTCGCGCCGGCGTGCAGCTGCTTCTACAGCCAATATGTGTCAGCTCGCATTTTTCCGGAACATTTTTCTCTGAATCGGAAAGCCATAAGCTTTAACACTTCGCAGCAACGCAGTCTTTTCTATAAGAATACAGAAAAAACAACGGATTCCGCAGCACACCGCGTGTCCGTTGTTTTTCAGATGGTATCCTGCATCAATGCAATGACCTGTTCCTGTATGTTCGCTCTCTCGCATAATCCAAAAAATTCATCCAGAAAATGACCATTGACATATTCCGTCACAAGGCTGTTTCGCCGATCGTTCTCCATCTCCTTTATGGTTTCATTCCCCTCATGCAAGATATAATACGCATATGCAAAAAAATCCGGCGCCTCCCATTCAAGCGCCTCCAGAAAAATCGCATTCAGATTTTCCAGTTCGCTCTGAAGCATAACGCGCATTCCCGGCATCTTTAGTCTCTGTTCATCTCCCATTTGCAAAAAACATTCCCGCGACGATACAAAATCCATATCGTCCTCCTGCATCAGGCAATCGTTTGAAACAAGCTGCAGTTCTTTTGCCAGAACTTGCAGCTGTTTTACCAGTTCCGACAGCGTCCAGTCCGCAAAATAATCCAGCAGACGCTCGATTTTCCGCTGCGCCCGGGTCAGGTGCGTTTTTGCCAGGAGATAATCTGCACGCATTTGATTCGCCGTCTCCAGTGTCTGCTGCATTTCTTTTAAATATTTGTTTGCCATACTCTTTTCGATACCGGCATGAAAAAGACACTTTCGAAAAAAGCGTATCATACGCTTTCTCTCTTTCGCCTTTTTCTTTTCTCCCGCCTGATCCCAAGTCCCCATATTGCCAACCTTTCCTGTTTTTTAGTGGCTGTCATCAGTTTCATTTTATACCAATCCTCACAATCTGTCATTCCTTTTTCCAAATTTTCTGCTATAATAAAAACTGACAATAAAAGGAAAACAGGAAGTGATACCAGTGATCAAGAACGAAGATATTTTAAGTCTGAATTACTATAAAAAAGAAAAATTTACCGGAAGCGACCGCGGAATGCGCTACCTGATTCAAAAAGATACCGAAAACGGGACAGACGTATTTCGAGTCCATGTCTGGCCGGGTCCATATAATTTCGAATCTACGGATGACTCCAAAAAGATAACCGCCGCGTTTCCGTTCACTTTAGACGGAAAGCGGCAGGTTGTCGATTATTTAAACGCACAGTGGGTTGATTTTCATCAAAAATAATTTTATAATGAACGTAAGTCATCATAGGAAAACATTTCATAAGGGAGGGCTGAATATGACAAAACAACTAATTATTTCGATCGGACGTGAATTTGGAAGCGGAGGACACGAAATTGCGGCGGAACTTGCAAAACGTTTTTCTCTGCCAATCTACGACTATAATCTGATCAGCAAAATTGCGGACGAAAAGGATATGGAGCCCGCAAGCTTTGAAAAATATGACGAAGTACCCAAAAAAATAGCATTTTCCAAAACAGTGCGGGGATACAGCAGCTCCCCGGAGGAAAATATTGCAAATATCCAGTTTGACTATCTGAGAGACAAAGCATCATCCGGAGAATCGTTTGTTGTTGTTGGGCGCTGCTCCGAAGAAATCTTAAAGGAGTATGAGGGACTGATCACTTTTTTTGTACATGCTGATTTAAATGTACGTATTCGGCGTATCGCCGACTATGAAAAAATTTCCGAGCGGAAAGCCGAATTTTTAATCAAACGGCGCGACAAAGCAAGAAAAACATACCACAATTATTACTGCTCCCACAAATGGGGCGACTATAGCTTTTATGATCTCTCAATCAACAGCAGCAAACTTGGCATTGCAAAGACAACCGATTTTCTTGAATCCTATATCCGCCAGAAAACCGGTGTAGTACAGTAGCCTGTCAGAATGGCGCAAACCGTCCTAACGCTTCATAGCAACATGATATTTTCCAGGAGATCAGTAAGAATGCAACAAAGCCGGATGTCTATGACATCCGGCTTAATTTCTGCTGCAGCTTCAGCGCCCGATCCCTGCTGTCAGATCCTGTTACCGCGGAACCGCCTGCATTTGCATTCAGATAGTCCAAAACAAAAGCATAAATATCCCAATTTGACTGTTCGTTATAATGCAGATTGTCTATCATCCAGAAGCCTTTTCTACTCAGATAACTGTAACAGTCAATATAGCTCACACCTGTTATCTCCTGCAGCCTTTTGTTAAACGCTTCGATATTGCTGTTGCTGTATCTGGCATCCGACACTCCCATCGTCGGATTGATCGAAAGCAGGCGAATATCCATAGATTGCGCCAGATAACTGTATGTATCGACATAACTGTCAATTCGGTCGAGGTCATTCAATCCAAACGCACTGATTAAAACCCAATTGTGTATCTGCGGGTGAGACTGTTTGATCTGTTCAATCTGGGGAAATCCGTTTGACATCATCCAGTCATATCCCATCCCCGGACAGCTGACCACAAAAAAATTAGCAGTCTGCTCGATCTTACAATCCTGATTCATCAGATAAATTCTGGAATCCCCCAGAAAAATATAGCCGGTTTCATAGGTATAAGGAATATCCGTGTAACTGCTGTCGGTATCATAGGAAAAATCAGCCCCTGATTCTGTCGAATAATGAATATCACTCTCCGTATCCTGCTCCGAATTTTCATCAGCCTTGCTGTTTAACAGATAATGCGCCCGCATCCAGGCAACCACATTTTCTTCTTTTTCCTTTACCCACTCCAGTCTCTCTTTTACCCGGTCAATTGCACTTGCACTTGTCTCTGCAGCTTTCTCGTTTCTTGCCAAAACCTGCATACCGCCAATAATTAATACAAATAATATGACGGCCGTAATTACCCTCCGAACTGTCTTCATTTCTTCTCTGACTTCCTTCCCTCTTCTGCAGGCTGATTCAAACGGAAAGAGGAGACGAGTATAAACTCATCTCCTCCCTATCCGGTCACAAAGTGCGGTTAGTGGGACTTGAACCCACACGCCGTAAGACACAAGAACCTAAATCTTGCACGTCTGCCAATTCCGTCATAACCGCATAAAGTGGATAAAACGATTCTCCGATAATATGCTGCAGAAAAAGTCCGCTTAACGAACTCTCTGTTTTTATGCATTATACCCCAGACTGTCTCAAAAAGCAAGTGTAGACGCTTTAGATTCCCGAAATTACACAAAAAAATCACAAAGTTTCAGTCGGATCATTCTTCGATTTTGCGGTAGCGCGTCCAAACCTTATCCTCCCCGCAAACATGACGTGTCGTACCGTCCTCATCCGTAATTATGTAATCATTCTCGCCGATAAAAATACGTCCTCTTTTGCCCATGATATAGGGACATACAATCGTTCCGTCCTCCCTCTCAATCTTGACCAGAAAATCGGTCACAAGCCAGCAGGTCGTAACTACATTGGACCATAATTCAAATCCGTCTTCCATTCCCTTGCCGACTTCATACTTTACAACGTCAGCCATCAAATCTGCTCTTTTACATTTCATAAGCAATCCTCCTTCCCCCAAAAGTCTGACCCAGCCGGTTCCCCGTCAACCACGCCCCCGGCATATGTATCTTTCAGACAGTTTCTTTCAGGCGGTTTCTTGTATCTTTATTATAGCACATTTTTCTTCGGATACAATCCCTTTTTACTGATCCTGTCAGACCTGAAACAGTCTCTCTTCTCCCATGCCCCATGTAAGTAGCTCTTTCATCTGTAAATCGTACTCCTCTTTCGGCATATAATCCAGGAGCATCTGTCTCAAATACTCGATTTTCTCTGCCGAAACATTTGCTGTTTTGGAATCAGGACCGCCAGGCCCGCTTTCTTTTATTAACGCGGCAAGCGCAAGCGGCCGGATTTCGTCCGGAATCTCAATGTCCGTCAGCTTTGCCAACAGGCCTGCCGCATAGTAAAACTCATAATTGCCGGTCAGAATTGACCTTTGCATATTACATTTTAAAATCACGCTCTGGCGTGCAATGGACGGCACCATACGTATTCCCCTTTCTCAACTGAGTTTTCCTTAAAACAAGTTTTATGTCATCGCCTTAAAACAAGTTTTATGTCATCGCCTTAAAACAAGTTTTAAGGCGGGGAAAATCCGGTCAGAAAATAATACAGCGCCCCTGTAAATTTGCCAAGCGCCATTGCGGTTACCACCCACACAAGTCCGGTCTTTAAACGTATCCGACGGAACATAATCGGAAATGTATTTAATATCTCGGCCAGAGACATTGCGATACAACCCACAAAGATCCCTGCCGACAGCCCGTAAATACAAAGGAACACCGGACCAAACGGCAGACGCAGATCTAAAAACACGGATGCAATATTCCCCAAAATACCGCCCAAAATAACTGCATTTTCAAAGCAAAGCTCATGTTTTGCACCTCTGCACTTGCCCATCAGCCTGGGAATCACGCCAATCACCATTAAAAAGGCAAATGTGCCCGCAGAAACTGCCACGCCGGAAGTAATGCCAAGAAATCCCAGAAAAATATGTTTAGCTAACATCGATACTGTGATCCTTTCTTGATGCATTTTCAATAAATGTCGTATCTACGTCTTTCTCGTATTTACGCATCTGCACCTGCATCGGCGTAGGGTCCGGCGTGATCTTTTTCTTACCGACATGATTAAAAAATACAAGTATTCCGACCGCAAGTCCGATGCAGTAGCAGACTTCGATCTCCCCGACGCCCTGTGGTTCCTCGCCCATCACCTGGAGATAAAGTTTGGAAAATACATCCGGAACGCCGACGTCATTGTTAAACATCATAATTGTAAACGCCGCGCCGAAAAATGTAACGACACAGAGTACGGCTACAAGAAATGCGTTCAGCCATTTTCCCTTATCCGGATTTGGCTCATACTCGACGACAAAATCGCTCTCACCCTCATTTACAATCAACAGATTCGGATAATCCTCATGGATTAGTTCAATAATCTTCAACACAGAAAATACAAGATTTGTCGTCTTTTGCTTTTTTACATTGATCTGATCCGAAAATGTATATATTTTTTTCTGTTTTAATTTGCGGACAACAGACTCATTGCTGCATTCCATCTTTGCAAGATCGGAAAGCGTCACATTTCGGTCTTTGACCACGATATTCTGGTCTATTTTCAAATACAATATTTCACTTGCCATGCCAAATCCCCGCCTTTGTCAGTGCTGTCTGTCTGCGTACAATGCTTTACCAGCGTACCCTCTACCGGCGCCTCCCCGGTTCTGTGATTTTTAAGATAAAGCATTACGCCAACCACCAAAGCGACTGTCAACATCCCGATCAGGCATGCGCGATATTTTTTCTCACTCATCGTATCCCTCCTTATTTTTGTGGATACCATTAGTTTGACAAATACCGGCTTTGATTATGTATGAAAATAAAAATATTTATGTCTGTATTTAAGCGTGCGCTTTCTCCTCAGTCTGCGCTTCCTTTGCCTGTAATATCGCCTCATTCAGCTGCAGCATTTTTGCATCCAGCATAGAGACAATATTGGAACATTCTCTAAGATCACGACTGATATACCCCGGCGCGTTTCCCTCAAATTTATAATAAATCTTATGCTCCAAACTGGCCCAGAAATCCATGGCCATGGTTCTGATCTGAATTTCCACTTTCGTGTGAATAATATGATCCGACAAAAATATCGGTACCGTCACAAGCATATGATAACTTTTATAGCCGCTCTCTTTCGGATGCCTGATATAATCTTTCACTGATATCACTTTTAAATCATTCTGTTTTCCGATCATCTCTGCAAGCTTGTAGATATCGGATGTAAACGAACATACAATACGGATTCCGGCGACATCGTTCACGCGGTTGATCATATTGTCAATGGTAGATTCAAACCCGTGCCGCTTTAACTTTTTCACAATGCTCTCCGGTGATTTAATTCTCGACTTAATATACTCGATCGGATTATACTGGTGTACCTGTTGAAATTCGTCATTTAGAATTTCAACTTTTGTGCTGACCTCTTTCAGCGCCGAGCGGTATAAAAAGATCGCCGTATTCCAACTATCGATCCCGTCGCTCATTTTATATGGTCTATCCATTCATTTCCCTCCAAACAAAATTCCCCTGTTTATAGTATAACATACTTTCCCCATATATGTGCATTCTTTCAGAAAAATTCACCCTTTTTTTATCTGTCTTCCGGAAAATGACGCCTAGTCTTCTTCCAAAACGTGCATCTCCAAAAAGTCAAATGTGATCTGTTCCACAAAACTGTCCTGCAAAAAACGAGTTTTTGCATGGCGCTTAAACTCACTGATATTTGTGTCCAGCCAGATCGGCTGCCCCAAATCAAATACATCGCAGACTTGCTCGATTGCCTGAAATATTTTATGCGTCCTTGTGTCATTCTCCGTGTTCTCAATCGTAATGTCGCGCAAAAGCCTGTTCTCTTTTATCATCTTAAACCAGATTTTCATTTTTCTCTCCCAAACCCGCGGCGTAACTGGCGGTTTGCCTCATACATAAGAAGCGCCGCGGAAACCGCCGCGTTTAATGATTCCACATTTCCCTCCATCGGTATCTTCACACTCCGGTCTGCCAGCGCTATTATCTCCTCTGAAAGACCTCTCCCCTCGTTTCCAATCAAAAATGCCGTCCCGCTTTTTGTGTAATCACAGCTGTCATAAAGTATGCTGCCGTTAAGCGCCGCCGCATAAACGGTAATATTCTCCCCTTTTAAATCCCGGATTGTCTCACCCAGATCCTTCGTAATATAGCAGGGCACACGATATATACTTCCCATCGTGGAACGTATGGTCTTTGGCGCAAACAAATCGACCGAAGTGCTGTTTATTATAACACCGTCTATCCCCGCTCCCTCCCCGGTACGAATCATTGTTCCAAGATTTCCGGGATCCTGTATATTCTCCAGAACAAGCAGTCTTGTATGCCTGGAACAAATCAGATCTGCCCTCCCGTATTTTGGCGTTTCTACCACTGCAAGAATGCCCTGCGGTGTTTTCGTATCCGAAACACTTTGAAAAACATGATCTGCAACAATCTCGTATTCTGCTTTTGCTAACAGTTTCTCTGCCTCCTGCTCCTTTAAGAAAGATTCTGCTGCATAAATATGCTTAATCCATCCCGCCGGCGCTTCTGCCAGCATTTTTTTCCCCTCAACTACAAATGATCCCGCTATGCTCCGCTCCTTTGATTTTTTGAGCAGTGCGGTAATCTGTTTCATCTGACGGTTGCTGCTGCTTGTAATCATTCGACTCATCCTCCGTTTGCCATACAATCGAGTGGAAGAAAATTTTCAACACTACTCGCTCCCCGGGACGCCTGCACAGAAGCTGCCAACTTCCTTACATACCCTTTCACAAAACAAAGCGGGCTTGCCCGCTTTAACTCCCAGGCCAGCCTGAGCCTGGCTGGCTTTTCCCTCATCCTGAGGAAACTGCACGCTTTGACGCGCCATATACGGCGCTGCCGAATGCCGTCGCCTTTGCGGCTGCAATATAAAAACAGACCGTTACACCTGAACTCCCTCTCGGTGCAACAGTCCATATACTGACGTAATTATAAAAACGCTACTGTGTCAAAAGTTTCACAATTATGGCATTCCTGCCGCCTGTCAGGAAAAACGCTGCATGTGAAACTTTACTGTGACAGATTTTTGCTGATCTGATATTGATAGGCCGAGATCTCTTTTCTCATTGCAAGAGCTTCGTCTATATCAAAATCAACAAAATCACCATGACGGTAACCCACTACGCGGTTCGACTTTCCTTCACAAAGCAAATCAACCGCCAGCGCGCCCATCGTAGAAGCATACACTCGGTCCTTACAGGTAGGGCTTCCGCCTCGCTGCATATGGCCTAAAATGGTAGCTCGCGTTTCCACGCCGGTTGCTGCCTCAATCCGTTTGGCCATACTCGCGGAATGGCCGATCCCTTCCGCATTAATAATAATATGATGCTGTTTCCCGTGTTTTCGATTTTCAATTATATGGTTAACAATTTTTTGCTCGTCAAAATCATAGCGCTCCGGAACAAGAATATCCTCCGCTCCGTTCGCGATACCGCACCACAGTGCGATATATCCTGCGCCACGCCCCATTACCTCGATAATACTGCACCGCTCATGGGAAGTGGAGGTATCACGCACCTTGTCAATCGCATCCATAGCCGTATTGACCGCCGTATCAAAACCAATCGTATATTCGGTACATGCGATATCGAGATCAATTGTGCCCGGAAGTCCGATCGTATTAATGCCAAATGCGGCCAGCCTCTGCGCGCCGCGGAAAGAACCGTCCCCGCCGATGACAATCACCCCGTCAATACCATGCTTTTTACAGATCTCGGCTCCTTTCTTCTGCCCTTCCTCATTTGTAAATTCCAAGCAGCGCGCCGTCTGTAATATGGTGCCTCCACGCTGAATAATATCCGACACATCCCGTGCTTTCATATCTATAATCTCTTCCTGAAGAAGACCTGCATAACCTCTTTTAATTCCCTTAATTTTCTTGCCCCGAAACAGCGCTTCGCGCACCACTGCACGGATTGCAGCGTTCATCCCCGGGGCGTCCCCGCCGCTGGTCAGAACGCCGATTGTATTAATCTCTTTTGCCATTGATGCTTCCTCCTAAAAAAACCCATTTTTTCCATTTTAATCTCTTTACTGATTCTTTTCAATGCCCTTTTCTACAACTTTTATGTTTTTTTTCCCAAAAAAGTTGTTCAAACTGTCCACAAGTTCCGTATTGATACAAATATGAAAATTTTTGCCCAGTCGTTTCATCGCCTTGACAGAGGAGATATATATGACGACGCTGTCGTTCCCGTCTGAATCATGCAGCATATCATAAAGCGCCTGTTCCTGCTGCGCAAATGTTTCTTTCGTCTCAAACTGAACCCACAGTTCACGCTTTGACTCTTCAAATGAGTAAATTTTCTCACAGATTATTTTTCCGTCCTTGTCCTCCTCGATATTGGCGCGGCCCCTGATAAATATTTTCTCATCCTCATTTAACAACATCCGGTAGCGCTCGTATTCTCTCGGAAAAACGGTAACTTCCAGATTACCGTAAAGATCCTCTAACGTCAAAAATGCCATTGTCTGATTCTTCCTGGTATACTTAATGGATTTTGCGGTAATCATCCCGCCCACCGTGACGCTCGCATGATCCTCTATTTTATGTTCCCTGCTCTCCTCGTCCCAGAGAAAATCTGTTGTCACAGCAGTTACATTTTTTTTCCACTTTTGTTCGTACTCTTCCAGTGGATGACCTGTCAGATAAATCCCCAGCACTTCCTTTTCAAACCCAAATTTTACCTCCTTGTCATACTCCCCCACATCGGGGTAGTGAATGACATAAGATTGTTTTTCCTCTTCCGAAACAAAGTCAAACAACGACAGCTGCCCTGCCATCGTCTTCTTCTTTTCACTGTGCAGGCGATCCAAAATCGTCGCGTAAGTCGTCAGCATCTGTTTTCTCGTACCGTCAAGGCTGTCACAGGCGCCTGCCTTGATCAGGTTTTCAACTGCCTTTTTGTTGATCTCGCGCTCGCAGATTCGCTCCAGAAAATTCTGCAGTGTCAGAAAGGCCCCATGTTCGTTCCGCTCCTCTAAAATCGCGTCAACCACCGGTCTGCCGATACTTTTAATCGCATACATGCCAAACCGGATCTCCTTTCCGGACGTGGTAAAACATCCTTCACCGCAATTTACATCGGGCGCAAGCAGCCGTATTCCCATCGTACGACAAGTATGAATATAAACGGAAACTTTACTCTGATTGTCAAGCACTGAGGTCATAAGCGCAGCCATAAACTCCACCGGATAATAGAATTTTAACCAGGCCGTCTGATAAGCGACCACAGCATAGGCCGCTGCATGAGATTTATTAAACGCATATTTTGCAAAATCAATCATGGAATCGTATATTTTGTTTGCCGCCGTCTCGCTGATCCCATTCCGGATGCATCCTTTTATATTCTGTTCCTCATTTCCGTAAACAAAATTCTGGCGCTCCGCATCAATAATATATTGCTTTTTTTTGCTCATCGCACGCCGTATATTGTCCGCCTGTCCCATCGTATAACCGGCCAAATTCTGAACAATCTGCATTACCTGTTCCTGGTAGACAATACATCCATAAGTCTGTTCCAAAATCGGAATCAGCTCTTTACATTCATAAGTTACGCTCTGCCGTTCGTTTTTCCCTTTGATATATTTGGGAATAAAATCCATCGGCCCCGGGCGATAGAGGGCGATACCGGCTATAATATCCTCCAGGCTCTGCGGTCTTAGTTCTTTCATGAAATTTTTCATGCCTGCGCTTTCCAGCTGAAAAATACCGTCGCACTTGCCTGTCCCGATAAAGTCCAAAACATTTTTGTCATTATAGTCAATCCGGTCAAGATCAAGCTCTCTTTGATAATTATTTCGCACAAGGCTGACAGCATCCCGAATTACAGTCAGCGTCCTAAGACCAAGAAAATCCATTTTTAACAGGCCAAGCTCCTCGATTGTCGTCATAACAAACTGTGTTGTTATGGTACCGTCGGAAGCCCGTGAGAGCGGCACATACTCTTCCATTGCTTTCTGCGAAATCACAACGCCCGCCGCATGCATGGAAGAATGCCGCGGCAGCCCCTCCAGCCGCCTTGACATATCAATCAGAGTATGTACCTGGCTGTCTGATTCATACATCGTTCGAAGTTCCGTATTCATAGCAAGCGCCTTGTCAATCGTTATATTCAGCTCATTTGGAATACTTTTTGCAATCGTGTCACAGAGCGCATACGGCAAATCCATCACACGCCCCACGTCGCGCACAACGCCGCGCGCCGCTAACGTACCAAAAGTTATAATCTGCGATACACACTCTTTGCCATACTTTTCAATGACATAGTCTATAACCTCGCCGCGCCTTTCATAACAGAAATCAATATCAATATCCGGCATTGTGATGCGCTCCGGATTTAAAAAACGCTCAAATACAAGCTGATAGCGCACCGGATCAATATTTGTAATTCCCATTGTATACGAGACAAGACTTCCGGCCGCGCTCCCGCGGCCGGGCCCGACTGCGATTCCGTTCGTCCTTGCAAAGTTGATAAAATCCCAGACAATCAGAAAATAATCCACATAGCCCATCTTTTGAATGACAGACAATTCGTATTCCAGCTGTTTTAAATGCGTCTCATGATCGTTCGGATAACGTTTGACAAGACCCTCGCGGCAAAGTTTATTCAGATAATCCCATGCATCATATCCGTCCGGAACATCAAACCTGGGCAGCTTCGTCACGCCAAATTCGATATCGACGTGACAGCGATCCGCGATCTTTTGCGTGTTTTCCAACGCCTGCGGGGCAAACGGAAAAAGCTCCGCCATCTCCTCTTCCGATTTGACAAAATACTGCCCGCCCTCATAGCGCATACGATTTTCGTCGCTTAATTTCTTCCCTGTCTGCAGACATAAAAGAATATCGTGCGCTTCCGCGTCTTTTGCATAGGTGTAGTGCACGTCGTTTGTCGCCACGAGATCAATTCCAAGATCTTCACTTAAACGGAGCAGACCTGTGTTGACGGTTTTTTGGTCCGGAAGTCCATGATCCTGCAGTTCGAGAAAAAAATTGCCCCGCCCGAAACACGCTTCATATTTTAACGCCGCCTCTTTCGCCGTCTCATAAAGTCCGCGCACCAGATATCGCTGCACCTCGCCTGCCAGACAGGCGCTTAACGCAATAATGCCCTCATGGTAAGCGTTTAATACTTCCATATCGACACGCGGTTTGTAATAGTAGCCCTCGACAAAACCCTTTGAGACAATCTTAATTAAATTGGCATAGCCCTTATTATTTTCTGCAAGCAGCACCAGATGGTAATAGCGATCCTCCCCATGGGACGTCTCCCGGTCAAGTCTGGAATTTGGCGCCACATAGACTTCGCATCCAAGAATCGGATTGATTCCCTGCGCTTTCGCTTCCTTGTAGAAATCAATCACACCGTACATCACGCCGTGATCCGTAATTGCTGCGCCTGTCATCCCAAGTTCTTTAACTCTCGCAACATACTCTTTGATTTTATTTGAGCCGTCCAAAAGACTGTATTCCGTATGGACATGTAAATGGGCAAACGACATATCTGTTCCTGCTTTCTTTCATTCTTCTGTACTGATTAAGATTTTAAAAGGTCCACTCCTTTTTGCAGATAGGAAACATCCATCGAGGCAAAAGCTCCCTCATCGGCTTTTTGTGCAAACGCCGGATCAAGCGGAAGTCTGGCAATGACAGGCACGCCTAAGCGCTCCGCCGCCTCATCTGCTTTACTCTCTCCAAACAGTCTGATCTCTTTTCCACAATCCGGACATTTCAGATATGAAAAATTTTCGACAATGCCGAGTACCGGAATCTGCATCATCTGCGCCATATTGTACGCTTTCTCCACAATCATCTGCACAAGCTCCTGCGGGGATGTTACAATCACAACGCCGTCCACCGGAAGCGACTGGAACACGGTAAGCGGCACATCGCCTGTACCGGGCGGCATATCGACAAATAGATAATCCAGATCGCCCCAGACCGTTTCGTTCCAGAACTGTTTGACTACACCGGCAATCACAGGTCCTCTCCAGATCACCGGCGCACCCTCATCTTCTAAAATCAGGTTAACCGACATTACTTTAATGCCGTTTTCCGCTTCCATCGGTACCATGCCGTCCTCCGTACCGTACACCTGCCCATGCAGACCAAGCATTTTAGGCACAGACGGACCTGTAATATCGGCATCCATGATTCCGACGCGATAACCGGCTTTTTGCATTGCACAGGCAAGTGAAACTGTCACGAAAGACTTTCCAACCCCTCCCTTTCCACTGATGACCCCGATTACTTTTCTGATCCGGGAGGCTGCATTCATCGGTTCCTTTTTGATTCCTCCCGCATTTTGATTGTTTGCGCATCCTTCGCAGCTTTCTTTGCTGCAGCCGGCCGCAGAGCTGCATGAACTGTTCTCCGGCATTTTCTTCCCTCCTTTTCAAATATGGCGTCTTTTGACGCCGTTTCCTATAAGGTGAAAAAGGCTATGCCAAAATTGACACAGCCGTCTTTTGATTTTTTATTGATAACGCAGCGCTTTTTTCAACGCGGCAGAAATTGCCGTGCCAATCACAAAGCAGACTGCTGCTTCAATCACACCGTTAATTCCAACAAACGCTGCAACAAACGGTATCACTTTCGTCATCCCATACGTTTCACGCATAGTCCCCGCAAAAAGCGTTACCAGCGCGCTCATAAAAAAAGCCGTATTTAAAACCGGACAGCACAGATTCGCAATTGTCACGGATACGCCGGACGGAATTTTCGTTTTCCGGAGCCCTCTGTAAATGTATCCGGTCAAAAATCCTTCCGCAATACGCGGCAGGAAACATACGATAAAGGTAAAAAAAGGATTAATACCCAAAAGCGCCGTTCCGAACGGCTCCATCCCAAAACACTGAATGAAGCTTGTCATTCCGAATACCGTGCCTAACACTGCCCCGGCAGCCGGGCCTAACGTCACTGCTCCCACCGCAACCGGCACAACGATCAGGGTGATCGACAATCCTCCTGTCCTGATATAACCAATCGGGGTAAAAGCCATGAGTAAAATAATGGCGACAAGCAGCGCCATTTCCACAAAATACTTTGTGGAAATCTTTGATTTCGTCATAGTCTCTTCCACTCTTTTTGATTTCTTTTATCTTACAGAAAATACTAAGGCAGCGCACGAAGAGTGCAGCGCCTTAGTATTTTCAGATCTGTTTTATTATTTCCCCATTTCAGATTTTAATGCAGCGGTAAGCGCAGGAACGATTTTATTTAAATCGCCAACCAAACCATAATCCGCTACGTCGAAAATAGGCGCATCCTCATCTTTATTGATTGCAACAATCAGATCCGCTTCCTCCATACCTGCAACGTGCTGGATTGCACCGGAAATACCGATCGCAAAATAAATCTGCGGACGTACTGTCTTTCCGGTCTGACCAACCTGCAGATCCTGTGGCTGCCAGCCGTTTTCCACTACGGCGCGGGAACAGCTCACAGTACCGCCAAGCACTTCTGCCAGATCGTCAAGCAGCTTGAAATTTTCTTTGGAACCGACTCCACGGCCTCCGGATACAAGAATTTTGGCTTCCATAATATTTGCCGTATTCTTGACTGCCTTTACAACATTTAAAATCTCAACATAGCGATTGTCCGGTGTGAAGCCCGGATTAAACTCGATTACATTTGCCTTTGCGCCTGCAATCGGAGCAATTTTCTGCATAACTCCCGGACGTACGGTAGCCATCTGCGGACGGTTATAAGGACACGCAATCGTTGCAATTGTATTTCCGCCGAAAGCCGGACGCGTCATTAAAAGCTGGTTGTGCAGCTGTTCCTCGCCCTCTTTTGCAACCAGTGGGAAATCGCCGATTTCAAGTACAGTACAGTCCGCCGTAAGCCCTGTTTTTACACGAGCCGAAACAGTCGGGCCAAGATCACGGCCGATTGCAGTTGCACCTACCAGTACGATCTCCGGCTTATACTCATTGATTACGGATGCAAGCGCATGCGCGTACGGCTCTGTCTTATATTCTTTTAATTCCGGATCGTCCACCACAATCACTTTGTCGGCGCCATACTCCGCCAGTTTATCGGCAAGGTCTTTGATACCAGAACCGAGTAATACTGCTGTTACTTCTGTGTTTAAGTTGCCTGCCAGCTCTTTTCCTTTTCCAAGTAATTCAAATGCAACACCGTTTAAGATGTTATCTACCTGCTGCGCAAAGACAAATACTCCCTTATATTCTTCTAAACCCATTTTATTCACCACTTTTCCTTATTTTTATTAGATAATGTGCTTCTCTTTGAATTTACCGATTAAGTAAGCAACAGATTCGTCTGTGTCAAGGACAACTTTCTCTCCGGCGCCCTTGCGGACTTTGTCGGATGCCTTTGCGATCTTTGTCGGAGATCCTTTCAACCCAAGGTCGGAATCATCAACATCTTTTAAATCTGCCCTTCCCCATACGGTTACTTCTTTGTCATAGGAATCAAAGATTCCGCCTGGCGTCATATAACGCGGCTCATTTAATTCGGAAAGCGCTGTAATAAGGCACGGCATTTTTGCTTTTAACTCATGGTATCTGTCTTCATACTGACGCTGAACGATCACACTGTCTCCCTCAACTTTGATATCCTGCGCATAAGAGATCACCGGCAGTTTCAGATGCTCTGCAATCTGAGGACCTACCTGTGCGGTATCTCCGTCAATCGCCTGACGGCCTGTGATAATCAGGTCATACTCCAGATTGCGGATTGCGCCTGCGATCGTAGTAGAGGTAGCCCATGTATCGGCTCCGCCGAGCACTCTGTCTGTCACAAGGATACCCCTGTCAGCGCCCATTGCCATCGCCTCACGCAAAACTTCATCTGCTTTCGGAAGACCCATCGTAAGAACGGTTACTTCTGCTCCGTACTGCTCTTTTAATCTGAGCGCTGCCTCAAGTCCTGCTTTATCATCCGGATTCATGATGGTAAGCATTGCAGCTCTGTCTAATGTACCGTCCGGGTTAAATTTCACGCCGCCCTTTGTATCGGGCACCTGTTTAATACATACAACTATCTTCACGGTATTGTCACTCCTTATATTTTATTATATTGTAATTCATGAACATTTCATTATTTCAGCAATGCGCCGGAAATAACCATTCTCTGAACTTCGCTTGTTCCCTCGTAAATCTCCGTGATCTTTGCGTCGCGCATCATACGCTCTACATCGTATTCTCTGATATATCCGTATCCGCCGAACAGCTGAACAACTTCTGTTGTCACTGCCATTGCTGTCTCCGCCGCAAATAATTTTGCTTTTGCAGCTTCCACGGAATATACTCTCTGCGTTGCCTTTGCCATAGCTGCCTTATAAACAAGAAGCTGTGCAGCCTCAATTCTTGCAGCCATATCGGCAAGTTTAAACTGTGTATTCTGCTGCTGTGCGATGGAGCGACCGAACTGCTTCCTCTCTTTGGTGTATGCAATGGCCCGGTCCAATGCGCCCTCTGCGATTCCAAGCGCCTGAGAAGCGATTCCGATACGTCCGCCGTCAAGTGTATGCATTGCGATCGGGAAACCTTTCCCCTCCGTACCTAACAGATTCTCTTTCGGGATTCTGCAGTCTTCAAAAATCAGCTCGTATGTAGAAGATCCGCGGATACCCATTTTCTTTTCCTTTGTCCCAAATGAAAAGCCCGGCGCCCCTTTGTCTACGATAAATGCGGAGAAGTTCTTTTTCTTTCTTCCGCGCTTGTCAGTCGTTACGCTTGTGATGGCAATCACAATATAAACATCTGCAACTTTACCGTTTGTGATAAAGCATTTGGAACCGTTTAATACCCACTCATTGCCGTCTAAGACTGCCTTTGTCTGCGCCCCCTGCGCGTCTGTTCCTGCGCCCGGCTCCGTCAGTGCAAATGCGCCAAGCTTTTCACCGGATGCAAGCGGTTTTACATATTTCTGTTTCTGCTCTTCTGTACCGTATGTCATGATCGGGTCAATGCAGAGAGAAGTATGCGCAGATACAACAACGCCTGTTGTCGCACAGACTTTTGATAATTCTTCCACGCACATTACATATGTAAGCGTGTCGCATCCCTGTCCGCCGTACTCCTTTGGCACCGGAATACCCATAAAGCCTAATTTCTGCATTTTCTTTACGGTTTCCATTGGAAATTCTTCTGTCTCATCCACTTCCTGCGCCAGAGGCTTTACTTCATTTTCGGCAAATTCCCTGAACAGGGAACGCGCCATTTCATGTTTTTTATCTAAAGAGAAATCCATGATTTTTGCTCCTTCTTTCCTGTTTTTTAATGATAGACAGGGGAAGTAATAAATTCTTACTTCCCCTCATGTAATTTTTCCACGAAAAAGATTAATTTGATTTCGATTTATTTGGAATAATCGTAGAATCCTTTTCCTGTCTTGCGGCCTAATTTACCTGCGCGCACCATTTTCTTAAGAAGCGGATGCGGACGGTATTTCGGATCGCCTGTCTCGTCATACAATACGTTCATAATTGCCAGGCAGATATCAAGACCAACCAAATCGCCAAGCTCAAGCGGTCCCATCGGATGGTTTGCGCCCAGTTTCATCGCTGTGTCAACACCCTCTACGGAAGCAACGCCGTCTGCATAAATACCGATTCCCTCATTGATCATCGGAATTAAAATTCTGTTTACAACAAAACCTGCAGCCTCGTTTACTTCTACCGGAGTTTTTCCAATCTCTTTTGAGATGGCAACAATCTTGTCTTTCATTTCATCCGGTGTGTTTTCACCCTTGATCACCTCAATCAGTTTCATAACAGGAGCCGGATTAAAGAAATGCATACCGATCACCGGGCGGTCAAGACCTGATCCGATCTCCGTAATGGAAAGGGACGAGGTATTGGTAGCGAACATACAGGTAGACGGAACGATATCCTGCAGCTCTTTAAACGTCTGTTTTTTTACGTCCATCACTTCAAGCGCAGCTTCCACAATTAAATCTGCATCTTTGCAGATATCTTTCACGCCTGTTGTGATCTTGGCAAGAATCTTGTCTGCGTCTTCCTGTGCCATTTTGCCTTTCTCTACTCTCTTAGAAAAGCCTTTCGCGATTTTATTTTTGCCGTTTGCAGCAAACTCCTCATTGATATCGCACAGATACACCTCATAACCTTCTGTCTGCGCAAATGCCTGCGCAATCCCGGACCCCATTGTCCCGGCTCCAATTACTCCTACTTTCATTGAAAATGTCCTCCTAATTTAATGTACTGAAATGAATGCTGTTTTTGCACTCTTTGCTGTAAAACGCAGCACTTCCCCGCATAACGCAGACTGACGTGAGCAGCAGAAGCGCTCCTCACAACTTAGTCTCTCTCTACGATGGTTGAGCAGCCCATGCCGCCGCCGATACAAAGTGTGGCAAGTCCTCTCTTCGCATCTCTCTTCTGCATTTCATGTAATAACGTAACAAGGATACGGCATCCAGAAGCTCCTACCGGGTGACCGAGCGCAATCGCGCCGCCGTTTACGTTTACTTTTGACATATCAAACCCAAGATCTCTTGCAACTGCAACAGACTGCGCTGCAAATGCCTCGTTCGCCTCGACAAGATCCATATCTTCCATCTTAAGACCTGTCTGTGCCAGAACTTTCTTTGTGGAAGCGACCGGACCTACGCCCATAATCTCCGGCTCTACGCCGCCAAGCGCGCCTGCTACCCAGGTAGCCATCGGTGTCACGCCAAGTTCTTTCGCTTTTTCTTCGCTCATGACAACGATTGCTGCGGCGCCGTCATTGATACCGGAAGCGTTTCCTGCCGTAACAAGTCCGCCGTTCTTTCCGGAGCAGCATTTTAACTTGCTTAAAGATTCTGCCGTTGTGCCTGCACGCGGGCCTTCGTCTGTCACAAAATCAACGATCTCTTTCTTCACTTTCACCGGTACCGGTACGATCTCGTCTTTGAATCTGCCGTCGGCAATTGCTTTTTCGCATTTCTGCTGGCTGTTTGCGGAGAACTCGTCAAGTTCTTCTCTTGTAAGGCCATATTTATCACAAACGTTTTCAGCAGTGATCATCATATGATACTGGTTGAACGCATCTGTCAGCGCGTCGTTTACCATAGTATCAATGATCGTCGCATTGTTCATGCGATATCCGAAACGTGCCTTTGTCATAGCGTACGGAGCCATAGACATATTTTCCATACCGCCTGCAACAACGATATCCGCCTGTCCGGAAATAATCTGGGCAGCCGCCTCATTGACACACTTTAAACCGGAACCGCAGACTACGTTTAATGTAACTGCCGGAACTTCAATCGGCAGACCGGCTTTAATGGAAGCCTGGCGCGCTACGTTCTGTCCCTGTGCAGCCTGGATCACGCATCCCATCAGCACTTCATCAACCTGCTCCGGCTTAACGCCTGCGCGGTTTAATGCCTCTTTAATTACGATCGCACCCAGCTCAGCTGCCGGCGTATTGCTCAGCGCTCCACCCATTTTTCCGATTGCAGTACGGCACGCACCTGCTAAAACTACTTTCTTTGCCATTGTTTTGTCTCCTTTTTCGTTATATTTGTGAAACAATGCTGTTAATTTTTTAACAATCTTTTCGAAAAAAAATTAACCCGGCATTGTTTTCTCTCACAGGATGGCTGTTATGTCCCAACCATCCTTTATGCTATCACAAATCATGGATAATTGCAATAAATTTATCTGTTTTTTCATTTAATTAATGCATAAAAATTCAATAAAATACATGATTACCAATCACCGTTCCTGCTATATATCCGTTGTTCACACAAAAATAAAGGCAGCTTGTCACACGCTTTCCGTTTAAAACTTCCTGCGCCACCGCAAGGCATGTACTGTCCACCCCTGCCTGCAGCCGGTATGCCAGCCTTCCGCTTGCCACCGGAGAAAACTGCCCGCTCTGATAGATAACGCCGGAGATCGTATTCGGAAAATAGGAGCTTTTGACTCGATTCATAATCACGCTCCCGACCGCAAGTTTCCCGTCATAAGGTTCGCCCCCTGCCTCGCACTCGATGATAGCTCCGAGAAGATATGCGTCGCTCTGCTGCGGGACATAGCTGACGGAGGAATAATCCTCCTGTTCCTGTTTTTTAATCGCCTCCAGACGCGCCGCATCTTCTTTGGCCTTTTTAATCTCAAGTTCCTTTTCATATGCCTGCATTTTTGCAATTTTCGCTTCCAGTTCGTCCACATCCGACTGCGCTCTGGAAAGTTCCTGACTCGAAGCGGACAGACTGTTTTGCGTATCGGCAATCAAGCTGTCCACAGACTCCTGCTTTTGCTGCATCTCCTGTTGTTTGGCCATGAGACTGTTTCGCTCTTCTTCCAGATTCTTTTTTTCCTGTGCGATCTGTTCTTTATTTTGAATAAATTCGTCAAGCTTTCGCCTGTCATACTGATTTAATTCCAAAATATAAGAAACCCGGTTTAAAAAATCAGCAAATGTTCCGGCTGACAGCAGATTCTCCCACTCGGAAGTAAAACTGTTCTCATACATATACTGAATCCGGATCTTCATATCCTCATATTGCTGCTCCTGCCGCTCCTTTGCCTCTTTCAGTCTTTGTCCGGCCGTCTCAATACGTTTTTCCTGTTCGGCAATCGCATTCTCCAGTTCATTCATGGATGCCGTAATCTCTTTCATCTTTGCGTGCAGCCCGCCAAGTTCCCCCTCCAGTTCCTCTTTCTGCCTGCGGATCTCGTCTACGTTTCCCTCGGCTTCCTCTTTCTGATCTTCCAGGTTGGAAAGCTGTTTTTTTGCCCTGTCAATCTCCTTTTGTGTCGTTTTGGCATACAGCGTCGTCGCTGCGGTACAAAAAATGAGCAGGCATGCCGTTATCATTTTTTTCCACAATCGGTATCTCATAATTCCCCTCTGCTCTTATGTCAAATTTCAAATCTTTTAAATTTTACCATAATCGGACAAAAAATACAATCTTATAAAAGCTTTCAGGTCCACTTTACACACTCTCAATCATCCGCTATAATATTAGCAGATGATTTTTCGTCCATTATATAAACTGAATGAAAGGATGGCACAGAAAGATGACCGAAAAAGAACTCATTTCGATAACTATTGACCGGTATACAGATTTACAGCGCATAAAAAAAGCAAACGGCGGCAATGAAAATGCGGAGCTTGACTATCAGATCAGAGTGGCCGTTGCAAAATTATCATCCATGGGGATCAATATTGAGGATCTTACTCTCTGACAGACAGATTAACATTTGAAATCTGTCAGAACAAAATCCAGGAAAGTTCCTGAAATGACAGAAAAAGATATACAGTCAAAAAGTGCAAAGTCCGTCAACTCGTCGGGACTTTGCACTTTTTAGTTCTGCTAATTGTAGCGCCCGGTCTTACGACCCGCCAATCGGCAGGCCATAAAACGGCGCACCGTTCCATAAATTATTTCTCCACTTTAAATTTCTTTTGTCCTTTGTTCTTGAACAACTTCTTATAAGCGTTCAATTTCTTTTTTGGAACCTTAATTTTAATATTTTTCTTAGTCCCTTTTAATGCATTTTTGCCGACTTTCGTCAGTTTGGACGACTTGATTACAATCTTGCCAAGCTTCTTGTCATTGTTAAATGCATTGCTTCCGATCTCTTTGAGCCCTGTTCCGATTGTTACCGTCGTCAATACTGAACAAGATTCAAATGCATTGTTTCCAATTTTTTGCACGCTGTTTGGAAGTGTAATGCTCTTTAATTTCTTCGCTCCCTTAAAGGCCTTTGTTCCGATTGTCTTGCACTTAGTACCTTTAAATTTCACGGCAGTAAGAGACGTACAGCCTGAGAATGCGCTGGCGCCGATGGATGTGACATTCTTGCCGATATTTACTGTTTTAAGCTTTGTCGCCTTTTCAAATGCCTTGCTGTCAACCGCCGTTACCTTAAATACCTTGCCTCCCACTTCTGCGGTATCCGGAATCACCGCGCTTGTCATTGCTTTCTTATCAGCCTGAGCAACATAGGAAACCTCATTGCTTTTTGTTACCTTATACTTTTTGCCGTCATCTGCCGTAAAGCCCTCGCCTTTTTCCGGAACTTTTACCGTACCTGTACCGTCGTCTTTTTTTGCCGGCACAAGCGCATTTATCGCTCTGTTTAATGCCGCTGCCGCCTCCGTAATCTGCGCTTCCGTCGCATCTGCGCCAAGCGCTTTTGCCGCCTGCAGCGCGCTCTCAAGTTTCGCAAAACTCTCTGCCGTATATTCCGCTTTTACTTTTGACTCTGCCGCCTTGATTGCCGCGTCAAGCGCTGTGCGATCCGGCTGCACCGGTTTATTATCCGGTTTTTCTTCCGGTTTTTTAACAAGAGCGGCAATTGCTGCATTTAAAGATTCTGCCGCTGCATCAATGACTGCCTGGTCATCCCGGAAGCTTAATGCGTTTGCCGCATCAAGCGCTGCTTTCACTGCCGCATAACTCTCCGCCGTATATTCGCTTTCGTTATATTTGCCGGCTTGTGCAATTGCAGCCATAAGTTTCGTCAGGTCTGATGCACCCGCCTTTACACGAATTACCTTGTACGCCGTATATGCTGTACAGTCAGCCGTTCCCAGATCGCCTGCCGTATAAGCTGTTGTAACAATTGCAGTTCCTTCGCCTGTCGCCACAAGCTTATTCAGTTTGTACTGTACCACACGCTCATCTGAAATATATACCGGACGCTTTCCTATCGGCGCGTTTTCAGCTGTAATCTTTAAACGTGTCGAATCCGCAGCGCAGGCCGGATCTAAAATCAGAGTTCCGTCACACTCAATTGAAATCGGGTTGTTGTTTACTGCATCTGTCATAAGAGCCAAAACAGGAGCAAGCTTTTCATCCTTTGACGCGCGCAGCAGATTTCCCATCAGTCCGGTAAACATCCTCGCTCCCGTTTCCGTGGTATGTACTGTATCCTTATAAACTCCTAACTTCTTGGTGTTTTCACTTCCCATTGCATCGATCAATGCCATGGTAGCTCCCATCAGGTCAAGTACCGGGATATTTTCTGCAGCGCCCTGCTCCATCATGGCAAGACGATAATCGTCAAATCTGTGATCTACATTGCCGTCATCATCCCATCCCTCGATTGCGATCGGCGTTACAAGTACAAGCGTCGCGCCGCGCTCTGTCAGCGCTTTATTCAAATTGCTGATTCTCTGCTTAAATTCCGCTACGTCCACATAACGGTTTACTCTTGGCGCATTATCATCATTGTGAGCAAACTGCATAAACACATAATCGCCTGCGTTGATGTTGAGCAGCATTTCATTCAAACGCCCCTCCTCAAGGAACGATCTTGTAGAACGCGCATCTCTCGCATAATTTCGGAAAATTACTTTCTCTGTCTCAAAGAAGTCATAGCCGACTTCATTCTTTGCCGCAGTACTTTCATCCAACGTCCCGAATAAGGTATACATATTTTGAGCCCACGACCTTCTGTATCCCGCCGCATAGTAAGACTGTACGGTGGAATCGCCTGCAAAATGAATTGTCGGTTTCTTTGCCCCGGCTGCTTTACTGTCCATAGCTCTGACAGAAACGCTCTTTACATACACATTCTTCGCCGCCTCAGGCGCTCCGGATGCAACACTGTTCTGCTCAAAACGCAGATTCAACTGGCCGTCGGTTAACGCAATATCAAAACCGGCCGCCGCCGTTCCCCCTGCCGGCACATTTGCCACTGCAATTTCACTGCTTGCATGATCGCCGCTTGCATAGCGGAAAATATCTTCCGCTTTCACCATCACATCCGCAGCCTCGGAATCCGGATTCGCAAAATCCACAGTCACATGATAATTACCGTTTGGAAGATCCACCGCGAATGCAGCTGTATTTTCATAGGTAATCTTATCTTCGTCACGTCCTTTATCCGGAAGCTCGTTCCATACCTGTCCGCGGATCGCAAGATAATCGTTTGTCGATGCAGATGTATTGACATAGTCCGTACCCGGCTCCTGCACTAACGCTCTTCTGATATAAACGGATTTTTTCCCGTCATAGGGATCTTCGACCTCTTTCCATCCCTCTGCCGCATTCGGATACGAATAGTTCATAAATCCGTAGCCAACCTCTGCGCTGTATGCATTTACTCTGCCCTTTCCAAACGGGTAAATCTGTCCTGACACTGTCACTTCAATTGAAGCTGACACACCCGAAACCGCGCCTGTCGCAGTAATCGTCGCCGTACCGTTTTGTTTTGCCGTCACATAAGCCTTTCCGGCGCTGCCCGAAACAGTCGCAACAGTTTCATCCGAAGAGGTATAGACAATTGCTTCATTTGCATCCGCCGGCGTCAGGTTCGCTGTCAGTTCAACGGTCTCTCCGGCTCCCGCTCCAAGCGTCGGCGTCGGGAACGATATCTCTGTCACATTTTTCAGCTCAGGGATTTCAGATACTGCGGCTTTCAATACATTTGAAGCATAGGTATAATCTGCCGCAGTGAAAAATCCTGCATCCTGCTCCATAATCTTTGCCACAGACTCTGCAAGAATTACTTTCTCACTTGTTAAAAGACTGCTGTCTATGTTTGCCGTTTTCGCACGATAGCTATCCAGCGCTTTCTGGCAGTCCGCTTTTCCTGTTGTGCTTTCTGTCTGCGCATAATACATTCCGAAATTATCGAGATATGTTGTCCAGAGAAGGGAAAGGTCATTCCCGGTATCCCCGTCTTTTCTTCCTCTCTTTAACAGGAATTTCATGGTCTGAATACTGTTTTTTGTTGTACTTATTTTAATATCTTTTACAGCCGTAACCTTTGCCCCGGCCTCGTCTCTTGGCTGAATATACAGATCTGCTGTGCCATTCTTAAAATGAAATACTATTTTTACATTATACCATGCATCCGACGGCAGTCCCAGATCCACCGCAGTAGAATCTTTATATTCATGGAACCCGTTTCCAATCAGATAACTGTTATCATTCGGATAATTGCCCACTACATATCCTATATGACCAACTTCATTATCAATCTTTGCCGTTTTTAAAGAAAGTACTCGTTCACCTGCTTTCGCACTGAAAAACTCAATCTCTGTACAGTTTCTCGTGTCCGGAATCCCCGGGTACCACTCAAATTCAACCAGCTCAACTGCCGCATCCAGCGCGTCAGCACCTTCAAATACTTTCTGCAGCGTACGCTCCCCACTCTGGCTTCCTGTCTCCATTTTCAGCAGGCGGTTGCCGTCCAGATCCATAATGGCAGACATATAGGTCGCCTGATTTCCGGTCATCCCCCATGCAGATGATTTTAACTCCTCGTCCTCAAATGTCGTCTCCAGAAATGTCTGCGGATTTTTCTTTAAACCGTCAATTGCCGCGTTCAGACTGGTAAGCTGCGCCTGATACTGCTCTGACGTCGTTGCAGGATCTGCGAGATATTTTTTTGCTTCCTCCAACGCTTTGCTTAAAGCGACAGCGCTCTCCACCGAATAAATTGTACCGTCATACATCTGATTACTGTATTTCTCAACTAATGCGCTTAAGGTTTCCGGTACGGACGGGTTATACTCCGGCACTTCAAGCGGATCGGATGCTGGTCCCTCGCCCTTTGTACCTGCCGCTTTTACCGTATAAACATAGTCGCCTTCCTCAGGCGTTACAAATGTCGCAAAAAGTTGAGGCTGCGTCATATCCGCCGAAAGCATGGCTGACTGCGTATAAACTTTTTCGGCCGGATCAGACGCATCTTTCTTTTGACGATAGATATGAAATTCTCCAATCAGCTGATTTTCATTATAAATCGTGCTCTCCGGCATATCCCACTGCAAAGAAATAAAGCCGGTTCCCTGCTTCTTAATACGCAGGTTTTCTACTTTTGCAGTCGGAGCTGCCTCATTTACAGGAATGTCCTTGATATGGCCGGAAATACTTAAATCCTTTAAATCCTTAATGTCATAAGCCACCATCTGTGCTGCCAGAATACCGCCAAGACGGTTTAAATGTGTTCCATCTACTGTTAAGTTCACACTTGACTTATAGGAATTCCATTTTGTTATTAAATCTACATAATGCAGGTTATTTTTCTCTGACACTGTCTTCATCGGCGTCGTATAGTCTGCAGTAGATTTTGTTCCGGAACTGATAATCACATCAAGTCCGAATGCCTGTAACACATCGACAAAATACTGCAGATACTGCTCGAACTCTGCCGACGTACTTTTGCGGCGTCCGTCTGCACTGTCGTTAATTCCGCCCTCAATAATAACGGTATCGCCGGGATGACTGGTCAATAAGAAATCATTCAGATAACCGTCATATACCCAGCTCTTGATTGAACTTCCTGCAACAGCTTTGTTGACCAGCACTACGGAATCATCCACAAATTTACCCATGGAAAACTCTTCGCCCCAGCCGGTCCGCTCCGGAATCGGCGTCCATACTCCGCCGTCCTCAGGCGGATATTTTGCAAGTGTCGAATCCCCGATAAAGCGCAGCGTGGGAGCCGCTGACGGTTCCGTAATCTGCTCCGCCCTTGTCACACGCACTTCTTTGATATAGGTCATTCCTGACACATTTTCGTCTGTCAGAGATGTCGCAAAGTCAATCGTCAGCTGGCCGTCCGCAACCGCCGTCTTAACATTGGAAACTTTCTCTTCCCCTGGCTCCGTATAAATCCACGAGGACTCGGACGGCATTGCATAGGAAGTCGCAAAATCCTCGCTGCTCCATCGCACGGAATACATATTTCCTTCGACATATGCACCGTTCACCGCTTTCTCAGTGCCGTTTGTTCCCTGTATAATGGTAACGTCATAGACGCCTGTGGGGACATCCACTACAAACCGCGGATACTCCCATGTATGCGCCGTGCTGTCCAGATAGTTTGTTCCTGCGATATAATCTCGTCCGCTCTTTAATTTCACATTTTCAAGCTTATCCCAGCCAAAGCCGGTATCCTTGCTGTATGCGGTAAACGATTTCACATTCCCCGCAGTGCCGAATTTATAAGTTTTTGTCTCTCCAATTGGAAATACGTCTGTACCGGCGTCCGTGTAATCCGCCTGTTTCAGACTCCCTGATTCAACTACAGCTTCCTCTCCGCCGGTAATTTCCGGTATCTCTGCTGCAGATGCCAAAACTGCGCCGCCGGAAAAACTTTCCAACAGCAAGGCTGCCGTCAAAGTCAGCGCTCCCACGCGCCGGCCTCTCTGGCGCATCAAATGCAAATAACCATTTTTATCCATTCTCTGCCTCCTTATCGTTTCATAGTTGTTTCATAAATAAGTGCCCCGGAAGCCATTGACCTCCGGGGCACATATGCCGTCCACAGTGCACTGCTTCACAGCTTTCTCTCTTACCGTATACTACCTGTAAGAATTATTTTTTTACTTTGTAACTCTTCTGTCCCTTGTTTCTAAACAGTTTCTTATATGCGGTAACTTTGTTCTTCGGAACTTTGATCGTAATGTTTTTCTTGGTACTCTTGAGCGCATTCTTACCGACTGTCTTTAATTTCGCAGACTTCAGAGTAATCGTAGCAAGCTTTTTGTCGCCGCTGAACGCTTCTTTCCCAATTGTTGTAAGATTCTTTCCGATTGTTACTGATTTTAACTTCTGGCAGGATGCAAACGCCTTGTCTTCAATCTTCTTCACACTGTCCGGAATGGTAATATTCTTTAATGCCTTATCACCCTTGAATGCTTCTTTGCCGATTGTCTGGCACTTGCTGCCCTTTGCAAATGTAACTTTTTCCAATTTCGTACAGGATGCGAATGCACTCTTGCCAATTGTTTTCACATTCTTGGCGATCGTTACATTCTTGATCTTGGCGTTCTTATAGAAAGCTTTGTCACCAATAGAAGTAACCGCATATTTAATACCGTTAACAGTTACCGTATCCGGCACTTTAATTGTCGTTGCTTTCTTATCTGTTGTTCCTGAATAAGCAACCTCTTTGCCCTGTGAAGTAACTTTGTATTTCATTTTACCGGACGAAATCGTTGTTCCATTTACAGGACCCTGCGGCGTTTGGTCACCCGGTCCCGGTCCTGGGTTCGGATCTCCTCCCGGTCCTGGATTCGGATTCGGGTTCGGATCTCCTCCCGGTCCTGGATTCGGATTCGGGTTCGGATCTCCTCCCG
>CAMUGE010000015.1 GCA_947088345.1 uncultured Roseburia sp.
AAGGAGGGTTTTGACCTATGGGTTTTATTTTTAATGACATTACGTCGGGCAGCATGGGTATCAAAGCCCGTCTGACTTCCTGGCGGGTGTGTGGTAAGATGCGTAATTTTACCACTACCGTGCCTGGAAAATATGGTGTGGCAGACTTCGGTGCTGATTTCGATTACCGTGAAATCACTGTCCACTGTAACATTTATCCCAAGACTAATTTTACTGCGTTGGTATCTGCCTTGGATGATATCGCAGTATGGCTTGACCCTGTGCAGGGGTTACGCCAGCTTGTGTTTGATGATGTGCCGGACAGATACTTTATGGCAAGACTGAACGATGCGGTGGACTGTGAAAGGCTCGTCCGCTCGGCAGGTTCTTTTGACCTCAAGTTTTTCTGTCCTGACCCTTTTGCCTATGCAATTACGGATGAAACTTTCTCCGTAACGGAAGAAGGGGTTCAAACCATTACCCGAACTATCGGAAACATTGAGTCCTTGCCCGTGTATCGCATTGAGGGTGTGATAACGGCAGGGGCAAGCAATTATATCAGCATTACCACAAACGGCTTGGAACTGAAAATCGTAAACGCAACCCTTTCTGAAGGAGAAACTCTTGTTGTGGATACCGATAAAATGACAGCCTATGTGGTGGATGAAAACGGCGAGACTTTGCGAAACGGTCTGCCGTATTTACAGGAACTGAACTTTCCGACCCTTGCTGTCGGAGAGAACTCCGTCACAGTGGAAGTAAACAATGCCACGCTGACGGAACTGCAAATTCAAGCGAAAAGCAGATGGAGGTGACGGTATGTCTCTGAAAATGATTCTGAATAAGCAAACAGATTTCACAGGAGAAGTTCCTGCGGAGTATGCCGCCTCCGGTCTGTGGCGTTTCAACGAGTCTGCACCGGATGAGGATACGGCGCTTGTCGACTCTTCCGGTTATGGGCGTAACTTTACCATTGTGAACTGGAGCGGCACAACCGCCAATCTTAGTAAAAGTCCGAAAGGGCGTCAGATTCGCTTTAATATCAACAATCCGACTACGGAGAAAACCCATCTGCAGGTGACCAATGACGGCACTATCTTTGCGAACTTGGGTGAGCGTATCATCGTTGGCGGTTGGATGTGTCCTACCACCTATTCTGTGGGAAATACATTCTGTCCGATATTCAATACCCGTTATGGTCCGGGGCAGCCGATTTTCTATCTGTCCCTGTATTCCGGTAAGCCGAGAATTATGCTTTACAATTCTTCCGGCAGTCTTATTTTGGATAAGACCGTGACACCGACCTTCACGCTGAAGAACGGCGGTTGGTATTTTATTGCGGGTGTGATTGAGCCTGACAGTAAGCAGTTCACTTATGTGGTGGGTGACCGCTCTTCCGGTACGGTATGGAAATCCGAGGTTTTGACAATTGGTGGCGAACTGAACCGTTCCTGTGTTGCCGACCTCGTTATCGGTATGCACGCCGACACTTATTATTACGCAGGCGGCTTTGATGAGTGGTTTTTGGATTGCGATTCACAGCTTACCGCAGACGATCTGGTGGATTATTTCAACACCACCATTCTTTGTAACGGTGCAGACAATTCCGCTGATGTGGATGCTCTGACCGATGCAAGCGGTGTGACGCTGAAAGCAACCGACGGTGTTTATCCCGAAAGTGGTGTGCTTTATACCAAGGCGGCAGAATGCAATCTATCCGGTACAGGCAGGGTTTCCTATACAAGTGAGTACATTGCGGGAACTACGGCCATTGCCTCGGTGGAAACTTCTACCAGTGATGACCTTGTGGATTGGAGCGAGTGGGTTGCTGTTGGAACAGACGGTAAGCTGCAATCTCCAAACAGAAACTATATCCGATTCAAAGTTACGCTGACCACCACGGACACATCCAAAACACCGAAACTCATCGATATTCGTCTTTATGACATTCCGAAAGCACCTTATGAGAAAATCGGTTATGCCCGTCCTGTTGTGCTTGATGACAATGGTGCGTGGGAGGCTATTTTGGAGAATGCCTACGATATTATCGTAACAGGCGAAATCAATGGCGAGGACACGCTGACTTTCTCTATTCCGTTCCGTGACAGCAAGCGAAAGTATCTGGAAAACGAGAAGAAAATCCAGATTGTAGATGACGTGTATAAGGTGCGTACCATTACGGATGTGAAGGACAGCAGTGGAAACACGGTAACGCAGGTGTATGCCGAGGCGGAGTTTTATGACCTTACTTTTTCTGTCCGTAAGGAAGAAAAGAAGTTTGATGCGGAAACTGCGGATGTGGCTATGGCATATGCCCTTGACGACACCGAGTGGAGCGTGGGAACGGTCAATGTTACCACCAAGCGTACATGGACGAGTACGGAGAAAAATGCCCTTTCCATCTTACGCAGCGTTGCCAATCTCCACGGCGGTGACCTTGTATTTGACTGTCCGAACCGACTGGTGCATTTGCTGACGGTCAACGGCAGGGACAGCGGCGCCTTGTTTGCCTACAAGAAGAACATGAAAAGCATCGAGCGTGTGGTGGATACCCGTTCCCTTGTAACAAGGCTCTATGCTACGGGTGCCAACGGTATGACCTTTGCCGATATCAACGGCGGCAAACCCTACCTTGAGGATTTCACCTATTCCAAGGAAGTGCGTATTACCACTTTGGATTGTTCTTCCTTTACCAATCCATACCAGATGAAAGAATTCACTGCCATGCGTCTTGCGGAATACTGCAAGCCTTCTGTTTCCTATGTGCTGAATGCGATGGACTTGTCGGTTCTTACGGGTTACGAGCATGAGGCTTGGAATTTGGGAGATTATGTTCGTGTGGAAGATAAGGAGTTGGGTCTATCAGTTACCACTCGTATCGTGCGCCGTGAATACAATCTGCAGGAGCCTTGGAATACGGTGTTGGAACTTTCCACTACGCTGAAAAATCTCGGCAGCTCGGTCAGCTCTATCGACACCATTGCCGACGCTCTGGAAGGTACGGGTATGGTATCCAACAATGATATCCGTGAACTTGTGCCGTTCAATCATCTGCGAAATTCCCGTGCCGATGACGGACTTGCTTATTGGGTCAGTTCCGGCTTTGAAGCTGATGGCGAAAACGGTGCATCCGGCACGGCATCCTTTAAGGCTGTGGGTGTTGCAGGCAGAACATTAAGCCTTGCCCAGACCGTCTATCCCTCCAACCGCAGCAGTTATACCTTATCTGCACAGATTGCTTCAGAAAATCTTAAGAAACTCAGTGCAGATGCCCAGGTCGGCATTGAAGTTGTTATCGAATATGAGGACGGCAGCACGGAAACAAGATTTATTGATTTGTACTGATGGGGGTGCGTATGGCTTATTTTTCTAAAACACAGGAGAAGATTACGCTGGAAAGCTACTTCTCCAAAGTCAAATCCATTACAGTGCGTGTGTGCATTACCAATTGCACAGGCACTTTATATATCACAGACCTCTTGCTGCAGCCCGGTTCTGTAGCCACGGGATGGGTAGGTCATCCCTGTGAGATGAAATGGGTGCTTGATGGCTAATCCTGTATTCATCCGATTGGCAGAGGTCATAAACAAAAAGCAGGATATGCGTGTTATGAGCGTTACGGTGAAACCTACCGTCACCAACTGCTCCGGCACGATATGGGTTACTGACCTTATGCTGCAAGAGGGACCGGCACTGACAGGCTATGTGCCACACACGGAGAGCAGACTTAAGGAAGATACAAAGGTATGGTTCAACGGTGTGGTTCGCTCCAAAGAAACAGTCATTATCTGCAATGTCGGTAATACCTCCGGCGGACTGGATATCCACATTTATCCCAAATCCGATATGGCGGCAGACTCGGTGCAGCTTGCCCAGGGTGTTGGTGGACAGCGGGTCGTATTTCCAAATGCCCTCGCTGCGGAAGATGACCTGGCACTTTTGGCTTCGGTCAGAGAATGCACCAAGAACGGCATTGCCGAACCCAAAGAAGGTTTTTATCAATATAGCGCCGCTTGGGATTCCAAGCATATGGTCACCTTGGAGGACGGCAAGTCTGCCAGGGTGCTTTTTGAGTTGCAGCAGATGAAGGATGGAGGTGAATCGTTCTGATGGATAAACTCAAAGGCAAACGCATCATGGTGTGGACATTTATGGGCAATGCCCGTATGTATGAGGCACTCCGTGATTACGGTGACCGTATCGACACTATCGGTCTGTTTTCTTTTAAGGTCGGTAAGACAGGTGTTATTACCGAAAGTGGTGTCAGCATCAGCAGTATGATGACCTATATCGAAAAATGGCCGCATATCCGATGGCTCTTAACGGTTGCCAACGATGGCGGCAATTCTATTTTTAAGGCTCTTCGAGATAATACGGACGGCGCACAGGATACTTTCTGCTCGGAACTTGTCCGTATTATGGAGAAATATCCTTGGTGCAGTGGCGTGGATATTGACCTGGAAAAAGGCGATGGCTATTCCACCCACGAAGCATCCACGGCTTTGTTCAAGCACATCTATGAAACAGTCAAGGCCTATGACCCCACCAAGGAGATGAACATCTGTCTGCCTGGTATGACTTCGGTCAATGGCTCGGTTGGTGGCGAGAACTGGTGCGTATATGGTGATCTGGATAAATATTGCGATACGGCATCCATCATGAGTTATGGCATGGCTTGGGCGGGTTCTGCCCCCGGTCCTGTTTCACCTCGCAGCTGGCTTGAGGGTGTTTATGATTATGCCACAAAGGTAATGAACCCCGACAAGGTATTCCTCGGTATGCCTGCCTATGGTTGGAACTGGCAGATTTACGACACCCCGGAGAACCTTGGGAAAACATATCGCGGAACTTCCCACACCTATTATGCTGCGAAATATTGGATGCAGGGTCTGTATAATTTTACCGATGATGCACCTCCGCAGCCTTTTATCCCCATTGTTTCCTATTGGGATGACTACGATATGGGACCGTGGGCATTGCCTCATGTGTATGACTATATGGAAGGCAGAGATGCCATTTCCAAGGAATACCCACAGATGTCGGAAACCTACAACCGCAGACGCTATCTGACCGCTTATGCCAAACAGCAAAAAACGGAGTTCGGTGACATTATCATCGACCACAATGCCGAGCCGGACAGTTACGAAGGTGTTGTTTCTGTATCTGAAACTTTGGTCACGCTCGGCGATGAGGGTTCTGCCACCTACACCTTTACTATCGATGAGGACGGCACCTACGATGTTACCATTCGCCTGTGCTATCCGTTTTGGGATAAAAACAGCATATACGCATCCCTTGACGGCAGCACTGTGCGTTTTTCGGAGGACAGGCTTTGGTGGCCGTATTGGAGGACTACCTTCTGGGCAACCCTCGCTAAGGGAGTAAGCCTTACTGCCGGAGAGCATACACTGACCATTTCGGTTGGCGTTAACGGTGTGCAGTTCTATGGTTTCCGTGTCTGCACCGATTTTTCGGAAGAGCCGACTGCAGGTCAAGCGGAATATGCCCTTGCTCCTCGCAAGTTTAAGGATGTAAACGGTGATATGGTGGGACCTGCCGCAGGGTTCAAGTTGACATTGGAAATGCTACGCAGAAAGCCGGACTCGGCACTGGTTTGGTATGAAGACTTCCGTGATGAGCAGAAAATCCCGGAAAGCTACTGGACGGTTCTCTCTGGCGAGTGGGATGTGTGGCAAGAGGATTTGCCTTACGGTGACACAAGCCGACCATACTCACAGCTTGAAGGTTACGGTCAGCTTGCATGGAATTATAACGGCTTTTCCGATATCCATCTGAGGGCGCAGATTATCTTCCCGGAAGACGGTGGTGGCAAGGCTGGTATTTTCCTTGGTTCACTGTTCTGTTGTTTTAACTACGATACACAACGCATCGAACTGTATGAAGGTTCTACACTGAAAGGCAGTTATGCTACCAGTTTTTCCAAAACAGCAAAAGCAGACCTCCGCACCAATCCCAATGTCTATACCATTGAGATGCGTAAGCGTGGAAATAAGGTGCGAGTTTATTCTTCCACATCCTACACGCTTCGCTTCACAGCAACCGTCAGCGGTGGCGGTGGTTATGCGGGCATTCGCTCTGATAATAAGGTTAATTGTCAATTGCTCCGTTTGGGCGATGCTTGGACGTATGAGCCATATGAGAGATTTGATGTGATAATGCCGGATGGAACAGCGACTTCCTTTGGCAGGATTGAGCGTAGCAACTGCACATGGGATGAGGAGTTCCAGGTGTTCACGCTGACTTCCGATGTGGAGGAATCGTCCACCAGAAGTGAAAGCATCTCTCTGGACTATGAGTTTTATCATTCCCATGTGATGGCTTTGGAGTGTGACAACAACTATACGGCAAAAATTATCCCAAGGGACATCAATATATGGATTTCAAGACTGTTCCTTGGAGATGCGGACGGCTTTTCCATTCTGTACTACCAGGATGTGGACAGCCTGATCTATTGGGCGAACCAAGCGGCATATCGATGGAAACTGCGTGGGATGTGTATGTGGTCCCTCGGACAGGAGGATATGCGAGTTTGGGAGTGGCTGCCCAAGCAAACTGAATAAAGGCTTTAAAGGGTATCTGCCATATGGTGGGTGCCCTTTTTGCATACAAAAAATTAAGAAAGCGAGGATTTTACTATGAAGGAACTTTGGAACACCATTCAAATCATCTTTGCCGCCATCGGCGGATGGCTCGGCTGGTTTCTCGGTGGGTTTGACGGTCTGCTTTATGCACTGATTGTTTTCGTGGTTGTGGATTACATCACGGGAGTCATGTGTGCCGTGGTGGACAAGAACCTTTCCAGTTCGGTCGGGTTTAAGGGCATTTGTCGAAAAGTGTTGATTTTTGCGATGGTCGGCGTGGCACACGTCCTGGATGCCAATATCATCGGTGACGGCAGTGTACTGAGAACGGCGGTTATTTTCTTCTATATCTCCAATGAAGGTGTCAGCCTTTTGGAAAACGCATCCCACCTTGGTTTGCCGATTCCGGAGAAGATGAAGGAAATCTTGGAGCAGCTCCATGACCGCGACAATAAGGAAAGTGAGGGCAAGTAACATGAATTTACACAAACTTATTTTAACGGAAAACGCCTGTTACAAGGCAGGCAGGAAAATCACGGTCAAAGGCATCATGGTTCATTCCACGGGTGCGAATAACCCTAACCTCAAGCGTTATGTGGGTCCTGATGATGGTTTGCTCGGTAAAAACCAGTACGGCAATCATTGGAATACCTACCATCCCGGCGGCAGAGAGGTCTGCGTTCATGCCTTTATCGGCAAGTTGGCTGACGGCACCATTGCCACATACCAAACTTTGCCGTGGAATCATCGTGGATGGCACGCCGGGGGCAGTGCAAACAATACCCATATCGGATTTGAAATCTGCGAGGACGGTCTTACGGATTATGCCTACTTCAAGAAGGTGTACCGTGAGGCTGTTGAACTTTGTGCCTACCTTTGCAAGGAGTATGGTTTGACCGAGCAGAACATCATCTGCCACTCCGAGGGTTACAAGCAGGGTGTGGCATCCAACCACGGCGATGTGATGCACTGGTTTCCGAAGCACGGCAAGAGTATGGATACCTTCCGTGCCGAGGTCAAGGCACTTCTGGCGACTGCCGATGAGGAGGAAACCGAAACCCCTGCAGAACCTACGGTCACTTATCCCGAAAAGCTGACAACGGGTTATTACCGTGTGCGTAAGCATTGGAAGGACAGCAAATCCCAGGTGGGTGCTTATCGCATTCTTTCCAATGCAAAGGCGGCGGCAGATAAGAACCCCGGCACTTTTGTTTTTGCCAATGACGGCACTGCCATTTATCCTGCCAACAGCACAGCCGAGCCGGATTACCGTGTGCATACGGTTGTGAAGGGCGATACCCTTTGGGATATTGCCGTGAAGTATCTCGGCAAAGGCAGCAGATACACTGAAATCAAAACACTGAACGGACTTTCTTCCAATGTGATTTACAGCGGTTGGAAACTTAAAATTCCGAACTAACACGATGCCCTTTGAGGATTTTTCCTTGAAGGGCATTATTTTTTTGCCTTGAGGGGGGGTTCGATTCAGCCTGTCTTTTCGCATATAGGCAGAGGGAACATTTCCACCGTTCCCCAGACTGGAGGAATCATTATGGAAGTAAAACAGATTGAGAATTTTAAGATACCTAATGCCGTGGCTCACGAAATCACACAAGAGGAACTTCAGCGAGAATTTGACTATTACAGGGCATAGCAGGTGCTTGAAACCCTGTTCCTATTCGGCATGATTTCTGTGGATGAATTCCACAAAATATCGGCTTATAATCGCAAAACTTTCTCCCCATTTCTGGCGGAGATTATGGGCTAAATGACTTGATAATTCCGCAATAGTACGGGAATATATCACTACCCAAAAAGCGAGGTGAGTTGATGAAAAGGATAACAAAAATCGGGGTAAACGAAACCCCGGTTCAAAAGAAAAAATTAAGGGTTGCTGCCTACTGCCGTGTATCTACGGCAAGTGACGAGCAGCTTATCAGCCTTGAAGCACAAAAGGCACATTATGAAAGCTACATCCGTTCCAATGACGAATGGGAGTATGTGGGTCTTTACTATGACGAGGGTATCACAGGTACGAAAAAGGATGTCCGTGCCGGATTGCTTTCCATGATTGCAGACTGCGAGGACGGTAAGATTGAGTTTATCATAACCAAGTCCATCAGCCGATTTGCCCGAAACACTACGGACTGTCTGGAGATGGTGCGAAAGCTGACAGATCTGGGCATTTCCATTTATTTTGAGAAAGAGAATATCAATACGGGTTCTATGGAAAGCGAATTGATGCTTTCCATCTTAAGCAGTCTTGCAGAAAGCGAATCGGTTTCTATTTCCGAAAACAGCAAGTGGTCGGTGCAGAAACGCTTTCAGAACGGCACCTTCATTATCGCCTATCCTCCCTACGGTTATGACAACGATAACGGCACGATGGTCATTGTGCCGGAACAGGCAGAAGTTGTAAAAGAGATTTTCGCATCCTGCCTTGCGGGCAAAGGTACGCACGCCATAGCCAAGGAACTGAATGCCAGAGGACTTAAGACCAAGAAAAATGGCAAATGGGGTGCGGGTGCTGTGAACGCCATTCTTACCAATGAGAAGTACACGGGCGATGTGATTTTTCAGAAAACCTACAGTGACAGCAGTTTTAACCGCCATCGAAATTACGGTGAGCGTGACCGTTTTCTTTGCGAAAATCATCATGAGCCGATTATCAGCCGTGAGGATTTTGACAAAGTCCGTGCGGTTCTCGACCAAAGGGCAATGGAAAAAGGCAATGGGACAGACACCTATAGATACCAAAACCGATATTGTTTCTCCGGTAAAATCAAGTGCGGAGAATGCGGTGGCACCTTCAAGCGTAGGCAGCATTACAAACCGAGCGGAGATTATGTGGCGTGGACTTGCGGAACGCACCTGGAAAGCAAAAAAGATTGCTCCATGCTTTACATTTCCGATGAGGGCATTAAGTTCGCATTCCTTACCATGATGAACAAACTGGTATACGGCCACAATGCGATACTGAAACCGCTCCTGCGAACCCTGCGTGGCATGGATGACAAAGACAGGCTGCTCCGCATTCAGGAATTGGAAATCCAGATTGAAGGCAACATCGACAGAAAACAGATTCTTACCAACCTTATGGCAACGGGTGTCTTGGAGCCTGCCGTTTTTAACAAGGAAAATAACGCACTGGTGGCGGAGGAACAACAGCTACGAGCAGAAAAGGAAAAGCTGGTCAGTTTCGTTGGCGGAGATAAGGTTAGAATGAAGGAACTGCAAAAACTGATGTCTTTCACTTCCAAGGGTGAGATGCAGACAGCATTTTCAGATGAGATGTTCCTTGAATTTGTGGATAGCATCACGGTGGAAACAAGACACCAGATAGTGTTTCACTTGAAATGTGGATTGAATTTAGCGGAAAGGTTGGTGATGTAAATGACAGCACATATTCCCTACGGATACCGCATCGAGGACGGAAAAGCGGTTGTGGATGAAGTCCAGGCAGAACAGGTCAGAACCTTCTTCAAAGAGTATATTTCCGGCAAGGCGCTGAAGGTGGCCGCCGAAACGGTAGGCTTGAAGTTGTTCCACGGCAGTGCCGGACGAATGCTCCGAAACACCCATTACCTTGGGGATGATTATTACCCTGCCATTATAGATCAGGAAATGTTCGACAAGGCGGAAGAGGAACGCCAGTCGAGAGCAAATCATTTTGGCAGGGTCAGAGAATTAAAGGTTAAGGAAACTCCTGCCACTCCCCTGCATTTTACAATGAGAAAACAAAAAAAGGTCTTCTACGACCCTTTTGAACAGGCTGAATACGCCTATAGTCTGATAGAAAGCGAGGTTGAAATGAATGCAGCAGACTAAGAATATTACCGTGATTCCGGCACGAAGACGTGTTGGCAATACGGCAAAGGAATCCGAAATACCAAAGCTGCGTGTGGCAGCCTACTGCCGTGTTTCCACGGACAGCGATGAGCAGGCTACCAGCTACGAGGCACAGGTGGAGCATTACACCGATTATATTCGTAAAAATCCCGAATGGGAGTTTGCCGGAATTTTCGCTGACGATGGAATAACAGGCACTAACACCAAAAAACGTGAGGAGTTCAACCGCATGATTGATGAGGCGATGGCGGGTAAAATCGACATGATTGTTACCAAGTCCATCAGCCGATTTGCCCGAAATACCCTGGACTGCCTTAAATACATCCGACAGCTTAAAGAAAAGAACATCCCCGTGTATTTTGAAAAAGAAAATATCAACACGATGGATGCCAAGGGCGAGGTTCTGCTTACCATTATGGCGAGCCTTGCACAGCAGGAAAGCCAGTCGCTTTCGCAGAATGTGAAGTTGGGTTTTCAGTACCGATACCAACAGGGACAGATTACAGTTAACCACAACCGTTTTCTTGGATTTACCAAAGATGAGAATGGTCAGTTGATTGTTGAGCCAAAAGAGGCGGAAGTTGTCAAACGCATATTCAGAGAATACCTTGAGGGTGCAAGTCTGCAGCAGATTGCAAGAGGCTTGGAGGCTGACGGCATTCTGACTGGCGCCGGAAAGACCAAATGGAGAGCAGAAACCTTGCAGAAAATCCTAAAGAATGAAAAATACATTGGTGACGCCCTTCTTCAGAAAACCTACACGGTGGATTTCCTGGAGAAAAAGCGTGTTCCGAATAACGGTTTGGTGCCACAATACTATGTGGAAAACAGCCACGAAGCCATTATTCCCCGTGACCTTTATATGCAGGTGCAGGAAGAAATGATTAGGCGTTCTAATCTCCACAGCGGAAAAGACAGAAAAAAGCGTGTTTATAGCAGTAAATACGCACTTTCCAGCATCGTGTATTGCTCCAAGTGTGGGGAGATTTACCGCAGGGTGGTCTGGAACAACAGGGGCAACAAATCGATTGTGTGGCGTTGCTGCACCAGAATGGAGAACGGTCCCGGAACCTGTGATGCCGATGCCATTCACGAGTCTGAACTGCAAAGCCTTGTGATAAGAGCCATTAACAGGGTGCTTGCCAGAAAGGATACCATGAACGAAACCTTACAGAAGAATGTGGAGGCGGTGCTTACCGGGGCAGACGGCATTCCCCTTGCTGAAATCGATAGCCGTTTGGAAGAACTGCAAAAGGAACTGCTCAAGATAGCAAATTCCAAGGGCAATTACGACAGCATTGCAGATGAGATTTATCGACTCCGAGAAGCAAGGCAGAGTGCCTTGGTGGATAATGCCGAGCGTGAAGGTGTAAAACAGCGAATCAGTGAAATGCAGCAGTTCCTTGCCGAGCAGACACAGGACATCACCGAATACGATGAGCGGTTGGTTCGCAGGCTGATTGAGAAAATAACGGTCTACGAAGAAAAGGTTACGGTTGAGTTTAAATCCGGCACAAGCCTGGATGTGAGAAGATAAGAGAATATTCCCTACAGTCAGCACCTTGCAGAAATGCAGGGTGTTTTCTGTTACAAAAAGTTCATAGGCAGTTTTGGCGGATGTATTGTAATTCGGAGAATTTTGTGGTATAATAAATTATCTTATTTGTGTTAGAACTAACAAGCCTTGCGAATAGGAGTGGCAAATGTATGATTAGAAATAATATAGAAGTAGATGTAAAAGTAAAGTGTATAGAGAACGAAACTACGCAGGCGCAGCTTGCTGAAACTATTGGAACTACGGGTCAATATGTAAATCGTATCATCAAAAAACAGGACGGTGTGGTTAACAACACCTTTATTAAAATGATGGAGGCTCTTGGGTACGATATTGAACTGACATATGTGAAACGAGAGGGATAAGTTCTTATTTGCAAGATGTTTTCTTCGCAAAATTTACAAGCGTTGTTATAGAGAACAACAGAAAGGAACGAACTTTTATGGAAGAAACAATTTATATCTCTCCAGATGATATAGAAGTAATTGATGCTGAAGACTATAGTTATGAAGTAGTTGAGCATTTTTCGGATATGCCGGAAGTGGCGAAACCGTTACTGAAGGGTGCTAAAAAAGCGTTCAAAAAAATCGAGGAAATGTTATATACTGCCCCCGCCTTTATCAATATGGTAAAAGCAAGCATTCCAGAACAGGCATTCCAAGCTATTTTGACGGATGAACAGAAGACACAGATTGCCAACGGTGCCTTAAAACTCATGACGAAAAAAGACGGCACACTCATGGCTAATCTTGTTAACCCAGAAACAAATAAAATTGTATCAACGATTTCACTGAAGAGCGTTGACCTGTCTCCGGCATTATCAGAAGCAATGACCAGTTATGCAACCCAAATGCAGATGGCTCAAATTGCGGAAGAAATCCACACGGTTCAGTTAGCCATCGAAGAAGTAAGACAAGGACAGGAATTTGACAGACTTGCAATGGCTTATAGTTGTCAGCAAAAGTTGTTACAAGCTATGCAGATTAAAAATCCGGAATTAAAGGCAATAGCTCTTTTGAGGATTGCCTCCGATGCGGAAGATAGCCGAAACTTGTTGATGCAAAGTCAAAATGCCAATTTAACCTTTATAAAAGAACAGCCGGAATCGTTTTGGGGCAAACTAATATCTGGTGCTAACCCGGAAAAGATAAGTCTGCGAATGAATGAAATCCGCGAAAGTTTATCTGCTGTGAATATGGTTTCATTGGCAGAGGCTATGGCATATCAGGAATTGGGTGAAAGTGCAGCAGCACGTCAGAGTCTCCAATACTATGCGGGATATTTACAGAGTGCATATTTGTCAACGGAAGGCTTAGTACAAAGATTGGATTTGATAGACCCCGCACCAGAGAATTACTGGTCTAAAACGTTACCCGATATTAAGCAAAAAATACAGGCACTCCCTTGCGTAGAGAATGTGCCTCTGTTAGAAGGAGAAGACGATGGAGAATAAGGTATGCAAAAAGTGTCAAAAACCACTTCCAGAAGGATATAAACACAAGAAATGTGAATCCTGCAGAAATGCACAGGTACAAGGTGTAAAAAATGGATTAAAAGCGGCTGCTGGAGTTGCAGGAGCAGTTGCAAGTTTTGCGGTTGTTATTGTTACAAAAGGAAAAGTAAATCCAAAAAAATAAAAGTAACTTTTGCAGATGAGAGGTGTTGAGATTGCGTACATACACATGGGACGAATACTATGAAAAATTCTATGATTGGGCGGAAAGTACACAGGTACGCAATCTTTCTGCATTAACATCTCTTGGAACGGCAGATGAAGTTGGAGAAATCATCATTGAATTGCAAGTGAATGTTCCTGCGGCAAATCGTCTGTTGCGTAAAGCCGTGGAAGCAAAACTGGCATTCTCTTGCTCCGACCTTATTGAGTTTCTCTGCATTAACGATAAGGAACTGGCTACGGCCGCCCTTCACAACTCCGTCAGCAGATTGACCTCTGCCGATATGGAGGACTTGTATGGCGTTGCAGAGGATGAGGATATTATCCAAATATGCTCGGAACAACATCTGACCCTACCGGAAGACTTACGGGAAGAGGAAGAATACGAGGACGAAGAAGAGGAAGAAATCGAAGAAGAACCCCTTGAAGAAGTGGATATCTATATCGATGACTATGTGCCGGAACCTCCCGCACCGAAGTTAGGTTTCTTCGGTACACTCTTTGCAGTCATAGCAGGTGCTGGTGCTGCATCCAATCACGGGCATAGGCATAATGGCAGATGTAACGGGGATTGTGCCAACTGTCCACCACACTATGGCTACCGATACGGCCGTTGGTACTACGGACATGACCATGTACACGGATGTGAGTTTGGTGGTAATAAAGGTAGCGGTAGTATGGATTAAATGAAGGGATGTTTCTATGGAATACTTTTCAGAAAAAAGTTTACTCTCATTGGGTGACTATTATGTATATGGGTTGATTGACCCAAGAACAAATCAAATATTTTATATCGGTAAAGGCACTGGGAACAGAGTGTTCGAGCATGAAAAAGAAAGCCTTAACAGTCCTAACAGTGAGAAACTGAAATTGAAAACTATTTCAGAAATCAACGCTCTTGGATTACAGGTTAAGAAAATAATCATCAACAGTAATCTTACGGAAACAGAGGCTTTTGCAGCCGAGGCGGCATTGATAAATGCTTTTAACTATGTGAGTGATGTGGGACTTACAAATATTGTTGCCGGACACCATTCTTCGGAGGCTTTATCGGTAGAAGACTTTGAAAAAGTATATGGTGCAGTAGAATTAACTGAGGACGATATTAAACATAAAATTCTTGTCATTAAAATTAATAAACTTTACCGAAGAGATATTCCAGCTGATGAACTCTACGATTCTGTTCGAGGTGTATGGAGAGCCTCAATGAGTAATGCTCAAACTGTTGAATATGTGTTTGGTGTATATAATTCTTTGATTGTGGCTGTTTATAAACCTACCAAGTGGTATAAATGTAAAGAGGCACCGGAGAAACGTCCAAGACAAGATGAAATCTTAACACCTCAGACAGAGAATCGTATTTTCTTTGTGGATGAGGACTATGAAAACGGAATTCCACATGATATAAATGAGGCATTCTATTACGGAAAATCTATAGCAGGATTAAAATTGAATCAAGGGGCGCAAAACCCTATTACATATTTGAATCCTAAAATATAAAAAACAGGAGGTGTACCACGGTGGCTGATATGAAACAGATACACGATTTTGCCGTGAAGTGGTGTGATAAATTCAGAGACCAAAATATCAACTATATTGAACTTGTTGACCATTGGATGGCTGATGATTGCGATGCTCTTGGATTTGATATGGACTGTGGTCATGCCTTTTCGGAACGATATGGTGCTGCCGAGCATAACCACGAGGCTTTGGATAAAATCATAGATGATGTGACGGATATTCCTTTGCTCGGTTCTGCTATATATTCAAGATGGCGTTACTTCAATCATTGGGCATATGATGCAACCGAAATATTAGAATACAAAAACCGTGCATGGTTTATCCTGGCATTAAGCAGACTGGCATTGCTCTCCGGAGAGAACCCCTTTATATTCCAAGGAACACTAAAGAAGATGCGTATCGTATCAAATAATATCTGCTATGGTCCTATGCCGGAGCCTGATGAAGAGGTGGAGCAGCATTTGACTATCAACAATGAAGGTCGTATTTGGTTTTCGGGATATAATTTTGGTTGTGGTGGAGAACGATACGAAAAAGCCAGAAGTAAGAATTTCAAAATTGATAAGTCGGCGGCAGATAAGTTGTTTGGAGCAATCGCAGCATATTTCAGTAACGAATATACAGAAATTTTTGCTACGGATATTGGCGATTGGGTTATGGAATTGACTAACACTGAAGGAGTCACATATAAATTCAGAGGTTCTTTATGTGCAGACTTTGACTATGAAGGCACAGATTTGTCAGACCTTGTCCGAGATACCGTTGGTATGGATGATTTGTATGTGTTTGATGGAAACTATAAACCAGATGTGATAACAAAAATCACCTTAGATTACCACAGGTTTACAAAAATTGAACCACGACATAAACCGGAAGATGCAGATTGGAAATTTGTAACCTGGGATTATACTGAACATTTGATTATTGACAGAGATACGGAAACATTAGAGCATATTCAGAATATTGGTACCGGATGCAAGGTTTCCCGCAAGTACGAAATTGAAGGTGGAATCGAAAGTCTGCTTGAAAATTTTGATGCAGAAGAGTTGTTTAGTCACATCGAAGGAAATCCCGATGATGTGATAGACACACCAAACGAAGCAAAGGATTACACCATAACAATCGAGTACAAGAAAAATCCAAGCCGTACCATATCAGGTAGCTACGATAAAAATGGTCTGCCGGATGATTTCGCAGATTTTGCGGAAACAGTGTTTGATTTTATTCGTTTCTATGGCTTAGGAGAAATTCTTGACCCATCGGTTTACGGAAAAGCGAAACGGCGCAAGTCAGAATACATCTTTTGCAGTGTTACCTTTGATGAAGGATATAAGAGTTATTATTATCTTACAGATGATGATAGCATTGAAATTGGTGATTTTGTGCTTGTACCTGCAGGCAAGGACAACCATGAGGCAGTTGTGGAGGTAGTGAATATCGAATACTTCGATGAAGAGAATGTTCCGCTACCTGTCGAAAAGACAAAACGAATCATCCGCAAGTGTACGGACGAGGACTTTGACCCACCTGTAGAGTAAGGGGAATATCTTAACTACGTTGTTTCTGCTGGAAAATTTAGATTAATCGCAACTATTCGGAAATTCCGAACAGTTCAAATGGAAGGCAACTATCCGTAATTTTCGGATAGTTCAATAGGCAACTATTAAGAAATGCTTAATAGTTCAAAATTCTAAATCTGATACAGGCGATTATTTATTAAAGTAAAAGCTGATTTCAGGTTTATAGACATATTCCCGCAAACGGCAAAACTGTGAAAAAGGTTATTGATATATTCCCGTAATCGGAAAAATATCAAAGAAATTCAGCGTATCCAGACGAGCCATTTAGTTCTTCCTCCTAAATATGTAATTTTGACCAGAAATCTGACCATAAAACACTTTTATTTTATACAATTCTTACAGTTTTCCATAACTTTCCGTCTGTTTTTGGCGTATGTTATCCGTAGAAATGAAAAAAAGGATTGTCATTTTAATCAATTAGTGGTAAGATAATGCCGATATCAGATTATGAAAGATAAAATATCTGCTTTTACTATTAGAAAATAATCTGTTGGCGTTTCATAGATTAGCTGAATCTGCGAAATCTCCTGTACAGTGATTGTGCTATGATTCCCCGATATGATATTGCAGAACAAATTTTTCTCAAAAACAGAAAACAGGTTGACTGGAAAGGCGAATCATATGTCTTCGGACAACACTATCACCAAAACCGTCCGGCAGTACAGTAAAGCGCTGCCAAAAGAGACAATGGATTTCTTAAAAGGGATTGCATTGGATTACAGCAAAGTCAGGAATTATGTCTATGGTAAATATGCCGGAGTGCACAGACTTGACAGCTTGACGCCTGTTTATGGCATTTTAAATGAGATGCGTCACTGTGGACTCAGGGAACAGTTGAATTTTCCGGCTGTCTACTATGAGCTTGCTGTTACAGACGCTGTTGCGGATATTAAGCGCAGCTGGGGGATTGTAAAAAATAAGGTCGGTGAGAGGATCACTGCAAACGAAAATTTAAGCGATGACGACAGGATCTATTTAAGAACGGTGTTAAAAATTGGCAGTGTGTATGCGGCCATTCTAAACCGCCGGGAATATGAAACGCCCAAAAATGCAAAAGACCTGTCGGTTGATACAAAAAGGCTTAATAACCTGCTTTGCAGATTGACCAGAAGATATCTGACGGTACCGCAGACAAAAGACGACGACTGGTTTCGGATATCGCCAAACGGCTATTCTTACAGGGACGGTGAGATCCGTATTGTTTGCAGAACTCCGCGGAAACGCATTTCTATACCACTAAAAGATGAAAGAGAGTTTGATCGGCAGATCCGCATCCAGATCAGAAACGAGGATGTTGTACTGGCAGTTCCGGTAGAAGTAAAAATCAGGTCGCATAATGACTATTGTCATACAATTTATGCCTATATCGGCAGAACAGATATGATTACTCTGTCGAACGGGGCCGTTTACGGGGAAAGATTAGAAGAAATAGTAGACCCTGAGACGGAACGGCTTGCTGAGAAAAACAGGGAACGCCGCAGGATGTATAAAGTGTTTGAGAAGAACGCGAAAAGCGGCAATGAACGGAAAGCAAAAGAAATTGAGACAAATAACCTTGGCAGACAAAAATATGAGAGGCAGAAAGAAAAAGAAAAAAGCAGAACAACGACGTTTATCAATGCTGAGATCAACAGAATGCTTCGAAATGAGAAGCCTGCCAGAATTGTAATTACAAGGCCGGTGCAAAAAAATAAAGCTAAGTTTTATGCAAAAACGGTAAACAGGAGACAGACACGTTCGTTTGAACCTTATATCAGGGAAAGACTTGCCTATAAATGCAATATAAATTCAATCGAACTGGTGGAGATTAATGCGAAAGGCGCCGGTAAAATCTGTGCGGAATGCGGCGCGGAAGGAAAGCGGCAGGGAAAGGAATTTATCTGTGAGTTGTGCGGCGCACAGACAACAATCGCTATAAATTTTGCAAAGAATATACGACGAAAATACAGTAGTTAAAGGTTGAAATGTATCAGTCTGAGAATAAATGGCCGAAAGGTGATTTTACCGTTTCACGGATCGCAGAAAGATACATTAACATAGAGAGCAAAAAGTCGGCATTAGCTAAGCCGAAAGGCGGACAGAGGTCTGCAGAGGAAGCTTTCGGGTATGCCAGGACCGCGGCTTTACGCGGAGCGAAGCACTTATTTAGAATGGAAATAGTGCAGACGGAAACGTCCCGATAATCCATATGATAATAAGTTAAATTAACGACAAAATAACGTCGGGTTGGAGAAAAATGAGAAAAGCACAGGTAAAACAGGCAATTGAACTTGTTTCACAGATTGAAGAGGCGCATAGCCAGATCAAAAAATACATAGAGCAAAAGAACAACCAGCCTGCCATGGAGCTTCTCTGTGACTGCCAGAATGGTGCAATTGCCATCGGGACATTAATCGAGAGTACAGAGGGGGAGGGTCATTGCGCGGTAGTTTTGTTGGAGCAGTACTGTGAACTGGCCTACCGATTGTATGAAGATCTTCGGGAAAACAGGGAGGTCAGTGCAAATAAAATCTATAAACTGTTAAAACAGGAAACAGTCAGGATATCAAACAATATAAAACATAAGATTCAAATTCGTACCGAAGCGGTTTTTCTGCCATATAAGGCAAGTATGTGGGATAGTCTGGAGAGTGTATGGCGGGCCGCAGATGCAGATAAAAACTGTGATGCCTATGTGATCCCGATTCCGTATTATGACAAAAATCCGGACGGAAGTTTTCGCGAAATGCACTATGAAGCCGATCAGTTTCCGGACGATGTTCCCGTTACAAAATATGATGAATTTGATTTTGAGACGCACAAACCGGATATGATTTTTTTCCATAATCCGTATGATAATATGAACTATGTGACGAGCGTACATCCTTTTTTTTATTCGGATCATTTAAAGCAGTTTACAGAAAAACTTGTTTATATTCCCTATTTTGTTCTTGGAGAGATCAGTCCGGAGAATGAGCCGGAAATAGAAGAAATGAAGCATTTCTGTACCGTTCCCGGCGTATTACACGCGGATAAAGTAATTGTTCAGTCAGAGGATATGAAACAGGTATATCTTAAAGTACTGCTTGCGGCAATGAATGACAGCAGCGATGCGGCGAAAACTTACTGGGATGGGAAAATACTGGGGCTTGGTTCGCCGAAGTTTGACAGGATTGTCCAAATGAGGCAGGAAGATATTGAAATTCCGCAGGCATGGGAAAAGATTATTGAGAAGCCGGATAAAAGCCGCAAGAGAATTATTTTGTATAATACGACGATTAACGGGCTGCTTGGTCACAACGAAATAATGCTGAGAAAAATAGAGAGTGTGTTAGAGAAGTTAAAAGAAAATCGGGATAAAGTTGTATTGCTTTGGCGACCGCATCCTTTGATTGAGAGCACGCTCACCTCAATGCGACCGCAGCTATGGGATGCATACCGGGAAATTCGGGATAAGTATATACGGGAGGGCTGGGGAATTTATGATGATTCTGCAGATCTGGATCGTGCTGTATTGGTCAGCGACGTTTATTATGGGGATTACAGCAGTGTTGTGCAGGTGTACAAAAAGACGGGAAAGCCGGTTATGCTGCAGGACTGCAGCATCACTTATCTGAATGATGAAAAAATGCAATACGTAAGAATGATAAAAAGTTATCTTTATGAGGATAAATTGATTTTTGCATCTACAGACTACAACGCTTTGTTTTCAGCAGATATCACAAGTGGGGAGATTCTATATCTTGGTAGATTTTCCGGAGAAAAAACAGAGCAAAGTAATTTGTTTTCACAGGTAGTGCAGTTTGAAACATCAATAGCAGTATGCCCTTGTCTGGCATCTTCGGCATATATTTATGATTGCCAAAAAAAGGAGATCAGGGAACTTTGTATTGCCGGTTTGCGGAATCATTCTTACCAGATATTCCCTGTTTTGGAACAGGGAGAGGAAGTATTGTATATAATACCCACGTTTGGAGCAGTGTTTGGTCAACTGAACAGGGAAATGTCCGGTTTTGTGTTTAAAGTTAATTTTCAGGAAGAATATGAGAAAAGGACGGGAAAGAAATATAAGGTCGGTTCAGACAGCGGTTTATATGTTTATAACGGATGTCTTTATTTTGCAGTATGCGAGGACAGCTTTCTTGTAAAATTTCATATGCAGTCGCATCAGATGACATTCCTTAAAATAGCAGAAGCAGACGGCGGATTTTATAAGATATTGGGAGCAGGGCATATTCTCTATGCGATGAATGTAAAAAACAAAATCATCTCTTATGATCTGGAAAAGGAGCGCGTTGTTTCTGTCTTGGATTTTTGCACACGGGAAAGTGAAAGCAGTCTGTTTCGGGATGGTTTTTTCTGGGGAGAATCGATTTACTTTGTTTCCTATCAGTCGAATCAATGTGTGAAATATATACCGAAAAGCAGAGAATTAACAGTCAGTACAATAGAAAGTGAATGGAATATAGAAACAGAGGATCGCGAAGTATATCATTTTACTTGTTTAGCGGGAAAGAAAACAATCTTCTTTGTTTCAAATAAAAACCATCTTGTGCGGCTGAATGAGAACGATCAGAGGCGCCATACAATAACACTTCGTTATGATGAAGAGGAATTAAAAAAACAAATAACCAAAGAAATGGAGAAAGACAGAGAATCTGTAATACTGGAAAATGAATTTACAGGAGATCTGCAGGCGTTACTTCATTACATAAAAAAACATGACGAAAAAAGAAAACTTTTTAAAAGCGGGCAGATGATTGGGCAGAGAGTTTATGAACAGGTCATACGCTAAGCGATAAAAATAATGGATATTGGGGAAAACAGGATGAAAGCATTAGTAACAGGTGCAGATGGATTTATAGGAAGTCATCTGACAGAGGAATTGATAAAACAGGGAATACAGGTAAGGGCTTTTGTATATTATAACTCTTTTAATTCCTGGGGATGGCTGGATACGCTTCCGGAGGAAGTTAAAAGTGAGATTGAAATATTCAGCGGTGATATACGTGATCCAAATGGAGTGAGGAAAGCAGTGGAGGGCACGGATCTTGTTTTTCATCTTGCCGCTTTGATTGCAATTCCTTATAGCTATCATTCTCCGGATTCCTATGTAGATACAAATATAAAAGGCACGTTAAATGTATTGCAGGCTGTAAGGGATTTTGAGACGGAAAGAGTTTTGGTGACATCCACATCCGAAGTATACGGTACGGCTAAATATGTTCCGATTGATGAAAAGCATCCGTTTCAGGGGCAGTCTCCTTACTCTGCGACTAAAATAGGAGCGGACAGGCTTGCGGAAAGTTTTTACCGTTCTTTTGAGCTTCCGGTGACAATTGTGAGACCATTTAATACATATGGGCCAAGGCAGTCAGCAAGAGCTGTGATTCCGACGATAGCGGTTCAGCTGCTGAACGGAAAAGAAGAGATTAAGCTGGGGTCTCTCAATCCGACCAGAGATTTTAACTTTGTGAAAGATACCGTAAACGGATTTATAGAGATTGCAAAGTGTCGTTCTGCAATAGGAGAAGAGCTTAATATTGCCACCCAGAAAGAGATAAGCATCGGTGATCTGGCGGAAAAAATCATACAAAAGATTAATCCACAGGCGCGGATAATTTGTGAAGATATTCGTTTAAGGCCTGATAAAAGTGAAGTAAACAGGCTGCTGGGAAGCAATGAAAAAATAAAAAAATTTACAGACTGGATGCCGGAATACAGTATTGACAGAGGCCTTGAAATTACCATCGAATGGATACGAAACAATTTAAACAGGTATAAGGCGGATAGATACAATATATAAACATCCTGGTGTCCGGAGATAGGGCGGTTTATGGATAAGTTGCAGGATATTTGTACAGAAGAGGGCATAAAAGTAAGAGAGGCCATACAGAGACTGGATTCTGGCAGGCATAAAATTCTGATTGTCACAAAACATAGAAAAGTTACCGGTATTGTTACAGACGGGGATGTAAGAAGATGGATTTTAAGAAAAGGGTCGTTTGACGCTGATATCTCCGAACTAATGTGCAGGACGCCAAAAACAATATATGAAGATCAGGTGAGCAGCGCCAAAGAGATTATGCTGAACGCCCGGATCGATGCCATACCGGTAATTAACAATGCAGATGAGCTTGTTGATATGATTTTTATTCGGGATCTGGTACAAAATGAAGTAATAAATTATCAGAAGATAGACATACCGGTTGTAATAATGGCTGGAGGAAAAGGGACGAGACTGAGTCCATATACGAGTATTTTGCCCAAACCACTGATGCCAATCGGTGCAAAAACAATATTGGAACGTATTATAGATTCCTTTCAGAAAAACGGATGCAGCAGTTTTCTGCTGACGTTAAATTATAAGAAGAATCTGATTAAAGCATACTTTGATGACAAAGAAAAAGATTATGAGATCGGGTATGTGGAAGAAGAAGATTTTTACGGAACCTGCGGCAGCCTATGTCTGCTAACAGACAAAATAAACGGAACATTTTTTTTGAGTAATTGCGATGTATTACTGGATATAGATTATGCAAAATTATATGAATTTCACAGGGAACACCATAACGAAATCACCGCAGTGACATCATTAAAGCATTTTCAGATTCCTTACGGAATTTTTGAATTGGAGACAGGCGGAGCCATTTGTAAAATCTCAGAAAAACCGGAATTTAATTATCAGGTTAACACCGGGATTTATGTCATGGAATCAACCGTACTGGGGGAGATTCCGAGAGGTAAAGTATATCAGATGACGGATCTGCTGGACCGGTTAATGAGAGAGGGAAGAAGAGTGGGCGCATATCCTGTAACAGAGAACTGTTGGAAAGATATGGGGGAATTAAATGAAATGCATAAAATGCTGGATGCGTTTCAGACAAGTTAAGAAGGACAGAACATGAAACCGACAGAAAATATATTAATAACAGGTGGAAACGGATTTATCGGAAGGCATTTAATAGAATATTTACAGACGAAACATTATCGGGTGATTCATCCCGATTCACAGGAGCTTGACGTCAGAACAGAAGCAGATTTTGATTCTTTCTGCGGAACGGATATTTCACATGTCATACATCTTGCGGGCAGGACATTTGTCCCGGCAAGCTGGGAAAATCCGAAAAATTTTTTTGAAGTGAACGTTATGGGAACTTTACAAGTCATTGAATTTTGCAGACGATACGGGATTAACCTTACATATATCAGCGCCTGTATTTATGGACAGCCAAAGTCGATCCCTGTGTCGGAAACAAGTGATGTCAAACCGGATAACCCGTATGCGAAATCAAAATATATGGCAGAGGAACTATGTGAATTTTACAGCAGTTTTTTTTCGATGAATATTTCAGTCTTAAGGCTGTTTAATGTATATGGTCCCGGGCAGAATGAAAACTTTTTAATTCCCGCCATTATGCGGCAGCTGTGTTCAGACAGTGCAAAAATAGAAGTAAATGATTTAAATCCAAGGCGTGATTATATCTATATCGAAGATGTGTGTAATGCAATTGAGCTGTCGATTGAAAAATCAAAAGGATTTCAGTTGTATAATATTGGTTCGGGAGTCTCTTTTTCTGTACAGGAGATCATTGATCTGCTGCAGAAACTGGCAGGGACACACAAGCAGACAGTATCCAGAAACATGGTCAGGAGAAATGAGTTAAATGATGTGACAGCGGATATTTCATGCATAAAAGAAAACTGGAAATGGGAACCGTCCATTTCTTTGGAAGAGGGACTGAGAAGATGCCTGCTGGCGGAAAAGTAAGGAGAAAGCAGATGGAGAAGAATGTACCGATCAATAAGGGCAATTACACAATGGAACCGCCGGAGAGAGAGGCGCTGTTTGAAGAGAAACGGGCAGCCGGATGGGTAGAGGAGTATAAAAACTACCGCACAGGCTGGTGCGAATATCCAAAGACACAGTATATATCAGAATATCCGCTATTAGTTGATCTTGAATTATCGTCTCTGTGTAATTTGAAGTGTCCGATGTGTTATACCATCACAGATGAATTTAAGAGGAAAGTTCATACACAGCTGATGGAATATGAGATTTTTACGAAAGTTATAGATGAAATTGCGGGAAAAGTTCCTGCTGTGCGTTTAAGTCTGCGGGGAGAGGCAACGCTTCACCCACAGTTTATTTCCTGTATCTCATATTGCAAGAGCAAAGGAATCGGGGAAGTATCATTTCTGACAAATGGAAGCAAACTGACAAAAGATTATTTTATACAGATTATGGATGCCGGGGCAGACTGGATTACGATCTCCGTAGACGGCTTGCAGGAACAATACGAGAGTATCAGGAAGCCTTTAAAATTTGAGGACACGCTTCAAAAAATAAAAGAAATTCATGAAGTAAAACAGGAAAGAAATGTATCGAAACCGGTGATAAAAGTGCAGGGAATCTGGCCGTCCGTTCGGAGCGATCCTGCCGGATATTATAATACGTTCGCACCCTATGTGGATTATGTGGCGTTTAATCCGTTGATTGATTATCTGGACAAAGATGAGGACATTGTGTATGAAGAAAACTTTTCCTGTCCGCAGTTATACCAGCGTCTGGTAGTCGGATCGGACGGAAAAGTTTTATTATGTTCGAATGATGAAGACGGGATGCAGATTTTGGGGGATGTACATGAGCATTCTGTTTATGAAATCTGGCACGGGGAAAAATTAAATCACATACGTAAACTTCATCAGACCGGCAAGTTTAAAGAAATTAATGTATGCCAAAAGTGTTACCTGCCCAGAGCGACAGAGGAAAATGAGCGCGCTAATATAAACGGGCGGGAAATTGTGATCAAAAATTATATCAACAGAGCGCAGGAGATAGGGGAATAAAAGGTGACAGGAATTATTATACAGGCAAGAATGGGGTCGAGCAGGCTTCCCGGAAAAATATTAAAAGATTTTGATGGAAAGACATTATTAGGACATATTCTGGACAGACTTAAAAAACTTCAGTCAGCTGTAACGACAGTGATTGCCACCAGTGATCTGGCCGCAGATGATGAGGTACAGGAATTTTGCAGAAAAAATAATACGATATGTTTTCGCGGCGATGAATTAAATGTTTTAAAAAGATATTGCAATTGTGCGGCAAGATATCAATTTGACCAGATTGTCAGAATGACAGGGGACAATCCGTTTCCCGATATAGAAGAACTTGACCGGCTGATTCGTTTTCATGAAGAAAAGGAGATGGAGTTTTCCGAAAATTTTTCTGTTCTGCCGGTTGGAGTGGGAATGGAGATCATGTCGTATTCGGCGTTAGAGGAAAGCTTAAAAAATGCTTCATTGCCGAAACATTTTGAACATGCGGACGAATATATACTGGATCATCTTGCACAGTACAGACATGGCACGCCGGATGTGCCCGGATGTAAAAATAAACCAAAGGTCAGGCTGACAGTAGACACATGGCAGGATTATGAAAAAGCCTGTTTTATCATAAAGCAGGCACAGTCTGATTATGTGACGACAGAACAGGCAATCGCGCTCAGTGCAGAGTATGAGCGGAGGGAATATCATTTCAGAAAGGAAACGTCATGAACATATTGGCAGTAGGAGCGCATTTTGATGATATCGAACTTGGCTGTGGGGGAACTTTGGCGAAGCATGTAAAAGCAGGGGACAATGTGATTGTTTTTATTGCCACAGATTCACAGTTTCGGAACCGCAGCGGAGAAATTCTGCGCGATGGAAAAACTGCATTGGAAGAGGCGAAAGAAGCGGCTTCTATCATCGGATACAAGCTGGTACTGGGTGGTATTCCTACGTTTGAGCTTGAATATGGGGAAGCGGTTCATGCGAAATTATTACAGATTATTGAGGAAAATAAGATAGAACTTATTTATACACACTGGTGCCATGATGTGCATCATGATCACAGAAATCTTTCCTATTGTACGATGCATGTCTCAAGGCATGTAAATAAGCTGCTGATGTACCGCAGTAACTGGTATGTTTCTGAAAAAGAATTTTGCGGGAATTTTTTTGTTGATATCACTGAAACATGGGAGACGAAAGAAAGAGCCGTGAAATCATATAAAACGGAGATGGGCAGAACGGGAGGTTCGTGGCTAACCTGGTTTCGTCAGGATGCCGTCAATAACGGATTAAAAATGGGCGTTGAATATGCGGAGATTTTTCAGCTTGTGAAGTGGCTTGCATAACAAAACACCTGAATATAGATAAAATATATGGAGAAAGCGGGAAAAAGATACGATGCGGTTTGGAAGAGAGAAATGTTATATTATTGCAGAAATAGGAGGCAATTTTACGGATTATGAAACAGCTGTCAGGCTGATCGATCAGGCAAAAGCGAGCGGCGTGGATGCAGTTAAGCTGCAGACTTACCGGGCAGATACAATCGCGTCAAAGCAGGCGGTATTTGATATGGAAAATACGGGTATCGCTTCTCAGACAGAATACTTTCGCAGGTTTGAATTAAGTGAAGAACTGCACAAAAGAGTATTTACTTATGCGAAAGAGAAAGGTCTGGACGTTTTTTCCACACCGTCGCATAAGACGGATATAGAAATGTTGGAGAGACTTCAGACAGATGTATATAAAACAGGAGCGGATGATGTTACAAATCTGCCGTTTCTTAGGGAAGTTGCAAGACAAAAGAAACCTGTCCTGCTTTCAACCGGTATGTGTACCATGGGGGAAGTAAGAGAAGCAGTCGATACCATTGTGGCGGAGGGAAACACGGATATTGTAATTATGCATGTAGTCAGCTTGTATCCGACAGCGTCAAAGTATGTAAATCTGGAAGCAGTAAAAACGCTTCAGAGGGAATTTCCGCAGTTTGTGATTGGATATTCGGATCATACGTCAGGCGTTGATTCCTGTATTTTCGCTGCAGTAATGGGGGCAAAAGTCATCGAAAAACATTTTACGTATGATAAGAATGCAGACGGACCGGATCATATGCTTTCTGCAACCGTAGATGAAATGAAATTGATGGTAGATAAAATCAGACTTTTTGAGGAAATGCGGGGAAATGGGATTAAGAGACCAATGGGGGATGAGAGAAAGAACCGCAGAAATAACAGAAAAAGTATTGTCTGTACAAGAAATATAAAAGAAGGAGAGGTACTGACAGAAACAGAGATTGATATCAAAAGACCCGGGTATGGAATCTGTCCGAAGTATAAAGAGATGGTAATTGGAAAGCGCGCGCGCCGGGATTTAGAAGAAGATACTGTTCTGCAGTGGGAAGATATTAGATAGACTGTTATGAAGTTTGCGGTATGTATTGAAAGTTCCCACCAAAGGGGAATGGGACATTTTTACAGGGCTTTAAATATTGTGGAATATTTGAAACAGGCAGGGGAGGAGAGCCTTATTATAATAAATCAGGATAAAGCTTCCCTGCAGATTCTGGACAAAAGAAAGATTCCGTATGTTGTTGCAGATTATTCGGATGTTGCAGGCAACTGGGAGAAAACAGTAATTGAAAAATACCATATCGAAGTTTGGCTGCTGGATAAATTTCAGACCGGGTGTGAGCTCGCGGAACATGTGAAAAATGAGAATATTATTCTGGCTGCAATCGATGACTGCGGAGACGGAGCTCAGTTTGTGGATCTGCATTTTTGCAGTATGCTGTTTCATAATCTGCGGGGGAAACATATTTATACCGGAAAAGATTACCTTATTTTAAACCGGGAGATCAAAAAGTTTCGAAGAAAACGCAGCAAACTGGAGAAAGTTCTGATAACTTTGGGTGGAAGCGATACATACGGCGTTACTATCAAGGCGATCAGAATCCTAAAAAAATCGGGGTGGCGGGCGGACGTTGCGATTGGCCCCAATTTCAGACACAGGGAGCCTTTGTTTCGGGAAATGAGCCGCGGCTGCATGGTTTATCAGTCGGCGCCGTCGCTGATAGAACTTTTTTATCAATATGATCTTGCCGTTACCGGAGGCGGAGTCACCTGTTTTGAGGCAAATGCATCAGGACTTCCCTGTATTATGATAGCAAATGAATTACATGAGATTGATACGGCAAAATATATTGAGACTTTTGGCGGTGCGCTATTTGCAGGTTACTATCAGAATATTAATGAAAGTATGTTTGATATTGATAAATTACAGGCTGAAAAAATGAGTGCTGCCGCATTGAGAGAATTTCATTTAGACGGTATGGCAAACATATATAGAATCATAAAAAGGTACAGGGAGAAAGATAAATGAGTGATAAGATTGTGGTCATACATCAGCCGGATTTTTTACCGTATCTGGGTTTTTTTTCCAGATTAGATAAGGCAGATATATATGTTGTGTTTGATAATGTACAGTATGTACGCAGCAGCAGAGGCTGGAACAGCAGGGATAAGATAAAAACAAAAAACGGGGAAAAGTGGATTACAGTCAGTACTCAAAAAGCTCCCAGAGAGACGGCGATTAATAAAATTCTGTTGTCAAAAGATGAAAGATGGCGGGAAGACCATATCAATCTGATTGTACAGAATTATAAAAGCGCTCCTTATTTTCATGAGATTATGCCTTATCTGGAGGAGTTATACCAGTATCAGTGTGAAAGAATGATGGATTTCAATTTAAAATCCATTTACCTGCTGATGGAGTTATTTGATATTCAGGTGGAGACAGTGACAGCAAGTGATTTAAATCCGGTCGGAAAAAATAATCTGCTGATTATTGATATCATGAAAAAGCTGAACTGTCATAAATACTTATCCGGTGTCGGGGCGAAAGATTATTTTGTTCCGGAACCGTATGAACAGGCAGGAATAGAAGTGATCTGGCAGGATTTTAAACATCCGGTATATCAACAGCAATATGATGGCTTTCTGCCATATCTGAGCAGTATAGACTTGTTATTTAACTGCGGAATAGCGGAGTCAAGAAAGATAATAAAGGAGATATGAAAAAAATATTGGAATATAAGTGTGTTGTCTGGGGAATAGGAAATGATTATGAGAATCTTGTGAACCAAATCCAATTTGAGGTTGCGAAAGGAAATATAATTATCACAGCTTTGGTAGCGAGATCACAGGATATTGTTGAGAAAACTTTGGATGGCATTATTATTGTTACCAAAGAAGAAATGAAAGATATGACATTTGATTATCTGATTGTAACAAGTTCCCTGTATTTTCAGAGGATTGTCGAAGAAGCAAAAGAGCTGAATATCAGTGAGGACAAAATTATTAATGGTTCGGTAATGAAGTTACCATTCTTTGATTTCAGAAGATATGTATCGTTAGTGGAAAACAGAATTACAATACTCTCTGACGACTGTTGGGGCGGTTATATATATCATAAGCTCTTTATGAAATTTTACTCTCCATGTATTAATATCAAGTGGCAGAAAGATTCCTTTGTAAAATTTATACAAAAGCCCAGGTATTACCTTAGTCAGCCGCTGAGAATGGAGAGGGAGGGAGACATACGCGGAAATCTTTTTCCAATAGGCAGTTTGGGTGAGGGTGAAGAGAAAGTATATATGGATCTGGTGCATTCTGTATGTTTTGAAGATGCGAAGAAACTCTGGGATAAAAGACTAGAACGTGTAAATTTTGAAAATCTTTTTATTAAGCTTGGTATTGACGCGTCTGATAAAAACAGAGATTTCTATTTAGATGGATTTGATCAGGTAAAACAAAAAAAGATATGTTTTTACTCAGGTAAAACAGAGAGCAAGAGCGTCATTTATTTAAAGAGATTTGAGAAGTTTGTCACAACAGGGGCAAGAATGGATACCATAAAATACCATGATTATTGCAGAGACCTGGATTGGCTGTTGAAGTCCATTGATATTCTGAAGTTGCTGAATGGAAAAGAAAATTTTTTACGGGAGGGGCAGCATGTATCTTGAAGATGAGATTGATCGGATCAATCGGCGATTAACGCAGTTAAAGGGAAAAAAGAATATCGTGATATGGGGAGCGGCGGAGAATACAGCAAAGCTTTTTGAGTATACGAATCTTTGTCAGTATGGTGAATTTTGTGTTGTGGATACAGGAAAATCTGGAAGCAATTTTTTTGGTAAAAAAGTACTGCATCCGGACGAACTGGATTGGTCGCAGACAGACGCGGTTGTGATCTCTGCTTTTTATCGGGAAAATGAGATTGAACATGTGCTGCTGCAAAAAAATGAGTTTCAGGGTCTTGTGCTAAAGCTAAATGAGCCGGGGCAGAGCGTTCCCTTTTATAAACATTTATCCAGAGAAGAACTGCGTGCGCCAAAGCAGTATCAGCATATTTTGGACAAAAATAAATGCTTTCAAAACCGACATAGGAATCAGAGGATTTTCATATTGTGCTGCGGGCCATCTGTCAAAGATATGGACTTAACTGTTTTAAAAGATGAGATTACAATGGGGGTGCACAGTTTTTACATGCACAAAGACATCGGAACAATCCGGCCCGATTACTATTGCAACGCACAATGGGGATATAATGAGAAATGGACAAAGGAAGTAGGCATTCAGTATTTAGGTGAGTTAAAGAGATATGTGGGAGAAACGCAATTCTTTTTTTCGATACAGGAAAAGGAGGTAATTGAGAACAGCCATATTTTTAAACCGGAAGAAGTTTCCTATTATTATTATGGGCCAAGTACTTTCGGATATGAGGATATAGATCTTTGCCAGGGAATCATGCCGGTGCAATCGGTACCGATCCTGTGTATTCAGCTGGCTTTCTATATGGGTTTTGGGGAAATCTATCTGATCGGAACCGATCATGATTTTTTACGGACTAACAAGTATTCGTATTTTTATAACAGAGAGGACAGTGTGCTTGGGAAAGCAGACTTTTCTGTAGATTCCAATAATAATGTGACTGTAAGTTATGCGCAGGCTTTGAGAGCTAGTTATTATCTCTGGGAAGATTATAAAAAAATGAGGGAGATAGCCAATGGAAAAAATGTAAAGATATGGAATGCTACCGTTGGCGGTGATCTGGATTTGTTTCCACGAGTGGATTTTAAGGAGCTGTTTCATAAGTAAGCAAAAGAATATGTAATGTGGAGGAAGAAATGTTTTTTGAACAAAAAGTGGAACAGATAAATCATATTTTACAAGATTTGGGTAATGGTGCACTTGCTGTCTGGTGTGTGGGGCTGCACACAGAAAAATTAGCGGCCTGTACGGTACTTTTGAAGCAAAATATTAGTTTTTTTGTGGACAGAAACGCAGATTCCTGTGTAAGTCACGATGTTTACGGTATACCGGTTTTTGATCCGGCGGAAGCAGATTTTAGCAATATAGATTATATCATTATTTCTACATATAAACATCAAAATGATATCCTGTTATATTTAAAACAAAGAGGGATCTCTGAGAAAGCAGTGACATGTTACGCAAAGGAGGATGAGGGAGAATTTTATCTGCTGCCTCGAAAAAATAAAAAGGATTTTTATTTTTCCGGCAGGTATGATTCCTGGACTGATGCCGCCTTAAATGCAGCCGGATACCAGAATGGAAGTATCGCTCTGAAAGTGTTGGAAGCTACAAAGCAGGTAATGGAGGGGAAAGCATGTTTTGAACGGGATTCTGTATTATTTTATCATAAGGAGTTTAACTTCCGGTTAATCAGTATTTTTGGTCTGTTGGCATCATGCAGCCGGCATATTAATGTTTTGGACTTTGGAGGGGCTCTTGGAAGTGAGTATTGGAAGAACAGGGACTTTTTATATAAGTTTGGTGTAGACTTTACATGGAATATTATAGAACAGGAACATTATGTTGAGATTGGAAAAAAGGAGATTTCGAATAAAGAGTTGAGATTTTATCGCAATGTCAGCCAGTTGGAGAGACGGCCGGATATATTAATTCTTTCAGGCGTATTGCAATATCTGCCTGATTATCAAGTAATCTTGTCAGAACTGTTGGATTTGAAACCACGATATATTTTAATTGAGAGACAGATTGTGAGTGATCAGACGAGAATTTGTGTTCAATATGTGGCAGAAAATATATATCAGGCTTCCTACCCGGTCAGGATTATAGGAGAGCAGGAATTGATGGATATTTTTGGAGACAGGTACTGTAAACTAACAGAATTTGGTTCAGAAGCAGATGGAGACAGAGCCTACGTAGACGGGAAAGAGATAAAATATAAAGGATATTTGATGGAGTACAAAGAGAATGAAAATACATGAACATTATAAAATAATTGAATTGCCTGAAATGGGGGATGAAAGAGGAAATCTGGTAATTATTGAAGGAAATCGGGACATTCCGTTTGAGATAAAACGAGTGTTTTATATGTATGGAACGGATTCAAAAATGGTACGTGGAAGCCATGCAAACAGGAAGTCGGAATTTGTGCTGATTAATGTTGCCGGAAGTACAAAAATTAAAATTGACGACGGTTTTTCTACTGCCATAGTGGAGTTGAACAAGCCAAGAATGGGAATTTATATACCCGCTATGTTATGGAAAGATATGTTTGATTTTTCAGATGATTCTGTATTACTGGTATTGTCAAATGAACATTATGACGACAGCGAATATATCAGGAATTATGATGAGTATAAAAAAATTATTTCAGAAAAGAATGAATTTATACATCACAGATAAATAAGAGATCCGGACTGGGGTGCTGAAATAATTCTGATCTGTGGAGGAAAAAATGCCAAAAACAAAATATTTTGTGACATTGTTTAATTCCAGATATGTTTCAAGGGGACTCATTATGTATGAGTCATTAAAAAGGGTTATGTGTGATTTTCACTTATATATCATTGCATTTGACAGACAATCATACTTGAAATTGACGGAGTGCGGGTTGGAAAATGCAACGATTATTTCACTTGAAGAATTTGAAGATGAAGAACTGCTGCGTGTGAAACCACAGAGAACGGCGGCAGAGTATTGTTGGACGTGTTCTTCTAAATCTGTTTTATACATAATGGAACGGTTTGGTGTCGTGGAATGTACCTATGTAGATGCGGACTTATGTTTTTTTTCGGACCCGTCTGTATTAATTGGGGAACTTAAGGATAACGACAACGTACTGATTACGTTACACAGATATTCGGCATATTGCGACCAATCAGAATCTGCCGGAAAATACTGCGTTCAGTTTGTTACATTTAAAAATAATAAAGGCGGGATGCAGGTTTTACGGTGGTGGACAGGAGAATGTATAGAGTGGTGCTATGCGGTCTCAGAGGAGAATCGGTTTGGCGATCAAAAATATTTGGATTTTTTTCATGAGAAATTTGAGGGTATACATGATCTGAATCATATCGGAGGCGGAGTGGCTCCATGGAATGTAAGCCAATATTCCTTTGAACAGAAAAACGGGGATATTTTTGTGTGTGAAAAAGCGACCGGTGTAAAAATGCCGCTTGTTTTTTATCATTTTCATGGATTGGATTTTTATAATAAAGATGTGGTACATCTTGCGGATAATGTGTATCAAATTCCGGATACGGCAATTACATGTATTTACAAAAAATATATACGGGCAGCAGAGGAAGTTTGCCGGAAATACGATTTAAAAGACGGTTTCTGGAAAAATGAAATAGAGTTTCGGGATGATGATCTGGACAGTTTGGATCACATGAAAAATTATTATCAATATTCTTTATTTATATAATTGGAAGTTACCGTATGTGGAACTTACATTGGTAAATATTTTCGGAAAGAGACAACGATTATGCATATTATGGCAAACAGGCTGGATCTGGGGTTTCAGCGCTATCAGGATGAATATGAAAGTAAATTGCTTGAGGTACTTCGGTCAGGATGGTATGTGTTGGGAAAAGAAGTTACAGCATTTGAAGAGGAATTTGCAGACTATCTGGGGGTAAAGCATTGTGTAGGGCTTGCGAGTGGATTGGATGCATTGTGGATTGCTTTTCGAATCTTGGGGATAGGAGCCGGGGATGAGGTTATTGTCCAGGCAAATACTTATATTGCAAGTGTCATGGGTATTACGATTAACGGAGCAGTGCCTGTGTTTGCGGAGCCGGATATCTGTTTCAATCTTGATGTGGAGCATCTGGAAGAAAAAATCACAAGCCGAACAAAAGCAATTCTGGCGGTACATTTATATGGTCAGGCGTCTAATATGGAGCCAATTATGAAAATTGCAAAAAAATACCATTTAAAAGTTGTTGAGGATTGTGCGCAATCACATGGAGCTGTTTTTTCCAACAGAAAAACAGGCACATTTGGTGATATTGGCTGCTTTTCTTTCTATCCATCTAAAAATCTGGGGGCTTTTGGAGATGGAGGTGCGATTGTTACAAATAATGATACGATTGCAGAAGATGTGCGAATTTTCAGAAATTATGGAAGTGAAAAAAAATATTTTAACAGAGTTGTCGGTGCAAATTCCAGACTGGATGAAATTCAGGCTGCATTTTTGAGAGTAAAGCTGAAACATCTGGAAGAATTGCAGGAGGAGAGAAAAACAATATGTGAAAAATATCTCAGAGAAATACATAATGATCGGATCATATTACCGCAGACCTTAGCGGGTGCATCGCATGTGTGGCATCAGTTTGTTATTCTCTGTAAGGAGCGTCAGAAACTTATTGCGTATTTGAACAGTAAACAGATAGAGACAGCGATTCATTATCCGATACCGCCGCATATGTCGGAAGCATATCAGTATCTCGGCATACAAAAAGGAAGTTTGCCTGTCACAGAAATGTATGCGGAAAGAGTATTGTCAATACCGGTTTATAACGGGATGAAAGAGGAAGAGCAGGATTACGTGATTGCATGTCTTAATCTTTTTTCTTAATTGAAAAAAGATCCGTTAATTACTGCAGATTTTTTATTTTGCAAAAAAGTTTGCGCTAATGCGGCAAAGATGGAGGTAGTGTGAGGAGAACTTCTAAAGCTCGCAGCAGATCCTGCTTCGCTAAGAAGTTCTAAGTCTCATACCAGAGAATCCCCCAAAACAGGGGATTCTCCGCGCAGATTTGAGTCGCGGAAGAGCCGCGACATGGGAGGTTAGCGTGAAAAAGTGGATGAAATATATGATTTGGTGGATGTGCGGATGTGCGGCGGGCGCCTGTTTTATTGCACGGCAGTATAAAAAATACATAACAAAACTTCAAAACCTCTCGGACAAGCATTTGCGGCTGTTTCTTCTGATGTGCCGCTGGGTGGAACAGAAACAGAAAGGGAAAAACATACCGGATTATTTGATACGCCATGGGTATGCTTCAATTGCCATTTATGGCATGAACTATACAGGGGAGCGGCTGCTGCGGGAAATGCGTGATAGCCAGGTCAGAGTATTGTATGCAATCGACCGTAACGCGGATGAAATATATTCGGAAACAGAAATTGTTACTATGGATGAGGAATGGCTGCCGGTAGATGCAATTGTTGTGACGCCTGTCTGCAGCTTTTGTGAAATTAGAAAACAGTTGTCCGGGAAAGTGGATTGTCCGGTTCTCTCATTAGAAGAAATATTGAGCGATATGGAGGGCAGGGTATGAAAGGAAAAAATATCAGGGTATCGATTATTACGCCATGTCTGAACAGTAAACAGACCTTGGGCGATACCATAGAAAGCGTTCTTGGGCAGACTTATCACAATATAGAATATATTATTGTTGACGGCGGTTCCGACGACGGAACACAAGAGCTTATCAAAAGTTATTCCGGATCTTTCGGGGACAGGATGAAATGGATCAGTGAGCGGGACCGCGGCATTTATCAGGCTATGAATAAGGGAATCCGGTTATCATCGGGACAGCTGATAGGGATTATAAACAGTGACGATTTTTATGAGAGCGATGCGGTGGAGAATGCTGTATCCGTTCTGACAGGGGACCCTTATCAGGTGATATACGGTTATCTGAGGAAAATCGAACGGTCAGGTCTGACAAAGTATTCCTCTGTCACCCATGCGTCGCTGCCGGATAAAATGATAGCGCATCCAACCTGCTTCCTGACAAGGGACATATATCGAAAATTCGGGCTGTTTCTGGAAAGGTTAAAAGTGACCGCAGATTACGAACTGATGCTGCGACTGTATCGTTCCGGGGAGGTAGTGTTTCGACTGTGTCCAAAGATAATGGCGAATTTTCGGACAGGCGGCGTATCGTCTTCGGTCAGGACGAGTGCGGAATATGAGTTTTCAAGACTGATACATGGTTATGGGGATGTACAGGAGTTTCTGAAAGCGTATAAAGAATATCTGATGCAGAGAGACTGGAGAGGCTGATTCGAGATGAAACGGGAGTTGGAAGATGAAAAAAATATATATTTTTGGTCTGGGCAAAGGAAAAGAAATTTTAAAAGAGTATTTGCTTACAGCACAGGTGGAAATTCTGGGCTATATTGACAATTTTATACAGGATTCCACTAAGAGGACAGATGGGAAACCGGTTCTGACTCCGGAGCAGATAAGAGATGATTTTGACTATATTATTGTATCTGTGATGCGTTACCGTCATATTTATGAGCAGCTTTTGTCCTATGGTATCTCAGATGAAAAGATTATCTGTTTTTTTTCGTTCGCTGATGCTGTCAGGGAAGAATACTGGAGTGTGATAGAAAAAAATGGCTGGAGAGTGGAGGCGGTTTCCTATGAATTTCAAAAAAAAATACGTCCATTCTGTCAGAATGTCATATATGAACTGGGTGCGCAGGAGGACAGGGACCGATTCATCTATCCCCATATACTGCCGGCAGAAGATGCAGTAAAAAAAATCATTCGTCACGGAATGTCGCTGGTAAGATTTGGAGACGGCGAATTTGAACTGATGCGGATGAGAAAGCGGGCCGGGTTTCAATCGGTCAATCGGCATCTGGCAGAGCGGTTAAAGCAGATTCTTGCGTCCTCCCATGAAAATATTTTAGTGGCTCTGGCGGACAATTACGGGTCACTGAAAAAATATACGACGGAGGCGGCAGAGGATATCCGGGAATACCTGACGCCAGAGGTCAGGCGGGAGCATATGTCGCTGATTGACCCCGAGCGTATTTATTATGATGCATACCTGTCCAGGCCATATATTTTATATGAGGACAAGACACTGGCGGGAGCACGATTTGCAGAGCTAAAAAAGATATGGGAGGGAAAAAAGATTCTGATTGTCGAAGGTGATAAGACGAGGATGGGAATCGGAAATGATCTGTTTGACAATGCAGAGGCAGTGCGCCGCATTGTTGTTCCAAATGTGGATGCATATGAAAAATATGGGGAGATCCTGCATTGTGTCAGGCAAAATGTGAAAGATGAGCTGATCTTGATTGCACTGGGGCCAACGGCTACGGTTTTGGCATATGATCTTGCCGTTTCGGGTTTTTGGGCATTGGATATCGGACATGTGGATCTGGAATATGAATGGTATTGTATGGGGGCAAAGGAAAGATGCAATATACCACATAAATATGTAAACGAGCTGGGAAAAGGAGAGCGCACAACGGAACTGCCAGCCAGATTCCGGGATAAATATGAGCTTGAGATCGCGGCGCGGATTTAGAGAAGGGAAAGGTTCATTTTATGAAATTGATACTTTTTGGATCAGGACATTTTGGAAGAGATGCATATTTTTATTTTGGAGACCAGAATATAGTTTGCTTCTGCGACAATTCCGTCCCCGGAGGGGAGGAAAGAGAATTATTCGGTAAGAAAATCATATCGTTTGACCAGTTTCTGAAAATACATCGCGATTACATTACGATTGTATGTATGGGGTTTCATTTTTGTGTGGAAGTATGTAAACAGCTGGACGACGCAGGGGCGGGAGATTATCTTGTCTACGATATGCTAAAAGAAAGCGGCGAGCCGTCAAAGGAGTGGATGCAGCAGTTCGGCGACAAAGACAGCCTGGAAAAGCTGTATAAGAGATCTTACAGGTATCTGGCAAGAAAAACGGGAGGTCAGCTGTCGTATTTAAAGCGTCATGCTGACATTACGACATTAAAGCCGGCAACAGGTCAGCTGAGGCAGCGTCAGATGAAGCTGCTGGATGAGGCGGATCTGTTTTTTGACAGACTGAAAGAATTGGATATCAAGCCGTTTTTAAATTTTGGAAACTTAATCGGTGCGGTCAGATCAGGTGGATTTATACCATGGGATGACGACCTTGATTTTGGACTGATTCGAACGGACTATGAAAGGCTGCTGGAGTATGCGTCAAAACATTTTGTTGTGATGACATGGTGTGGGGAATACTGGAAAGATTCTTCCGGAAACAGGATAGAAGATGAAAAAGTTCATCTGTTATATCCGGAGCAGTATATTTTTAATCTCCGTCCGGAGTTTTTGCAAATCGGAAAGTGTACGGATGACGGGCAGGAGTATGTGATGGATTTGTGGGTATATGATTTTTACAAAAATGAGTACGATATCAAAAATTTTATGACGTGGGCAGATGAGGTCAACGAAGAAGCGGCCCGGATTACCTGCAGGAGAGAGCGGGCGGAATTTATCAGAAAAAAACAGAAAGATAATCCGATGATCAGCGAGAGTGCAACAGATTATATTTTTCTAGGAGTTGATAATTGTGGAGGATGTCCGGGACTGACGGAGGTTTCGGAGTGGATTTCTGCGGATGCTATTTTTCCGCTTCAAAAAGTAAAATACGAAGATCGGGAATTTTGGGCTCCCAGACATATGGAAGAACTGTTGAAATATGAATATAAAAACTTTATGGAATTTCCGGATGACCTTGGAATTGTTGCACATGGAGGAAAAGAGGCAGAATAGGAATGCAGGTTCCGGTGAAAAAAGACGGATGAAAGGAAAGAAAAATGGTTCGCATCAGTATTATCGTACCCGTCTATTATGGAAAACGGTACCTGAAAAATTTGGCAGATCAGGCAGAGAGAGCTGCGAAACAATTGAGCGGGGGAGATCAGGCGGAGCTGATTTTTGTAAATGACGCGCCGGATGATCCGCTTGATGAGGACGGATACCGCTCGGATTTTATCTCAGTCACTGTGTTCAATACTACGCAGAACCGCGGAATCCATGGCGCAAGAATATACGGTCTTTCCCATGCAGTCGGGGAGTACATACTGTTTTTAGATCAGGACGATGCCATAAAGGAAACGTTTCTCTTAGACCAGCTGGAAAAGATTGGAAATGCAGACGCCATAGTCTGTCGCCTTATCAATGCCGGTAAACTGCAGTATACGGATTCTTACCGGTTTGAGGAAGTAATCACAAAAGAGTTTTTGATGGCAAACTGGAATCCGATTGTCTCTCCGGGGCAGGTTTTACTCCGTAAGAGTTCCATTCCGGATCTCTGGAAAGAAAATATTATGGAGAAAAACGGCGCGGATGATTATTTGCTGTGGCTTGCCATGTTTGCAGAAGAAAAAAAGTTTGTTTTAAATCAGAATGTTCTGTTTGAGCGTATTGTATCCGGATCGAATACCTCTGCAAATACAAATCAGATGATGGATTCCGAATATGAAATGATCCGTATTTTATCAGAGAGCCGTCTTTTTACAGGAGAGGACAAAGAGCGCCTGCACAGGCTGTCGGATTCCTTACGCAGAGAGCATGTAAGGGAACTGGATACATACCGGAATGCATACCGGGTCTATGACGGATGGATCAGACGTGCGCTTGCGAATGAAAGCCCCGCTGAAATGTTAAAAGGGAGAGGGATTAGGAACATTGCAATCTATGGAGCCGGCTATATCGGCAGGAGTATTTTTCGACTATTGGAAAACAGCAGCGTGAAAGTACTTTTCTTTCTGGATCGAAACGCCGCATATATTGATTTTGAGATACCTGTGTATACAGTTTCGGATGCGCCGCCGCGGATAGACGGGATTATTATTTCACTTTTTGGGGAAGCGTACCGGATCAAAGAAATGCTGAGCGAGAAGTTTGAATGTCCCGTCTATACCGTCGAGGAGCTGATTTCATGAACAGAGAAAGAAAAGAGAGCCTGATTAGTATTATTGTACCGGTATATCAGGCAAAAGAATATATAAGAAAATGTATAGACAGTGTTTTACGGCAGACATATGACAATCTGGAAATTATTCTGGTTGACGACGGTTCCAGTGACGGTTCCGGAGAAATCTGCGACAGATATCAGCAGTCGGACAGTCGGATTCAGGTGATTCATCAGGCAAACGGCGGTCTTGTGAGTGCAAGACAGGCCGGGATCGCCGCAGCTTCCGGCGCCTATATCGGTTTTGCCGATGCGGATGACTGGATGGAACCAAATATGTATCAGAAGTTATATGACACTGCAGCCGCAGAGAATGCAGACATTGTGGCGGAAAGCTTTTTTGATGATTATGGCGGCAGATGTATCTTTGTATCAAACAGGATTTCGTCCGGTATCTATCGTACTGACAGGGAGCGTGAAGCGCTATATAAAACAATGATTTGCTGCAGTGAATTTTTTTGCATGGGTTTGGCGCCTTATCTGTGGAATAAATTATTTCGCAGAGAGCTTGTACTGGGACATATGTTAAAGATACCGTCAGAGATTCGCGTAGGCGAGGATGCTGCCGCTTTGTATCCCATGGCTGCTGCGGCTTCGTGCATTGCGGTCTGCGATACGGCTCATTATCATTATTGTCATCACGAAAATTCTATGATTCTTGGGGAGCGGGATGAAAACGCCGAATACAAAAATACCGTTTTGCTGGACCGGTTTCTGAGAAAATCATTTTTAGAACTTGGAATGTCAGGTACAGTAAATGAACAGCTAAAACGATATTTTGTCAATAATCTTATGGTGAGGTCGTTTGGAAAGATTGCGGCGCTGAATCAGAAAAATATTCTTTATCCGTTTGAAGGGCTCTGCGAGGGGGATTCGATATTTGTCTATGGCGCGGGAGCGCTGGGCCGGGAAGTATACAGATATGCCGTATCCTGCAAAAAACTGACAGTAAAGTCGTTAGTTGACCAAAATGCCGTATATTATAAGAAAATAGGGATTTCTGTCTGTACGCCGGATGAGATGGATCTTGCGGTTTCAGATAAAATTGTAATTGCGGTATTTCGCGAAGACGCGTATCAGGCGATCCGAAACAGTCTGCTGGCAAAAGGTGCAGGCGCATGGCAGATCAAATGGATAGACAGCCGGGCAGCCGCCAGGCTGGCGTTATGATGTAACACATAAGAACGACAGTCGGTATTTTCTATACGGATTATAATTTCGCAGGGCGTAGTTCTTTCAGAGAGAAAAGGGGGGAATGCGGATGGGTATATTTTGTATTTACGGGGCGGGAATTGTAGCGACCAGTATTTATATGGCTATCAAAAGTAAATACGGCGTCAGACCGGAAGCATTTCTTGTCTTTGACAGAGAAAAAAATCCTGTCGAAATTGACAAAATTCCTGTTATCGTACTGTCGGATTGGAACAAATCAGATAAGAACATGGTTTATCTGGTCGCTGTTCCGCAGCCGCACCATGGAGCCATTCGTGATTCGCTCCGCGGGAGCGGAATTGATGAAAAACAGATTGTCTGGATTGACAGCCTGTTGGAAAACAGAATTATGGATGATTTTTATCGGAACAGGACGCATTTTCTGACTGTGTCGCAGGTATTGGAAGAAAAAGAATGTCAGACGCAGCCGGAGGAAAACAGGCCGACTGGCAGGGGGAAGATAGAAGTGTTTCAGGCAAGAAGCCATAAAGACAGGCAGCTGCATAGCCGGATAAAGCACGCAGATTATGTAAAGCCAATACAGGCGGGGGCGGCGCTTGTCAGCAGTGTGTTTCTGGATCTGCACGATGATGTCGGTGACAATATTTCTGCGAAGAACGGTAATTATTGTGAACTGACAGCAGGTTATTATGCGTGGAAACACAGCAGTGCGGACTATAAGGGACTGTGTCATTACAGACGTATTTTCCATTTATCGGACGAACAGATGCAGCGGATTTTGTCAGGCGGCGACACAGATGTGATTTTACCTTATCCGTCCGTTCATTTTCCGAATATTTATTCGCAGCATGTTCGCTATGTGGCTGAGCGGGACTGGAGCGCGATGCTTGTGGCATTGGAGGAGAGAGCGCCGGATTACAGGAAAAAATTTGAGCGTCTGTTTTGTGGTCAGTATTTTTATAATTTTAATATGGTCATTGCAAAGCGCGAAGTATTTCATGACTATTGCAGCTTTCTTTTTTCTGTTCTGGAGAGAGCCGAGGAGCTGGCGGAGCCGACAGGGGCGGCGCGCTCTGACCGCTTTGCAGGATATCTTGGAGAGAACCTGACTACACTCTATTTTCTGGCGAACAGAGATAAACTGAAAATTTTACATACAGGGAAACTCTGGCTGGAATAAACGCAGTGTCTGTAAGGCAGACCAGGGGTACGATACGGAGCTTAGACGGGAGGGAAAACGAATTGGACAGGCGATTGGAAAACCGGATTTATCAGTCCGACCTCGCAGAGGTTCTTTTACAGGATATCCCATGGGAGAAACTGAGAAAAAAAACAATTTGCATTACCGGAGCCACAGGCATGATTGCGTCCGTCGTCATTGACATATTGATGAAGAGAAACCGTGAATATGACAGCGGGATTCGAATTATTGCTGTCAGCCGCAGCGAGGAAAAGGCGAGAGCATGCTTTGACCGTTACTGGAGTGATTCCCATTTCAAATGGTACTCGCATGATATTACAAAACCGTTTCCCGAACTTGGGATTATGGATTATATTCTTCACGCGGCCAGCAATACGCATCCGAGAGCTTATGCGACGGATCCGGTCGGAACAATTACGGCAAATGTGCAGGGAACATATCAGCTGCTGACATACGCGGCGGCTCATTCATGCAGACGTTTCTTCTTTTTTTCGTCTGTTGAGATCTATGGTGAAAACAGGGGAGATACGGATAAATTTAACGAGACGTATCTGGGATATATTGACTGTAATACGCTAAGGGCAGGTTATCCGGAGAGTAAACGCCTTGGAGAGGCGCTTTGTAACGCATTTGCTGCAAAGTACGAACAGGATTTTGTAATTGGCAGGTTTTCACGCGTGTACGGGCCTACCATGGCAAAAGAAGATTCCAAGGCGATCGCACAGTTTATCGGGAAAGCTGCTATGGGTGAGGATATTGTATTAAAAAGTCAGGGAAATCAGCTTTACTCCTATACATATGCGGCAGATGCGGCTTTGGCGGCGCTTGTCCTTCTGCTGAAAGGGGAGAGCGGGAGCGCGGTAAATATTGCTGATCGTGCGTCCGATATCCGGTTGAGAGATCTTGCCGCGCTGCTTGCAAAAGAGGCGGGAACCAAAGTTGTTTTTGAGCTGCCGGATGAGGTGGAGCGGGCGGGATACTCAACTGCCCAAACGGCGGTTTTAGATGATGGAAAGATCGTCGGTCTCGGATGGAAACCGTTAACGCCAATAGAGCGGGGGATTTCGAAAACAGTGTCGATGATAAGGCAGTTTTCTGCCATGGATAAATAGTCAGGGGGACGGCAGTATGAATATTGCAGTATTACTTGCAGCGGGGAAAGATCCAACATTTCAGATGGATATACCAAAACAGTTTGTAAATGTGTATAACAGGCCCGTGATCGTATATACATTGGAAATTTTTCAAAGGCATCCGGAAATTGATTCGATTGTGGTCGCGTGTATAAAGGGCTGGGAGAATATGGTGGAGGCTTATGCGAAACAATTTCAGATAAGCAAACTTAAAACGGTAATACAGGGCGGGGAAACTGCCCAGGAAACTTCAAAGCTTGCGGTGGACTGCCTGATGGAAACCTGTTCGCCGGAGGATATTATTGTGCTGCATGACGCGATACGCCCGATGGTATCGGATGAAATTATTTCTGACAGTATTGCTGCCTGTAAAGCAAAAGGGATGGGGGTGGCCGCAGTCACTTCCATGGACAATGTAATGATGACAGACGACGGGGTGACAGGGAAGCTGTCTATTTCACGCTATGTATTCCGGAGGATTCAGACGCCCCAGACGTATCGGCTTGGCGAGTTGAAGAGCGCGCACGAGGAAGCTTTGATCATGGATATTGTCGGGGAAAATGATACGAATAATATGATATCGAGACTTGGTAGAAATGTGCATTTTTCGAAAGGCTCCGATCTGAATTTAAAGATCAATACAGTGGAGGATGTGGCGATGTTTAAAGCATTGTATGCTATGAAGAACAATGACTTTTAGACGGGGGGAAACTATGAATTTTGCGGTAATTTTGGCCGGAGGGAGCGGTTTGCGAACACAGCAGTCCGTTCCAAAGCAGTTTATCAGTATTTATGAAAAACCGATTATTATCTATACACTGGAAGCATTTCAGAAACATGATAGTATAGATGGTATCGTAGTGTCCTGTATTGAAGGGTGGCAGGATGTCTTAAAAGGTTATGCATCAGCGGCGGGTATTACAAAATTAAAGCGGATTGTGGACGGCGGCGGCAATGGGCAGTCATCTGCCAGAAACGCGCTGCTTGCCTTAGAGAATGTATGCGGCGGAGAGGATATTGTGGTGATTCACGATGCGGTTCGTCCAATGATCTCCCAGAAAATTATCTCGGATTGTATCGAAAAGGCGAAAGAGTTTGGATCAGGGCTTTCTGCAATTCGCTGCCAGGAGACGATTATGCGCACGGAGGATGGAAAAGCCGGTCGTTTTGGGATTGACAGAAATGATATTATGCGTGTGCAGACGCCGCAGGCGTACCGTTACGAAAGAGTGCTCTGGGCGCATAAGGAGGCGCTGAAACGGGGAATTACAGATTCCGTATACACAAATACGCTGATGTTGGAACTTGGGGAAGAACTGCATTTTTCCTTTGGTTCCAATAAGAATATCAAAATCACAACTTTAGAGGATATTGATATTTTTAAGGCGCTGTACGCTACAAAGCGGGATAAGTGGTTAAGACAGAAAGCATAAATTTTAAAATGCTCCGGGATTGCTGCGTTTCGAATTTTTAGTAACAAAAGTATTGACACAAATCAGGTTCGGGTTTAATTATAACTGAATTTTGGATGGGGCAGCTTAAAAAACATGGAAGGAAGAACTGGTATGACAGAACAGAGCATAGAAAAGTGTGGAGAGAGGGACAAAATGAAACTGTTTACAGTAGGGCCGGCACAGATGTATTCTCATACATTGGAGGTGCGAAGCCATGTTGTCCCTTATTTCAGAACCCCGGAATTTTCCGGTCTGATGCTGGAAAACAGGGAAATGTTGTTGGAGCTGATGGATGCGGGAAACGACAGTGAGGTCATGTTTCTGACTGCGTCCGGCAGCGGGGCGATGGAAGCGTCTGTCATGAATTGTTTTTGGGAAGAAGACAAGCTTCTGATCATTTCAGGGGGAACTTTTGGGGAGCGCTTTGAAAAGATCTGTGAGATTCATAAAATTCCTTTTGATGCGATAAAGCTTGGGCAGGACGAACAGCTGCTTCCCGAACATCTGGCAGCTTACGACGGAAGAGGGTATACGGGACTTTTGGTGAATTTACATGAGACCTATACAGGACAACTGTATGATATTGAAATGATTCATCAATTCTGCCAGAGAAATCATCTGTATCTGCTGGTGGATGCGATCAGTACTTTTTTGTGTGATGAATATCATATGAAAAAATATGGCATTGACGTTACAATTGTCAGTTCCCAAAAAGGACTGTGTCTGGCGCCCGGACTTTCCCTGGTGACGCTCAGCAGGAAAATGATAGAAGAGAAGATCATGAAACATTCTGCGCAGACGATGTATTTTGATTTTTTGGATTATCTGAAAAATTTAAAAAGGGGACAGACGCCGTTTACACCTTGCGTTGGGGTGCTGCTGGAATTGAACGATATGCTCAAGACGATAATTCGTAACGGCGGAGCGGCGTCCCGTGTAAGCGAAGTAAAAGAAAGATGCGTTTACTTCAGGAAACAGATAGAAAATCTGCCGGTACAGATACCAAAGTTTCCGCTGTCAAATGCCATTACGCCTCTCCGGTTTGAAAAAAAGATTGCCGGGGATTTTTTTACTTATCTGAAAGATGAGAGAAACATTATGGTAAACCCGGTCGGAGGTGAACTTGGGAGTTCCAGTATCCGTATCGCGCATATAGGCGATTTGAAGATGGAAGATTACGATATGCTGTTAGAGGAAATGAAACAATTTTTTGTTATGTAGGTTTTGTGTCTGCTGTCTGTCGGAGGTCGGGAGAAAATGTTAAAAGACGAAGTACTTCGTTATCTGAAAACGTTAAATCCAAATGTAGAGGGAATTATTGTCGAACCGGGTAAATTTATCTTTGAAGAAAACGTTAGAATGAATTGCTTTTACTGTGGAAAATACAACCGTAACTGGAGATGTCCGCCCAATCTGCCGGATCTTGATTATCGCAAAATGATGGGTGAATACGAATATGGACTGATTGTGCAGATTGCTCTCGAAATCAGACAGCAGAACGATTATGAAAAGATTAGAAATGATTCCAGCGTGATTTTGCATAAAGTATTGCTGGAGTTGGAAAAGTGGATGTATCAGCATAACAGTTCCAACGCTATTTCATTTATTGGAGGGTCCTGTAAATTATGTAAAGGAGGGTGCGGAAAGGAACGCTGTAATCATCCGTATCTGTCACGGACGCCTTTGGAGGCATTGGGGGTAAATATAGTAAAAAGCATGAAAGAATATGGCGTGGATATCAGCTTTCCGACAGATAAGGCAATCAAACGAGTCGGGCTTCTGCTTTGGCAGGAGCCATAGCAGCCAATAAAGGCAGGAAGGGGAAAAATGAAATACATATTTTTAGTTGCGGGGAAAGGTTCCAGACTGCAGCCGCTGACGCTGGACAACCCGAAATCAATGTTTCGTCTGGATCAGAATACAACGCTGATTACGAGGATGGTTAATTTGATCCGTAAGTATGATGCGGAGGCGGATATTGTGGTAGTGACCGGCCATAAGCGTCAGAGTATTGAGCAGGAGCTGGAACATGTTACTTTTATAAACAACCCGTTTTATGAGGTGACAAATTCCATTGCCTCTCTTTGGTTTGCAAGGGAACATCTGGACTCTGATAATATCGTTTTAATTGACGGGGATATTGTCATGTCGCGGGAATTGGTGTGTGATGTTGTATGCAGGCCGACAGAACATGCCATGGTGCTGCTGGACAGTTCAATTAACGAGGACGGCGATTACAACGTTCAGGTATCGGGCGAGCGTGTTCTTGTCATGAGCAAGGATCTTGATGTTTATTACGGAGAATACGCGGGGATCACAAAGCTTGACCGAAAAAGCGCGCTTGCCATGCGCGATGAAATAGAGAGTATGGTGGAAAGCGGATATTATGACCAGTGGTATGAGAATGCATTGGTTCAGATGATATTCAAAGATGATTTTGCGCTCTTTTACAAGGATATTTCAGATTATGAGTGGACGGAAGTTGACGGTGTCAGCGATCTCATACATGCAAAAAATATTCATATGAAAGAAATGTAATGCAGAAAGCATGAGAACGGCGATATGTATCGCTTCTGTCATTCTGCGCGCTGATGCGCTAAATCAAAGAAATCCTGCATAATCGGGGAAATAAATTTGTTTTCATGATAAATCAGATAATAATAACGTTTTAAATTTACGTCTTTCAGCGAAAAAGAGAAGATCTGATGTGTGCGCAGCTGTTTTTCCAGCATACGTTTGGGCAGAATAGATATACCAAGTCCCGCGCATACAGCGTTGATTAAGGCGGCGGTACTTGTGCTTTCCCAGACCGGGTCAATAAAAAAGTCTTTCAGGGCAAAAATTGACTCGGCCAGTTCCCTTGTGCCGCTGTTTTTTTCGCGCATCAGAAAGCGTTCGTTCTTTAGCGTTTCCAGTTCTACGTCCGTCTTGTCTGCAAGGGGATGAAATCGTCCGCAGACCGGAATCAGCTCGTCCTCCATTATAATTTCAGAGCGGATTTTATCGGAGTGGACTCTTCCCTCAATCAGCGCGATGTCCAGATTGTTTTCTAAAATATTCTTCTCTATGATATCCGAACTGTCGACTTTGACATAAGTGTCAAGCTCCGGATATTTTCTTAAAAATTCCGTCAGCAGACGGGGAAGTATACACGATCCGATACTGATGCTTGAGCCGATGCGCAGCTTTCCGTTTGTATTCCAGTTTTTCATCTCGCCATCCATTTCCTGATAGAGAGAAAGCAGGCGCACTGCGTCAGGATACAGATGCAGGGCGGCTTCTGTGGCGCGGATGCCGCGTCCGGAGCGTTCAAACAATTTTGTGCCGTAATGCTGTTCTAACTCGCGAATGGCAAGGCTGGTAGCGGGCTGTGTCAGTCCCAGCTGTCTGGAGGCAGCTGTAATATTCATTTCCTGATAGACTGTAACAAAAATCCTTATATGTTTTAAGGTCATAATAATCCCCATTTCTACATTGCGAACTGCGTTCGCAATGCGAACCGCGTTCGCATTCCGGCGCCTGTGTTCTGCTGTCTTTCCAATTATATAGAAATAGAAACTCATTGTCAAATCATATCATTTCCACATAAAACATATTGAAAACAATATAGATATATTAAAAAAATGAAATATATAGTTGCTTTTACCTGAATTACTGTTATATACTATTCTGGAAAAAAGAGGCAGAATTCATTTTGTTTACAGTCTGCTAATAAAAGAAAAAACAGATTAATATGGAGGTTTCCTATGAGAAAGAACTGGGGAAAGGGTTTGATTGCTTTGGGGCTGGCTGTCTGTGTGTTTGGAACGGGATGCACATACGGCTCTGACGGGAATGCAAGAGACAATAACGGCGCGGGAAGAGAATTGTTAAATGTTTCCTATGATCCGACGCGGGAATTTTATGCTTCCTACAATGAGTTGTTTTCGGAATACTGGCGTGAGAAGAGCGGCGAGGAGATCAGCGTGACACAGTCGCATGGCGGTTCCGGTTCGCAGGCGCGTTCCGTAATCGAGGGAAACGAGGCCGATGTCGTGACGCTTGCGCTTGCGCGCGATGTCATGGCAATTGAACAGGCCGGGCTGATCGAGGACGGATGGTTGGCGGAGTTTGAGGGTGAGAGCGCGCCCTATACATCCACAATTGTGTTTCTGGTGCGCAAGGGCAACGAAAAGGAGATAAAAGACTGGGACGATCTGGTCAGAGAAGGGGTCGGCGTGATTACGCCCAATCCCAAGACCAGCGGCGGCGCATGCTGGAATTTTCTTGCGGCATGGGCTTACTGGCAGCAGCAGGACGGCGGCGATACGGAAGCGACAAAAGAATATATGAAAGAGCTGTATCAAAATGTGCTTGTGCTTGATTCCGGGGCCAGAGGCGCAACAAATACGTTTGTGGAAAACGGGCAGGGCGATGTTTTAATTGCCTGGGAAAACGAGGCATATCTCTCTATGCAGGAATATCCGGATCAGTATGAGATTGTGACGCCGAGTATCAGTATTCTGGCGCAGCCTTCTGTAGCGGTGGTGGATGGCAATGCAAAGGCACATGGAACGGAGGAGTTGGCAAAAGCATATCTGGAATATCTCTACAGTGAAGATGCGCAGCGCCTGGCCGGCGAGAATTTCTATCGTCCGTCCAACGAGAAGATTTTGCAGGAGTTTTCCGGTCAGTTTAATCTGGATATGAATCTGACCACAATCGAAGAGTTTGGCGGATGGGACGCGGCCTATGAGACATTTTTTAACGACGGCGCGATCTTTGATCAGATTTATGAGAATTGAGGGGCATATGGAACAGCAGATTATAAAGGTAAAAAACAAAAAGGGCGTAAAAGTAATTCCGGGATTTAAACTTTCGTTTGGCGTTACAGTTTCGATGCTTGGTCTTCTTGTATTGATTCCGCTCGCGTCCATTTTTCTTGGCGCGGGAAAACTTGAGTTTCGGGAATTTATAGAAGTTGTGACTTCGCGCCAGGTGTTGTCGGGATATGCTGTAAGTTTTACCTGCGCGTTTGCCGCGGCTCTTATCAATGCAGTATTTGGGTTGATACTTGCATGGGTGCTTGTGCGGTATGATTTTTTCGGAAAGCGTCTGATGGACGGACTTATTGAGCTGCCGTTTGCGCTGCCGACTGCCGTCGCGGGAATATCGCTGACTTATCTCTATTCGGACAAGGGGTGGATTGGAGCTTTTTTTGACCATTTCGGTATAAAGATTGCATATACGCGCATTGGAATTATGGTTGCCATGATTTTTGTCGGCATACCGTTCGTCGTTAGGTCGGTGCAGCCGGTATTAATGAAGATGGACAGACAGTATGAGGAGGCGGCCATGATGCTTGGAGCAGGAAGTGGAACCATATTTTTTCGAGTGGTTCTGCCGGAATTATTTCCGGCTCTTTTGGCCGGATTCGGACTGGCGCTGGCAAGAGGAATCGGGGAGTACGGAAGCGTTGTGTTTATCGCCGGAAATATTCCGTATCAGACACAGATTGCGCCTCTTCTTATTATGACGAAGCTGGAACAGTATAAATATGCGGATGCGACCGCAATTGCACTTGTGCTGCTTATACTGTCGTTTGTTTTGATGCTGGCGATTAATTCGGTACAGCTTTCCATGCAAAAGTTTTGCAAAGGGTGAGAAAGGCGGGAAAATTTTGTCGAAAAAGAGAGATTACAGAGAATATACAAAAGGGGACGGTATTGAATCCATTCAAAAAGTAGTTCGTCCGCCGGCAGACAGTTCGTCAAAAATTGTAAAATATAGTCTGATTGCGGTTGCCGCGCTGTTTTTATTTGTCATGCTTGTGCTGCCGCTTTTTGTGGTTTTGGTAAATGCGCTTCGGGATGGTTTTGCGGCATTTTGCGATGCAGTATTCGACGAGTATACTGTAAAAGCGTTAAAACTTACACTTTCTGCGACTGTTTGTTCTGTGGCAGTGAATACGGTATTTGGGGTGTTTGCTTCCTATTTGCTTTCAAAATTTTATTTCAGGGGACGGCAGCTGCTTGCCGCGCTGATAGACCTGCCGTTTTCAATTTCCCCGGTGATTGCGGGGCTGATTTTTATCCTGACATTCGGGAATGTCGGCTGGATGGGGGATTTTTTAAAAGAGCACGGTATCAAGATTGTGTTTGCGGTACCGGGCGTTTTGCTGGCGACCATATTTGTTACGTTTCCGTTTGTATTCCGCGAACTGTTCCCTGTGATGAATGCGCAGGGGCGCGATGAGGAGGAGGCCGCGGCTCTGATGGGGGCGGGCGGTCTGACCGTTTTTTTTCGGATTACGTTTCCGCATATTAAGTGGGCTCTGCTTTATGGCGTTATTCTATGCAGCGCGCGCGCGATGGGAGAATTTGGAGCGGTTTCGGTGATCTCCGGACATCTGAGAGGAAAGACAAATACGCTGCCGCTCCATGTCGAGATACTTTACAATGAATTTAACACAACGGCCGCATTTGCCGTGTCCTCCATACTCGTGTTTCTTGCGGTACTTGTGCTGATTGCGCGGACATTTGCGGAGGCAAAATGCAGGGGAGGGGAAGAATAGCCATGTATGTGGAATTAAAAAACATCAATAAAACATTCGACGGATTTTTGGCGTCCAATGATGTTAATTTCGGGGTGGAAGCCGGACATCTTGCAGCTCTTCTTGGGCCGAGCGGGAGCGGGAAGACGACAATTTTAAGAATGATTGCGGGACTTGATGCGCCCGATTCCGGAGACATCTTTATCAATGGAGAAAGAGTAAACGATCTTGCTGGAAGCAAGCGCGGGATCGGGTTTGTTTTTCAAAATTATGCGCTGTTTCGCTATATGACAGTTGCAGATAATATAGCATTCGGGCTAAAAGTGAAAAAACAGAAAAAAGCGCAGATCAAAGAAAAGGTAGACGAACTGCTGGAGCTGATTTCGATGAAAGATCTTGGGAAGCGCTATCCGCATCAGTTATCCGGCGGTCAGCGCCAGCGCGTTGCATTTGCCAGGGCGCTGGCGCCAGACCCCAAGCTTTTGCTCTTAGATGAACCGTTTGCCGCAATTGACGCAAAAGTGCGGCGGGAATTGCGTTCCTGGCTAAAAGAGATGATCGGGCGCGTCAGCGTCACTAGTATATTTGTGACACATGACCAGGAGGAAGCGATGGAGGTTTCAGATACGATCATTATTACAAATCAGGGATGTGTCGAACAGATCGGTACGCCGGAAGAGATCTGTTTTCATCCGCAGACAGATTTTGTGGCAGACTTTATTGATGCGGCGCGTTTTGAGGCTATGATGACAATTCGATAAAAATGATTGATTTTTATATACGCAAAAGTTATAATAATCATTATAACTGGGATGATCGGAGAGGGGTTTTGTGATGGAGGTACTGGAAAGTACGGGAATGACAGAACTGTAGTTTTAAAGCTGGCTGAAACAGATTATCTGGAGGAGGGAAAGGGCAAGGAAAGCAGATACAAAGGAAGAGACAGACAGAAAGCTGGGCGAGCTGCTGAAAGATTAAAGGCAAGATTAGCCAAGGCAAAGGAACAGTCAAAAAAGCCGACAGTTGCCGAATTTTTCGATACATATAAGCTGATAGGGCAGGACAAAGTATCTAAAACCTGTTCCTTTCCAAAATCATATGTCAGTTAGCGCAGGCCGAGGACAGTCAGTACCGAACAGAGGGAACGGGCAAGGCAGATGATGATTGCTAATAATAAGGCAAAAGGAGTTTAAGCAAAATGCATATAAGAGAATATAAGTATTTAATATTTAATATTTAATATTTGATATTGATGATACTTTACTGGATTTTCATAGTGCATTTACTTCAGCACAGGAAAAGGTGGCAACTTTTTTGGAAATAGAATGTTCTGATGAATTCAGGATAATCGATGAGAAATGTGGTTGGAGAGCATGGAAAGAGAGTGGTTTGGAAAATACCGATACTAAAGATGTTCAAATCAATTATCATCGTATTTATTACAAATATTTACAATTACATTATAAATATTTAACGGAAGAATCAGGAATTGAATTTAACACGGACGAAATCGTACAATGCTATTTAAATGCAATAGCTAGTTCCTCCGTTTTGAATGAGCAATGTACTTTAACGATATATAAAGAATTAGCCACCGATTATAATCTGGTATTGGCAACGAATGGATTAGTACAGACACAAAAGAAACGTGTATCAATTTTTTTGCCCTACACTCATAGAATATATATATCAGAAGAAATGGGAGTAATCAAGCCGACGAAAGAATATTTTGATTACATTTTGCGAGACTTAAATTGCTCACCAGTGCAATGTTTGATGATAGGTGATTCTATTAAGAATGACATTGTTGGAGCAAAGGAATCAGGAATGGATGTATGTTTTTATAACCCAAAACATAAAAATATTTCTGACAATATTTTATGTGATTTTGAGATATATAGTTTGGCAGAATTAAAAAGAATACTTCAAAAATAAAGTTATATTTCTTTAACATGAATATCTATCATTAGATTATCGTAAAAATTATTTTATCTGATGTTCAATCCCAGTTTGCCGAGGCGATATACTGAGCACTTAGGAAAAATCTAAGTGCTTTTCTTCTGCTCTATATACAGCGTCAGGCTGGAAAGAAGGATATGAAAAAATGAATATTGTTTACTTTTGGTAGCGGTTTATCCTAACGGAAAATCAGCTACTTTTTTCCAGTAGCTATTAGCGTAATCAATTATTTCAATCAAAAATCACGTATAGTAATAGTGTTATCTCCCATTGTTTCGGCTCGTCAAAATCGTGGTTCAGGGCTTCTTTGTAAAGCTGCTTGGAGCAGACGGTATCGCCGGGATAGCTGTCAAGGAAAGCCTGAATCATCCCGGCTTTGGTGTCCTCCGGCATAAAGTCCCGCTGGCGTTCCTTTAGGTAGTATTTCTGCTCCTGGTCGTATTCAGAGAACAGCTTTTCGCCGCTCTGGTAGGCGGCGGCAGAAACAGCGGATTCATTGTTGCTCCGCTTAATGATGGTGATTTTACAGTGCGGGCATGGCAAGTGTGCGCCCTCCTTTCTCCCGGATTCCGGGCATAGAAAAAGCAGGATACCTTTTCAGATTTCCTGCTTGGGTGTGCCGCTGGTGGGCGGCGGAATATTCGGTTATATTTACATCAGTCCGCCCCCGTAGAATGCTTCGATTGCCTGTGAGATAAATTCCGCCGTCCCTTCTCCATACTGCTTATCTATCTTGGATTTTGTCGGCTCTGTGTTTTGGAACCATGCAAGATATTTCATCATGCCGGATTCTTCCTTTATCTGCGTAAGCTGTTTCATCACAAAGCCGTATTCTCCAACCAGTTCCTTTACTTCAAAAGAATCGGTAGGACAGTTTTTCTTCCCGGCAAGCTTTTCCATGACTGCTTCTATGCGTTTGCCATAGCCTTTCACCACATCCTTGCCTAACGGATTGGCGGATGCCGCCTTATAGGCTTCCTTCCCACCGTACCACTCCACAACCTTTGCATATTTTTTCTGCATATCTTCCGAGGACACCACTTCCATAAAATGCTTTTTCCACTCATCAACGCCCCCAAATTCATCTACGGCAAGCTTACGCATCTTTTCAGGCATACGTTCATAGGTCAGCCGGAACATTTCTTCCACTTCTTTTTTGTCAAAAATTGCAAAATCCATTTTATTATCTCCTTTCAAAATTCTGTCAATGCTGGCAATCAAACGCTCCATACGTTCTTTCTTTGCCACCAGCATTTCCCGTTGTACCTGTAAAATTTGATTCTTTTCAAGAGCCGGATTTTCTATGACGGCTTTGATTTCTTTCAGGGAAATATCAAATTCACGGAAAAACAAAATCTGCTGCAATGTTTCCAATGCTTTATCGTCATAGAGCCGGTATCCCGCTTCGCTTTTATCTGTCGGCTTCAAAAGACCGATTTCATCATAGTAGTGAAGCGTGCGCACGCTGATACCTGTTAAATCTGATATTTCCTTTACTGTCCTCATTGCCGCCAACCTCCTGTTCCTGATATACCCACTTTAATCTATTACGCACCGTGAGGGTCAATATTTTTTTCAAATTTTCTTTGAGTATATCATCTTTCTATCCACATCGGAAGAAGCAGTGCAGAACGATATAAAACTTGCTGACTGGGAATAGCTGGCAGAGCAAAAAGATTCCGGGCAGTAAGCCCACAAAAGAGTAGCTGGCAAAGCCAGCGCAGGGGAAGGGTAGCTTCCCCTGTGATGATTGGAGCAGATTGAAAATCTGTGGAAATCATCTGCTGTCCGCAGGACGCCCCCGGCAGGGCGCAATGCACCACTTCCCCAAGTGGTGT
>CAMUGE010000016.1 GCA_947088345.1 uncultured Roseburia sp.
TGGCTAAAGTATAGCAGGCTTTTGGAGGAATTTCCAAAAGCCTAATTGAAGTTTTTCAGTTCCCCGTTTGATCCAGTGCAAAAGGCAGGTCAATGCAAAACGCATTTTCCTGCCCCCATTCCTTTTCTTAAACCTGCACCGCATTTTTCCCGTTTCCAAAATCTCTTGTAAGGATATCGCTCTTCTCCAGAAATTCCTCCACCGACCCAAAATCAAGCCTTGCCAGCAGTTCCATCACATATGGATTTTCTAAAGGCGTCTGGTAGACAGCCTCATCGGCGTACTGTTCTACCGCCGCTTTCCCCTCTTCCTTTGAAACAATTGCTTTTGGCCCGCCGACACAGCCGCCCGCGCAGGCCATCCCCTCAAAAAAGTTCGCATTTGTCTCGCCTTTTTGAATCTGATCAATCAGCTTTCGGCATGCGGGAACCCCGTCCGCCTGTGCCGGACGCACCGTAACTTCTCTGTCCGGGTGCAGCTGCTCTACGGTACGTTTTACCGCTTCACTTACGCCGCCTGTTCTGGCATAGATCCTCCCGGCTCTTGACGAGTGCTCTTTTCCGTCCTCCGTCAGTTCCTCGGGCTTTATTTCGGCGGCGTCAAAGATTTCCCGGACTTCCTGGAAAGTCAGCACATAATCTACCGCCCCGGCAATATCCGGCTCGTGCGCCTCCTTCTTCTTTGCCATACAAGGGCCGATAAATACGGTGACCGAATCGGGATGCAGTTTTTTTACTACCCTTCCGGCTGCTATCATCGGCGAAACGGCTCCCGGCACATGCGGCGCCAGCTCTGCATAAATATTGCGGATCAGAGCGATCCATACCGGACAGCAGCAGCTTGTCAGCTGAAAATCAGAATCTTTTACCACATGTCGGTCAAATTCAAGCGCCTCTTTCAATGTCAAAATATCAGCAAACACCGCAACCTCTACCATACCTTTAAATCCGATGGCTTTCAACGCGCTGCGCAGCCGTCCCGGCGTTGCCCTCTCTCCAAACTGTCCCATAAAAGCCGGTGCGACCAGCGCATAGACATCGCGTTTTTGCTCCCGCACCGTCTTTAATACCGGAAATACGTCTTTATTTGCAGCAAGGCGCTCTAAACGGCATGCATCCACACAGACGCCGCAGCCCACACATTTGTCCGCATTGATATGGATTCCTTCTGCTTTCTCCTCAATCGCATCAAACACGCAGCTGGTCATACATGCCCGGTCATAAGCGCACTCTTCGCACTGCTGCGTGTGAACTACAGGCGCATGTTTTTCCGGGTGGAGCAGGCAGTCCATATGATACGGATTGTAATCGTCAATCAGATGTCTCCCCTCTTTTGCTTCCTGTTTTAAAATTTCCAGGTATAATTCATGAAATGTTTTCATTTTTCCAACCGATCTTTCTGTTATTTTTTCATTAGTATGTGTAAAAATATGGTATCTTATACGGCAAAATTATCGCTGATTGATGTCAAGCACCAGATACTGTTTTCCTTAATACCGTAAAATTTCAACAACCTCGTTTTTCATTGGAATCGCAGGGATTCCGCCTCTTTTTTGTACGCATAAGCCGGCCGTTGCATTTCCAAATTTCGCACATGCTCTCCAATGATCCCATGACATTTTATGCAGATCCATCTGACGCCCTAAATATTCTGACAGGAAACCGCCCCAAAAAGAATCGCCTGCGCCTGTAGTATCTACTGCCTCTGCCTTAAACCCGGGGATTTGTTCCCGGTGTTCATGGTTGGCCAGATAAACGCCCTGACCGCCTAAAGTTATCGCAGCCAGTTTTGGACCCTGTCTTAATAACTCGTCAGCAGCCTGCTGAAAATCCGCTTTTCCTGTGAGCAGTAAGCTCTCCTCGTCCGATATTTTCAGCATATCCGCATACGGAAGAACACTTTGTATCGTTTCGATTGCCTCACTTTCACTTTTCCATAACGACGCCCGGTAATTCGGGTCAAAAGAAATCAATGCACCGGCAGCCTTCGCTATTTCAACGGCTTTCATTGTGGCAGTCCTTGCCGGTTCATCGGTCAATGACAGGGAGCCAAAATGAAATATTCTGCAATCCTTTATTACCTGCAAGTTGATTTCCGAATACGTCAGACATGTGTCGGCGCCCGGTTTTCTCGCAAAAGAAAATTGCCGCTCCCCATTTTCATTGATTGCAACAAATGCCAGCGTTGTAAAAACAGAATCATCTTCCACAATATAATCCGTGCAGATTCCCTCCTGCCCCAGTACCTTTTTCAAAAAACTGCCATGCATATCTGCGCCGATTTTTCCAATCATGGCTGTCTTAAAACCCATATGGCTGACTGCTGTCAACAGGTTCGCAGGAGCTCCCCCCGGATTCTGCTCAAACAGCTTCATTCCGTCTTTACTTACTCCAAGCTCCGTAAAATCAATCATAAGTTCGCCCAGCGCGATCACATCATACTTTTTTCCCATGTTTTAGCTCCTCCACAATTTCATTATAATGTTTTCTGTTTAGACGGTAGAAAAACAGCACCACTGCCGTTATAAGCCATAACACTCCCGGAATCGTGGTAAAAGCGTGCTTCATAACCGCAAGCACAGCATCGTTTTGCCGCTGATTTGCCACATACCCGAATTTACCAAGCATCCCGGCCAATAAGGCGGTCCCAACTGCCATTCCCACCTTATTTCCCAAAGAAATAAATGCATACTGAAAGCCGTCGTTACGCAGCCCTGTTTTCCACTGCCCATACTCTGCGCAATCCGGTATGATTGCATAAATTGCCGTATTAAAACCGGAAAAGAAGAACTGCGTTAAGCCGGAGAAGAAATAAAAGGCGACAGGATTCTCCCTTACGCTGAACAAATATAAAATCAGCATCGAGCAGCCGGTCAGCAGGGCAAATACAGACGCCGCCCGCCCTTTATTATTCGTTTTCTTAAATACCGGCTGAAAACAGGCAGCTCCTATAATGGATGGGATAATAATGCACATAGAATAAGTTGTATAATAAGATGCATCACCCTCAACATAAGTAAAATAATAAAGGACGTCCGCATTTCTTCCATACAGCGTAAATCCAAAAAGAATCTGTCCTATCAGCGCCAACAGATAAGGCCGGTTCTGTATTACAGCCTTTAGCTGCACTTTCAGAGATATCTTTTCTTTCTCCGGCATCTGGACAACCTCTCTTGTCTTTGCAAAGCAGAAGAAATGACATGCTGCAAAAACGCAGCCATAAATCACCGCGACAGTGAGATATCCGGTCTTCGCGCTGTTTTTTCCAAAAACAGTGATCAACGGAACCGTAATAATATTGATAATTCCAATGGCAATCATTGCGGATACGGAGCGGGATGTATTGATTTTTGCCCTCTCGTCAATGCTCTGCGTCATTGCGCCGCACAGCGTCCCGTATGGAATATTCACACATGTATAACCTAACACCAGCAGACAGTAAGTAATAATCATATAGATAATTTTTGTTGTATTCGGCCAGTCAGGGTGCGCCCAGAAACTTAATGCAAGAATAACCGCAGTGACAGGCGCACAGAACAGCAGCCATGGGCGGTACCGTCCCCATCTCGTCTTCGTCTTATCTGTAAGCCCCCCAATAATAGGGTCGTTAATTGCATCCCAGAACCGTGAAAACAGCATTAACCCCGAAACTGCCGCCATACTGATTCCAAATACATCCGTATAAAAGATCATCAGGAAATTACTTACAAACATCCAGCTGAAATTACATCCCACATCCCCAAAACCATACGCTATTTTACTGATCAAAGGTACTTTGTCATTGCTGTTTCTGCTCTCCATATTCCCTCTCCTCACTTCCACAAAACGTCTTTATTCCTGCACATTTATAATGACTTTCATCGTTGTTTCACGATTATTATCAATATACTGATACGCCTTTAAATAATCCCGGAACGCAAAAGTTTTGGAAATCAGCGGCTGCAGCAAAACCCGTCCTTCGCTTACCAGGCGGATGCCGTCCAGATAATCGTCATGCCGGTACATCATGGTACTTTTAATGTCCAGCTCATGGTCATTTGCGACTGCAAGGTCTACTTCCGCCATTCCTGCAAATACAGCAACCAGAACAATAATACTTCCTTTTCTTGCATGTTTAATCGCCTGCCCCATCGTAATATTATTTCCTGCGCAGTCATAAATCACATCTGCTTTATCCGGGCCAAACGCCTCCAGCATGGCTTCCCCAAAATCCTTGTTCCTGGTATTCACACAGATATCAATCCCGCATTCTCCTGCCTTTTCCAGCCGCAGGTCGCTGACGTCGGTAACCATTACCCTGGCAGCCCCCATTCCCTTTGCTGCCTGTGCGACCAGGTTTCCAATCGGCCCTGCGCCAATTACAGCAATATTCATTCCCGTAACATCCCCAACCTGCTTTACTCCATGGACGGCCACCGCAAGAGGTTCTATCATTGCGCCTTCCTCAAAAGACATTTCTTCTGGTATCGGCGTTACTTTTGACGCGTCCACAGCAAAAAATTCAGATGCCGTCCCTGTTGTCTGAAATCCCATTACTTTCAGTTCTTCACAGAGATTATACTTTCCATGACGGCACGGATAACATTTGCCGCAATATACCTGCGGTTCAATCGTAACTTTCTGTCCAATGCGAAACCCTTCCACACCTGCCCCGATTTCCGTAATCTCCCCTGAAACTTCATGCCCCTGTGTTACAGGATAGGAAGTAAATGGATGTTTTCCATGATATACATGAATATCCGAGCCGCATATGCCGATATTTCTGATTTTTACCATGACCTGGTTTTCCTTTCGCTGCGGAAGCGGTACATCCTTAAAAGTAATCTCGCCCGGTTTTGTCATAATCTGCTGTAACATAATCATCATCCTCACTTTCTTATTTTCTTTTATTAAACGTTTTATTAAAGTGATTACATTATTGCACCAGCTGACGAAAAAGTCAATCCTATTTTTCAGTTTTTATATTTTAGATAAAGTTTCGCATTTTTCTTTGTGACAATTACACAAAAAAGCCGTCAAGCTCACCCATCCGCTCAACGACTTTTTCTATCACGATTCTAACTCTGTTCTTATATTGTCTCCATGACTTTCCAGAAAAACTGCTTTGCCACCCCTACCGCGGACGCCTCTCTCCGATAGGAACAATTTTTCAGGTAACTCAAATCATCATCGAATAAATTATATTGGAATATCTTTCTGCCAAGCTCAACCATATGGTCCTGCAGATATCCTCCCACTTCACCCCCTAAAATTATGTCCGTATCATAAGACATCCGCAGATTGGAAATCAGTATTGCCAGATTTTCCAGATACTCCTCCCATTCCTTCATTGCTTTTGCATCTGTCTGTATGCTTTCCATAAATTCATCTAGCTTTTCTTTCCCCCCCTGTGTCAGCACACTTGCTGCGCAATAAGCATCTGCGCATCCGCATTTACCGCAATAACATTTTCTGCCGCCCGGAACCAGAATCATATGACCAAATTCCCCCGCCCTGCGGTTCTGCCCGGTAAACAATGTTCCATTCATACAAACTGCCCCGCCAAGCGTACTGTTCAGGGATAAATAAACGGAATTTTTCAGCCTCTGCGGATTTTCTGCCAGCATTGCCGCATTTGCATCGTTTTCGTAATATACAGGCAGCGCCAATATCTGCTCAATCATTTTTAAACTATAGTTTTCCAAATTTAATGCATGAGATTTTACAAGGATCTTTTCTTTTTGGTTGATAATTCCCGGCAGCGAAATCCCAACGCCCAGGAGTTTACCGGAATCAATCTGAGGCGCATAAATTCTTCTCAATTCTTCTGCCATCCTGGCATAATAAGATAAATCCGTATGAAATTTCATCCGGATGCGTTCCTGTCCTAAAATCTCTCCACATAAATTTAACAGCACGATTCCAAGATGGTTGGCTGTAATGTCTACGCCCAGAGCATATCTGTAATCGCTTTGCAGGCCGATTAAAGCTGCTTTGCGTCCTCCGGTAGATTCCAGTTCCCCTTTTTCTGTTACAAGCCCTGATTCCATCAATTCGTTTACATTAGATAACACCGTAGGCATACTTAAGTTTAATTGCTTTGCCAGTTCTACTTTTGAAGTATCCCCATGATTTAACATATAACTAAGTATGTTGTATTTTGTTGCCTTTCTCCCTGAATATGACATATCAAACTCAACTTCCTTACTTTCATAAATCATTTTATAAAAGAATTATACTCCATAATGGAAGAGAAGTAAAGTCGATTTAATACAGTCCTTGCTATCCGAATGTGACAATATCACCAAAGATCAGACTAAGACCGCCACAGAATCAGCATATGCCGAGATAATCAGCTACAGCAAAAAGAACCTTAAGAGAGCTTCAGAACTAGAGCCGGCAGCATAACAGACAACAAGGCAGACTGAAACGGAGGGAGGAAGAAATTTATTGAAAATGTGATAGAAATTTGAGCTCGCTTATGGTATTCACTTCGGACGAAACGTCTATTTGAGTTCTCTCGCTTTCCAATCCCAAATACTTAATTGTTTATTATCGTTATTTTCTTCAAAGAAATGCAGATAGTTAAATATTTGCCCGTTGTCATGCACAATCCCATTTTCTTCGCATTTTCGATGAAAAAGCCGCATTAAATCTTTGTTATTGCCGCTCTCTATCATATACTGATTTCCGTATGTACGAATGAATTTTTCTTTTAAGCCGGGAAACAATCGGTCTAACTGTTCGTAGAAATACTCTCGATTTCCTTCTCGAAGCGTCAATCCCATTCCAAAGCAGATCACACCATAAACCTTTGCTTCCATGCACATATCCAAAATACCAGAAATATTATCTTCCGTATCGTTAAGAAACGGCAAAATGGGCGTCAGCCATACAACGGCTGGTATCCTTAAATCTCTCAGCTTTTTCAATACTTCAAAGCGTTCTCTTGTCGTGCTTACATTCGGCTCAATCATTTTGCACAAATCTTCATCGTAAGTAGTCAAAGTCATTTGCACAACGCATTTTGTCCGTTCATTTATTTTCTGCAAAAGGTCTAAATCCCTCAATATACGGTTTGATTTTGTAATGACTGTAAAACCAAAACCATGTTCATATATTAAGTGCAGAGCCTTTCTGACATTTCCGATCTCCATCTCCAACGGAATATAGGGGTCTGTCATAGAGCCTGTACCTATCATACACTTTTTACGCTTATGAATAAGCGCATACTCCAACAGGTCAGGCGCATTTTCTTTGACTTCAATATCTTCAAAAGCGTGTTCCATGTGATAGCACTTGCTTCTGGAGTCACAATAAATGCACCCGTGAGAGCAGCCACGGTATAAGTTCATTCCATTTTTAGCAGATAATATCCCTTTCGCTTTCACAAAGTGCATGGTATGTCCTCCCTGCATTTTGGCACAATTTTTCCTTTGCGCTTTCAGTTTTTTCATTGCCCAGTCATCATGACTCGCTGTAACGCTGACAAAATAAGAACCCAGGGTACTTTTGCCTGCCCATTTATAAACGCCTTTTGAAAACAATTCCTCATCGTGCGAAAAAATTCAAGCCAGTTTTCCGAACTCATATTAAAAATTGCAGAAAGTTTTTGTAATGTTTCATTGCTGCCAATCTTATTCATAAAGCTGATACTTTGTAATGCTGTTAGAATTTCCTGCTTTTCTTCTTCTGACAGCACCGCTCTGTCTAAAACAAAATCATGCATTAGATGAATGCCGCCGTTTCGCCCCGCTTCTGCATAAACAGGAACACCCGCGCCACTTAGGGCGTCAATATCCCTGTAAATCGTCCTTACAGACACTTCAAATTTTTCTGCTAATTCCGGAGCAGCAGCCTGTCCTTTATTAAGTAAATGATATACAATTTTAAATAGTCTGCTTTCCTGCATTGCCCGCCCCTACTTTGATCTTAGAATACTATCAAAATCCTGACACTATATGGCAACATTTATTATAATCATTTTTCTGCTCATTATCAACGGAGCAGGCATCCATAAATTTGATTTCATGCAAAACCAAGGATAACTACCGTTTTTCTATTCTGTACCGGCTATATCTTTGACGCATTTCAAAGCTTAAAAGAAGAGCAGGGAATGCCATGGCTTAATTAAAATACAGATCTTTTGCTTTTATTTCATTACCTCGTCGGCATCCGAAACCCCTCGAGCGCTTTGTTTAAATAATCGTTAAAAGGTTTCATGATTCGGAAAAGTTCTGCTGCCCTTGCACAAAATTCGTCGGCATCTTTCATCTCCTCGTCCTTGAGCGGATACTCCAGATACCAGCTCTTAAATTTCAGATATTCCGCCTGAGGATGTTCCTTTTCATAACCCGCGGGAACATTTTTTAACGCTGTTCCTTTTACAGTAAAATATTTTTCAAACTCCGGTTCATGAATGATTGTTTCCCATTCTTTCCCATTGTCAACGATATAATCCCGTATCATCTTCGTTGCATCCTTAAACATATCCGCAAACAGACCCCCGCCCAAAAATGACTGATCGCCGGGCTTTATCATAATATAATATCCAACGGGAACAGGCAGCTTCCCCTTAGAAGAAATATGGGCGCGGAACGCAGGATTGTAAGGAGACTTGTCGTGGCTGAATCGGGTATCCCTTACAATCTTAAATGTAAGATCTTTCGGATTGTTATGGAGAACGCTCTCGTCAAACTTTCCGATTTCCAGTATCAATGACTGTACTAAACTTTCAAACTCAGCGTTTGCATTTTTATAATCCTCCTTATTTGCATGATACCATTCACGGTTATTATTCGAACTCAATGCTGATAAATAATCCATAATTAACTGTGTATTCATATTTTGTCTTCTCCTTTATGATTGCTGGATAATAGAAAACTGCGTGGAATCTAAAAATTCCTGTATCAGATGTTTTGTGTGTTCGGGAGACTGGTAAGGCTTGCAGAACGAAAAATCCTGTGATAAATCGTCAATATCTTCCATCGCATTTTTCACATCCATCATGGTCTGAACGGGGATTTCTGCAGCCGTCATGTAGTCAAGGTGCAGCGGGTTTAATCTATGGCTTTGTATCGCATAATTTACCCTGTCATTACATTTGCATGTGCCGCCGCCATATTCCCCGCAATACTGTCCGAGAAAATCCGCCATTTTTTTGCGTATGCGTGAAAGACGTTTCCGATAAACTTCCGGGGTGATTTCCAAAATGTCACCCGCAATTCGACTGTCGATCTTAAACATTGTACCCAGTATGAAAATGCACCTGCTCTCCACATCGAGACACTGCAGCATCACATTCGTACACGACATTTTCAGTTCTTCCGCCAATATATCCTTTTCCACATTTTGCGTTAAATCCGGCACATCCTGTATGTTTCCGTTTTCAATATCATCTCCATAGTACTCAAAGCTCAACGGGTAACGGGCAAACATATGCTTTCTATAATTCTTCAGATGATTCACAGCAATACAAAATACCCATGTTGTAAACGAGCTGTCGCCTCTGAAAGAAGACAGATGTGTGATCATTTTCAGCAGAATATCCTGTGTGGCATCCTCTGCATCCTGAAATGTGCCAAGCATACGCAAAGAGAGATTAAAGACAATGTCCTGCACACCGGCAACAAGCGTTTCAAGGGCTTTTTTATCCCCTGCTGTGGCTTTATCGACCAAAGCCTGCAACTCTTCATTCGTTTTATTTTTCATGAATTTTTACCTCCTATTTAATTAGACAACTCTCCCCTGGCTTTGTGACATAAAATTTTAAAAAATCTTAACTTTCGTCTCAATCCAGATTCATTGCAGGATTCATTTTTCTAAAAACTGCCCTGCAACGGCAATACAAAATAGCCGTCACAGAGCAGTTTTTTCATTCGTCAACGGATCTGACATCCACAGCATTATCCCATGCGCCCTCCATCAGCAAAAACAACTCCTGATCTTTCAGATGATTTTCCGTATTTAGTAATAGAAAAACACGCCTGTCTTCTTTTGCGTCTAAAAATTCTCTCTGCCACTGAAAAAAATGCGGTCCGTCTCCAAGGTTTCTCACATATGCCATAAAACCGTCCAAAACCCATGCGGTCTGTTTGATATCGGTAAGGCATTCGTTTGCGTAAAAACCTTTCCATTTTCCGTGTTCGCTGCTGCGCATTGCCATGTCCGCGCAAAGATATTCTTTCTTTGCTTTTCCGCCGTAATAGAATGCTCTCTGACAGGAACCGTCAAACGCTTCGAGAATCGCCGCGCAAATCAGGCCGGCGCCGCGGCTGCAATGCAGATACAATCTCGCCTGCAGCAGAATCGAATCTTCAAACAGCCTCTTTCCATTTCCGGACAAAGCGTTCATTGTCTGCTCACATTCTTTTGCAAAAGCCTGATATCTCTCAGCACTGTGCTGACATATGTTTTTGTACCATGTAACCTGGTCACGCAAAGTATCGCAATCGGCCGCCCATCGCATCTCATTAGCCGGCTGGGATTTGTCTTTCATATACTGCGAGATCAAAATACGGGCCGGATGATTAAAAAACTGTTCCCCCGCATGCTCATCCTCATTTTTCCCGTAACTTGCCGCATACTCTGCATAACGGCCCAGACAGCAGGCCACCCTGACAAATGCATCCTCTCCATAATACTCTCTGCAGTACTGCTTTCTGTGCCGTTCGATATCTAATTCCCGATTCTTCCAAAGCCCGGCTATCAGATCAAGCAGGTAGACATGCGGCTTTACATTGGAACAGTTTATAATCCAATACTGATCCGCCCCCGCCAAGAACACTTTCGTCAGTTCATTCTTTATAAACTCCGGAGAGTTACCGCACATTGTAATATGGTTTGCAGCCTGCAGATCATAAAACGAGACATGATAGTAAATACCGTGCGCTCCCGCTCCATCCTGTGTTGGCAGTGCAAAAACGCGCGGGTTGTGGTTTCCCTGCCGCCTGCTTACCATTTTTCCGTAGCCGTTGTCCGCCCAGATCACAATCACATCCGACGGAATCGCAAGAACGCCGGCCCGGTAAAGTTCCATAGCCTCCCCATATAAGTTTGTGCAGCAGACAGCATTCGCATCCTGCCGCTTTACCAGATCATACTGTTCTCTGATCAGTCCGGCAATCAGTTCTCCGCGTTTCTTTTGCGTGTCAAAAGACGGATCATTTTCCCAAAACGGCAAATCACCCTGCCCCCGAAAACCGATATTCCAGACAATTTTCCTTCCGGCCTGCCTTCTTATGGCGTCTCTCCATAAGCTGCGAAACAGCTTTGGATGCTCCGAAAAAGACGGCGCCAGATCCGGGTAAGCTCTGGCAAACATCTCTGCTCCCAACGGCTCCGCATGATGATGCGTCACCCATAACCCAAGTTCCGCCGCCAGCTTTTCATATTTTTTTGCATTTTTATCGGTCCCGGGAATCACCATATTTCCGCCCAGGCGCAGCAGCGCCTCCATTGCCATCTCCCAGGGAAAGGACTCCTGCTCTCCTGCGTCCCAGTGACTGATCAGTACTTCGTCATTTAAAAACCAGCCGCGGTAGCGCACGGTATACGGCTCGCTGCGCTCTTCCCCGACCGGAATGCGCACTTCCTCTCTGGCAACAAATTCCTGGTCGTTCCAGAACCAGAACGGTTTTACGCCCAGATATTTCCTGCTGAGAGAAAGAAGCGCATAGACAAAACCAAGATCGTCTCCGGCCAAAATCCTGATGCAGTGCGGCGTTATACAGATTCTGTATGCTTCCGGCTCCATACACTGATACTGCAGCAGAACAGAATGATCCGGTTTCGCTGTCGGCCCGCCAAACACATGCTCCATATCGCGCATAAACCATTTGACGGCATGACAAATCGGAGCACAGTTCTCTATCTCATCCGGCATACAGGGATCTATTCCGGTATTTCTGTTAATGACAAATTCCTTTTCCGCTGATTGAGCATAGACAGGCAGGCCGCCTTTCTGACTGATCCCTTGGAACCGGACGTCCTCACAGTACTGTAATTTTACTGTCGATTCTCCCGATTCGTGCAAAATACTGATATCCGTAAATTCAATCCGTGAAATCCCCGGCTCGTCTTTTTCGAAACCGCAGACTTCAATCGCAGCGCAGGGATGAAACGAAGCAAATTCATCCTGATACGCACCGAAAACTGTGACATGTTCAAACTGACAGTCCTCAAAAACTGGCGCAGATCCGGCTGAAACGCCGTCATCATTGTATGCAACAGAATGAAGAAGAATTCTTGACACTGTACAATGACGCATCCGAATCCCCCGCACATAACCGCCTCTCTTCTTTGTCGCTTTGATTTCCATTCCAAACATGGACCGCCCAAAATCACAGTCCCAGATCTGCACGTCCTCTATCCCTCCGGACATCTCGCTTCCGATCGTAATCCCGTGTCCGCAGTAACTGATACAGTCAAATATTTTTATGTGCGCGCTGGGACGGCCGATCTGATTTCCCTGCGGATTTTTACCTGATTTAATAGCGATGGAATCGTCACCGGTGTAAAACCTGCATCCAAAAATTGTGCAGTTTGTCGAAGAATCGGGGTCCCAGCCGTCCCCGTTCCAGACATTTTCCGAATAAAATGTACAGTGGTCTGTGAGAATATGATCCGAATAAATCATATGTATATTCCAGCTTGCGCCATTTTTAATTGTCAATCCGCTGATTCTTACATTACTTGCATTGCGTATCTCAATCAGACGCGGCCTTGCACGGCCCGGAACAGTATCCGCCGATTCATACTCTCCTGCGTCGTTTGACAGCCCGCCCCCCGCAGAACTTATGCGCTCTCTTTCCGCCGCGATCACACGCCCGGCCAGCTCCCTGCCGCCTCCGGCGATTGTACCCTCTCCCTGTATCACGACATTTCCTGTCGTATCACCTTTTTTATGATCCAGTTCTCCAAGACTTAACAGCGCGCTGTAACACTCCATTTCCAGTCCCTCAAAACGGCTCGGGTATTTAGGAAGATAGTCCTCCGGCTCTCGGGCGCCCTGCAAAACGGCATTTTTTTCAAGATACAGTTCCATATCCGCGTGGAGCTTAAGCGCTCCTGTTAAAAACACACCTTCCGGCAGATAAACCACATTGTTTGGCCCACAATCGTCAATTGCCTGCTGAAGCGCAGCAGTATTTTTTATAATCCCGTCTCCAACCGCAAAATACGGCGCTTTCGTCACATCGATTTTTCGCTTTTTCTTTGCTGTCTTTACGGATCGCTCCGCAAGTTTACACAATTCGCCGCTCTGATTCCGTATCCACACTGCGACGCTGTATTCTGTTTCCTCCTGCAGCCCCGTGACGGAAAAATGTGTCTGCCGTGCAGTCCCGGCATCTTCACCGTCTACTGTAATATGGTAAATCATTTCACTGCGCGATCCCTCCGGCCTGTCCCAGTATATCCGGACGCTATCCTCCCGCGCGTAATCATATATTTCTGCCGGTTCCATACCTGTAAATCCTTTCCATGCAACATTTTTTTGGATGCAAAATCTGTTTATGCATCTTTTGTAAATAATCTGGTCATTTTTTCCACCATTTCGTTTATTACACCGGCCTGCGCAGCAACATTCGAGATGTCGCCCGCGTTACTTTCAGCCATTGTACTGATCGACTGAAACTGCCCGTTTTCACTGCGGATACTTTCGGCAATATCCCTGTTAATTGCTACGTCTTCTTAATTACCTGGGCCTGCCTGCCGTGTGCTTCTCCCATTGTTCCGATCGCACTGACAGAAATATGTAAGAGCTTCGTCATATCTTTCATGCCGCCGATTACATTGGCAAACTGTTCTGTCTGCGCTCCCATCTTAGCCGAGTTTTCCTCAACCTGCGCCGTAATATCCCTGACGTTCTGCTGAACGCGCTCAATCACAGACTGTACCACGGTCAGCGATTCCTGCGTACTGTTTGCCAGGTTGCCCACTTCCGTTGCGACAACTGCAAATCCCCGTCCTGCTTCTCCTGCCCTTGCCGCTTCAATGGATGCGTTTAATGCCAGTAAATTGGTAGAATCCGAAATGTCGCTGATCAGACTTAGTGTAACGCCGATTTCCTTTACCGCCTCAGACAGTCTTTGCGTGATATCGTTTGTCGCTTTCATCGAATCGGCTACCTCCGCATTGATGCTCATTAAGTCATTCAGAAATTTTTCATTTTCGGCTGATTTTTCCAGTAAATCTCTGGAGGAAGTTTCCACTTTCCCCACATTTTCAGCAACGATACTCTCCCATTCGCTCAATTCGGAAAGGTTTGCCATACTCTCATCTGTCTTTAAACTGAGTGTATTATTTCTCTCCGCCAGCTGCTCGCTGGTAGCGGCCAGTTCCTGCGCCGACGCACTTTCGTTTTCGGATACGGATGATAGCGCCGCCCCTGCGGTACACAGGTCTTCGGATAACTCCTGTACCTCGTCCAATACGTTTTTTAGATCTTCTTCTTTCTTTTCAACCATACCAAACAGCGCAGTCGCGCGATAACTGATAAAGAGGCAGGCCGCAATTAATACGGTATAAACAATCGCTGTGAAAATCCACCCGATCAGCGTGTGAAGTTTTAAAAATCCGGCCGGAAACGCAATCATCATGACCGCATTTGCCACCAGGGTAACGATATAGCTGGTTCCAAGTAATTTCTGTTCATAATACGGCACCAGCAGAAGCGTCGCGACAAAATAATAATGTGTCAGGCATACATAACCGCCGCTGTCATTGGTGCAGGATACCGCCGCTGTAATCGCTCCTACAAGCGGCGGAATACAGGCATATACATATTTTGCCCTGCCGCCCAGTTTGTGCTCAGACAATTTCGTTGCAACCGCAGACAGTCCTGACAATAAGAAAATACACTCGCGCAATCCGCCGTTTAAAAATATCATCACAAAAATCCATCCGGAAATTGCCACCCCTAAAATGTAAAGAAATAAAATGTTGTTAATCCTCTTTTCCTCATTTTTCATAGACAATACATGCATGATGCTCTCCTCCCCCGTTCTGTTAGAATATATCGCTGGCTGCGCGTCGTTTGCCTACACAAAAACGCCTTTTGACACACAGACAATCTATCTATCAAAAGACGTTGTAATTCAAGTAAAAAATCCCTTTCTGTTAATCATAAAATATAAGAATATTATACTATCGCCGCATATTTTTGTCAATTTATTCTAATTCTGTTCTTCTTCACGCAGGAATTGTAGATTTACAAAATCGGGAAACTCAAATTTGTAATTCAGATTGACAGAATCTGCAACTTCCTTTATAATGTTTTTATTACAAACATAAGATCATGGGAGGGAATATTCTGTGAAAACACTGCCAAAAATCTCGGAAGCGGAATTTGAAGTGATGAAAGTCATATGGAAAAATGCGCCGGTCAGTACAAACGAAATCACGGAGGAACTTACAAAAACAACCTCCTGGAAACCAAAAACAATACAGACGATGATCAAGCGGCTTGTCACAAAAGGAGCTCTTTCCTACGAGAAACAAAGCCGTGTCTATGTCTATACTCCTTTAGTGGAAGAGAACGAATATATCGAACAAAAAAGCCGTTCTTTTCTCAACCGTTACTATAACGGAGATCTTTCTGCCCTGTTTTCTTCTTATATTGAGGCTGACAGTCTGTCCGAGTCGGAGATCGCCACTCTGCGCGAACTTCTCGATAAGGGAATGAAAAACGGGAGAAAATAGCCATCTTTCTCCCTGAAAAATCCCAACATATAAAAAAGGCCTTTGAATTTATCTCTCTGATCAAAAGCCTTTGTCATCTCATTTGGTCTGATATAATTACCATGTTTTCTCCAACGGCGTCTTAAAATCAACGGCATATGGATTGTCCTCTCTTGATTTTAAATCTTCATAAATTCCCCGACGCTCGTCCGAACTCTCTTTTGCCCAATACTGATAACCGCGCAGATAGCTGTCTACCAGTTCGTCCCAGGAACCAAATTTTTCCTGTACTGTCTTTGCAATTTCCAGCGACTTGTCAAGCGCCTCCTGCTCGGTATAATAACCTGCCAGATAGTAAAAGCTCAAAAGGTTTAATGCGCGGCAATAGTCCCATCCGTCGATTGCAGTCTCTCCATATTCAGCAAAAAGCGGGTATGAATCCACCATTTCCTGCGCTTCTTCATCATTAACAATAAAATTATCTTTTACAAAAGCGAGACGATCCGCTTCTGCTGTATCATCCATTCCTCTCTCCTGCAGCGTCTTCATATTGTCTGCAAAACCGGTACGGTGTCCCTCTGTCAGTATCCAGTCCAACGTCTCGTCTGCAGATGCACGGTCGGATACGTCCCACCACTCTTTTAATGATTCCTGCTCCAGCTGTTTGGAGGAATCGTTTGCGGCGATACCCGCAAAACGATTATAATCCCATCCATTTAACTCTGTCAGTACGGCATAGGAAGCGTTAAACCAACGAATTGTATCGGTGAGCTCCGCGGTTGTGGAATCTTCTTCCTCAACCGGAGTCTCTGTGAACTTTGACAGCGCTGCTTTTGCAAAAGCAATCTCATTTTCCCCGAGCTTGTTTGCCGCAAACATAATTGCATAGTTCGCATAATCTGTCTCGCCGTATACGATATATGCTTTTGCGGTTGTCGTATCCACTTTCACATCACCGACTGCAACTTCTACATTTGTCATTCCCGGTACCGCAGGCGCTTCATAAGTCTCGCCGTCAGCAGAAAAGCTGTAGTTCTCGCTGATTGTTGCCTTTACTTCCTCCATATCGGCTGCAAGCTGCACTGCGCCGCTTTTCGGAAACTGCAGCAGCATTGCAATCTGACCGCCGGATTTGCTTGCCGCGCCGAGCCAAAAATCAATGCCTGTGCCTTCCAACCCCATATCCTGTACTTCCCAGTCATTTCCAAGATAAATGGAAGCGCTTCCGTTTGGTACGGCAAATTCTTTCATTTCAGCCAGATGCTCTTCCTGCGTCTTTGGGCCGCCGCACCCCTGCAGTGCCGTTGCCATCATTGCAAAAACAAAAATGACAACAAGTGACAATTTCTTGAATTGGTTTTTCATAATACCCTCCCTGTATGTATGTATTCTGAGAAAAAAACAGAACCTTTTTTACTTTATCACACAGAACAAATTTTGCAATGGTATTTTTTAATAATAAAAGGCGAATTATCCAATTGTTTTTTGGCTAAAATTACCATTGATTTTTCTTTTATCTGTCATGTACTGCTCCAATCAGTTCACTGATATCAGCCACATGATACTGTCTCATATATCGCTCAATTCCTTTTATAATCTCTTCCGTCGCATGCATATTCGTGAAATTTGCCGTGCCCACCGACACCGCCGTCGCCCCTGCAAGTATCATCTCGACAGCATCCTCCGCCGTCATTATGCCGCCCATTCCGATCACCGGAATTTTCACAGCCTGCGCCGATTCATAGACCATGCGCACCGCAACCGGATGAACTGCCGGGCCGGAAAGACCGCCGGTACGGTTTGCCAGCGCAAAACACCTGCGGTGGATATCTATTTTCATTCCGGTAAGCGTATTGATTAAAGACACCGCGTCGGCGCCTCCCGCCTCCGCCGCCCTGGCCATCTCTGCAATATCCGAGACGTTTGGAGAAAGTTTCATAATCACAGGCTGTTTTGCATATTTTTTAATTTCTTCTGTAACCTCGCAGACAGTCTTTGCACTCTGGCCGAAAGCGATCCCCCCCTCTTTTACATTCGGACAGGAAATATTGATCTCAAGCAGATCCACCGGCTCGTTGGAAAGGCGCTCTGCAACGGCTGCATACTCTTCTACTGTATGCCCGCAGACATTGACGATTATTTTTGTGTCGTACTGTTTCAAAAAGGGAATATCTCTCTGTGCAAATAGTTCAACTCCGGGATTTTGAAGCCCGATCGCATTTAACATGCCTCCGTAAACCTCCGCCACACGCGGAGTCGGATTGCCCTCCCACGGCACATTTGCAACGCCTTTTGTGACCACGGCGCCCAATTTATTTAAGTCTACAAATTCCGCAAACTCCGCGCCGGAACCAAATGTACCGGAAGCCGTCATCACCGGATTTTTCAGTGTAACACCGCATAAATTAACTGCCGTATTCATGGAATCTCCACCTCCTCTGCGCGAAATACAGGCCCCTCTTTGCAGATTCTTTTATTATGTACATTGGTGTGCAGATCTTTCTCGGCAGAATGGCAGACACAGGCAAGACACGCGCCGATTCCGCAGGCCATACGCTCTTCCATCGAGATATAGCATTCGATTCCCTGCGCGGCAGCATACTCTTTTACTGCCCGAAGCATCGGCGCAGGACCGCACGCGTAAATAACGTCCGCCGTAAGCCGATAGTTTCGTACTGCATCCAGCACATTTCCTTTGATACCCGCACTGCCGTCCTCCGTGGCAAGGTAAATCTCCCCCTGCCCGCTGAACTCCTCCAGCAGAAAAAGCTCGCTGCGAAAACCGAGCACGATCTTTTTTTCACAGTCCAGGCTTTTTGCAAGCTCCAGCATCGGCGGAATACCGATCCCGCCGCCAATGACAAGCGCCGGTTTCTTTTCATTCGGAAAACCGTTGCCAAGAGGTCCCGTCACAGTCAGATGCATCCCTGTACGCATTCTGCAAAATTCATCCGTCCCCTTTCCGGCGACACGATAGACGATGCGCACCGCGTCATCCGGCCTGTCGATCTCGCAGATACTGATCGGCCTTGGCAAAAGCCTGCTTCCCTCATTGCAGTAAATGGATAAAAACTGCCCCGCTTTTGCATGCGCCGCAATCTGTTCGGTTGCAAGCCACATGCTGTAAATATCATCTGCGATCTCCTCCTGCCGTATTATAATCGCAGTTTCCTGAAATTTCTCCCGTTTCTTCAATCTGCCCCATCCTCCCTTATGCCATCTTCATACGCTACCTGTCCGTCTACAATAGTAAACTTAACCCGGCCTGTCACCTGCCTGCCGTCAAACGGCGTATTTTTTGCTTTTCCGGCAAATTCTTCTATGTCGATCCGGTATGATTCATTTGGGTCAAACACCACGATATCCGCTGCCTTTCCGACCTGAATATCTCCCCGGTCCAGCTTTAAAACCCTCGCGGGATTGCGGCTCATCTTTTCCGCCATCTGCATCGGAGTCAGATAGCCGCCCAGCACAAGCTCCGTATAGGTCAGACATGCCGCTGTCTCAAGCCCCACAATGCCAAACGGCGCCTTTTTGACCGGGCGTCCTTTCTCCTCGCGCGTGTGCGGCGCATGGTCTGTAGAAATCACATCCATAATATTGTCGCGCAGTCCTGCTTTTAAAGCTTCCACATCCTCCCTTGTACGTAACGGCGGATTCATTTTATAGTTGGCGTCGGCATCCGTTTCGACATAAAACTTGGTCTGTTCGTCCACAAAAGGTTCCTTTATCACAATATCGTCGGAAGTCAGTGTAAAATGATGCGGACAGACTTCTGCGCTGACAGCAAGTCCCTCCTTTTTCGCCTCCTCCACCATTTTCACCGAATCTTTCGTCGAACAATGGCACAGGTGCAGTCTTACGCCTGTATCTTTACTTAGCAGAATATCTCTGGCGATGATAATATCCTCCACCGAATTACTGATACCGTCAAACCCGTTTTCTTTCATACGCCTGTCTGCATTGACAACGCCGCCTCTGACCAGATTGATATCTTCACAGTGCGCCAGAACAGGGATATCAAGCTCCGCTGCAATCTCCATCGCCTGCCGGTAAAGTCCCGAATCCATGACAGACTTGCCGTCCTCACTGATAGCCGGACTTCCCGCGTCCACCATCCCTCTGATATCGGCAAGTTCTTTGCCCTGCTGCCCCTTTGTCACCGCCCCGGCCTGCAGAACATGGACAATACCAACCGCTTCTGCTTTATTGTGCACATAGTCCACGACATCGGCATTATCCACAACCGGTTTCGTGTTAGGCATGGCGACTATCGTTGTAAATCCGCCTCGCGCAGCTGCTCTTGATCCTGTCTCAATCGTTTCTTTCTCCTCAAAACCGGGATCGCGCAAATGTACATGCAGATCAATAAAACCGGGCATCACGTAACAATTTTCTGCATGGATGGTCCGATCATAAGATCCCCCTTTGACTTCCTTTTCCATTTCCCGGACCAGCCCGTCTTCAACCACAAGATCTGCCGTTTCATCAAATCCTGTCGCCGGATTGACGACATGTCCGCCTTTGATCAGTATTTTCATAAAACTCTCCTATTCCGAGAACGTTTTCGTTCGAGGAACCGCAGGAGAAATCTGCGAATGCAGTTTCTCCTGTCGGATCAGGGCTTATTTGTGACGTTCCCGGCACAAATAGCCGTGTGATAAAATCAGCTATCGAGCTGATTTTTCACACTACTCCTCCCGACGTTTCATTCTGCCCGCCAACCCGGTACAGATAATACAGGGACTGTGTGGGCACATAAGCTTTGATATAGATTCCTTCTTCCCGGTATTCCTCGCACAAAATCTCACCGCCGCCCCGGATCTTCGCAAGGATTCCGGCATCCTCATACGGAATTACCTGTTCGACCAGGCTTTTGCCCTCGCGCAGTATCGTTCCCAGCAATTCTTTTAATTCCTCAAGTCCGGTATTATTTTTTGCGGATATATTCTGTTCGTAGTCTGCGCGAAAATCGCGCATCGGTTCCCGCTCTGTGATTTTATCCTGCTTGTTCCACAGCGTAATCATAGTCTTGCCCCGGATCTCAAGCTGATTCAGCGTATCATAGACAATCTGCATCTGCTTGCGGTACTGCGGATTTGACGCATCGACCACATGCAGAATCAGATCTGCATAGCGCGCCTCCTCAAGCGTACTCCGAAACGCCTCGATCAAATGATGCGGCAGCTTGCGGATAAATCCGACCGTATCGGTCAACAGAATCTCCTGCTTCCCTGCAAGCGGCAGCTTGCGTGTCGTCGGGTCTAAGGTTGCAAACAGTTTGTCCTCTTCAAGCACGTCGGCTCCGGTCAGGTGATTGAGCAGTGTAGATTTACCGGCATTGGTATAGCCTACGATGGCCGCAATCGGCAGACTGTTTTTTTCTCTCTTTGCCCTGTTCACGTCACGGTGCATCCGCACGTCTTTTAATTCACGGTTTAACTGTGCGATACGACTTTTGATCATACGCCTGTCCATCTCCAGCTTTTTTTCTCCCGGCCCTCTTGTGCCAATCCCTCCGCCAAGCCTCGACATGGATTTTCCAAAACCGGTAAGTCTGCTCATCCGGTATTTTAACTGCGCCAGCTCCACCTGAATTTTTCCCTCCTGCGTAACTGCCCGCGCCGCAAAAATATCAAGTATGACAAGCGTGCGGTCCATCACCTTTGTATCCAGCGCATCTCTTAGATTTTTCAGCTGCGCCGGCGATAACTCGTCGTCACAGACTATCCCGGTTGCATCTGTCTCCTGCAGCAGCGCTTTGATTTCTTCCACTTTTCCGGTTCCGACATACAGACCGGGATGCACTGTCTGCCGCCGCTGAATCAGCGTCCCTGCCACGACGGCTCCCGCAGTATGAACAAGTTCTTTCAATTCCTCAATGGAATCGTCCGTATCATCCCCTTCCTGCTCACTGACGCCGACCAATATGACTCTTTCTTCCACTTCTTTGATCTCAATTGCCTGTGCCATCCTCCAAATCCTCCGTCTGTGTACCTTCTGGCTGTGTATCCTCCGTCTGCGAATCCCCTGTCTGCGTATCTTCTGCCGCGTCGCTCAACTCTCTGATTCCCTGCCTGTTTTTTAAAAACAGGTATTCCCGCTCAATGGCCTCATCTGTGGGGTAATTCTCGCAGTACTCCTGAATGGCAGTCCACGCTCCCGCAAAATCCCCTGTAAACTCGCAGGCGATAATCTGATTATAGAGCAGCATCCGCCTGTTAGGCACTTTTTCCATCGAAAGTCCCTGGTTGATATATTCCAACGCAAGGTCATAATTTCCCTTTTCAAGCTGGATTGCTGCAAGCGCATTCATCACGATGGAATCCGCTTCCCCGGACTCAAGATATGCCTGATAATAATTCTCGGCGCTTGCATCATCCCCGAGCGCATCGTAAACTTCCGCAAGATAAAGGTTTGCCTTTACGCTCTCCTTTTCGATTGCGGCAAGAAGTTCTGTCTTTGCATTGTCGTACTGGCCGAGCAGATAATAGATCCTGCCGCGGTTTTCCAGATTTACGGCCTCGTTTCCTTTTAAGGTAAATGCCTGGTTTAAATATTCTTCCCCTTCGGCCGCCATATTATAAGCAGATAACTTCTCATAAATCTGTATGTAAAGCTCATATTCCTTTTTGCAGTATTTTACGGCCGACTCGTAATCCGACAGAGCCGACTCTGTGTCGCCTTTTTCCAGATACAGGCTTCCCCGCAAAAAATAAGCCTTTCCTTCTTTTTTATCATACTCAAGCAGCGCATTGTACGTCGCAAGCGCGCCGTCCACATCATTCAATTCATATTGCGCCGCCGCTTTATAATAACAAATATCCAGTTCGACGTCTGTGATCTGTCCGATATGCTGCTCAAGCGCAGTGGAAAATGCTATCAGCGCATCCTCGTAATTGCCGTCGTCCATATTTTTTATGCCGATCTGCCGGTATGCCAGCTCATTTTCCAGACGCTCGCTGCTGCCGCAGGCAAAAACCGGCAATACCAGTATCATGACTGCAAGAACTGCAGCTGTATGTTTTCTTTTCATTTCTTCATGCCTTTCTCATCCGATATTCGTTCTCTGCGTGGATCAATTCAATCAAAACAGCAAAATAGACGGCTACTGCAATTCCTTTGCCAAAGCAAATGCCATTAGAATAACACATGGCACAGGCAGAATGGAAAGAACCGCAAACCCGTCATTTTTCTTTTTCCAGCAGAGATGTATCGTTACTCTTCTCGTCCGCAATCAGGACATGCCCCGTAAACTCCGCGGGACAGTTGTCCGCAATCACCGCCGCTGCCGCAAGAGGCGCAAACGTAACGGAGCTGATTAAATTAAATTTACTGTGATCGCATAGCACAAATGCCCTTGCGCACTGTAAGAGCGCCGTCTTTTTTACAAGCGCCTCGCTGGCGTCCGGCGTCGTAAAACCTGCCGTCTTACTGGCTCCGTTAGTCCCGAAAAATCCTTTTGTAAAATGATATTCTTTTAACATCAGCGCTGCTGTGGCTCCGACCACAGCTTCCGTCGTGCCTTTTAATGTGCCGCCGATTAAGATCACCTGTCTGCCAAGGGCGGCAAGCCGCTGTGCATGTGCAACCGCATTTGTCACAAACGACGCGGTCGCCTCGGTGAGAAACTCAATCATAAAACCGGTTGTCGTTCCCGCATCCAGATATACAAAATCCTGCGGGCCGACCAAAGAAGCTGCATATTTTGCAATACGCCGCTTCTCGTCCCGCATAATCTCCGATTTTTGCATGACAGTCGGCTCGGACGGGGAAAACACACTGTCGACACACACGGCTCCGCCAAATACTTTTGTCAGCCTGCCCGCCTTATCCAGCGCGGCAATATCACGTCTCGCTGTCGATTCCGATATGTGAAGCGTCTCTGTCAGCTCCGCCACTGTTACGCTGTTTCGTTGCTCTAAAATTTTAAGGATCATTGCGTATCTTTGTTCCGATAACATCCTGCCTCCAACCCCGCTCTGTATGCGCCGGCATCTGTCTGCAGTACAATTTGCCTGATTGGCAGTATGCTTCCCGGCGACACGGACAGTTCGTCGACGCCCATCGCAAGAAATTCTTTTGTCAGCGATGTATCTGAGCCAAGCTCCCCGCATATTCCGGCCCAGATACCGGCTTTATGCGCATGATCCACAACCATGGAAATCATACGCAGCACTGCCGGATGATGCGGGTCATAAAATTCGTCCAGCGCCATATTCTGCCGGTCGACTGCCAGTGTATATTGTGTCAGGTCATTTGTCCCGATACTGAAAAAATCTACTTCTTCCGCAAGCAGATCGCTGATCATAACAGCAGCGGGCGTTTCGATCATAATCCCCTGCTCCGGCTCATTATACCGGATTCCCTGACTTTCTAACTCATCTTTCACCTGTGCGGCGATCTCTTTGATTTTTCTTATTTCTTCGAGACTTGTGATCATCGGATACATAATTGCTATTTTTCCGAATGCGCTTGCACGATAGAGCGCACGCAGCTGCGTTTTAAATATTTCCGGGCGCGTTAAACAGATGCGTATGGCACGCAGCCCCATCGCCGGATTCTCTTCTTTTTCCAGCTGAAAATAATCGCAGCTCTTATCAGCGCCTATGTCAAGCGTCCGAATAATCACCCTTTTTCCGGCCATAGTCTGCGCCACGAACCGGTAAATTGCGAACTGTTCTTCCTCGGTTGGGAAACGGTCATTTTCCAGATAAATAAACTCGCTGCGAAACAGACCGATTCCTCCGGCATCATTTTCAAGTACAGCCGCCAGATCTTTCATACTTCCTATATTAGCATACAGCATGATTTTGTGTCCGTCAAGCGTGATATTTTCTTTCCCCTTTAATGTCAGCAACAGTTCTGCCCGCTTCTTTTCCTCTTCCTTTTTTTTTCGCATCCGTTCCAGTGTCTCTTTGTCGGGGTCTACATAAATCACGCCGTTTGTTCCGTCTACAGCGGCGTATTTGCCGTCTATCGTTTCATCCAGCGGCAGCGGCGCACAAACCAGAGCCGGAATCCCCATTGTCCGCGCGAGTATTGCCGTGTGAGAATTTAACGAACCGTGAACTGTCACAAACGACAGCACCATGTCCTTGTTAAGCTGTACCGTTTCAGACGGCGCAAGGTCGTCCGCCACAATAATCGCCGGCGAGGCAGTATGCATATTCGTTTCATCTACCCCGTGCAAAACGGTCAGAAGACGCTCGGAGATATCTTTTACATCGGCAGCGCGCTCCCTCATGTATTCGTCTTCCATCGCCGAAAACATGCGTGCAAAATTGTCCGCCGTCTGTGCAACTGCATACTCCGCATTTACGTTTTGCGTGCAGATCATATTTTCTATCGAATCCTGGTAATCGCCGTCCTCCAGCATGACCTGATGTATTTCAAAAATAGCGGCATTTGCCTCGCCCACTTCTTTTACGGCTTTTTCATACAGCTTTTTCAGCTGTCCCTGCGCTGCCTGTGTGGCTTTCCTGTAACGTTTGATTTCGCTTTCGGTATCCTCGATTCGGATGCGCTTGACCTGCTGCTCTCCTTTTTTATAAACTCGTATGGTTCCGATTGCCGTTCCGGAAAATACGCTTTTTCCGTGAAATACTTTCATCCCGTCCTCCTGTTCTGTGATAGGAAACCTACGCTGCGCCTTTTGGCTCAGCGTAAGTCTGAAACGTTTTGCCTACATATTTTCTTTCATAAACCTGCTGACTGCCTCATATGCCGCTTCCTCGTCTTCTCCATCAAACGTGAGTATTATTTCGTTCCCCTGTTTAACGGCAAGCCCCATAATTCCGAATATCTTTTTACAGTCCGCTTCCGTTTTATCTTTGGAAAGCTTAATACTGCTGGAAAATGCTTTTGCCGTCTTAACCAGTTCGCCTGCCGGACGCGCATGAATCCCTTCCGGATCTGTGATAACATACCTAAATTCTTTCATTGTTCTTTTCTCCTTTTCTGGTTTTGTCTATGATTCCACAATATTTTTTTTCAATAACCCAAGCAGCGCTGCCGAAATAACCGTACCTGCCGCCAAAGCCGCCAGATACATTAACGCATTTCCTACTACCGGAAACACAAAGATTCCTCCGTGCGGCGCCATCAGCGTACAGCCAAACAGCATTGATAACGCTCCCGCCACGCCGGAACCTACGATACAGGCCGGAAGTACGCGCAGCGGATCGGACGCCGCAAACGGAATCGCTCCTTCTGTAATAAAGGCAAGCCCCATAATAAAGTTGGTCGGGCCGGATTCTCTCTCTTCTCTCGTAAATTTTTTGCGGAACAAAAGTGTGGCAAGCGCAATTGCGCAGGGAGGCGTCATACCGCCAATCATTACAGCCGCCATAATATCGTAATTTCCGGCTGCAATCGCTGCCGTTCCGAATACATATGCCGCTTTGTTAAACGGACCTCCCATATCGATCGCCATCATAGCGCCCAGCACAATGCCGAGCACAATTTTACTCGCACCGCCCATTCCGTTCAGCCCGTTGTTTAACGCCGTATTGATCCCGCCCATCACCGGCTCAATTAGAAACGCCATCACAATTCCTGTCAGCAAGACCCCAACCAGCGGATAAATCAGAACAGGAGCAATTTTCTCCAGAAATGCGGGGAGATATTCACACAATTTACGAAGCAGTAAAATGATATAACCCGCAAGAAACCCTGCTGCCAATGCGCCAAGAAAACCGGATTTTCCGTTCGCCGCGATCATCCCGCCAACAAATCCGAGTACAAGCGCAGGCCGATCGCCGATTGCCTCTGCAATAAAACCGGCCAGAACAGGAAGCATAAAACCGAAAGCAACGCCGCCCAGGTTTTTAAACCATGCCGCCATGGGCGTAATTGTTCCGAAATTCGCGCGTTCTGCTGCGTCAAGCGCATTCATATCAACCAACAGACCGTCGATCAGGAAAGAAATCGCAATTAAAATCCCGCCGCCTACAACAAACGGAAGCATATGAGAAACCCCATTCATCAGCTGCGTATAAATCTGATGGCCGACTCCCCCGCTTTTTCGATTCGCCAAGGACTCCTGTCCGGAACTCTCTTTCGCGTGATAAACCGGTACGTCGCCGGCTATTGCACGGTCCAACAGCTCTCCCGCTTTGCTGATGCCGTCCGAGACCTGGCATTCGATCACTTTCTTTCCGTTAAAGCGCTCCATCGGCACTTTGGCATCCGCCGCGACAATAATACAGTCCGCCTCCTCGATTTCCTTTGCCGTCAGCACATTTTTTGCCCCGCCGGAACCTCTTGTCTCGATTTTGACAGAACAGTTTCGATCTCCTGCAGCTTTCTCAATTCCTTCCGCCGCCATATACGTATGCGCGATTCCGGTCGGACAGGAGGTAACTGCAAGAATCTTTACATTTGAACTGCCGGAAGTATCGCAGGCGCCAAGTCGTTCATCAATGCTTTTTCCCTCCTCATCCGCCTTGTCGATAACGGCAAGAAATTCTTCCGCCGACTTTGCCTGGCGCAGACTTTCCGAAAACTCCTCATTCATCATCAACACGGACAATTTACTGAGCACGTCAAGATGAACGTTGTCTTTCGTATTCGGGGCGGCAATTAAAAACAGTAATGTGACCGGCTCATTGTCAAGCGCATCAAAATCAACGCCGTCTTTCACCACCATAGCGGCAAGCCCCGGCTTTGCCACTGCATCACACTTGCCGTGCGGAATCGCAATACCCTCGCCGATTCCCGTCGTACTCTCTTCCTCTCTCGCATACACCTGTCTGCGATAGGCTTCCTTATCTCTGAGCCTGCCGCTTTTCGCCATCAGTTCCACAGCCAGGTCAAGCGCTTCCTTTTTTGTTTTCGGCGCTGCGTCAAGCGAAATACTGCGTTTGTCCAATAAATCAGTAATTCTCATTTTTTTCTCCATTTCTGCGCTGCTTTCGTGGCTTCGCTTTGCACGGCCAACAGAATCGGCATTGACTTTGCGCATAGGCGATTCTGCGACAAGCCGTACCGGCTTTACAGCGCGCAGTCACTAAGTTCGCGATTGAATTTTTCATTCTCCGTCTTACATCTCTTTTTGTATTTGTATCTGTCTGTAAATGTCCATAATCTGCTGCTCTGATGCCAGCGTTTCTGAAAATGCGCTTGCGCTTCCCGCTGCCACTCCCATACAGAATGCATGTTTATATTCTCTGCGCTGCATCCATCCCGCAATAAATCCTGCAACCATGGAATCGCCGGCGCCTACGCCGTTGACCAGAGTGCCCTTTGGAGCCGGCGCGCTGTAAATCTCCCCGTTTTCTGCTGCAAGAACCGCCCCCTCACCGGCCATAGAAACAAGCACATTCGACGCTCCCATTTCTTTTAATTTCTGCGCATAGGGAATCACTTCATTTTTCTTTTTCAGCTCCACACCAAATATCTCACCCAGTTCATGATTGTTTGGTTTTACAAGAAACGGATGATATGCCAGCGCATTGACCAAAAGTTCTCTGGTCGCATCTACCGCGATTTGCACATTGCGCCCCGAAAGACCCGCCATAATCTGACTGTAGCTGTCATCGGGCATGGAAGCCGGTATGCTCCCAGCCAGCACCAAAACGTCTCCATCCTGCAATACCTCAAGTTTTTTCATTAATTCTGCCGCATCATCGTCACTGATTTCTGGTCCGCATCCGTTGATTTCCGTCCCCTCGACCGACTTTAGTTTCAGATTGATTCTGGAATTTCCCTCCGAAAGCCGGATAAAATCAGTCCTGACGCCGGTCAGTGCAATGCGGCGGCTGATTTCTTCTCCGGTAAACCCCGCCGTAAATCCCAGCGCCGTGTTTTTGATGCCGAGATTTTTTAACACAGTCGATACATTTAACCCTTTCCCGCCCGGAAGCAGCAGCTCGGAATCCGTCCTGTTTGTGATTCCCAGTTTAAAGTCTTCCACGGTAAAGATATAATCAAGCGACGGATTAAAAGTGACTGTATAAACCATTTTTCTCCCCCCTTTTCTTTCCTGACTTCCTTTGATAAATTCATTATACATCATTTTCAGTCAAAGTCAATCAAACTAATTTCCAAAAATCGGATTCCGTTTTTGGTAAAATTGCACGATTATGAATGAATTTGATTTATTTTAGTCATCTAAATAACAAAGCGAACATACCTTTCGCACGAGTGCGCATAACATTTTCTATGACAGGAGTCCTAATTTTTAGCACTTCTCCGCAGCAAGGTCTTTCCTGTCATAGAAAAAACGGCAAATCCCGAAATTGATTCGTGGTATTTGCCGTCTCTTACCGCATAAAAATTGCTGATACTATCTATGCTCTCTTCCGTTTTTCTTTATAAAATTTAAATCTTTCATTTTCGATCAAAATACGTCAAATTTATCCGATCAGGAAAGTTTCCAGATTTCATTATTGTACTGCGCGATCGTGCGGTCGGATGAAAAGAACCCTGCCTTGCTGATATTGACAAGCATCTTTTTCGCCCATGCCATACGGTCCTCATAGTCCGCATAAATGCGCTCTTTTGCCTCTGTATAATCTTTAAAATCAGGCAATGTCATAAACCAGTCTTTGTTTAACAACTCGTCGTGCAGACGCTTTAAATTTTCTTTGCATCCGACTGCCGTCATCGTATCGCTTACAATAAAGTCAATTGCACGCTTAATATCTTTGTCCTTCTCATAGTATTCACGCGATACATAATCCGCTTTTTCATAATGAGCAATGACATCCTCCGAGGACTCGCCAAAAATATAAATATTGTCATCCCCGACAAACTGGTGCATTTCCACATTTGCTCCGTCCATCGTTCCAATTGCAACTGCGCCGTTTAACATAAACTTCATGTTGGAAGTGCCGGACGCCTCTTTGGATGCAAGCGAAATCTGCTCATGAATATCGGCTGCCGGAATCAGTTTTTCCGCAAGTGTTACATTGTAATTCTCTACCATAACCACTTTCAGATACGGTGCAACTTCCGGATCTTTACCGATCACTTCCTGCAGGCAGAGGATCAGGTGGATGATATCTTTCGCAATCACATAAGCAGGAGCCGCCTTTGCACCGAAAATTACAGTGATCGGATGCGACGGTTTTTTGCCTGCCTTGATCTCAAAATACTTGTGGATCACATACAAAGCATTCATCTGCTGTCTCTTATACTCGTGCAGACGCTTGATCTGGATATCAAAAATCGAATTGTCGTCCAGCGTGATATTCTGTGACTTGGAGAGAAACTCTTTCAGCTCTTTCTTCTTTGCAGTTTTAATTTCCAAAAGACGCTTTAACACCGTCTCATCATCAACAAATTTTCCTAATTTTTCAAGCTCGGCCGCATCTTTTTTGAAGTCCGGACCAATCAGTTCTTCAATCAGCGCCGCAAGCTCATGATTGCTGTGCAGCAGCCAGCGGCGGAATGTAATTCCATTTGTCTTGTTATTAAATTTCTCCGGATATATTTTATAGAAATTATTCAGCTCCGAATTCTTTAAAATTTCTGTATGCAGATAGGCAACGCCATTCACGCTGTATCCGTAATGGATATCCATATGCGCCATATGGACGCGTTTCTCCTCATCTATAATTGCCACTGATCTGTCACTGTATTTTTGTACCACACGATTGTTTAATTCGAAAATAATCGGAAGAAGCTGCGGCACTGCCTGCTCCAAAAAGTGCATCGGCCATTTTTCCAGCGCTTCGGCCAGTATGGTGTGGTTTGTATAAGCGCATGTCCTGGACACAATATCAATTGCCTCGTCCATCAGTATCCCATGCTGCTGCAGCAGACGGATCAGCTCCGGAATCACCATACTCGGATGCGTATCGTTGATCTGGATTGCTGCGTATTCATGTAAGTCATGCAGATTACTGCCGCGCTCTATGGCTTCGTCAAGAATCAGCCTTGCCGCGTTGCTGACCATAAAATACTGCTGGTACACGCGCAAAATACGTCCGTTGTCATCAGAGTCATCCGGATACAGGAATAATGTCAGATTTTTTGCAATATTTGTCTTGTCAAAATCAATGCCGTTCCCGACCAGGCTCTCATCAACTGTCTCCACATCAAAAAGATGCAGTTTTGTCGTACGGTTCTCATAGCCGATCACATCAATATCATAAAGCCGTGATTTCAGCGTAAATCCCCCAAACGGGATCTCATAAGAAACATCTGTCTTATGAAGCCAGCTTTCTTTCTCCATCCAGGGATTTGGCGTCTCATGCTGTAAGTTCTTCTCAAATACCTGTTTAAACAGGCCGTAGTGGTAATTGAGTCCGACGCCGTCGCCGTTTAAGCCAAGGCTTGCTATCGAATCCAGAAAACATGCGGCAAGACGCCCAAGTCCGCCGTTTCCAAGAGACGGTTCCGGCTCAATTTCCTCAATCTCATTTAAATTTTTTCCGTTCTTCTCAAGCAGTTCCCTGACCTCGTCATAAACCCCAAGATTAATCAGATTGTTTGAGAGAAGCCTGCCAATTAAAAATTCGGCGGAAATATAATATAATTTCCTCTTTCCCTTATTGCTCTCTTTCTTTTTCGCCATCTCCTTTGTCATCTCAAGCAGGGAAAAATAAATCTCCTCATTGGTACACTGCGCAATCTTTCTGCCAAAACGTTTTTTTGCAATTTCCTGTAAATGCATGACTGCCCCTCCATATCCTGTTAATTATTTTATTTTGATACAAACCGCGGGAAATTATTCCGTTCCTGTCGCAATTTCAAGTCTTTCTCTTCCCAATAACAAGATTTATTATAGAATCCGTTTCCATTTTTTTCTTGTCATATCTGCTTCAAAAGTGGTACAATCCTATCATGAATAGATTAGAATATGAAAATTATAAAGAAAAAACAAAACACGGGGACGCATTGTTTCCCTATATTACCTATCCCTGTTCCATTCCGCTTGATTTCCCTTCCGTCCCGCTGCACTGGCATGAAGAAATGGAAATTATTTACGTAAAAAAAGGAAAGGGCGTTATCCATGTCGATTTTAGAGAATACCCCGCAGACACAGGGGCAATAGCGCTGATCATTCCGGGGCAGCTCCATTCAATCGAACAGTATCAAGACATTTCCATGGAGTACGAAAATATCATATTCCACCCAAATATCCTGTTGTCCAAACAGACCGATGCGTGCAGCAGTGATTTTTTTCTGCCGCTTTTAGCGGGAACAATCTCGGTTCCCATACTGTATACGCAGGATCTTCCCGCTTATGGGCTTCTCGCATCCTGTCTGGACAAAAACGACGAGGCAAGTGAAAAGCGAAAGCGCGGATATCAGCTGTTAATCAAGAGTCAGCTTTTTTTCTTTTTTTCTGTTCTGGATGAATTATTCTGTTGCGACACTCCCCGTCGAAGCGATCAAAATTCCCTGGAAAAAATGAAGCTGATCTTAAAATACATAGAAAATCATTATATGGATAAAATTACAATTTCCGATATCGCCAAAGAAATTAACTTAAGCGATTCCCATTTTATGAAATATTTTAAAAAGACAATGGGCACTACGTTTATTACCTATTTAAACGACTACCGCCTGACGATGACACAAAGGCTTTTGCTCTCTTCCGACGATTCCATCCTGGAGATCGCCGCGGAAACGGGCTTTGAAAACCTGTCCTATTTTAACCGGATTTTTAAAAAACGCTTCGGCCAGACTCCAAGCGAATACAGAAAAAAAAGCAAACCTGCCTCTTTCTGAAAGCAGATTTGCACTTTTGTCTGTCTATATAAATATATAAAACCCGGCTATTCCACACGCGATACCAACCAAAGCGCCGACAGTCACGTCCCGTACTTCATGGACGCCGCCTATCACACGCAAAACACCCATTGCAGCGCCAGCTATACAGAGCAAAAATCCCAGAACCGGATAGCAGTAACCCTCTGTCATTGCAATGATAAACACAGAAAACACATGACGGCTTGGAAAGGAATTGCCTGCCGTATCTTTTTTTAAAACAGGCGGCATTCCAAATTTCTCATAGGGACGCGGCGCATTGATACACTTGCGAAACAATGTCACTACAAGAAACGAGACGGCGGGAACAAAAACGGCACGCCAGAAAAATTTGTGCCTGCCAAAAGCCAGACTTATGAGAAACAGCGGGTAGGAAATAAAAACGCCTCCGGTCAGGATACGGTTCCCAGTTTCAAGCAGCCGTATCCGTTTCGGATGCTCCCGCACCAGCCCTGTTATTTTTCGATATGTTTCTTTTGTCACAGATACCCCCGTTCCCGTCTCATACATTTTTTACGCATTTGGAACCGTCCAGAAGCTGCATTTTCATCCGGTAATACCCTGGCGTCATATCCATATAATGTACATGCGGATTTACAAACCTCTGCTCTTCCTCCCAGATTTCCTCAGCCAGCTGACGTTTCGTGTACTCCCGTATCTCTTTTAACGCCGGAAGTTTTGCAACCAGTTTTCCGTCCCGAAAAACCGGAGCAAGAAGCGGTTTTGCGCTGCAGTCGGTATAAGCAAGACTCTTCCATGGTTTTGCCGGGTCGATATATGTAAACGGCCTCGACAAATCAACCTCCTCCGTCCATTCCGCAATCAGGTCTGCACGCGCTTTTTTATTTTTATCGTAGATACGATAGACCTTTTTCAATCCGGGATTCGTAATCTTCTCGATATTTTCCGAGATTTTAATACGCGGGCAGTAAATCCCGTTCTCTTCCACTGCCGCAATTTTATAGACTGCCCCAAGAAGCGAAATGGATTCTTTCGAGTAAGCGCTTGACGCGCCTGTAATCAGACGCTCTCCCACGCCGTACGCATCAATCTTTGCCCCCTGGCTGTTTAATGAGCTGATGGTATATTCATCCAGGCTGTTTGACACAATAATCTTACAGTCGTCCAACCCTGCATCATTCAGCATTTCCCGCGCACGCACCGAAAGATATGCCAGATCTCCGCTGTCAATGCGCACGCCCTTTAACCGTTTTCCAAGCGGCTTTAGCACTTCTTTTGCCGTACGAATGGCGTTCGGAATACCGGACTCCAACGTATCATACGTATCGACTAAAAGCACCGTATGATCCGGATAATTCTCGGCGTAATGCCGAAACGCATCAAACTCGTCCCTGTAATACATCACCCAGCTGTGCGCCATTGTCCCGCTGACAGGAATTTGAAACATCTGTCCCGCAAGAACAGTTGCGGTGCCGGCAGCCCCTCCAATGTAGGAAGCTCTCGCACCGTAAACTGCCGCATCCATATTGTGCGCCCGCCGCGCGCCAAAATCCGAAACCGCCCTGCCGCCCGCGGCCTTTACGATGCGTCTTGTCTTTGTTGCAACAAGCGACTGATGATTGATCTGTGTTAAAATCGCCGTTTCCACCAACTGTGCGTCAATCAACGGCGCAATCACGGTTATGACCGGCTCATTCGGATACATTACCGTACCTTCGGGAAATGCATAGATATCCCCTTTAAACTCAAAATCTTTCAGGTAATCAAGAAAATCCGCCGTAAATATACGCAGCGATGCGAGATAATCAATATCATCCCTGGTAAAATGCAGATTCTCTATATATTCTACAACCTGTTCCAATCCGGCAAATATGGCGTAACCGCCGCCATCCGGATTTCTCCGGTAAAAAACGTCAAATGCGACGCGCGCATCTTTGTCTCCGTCGTTAAAATAGCCGTTTGCCATGGTCAGTTCATACAAATCCATTACCATAGAAAGGTTGCGTTCCACCGACTGTCCTGTTATCATAGGAATCCTCCATTTCCGTTCAACTCTCTGCCATATTGCCAGTATAACCCCAGCCAATAAACCTTTCATTTTACTTGTCTAAATTTACATCCGGCGTGTTGTCCTCATTTGTCGATGCCGCTTTCCCGCTCTGCCTTGCAGACTGAGAATTAATTCTGCATGAAACACACCGGTAATTCGTGTGAGAAGAACTTCTAAAGCTCGCAGCAGATCCGCTAACGCGAAACAGGTTCGCGCGCTAAGAAGTTCTAAGTCTCACACCAGAGAATCCCCAAAAACAGGGGATTCTTCGCGCAGATTTGAGTCGCGGCAGAGCCGCGACATGGGGGTTAGCGTGAAAAGTACTTGTAAGGCTCATGCCAAAGGGCAAAACGCGAAACAGGTTCGCGCGCCAACAAGTACTAAGTTTCACGCCGAAAAACGCCAAAAACAGGCGTTTTTCATACGGATTTGAGATTCCGCTCCGCGGAATCATGGGAGTTAGTTTGAAGTATCTAGTATTCTTTTTCAATAAATAATACGCCGAGCGTCCCCGGACCGCAGTGAGATGAGATCACGCCTCCCGCTCTCGTGACAATAATCTCCTTAAAATGATTTAAACTTTTCAGATAATCGGACACCTCTTTTACAATCTCGTCGTCACATCCGGAATGCGTGATAAATACACGGTCTTCTTTCGCACTGCGCAGCGCGGTCTCCATATCTTTTACATAGTTTAAAATCACGGCGGAAAGCTTTCCCCGGTATTTCTTCCCGGCGTTCATCACCCCGTCCGTAACTGCAATTCTTGGATGCAGTTTTAACATACCGCCCGCCATTGCGGCAAGCCCGCTGCATCTGCCGCCCCGGTGCAGATAAATAAGCGTGTCCACAACAAAACTTGCGCGCACAAGAGGTCTTATCTTCTCAATATAGGAGACAATCTCCTGTCTTGGCTTATTTTGTTTTGCCAGCAGAGCAGCTTCTATGACGAGATGGCCGATCCCTGTCGATAAATTCCTCGAATCTATCACAGTCACCTGTTCTGCAGCATTTAGTTCCTCTGCTGCCATGCGCAGTACATTGCCGTTTGTGGACATCTGTTCTGAAATACAAAATGCAATGATCTCATTTTGATCATCCAATATTTTTTTCATTGCTTCCAACACATCCTCCAGAGATGCCGCTGAAGTTTTTGGCGTTGTCCTGTTCGCATCCGACCACGCGTAGATATCTTCGGGACTGATCTCGGTCCCATCCCGGTATTCTTTATCCCCCAAAAGGATATGAAGCGGAACAATTGTTATCTCATATGCTTCCACCAGTTCTTTTGTCAAATCACATGTACTGTCGGCAATTATTTTTACCATAATCCTCCTCTTCTTTCCTCTGCCTGTCAAACTCATATTTTAGTATGTCGCAATTGTCAATTCCAAATTCTGCGTATTCATCATTTGTCATTTCATTAAAATAGGAGTGAACAACACGCGCAATTCCGTTGTGCGCCACCAGGATATAATTCTTTCTTTCCGGATTATCTTTCAGCTCATCCAGCAGATTATAGATGCGCTGTGCCAGCCTCAGCATGGATTCACCGCCGTCATAACGCAATGCAAATTCCCGCTTTGCCTGCTGAAATTCAAGACCGTCCCGCGGAGTCGACTCAAATTTTCCAAAATTCTGCTCGGTTAAACGCGCTTCCATGCGCGCGGGTATCCCGGTAATACCGGCAATTTCACGCGCTGTGCACACTGCCCGCACAAGGGGGGAATAGAGGATCTCGTCGGCCGTAATCCCAAGTTTTACCAGTTTCTTTCCCGTTTCCTTTGCCTGCTTATATCCAAGCGGCGTCAGTGCAATATCTGTGGCGCCGCAGATTTTATTTTCCACATTCCAGAGTGACTCTCCATGACGTACAAAATATAGAAATCGCATTTTTCCTCTCTCCGTTTTCTGTTGTTCTTTGTTGTAAGAGTATCAATTACTTTCCGCGTGCATTAACAGTATTGTAAATCATTTTCGATTTATTAGCAACAGGAAAGAATCATCAAAAAAAATCCGGCTTTGCCGGATTTTTGTAATCTTGTAACATTTTTCTGATCTGTTCCCAATTTTTTCCACATCAACTATAACAGATAAACAGGCATCTCCTGTGTCAGCTGACACGATTCATTTGTACTCCTTGCCGCTTCGTCAGCCATAAACTGCTTTCCCGCCTCTGTCGGGATTACTTTCTCTGTCTCCTTTGACGGTGTATCTGACACAGTTTTAGACGATTTTGCAGACGATTTCTTCTTTCCCGTTGTTTTCGAAGTTTTTGCGGAAGATGATTTGGACGACTTGGAACGACTGCCTTGTGCCGTCTCTGTCTCTTTGCCTGTCTCTTCCACTGCCGCCCCCTCTAAAACCTGCTCTGTATCCGCGGCGCAATCCGCTGCCTTTTTTGCTGCTCTTTTAATACTACCCGATCCTACGGACATTTTCTTCCATCTCCTTTGCAAGTTCCATATATTCTCCCGCGCTGCGTGCACTCTTCTTATGCGCCATAATGGGTTTGCTGCTGTCCTGCGCCCATTCCACCTCGCTGTCTACACGTATGATATGCTCGAATACATGTACATTTTCTTCCTGTTTTAGTATTTCCAATGTCTGTTTATAATAATTCTTCCTGACATCAACTTTTGTAACCGCAATGCCCAGCAGCTGCAGCGATTCGTTGATCTTTTTGACATCCTCCAGAAATTCAAACATATTTGCGACGCCAAACAGCCCCCATGGGCTTGCCTCCACCGGCATAACGACAAAATCGCTTGCACACAGTATATTCATCACCCATCCGCCGAGCGTAGGCGGTGCATCTATCAATATATAATCATAATTTCCGGACTCTTTCACAGGCTTTAAGATATTCTTCAGAATAAATTCCCGCTGCCATTTGGTAAAAAGTTCATATTCGATTCCGCTCATCAATGTAGATGACGGAACAAGATCGAGATTCGGATAAGCGGTGTGCAAAATATAATCGCTCAGATCTTTCTGGTTTTTTACCGCATAATATAAATTTTTCTCGCCGGCTGCAAAGGAAAGAACTTCGTCCTCTGCAAAAAATGACAGGGAAAGATTTAACTGCATATCGCCGTCAATCAACAGGACTTTTTTCCCCCTTGCCGTCAGGGAGTATCCGATATTCGCGCAGGTTGTCGTCTTGCCGCTTCCACCCTTATTATTGGCAAACGCAATTGTCTTAAGCTTCTTCTCCATACAGGCACCTGATTCCCTTTTCCTCAAAAAATTTCAGCCACTCTTCCGACGGCTTTACATCAGTCACAACCAGATCAATCTCATCAAACTGGCAGATCCTGGAAAATGCTATGCGTCCGAATTTTGTACAGTCAACGGCAAGAATTTTTTCTCTTGCCGAGTGCAGCATCGTCTGTTTGACCTGAGAAAACAAATCGTTTGCATCCGTAATTCCTTTTTGCATGTCAATGCCTTTGCATGACAGGATTACTTTATCCGCATGAAAGGAAGCGATTTCCTCCATTGCCCTGGGTCCTACCAGAGCAAGATAATTTTCCTTTAATGTACCGCCGGTAGAAATAATATCCCATCCGTTTTTATCCGCAAGTTCCACAAGCACTTCAATTGAGTTTGTAATAATCGTCAGGCGTTCCTTGTCCTGCAGTGACTTCACAATTGACACTGCTGTCGTGCTCGGATCTAAAATAATATGGTCGCCATCCTCAATCAGCGCCGCAATCAGCGAGGCAATCTTTTGCTTTCCGGGCATGTTCTTTTTCTTTCGGACACTAAACGGAATGTCAATGTTGTTATTCTCGTTTAAAACAGCGCCGCCATAACTTTTGATTGCCATTCCCTCTTTGCCAAGCTTATCGAGGTCGCGCCGGATTGTCTCCTCAGATACGCCGAACAATTCCCCTAATTCACTGACAACAACCTTTTTTTCATCAATCAGTTTTTCTAAAATAAGCGTCCGTCTCTCCGCTGCCAGCATATAAAATCCATCCCTTTACACTATGGTTTTGCAGATCTGAGGGTCCGGATGCGCAATAACGGAAGAATCCAAAAACATCCCTTTTTCTCCCACAGAATTTTTTGCTTTTTCTATCGCGGATTCACAGGCAGCAACCTCGCCGGTAATCAGCATATAGGACTTTCCGCACATACCTTTTGCAATTCGCAGTTCAATCAGCTGCACAATTGCTGTCTTTGCGGCAATATCGGCTGCTTCGATAATCGCTGCCGCATCATATGTTTCTAATATGCCCAGCGCGTTAACACTTTCAATCTGACTTGTTCCGTAGATGGCCGGAAAAATTGAATCATCAGGATTGCCAAGTACAAAACTGTCGATCAGCTGATCGGGCCTTGTTGTCTTTCCACGCTCTACGGCCGCATTTACTGCGCTCAAATCACCTTTAACCAATGCGATGTATTTTCCGGGACAGACAGTCTGCGCTTCGATAATCTCTACATCGGAGGTTTTTACCATCTGATCTGTCGCTGTGATTCCCGCCGACACTGTTTTAAATTCTATCATTCCGATTGCTGTATGCATGGTTATGATTCCCCTCCAATCATTACATAATGATCCGTTACCTCCGTCACCGTTCCCGCTATAGAGGCATGGATATTGACAGAAAGGCCGTCTCCTGACGCACCGACAATTGCGCCGCAGGATACCGTATCACCGGTTTTCACCGCCGGTTTTGCAGGCGCGCCGATATGCTGGGACAACAATATTTTTACTTCCTTAGCTCCTCTTACCCAATCGTCTAACGGCGCGTCTTTGTCATAGACGTCCAGCCCGAGTCTTGCTGACAATCGTGCCTCCGGCGCTCTTCTGTACTCCCTTGCCGGATTAACAGGATCTGCCGTAACTGCGGGCGGCTTTAATCCCTCTTTGCGAAGTCCGTTTTTGTACTGCGCCATAATGCTTCTTGGCGAGAGGCCCTGCGGGCAGCTGTACAGCTCGCAAAGTCCGCACGAACTGCAGAACATGGTATTGATAAACGGCTCCAATGTCTGAAAATCCCGATTCGCCGCTGCACGCATAAACAGATGCGGTTCGATCGGATGTCCCAGCGCATGCCGGGGACACAGGTCGGTACATGTCTCGCACTGACAGCACGAGGACGCCGCTCTTGCAATCGCATTTGCAATATTCGGTTTTTTTCGATAGACCAGCGTATGGTCCTGCGGCAGTACAATCACCGCATTCGTCGTTTTTGTGACAGGCTGGTATTCCGTACCGAAATTTCCCATCATCGGCCCGCCCAACAGATAAACCGGATGTTTTGTCGTAATTGCGCCCGCCATTGCGACCACATCGCGTATCCTTGTACCGATGGGCACGCGCACTGTAATCGGATGCTCGACTTCCCCAACAACCGATACACATTTATCCGTCACCGGATGCTGTTCGAAAACCGCCCGGTAAACATTAAACAATGTCTCTACATTAAATACCGCAACACCGCATTCAATTGGCAGTCCGCCCGGTCGCACAACTTTCCCGGTCGCCTCATAGATTAAGACAACCTCGTCTCCCATCGGGTATGCACCCGGAAGTTTGTGAATTTTAATTACGGGATACTCCCCTATGTATTCTTCCAGTGCGGTAACGGTACTCTTATATTCCTCTTTTATTCCGATAATTGCTTCTTTTACGTGAAGTGTCTCCGCAATCAAAGCAAATGCTTTCAAAATTTCCTGCGCATGCTCTTTCAGCAGCTGTCTGTGCAGTTTTAAGAGCGGTTCACATTCCGCGCAGTTCATAAGGATGGTATCGGCTTTCTCCGAGAGCTTGCCGTAAGTCGGAAATCCTGCTCCGCCGGCTCCGACGATACCGTTTTCCTTTAGGATCTGACTTAATTTATCAATTTCCATAACCGTTTACACCAACTTTCCAATGTCATCGATAATTCCAACTATAGCAGCGTCAATCGGTGAATCCGGCATCCCGCATCCGATGCGCGCCGCACTTCCCTGTGCCACCAGAACATATTCTCCTATGCCTGCCCCGATATTGTCAATTGCCACCAACTGGCTGCTCTCACTATTCATGGTGTGGATCGGCTCGATCACCATAAATTTATTGCCGATCAGGTTATCCTGTTTACGGGTTGAAACGATACTTCCGGTTACTTTTCCTATAATCATTTCTATCCCTCGATTCTTGTTTTCATTTCAAAGTGTGTCTGAAAAATATTTTCAGACACACCTTTTTCTTATTGTTTCAGAATCGACACATGGTCGCCGCATTTAATTTCGCTGGCGTTTGCTTCGTCTGTGTCGATATGCATTTCCAATGTAAAACTTTCGTCTACGCGGATTTTTACTCTGTCAAATGTTGTTCCCCGTTCATTGTCCATTTTTACGCTGACATAATCGCCGTCGCCTACGCCGCAGGCCGCCGCGTCCGCCGGGGACATATGGATATGTCTTGCTGCAATAATACAGCCCTCTTTGCAGTATATCGCACCTTTTGGACCTACAATTGCAATCGGTGCAGATTCTTTTGTGTCGCCGGATTCACGTACCGGCACGCTGATTCCTAATTTTCTCGCATCTGTCTGGCTGATCTCTACCTGGGTCGCTTTACGGACAGGCCCTAAGACTCTGACATTCTCGATCGCCCTTAATTTCAGACCAACAATCGTACAGCATTCGTTGGATGCAAACTGACCGCCCATCAGCTCTTTTTTCTTTGTCAGCTGATAGCCCGGTCCGAATAGTGTCTCCACATCCTCCTGCGTCAGATGGATATGACGGTTACTTACGCCAACCGGCACCAAAAAACCGTTTCCTTTTTCCTTTCCGCTTTGAATGCTGGATAAGATGATCCTTGTCAATGCTTCTATTTCATGCTTTTCCAACCTGTTCACCTGCCACTTTCGTTATATCCAGAACCCGCGGCAAGGCGGGTTCTGCCACCTGAAATGTTTTATTTTATTTTCGGAAGTATTCCCTCTACGTCTGTGTGCGGTCTTGGGATTACATGCTGTGCTACCAGTTCGCCGAGTCTCTCTGCATTTGCAGCGCCTGCTTCCACTGCCGATTTTACGGCTCCTACGTCGCCGCGTACCATTACGGTTACAAGTCCGGAACCGATTTTCTCTGTTCCGACCAGATTTACGTTTGCTGCTTTGCACATGGTATCCGCTGCTTCAATTGCAGCCGTAAGTCCTCTTGTCTCTACCATTCCCAATGCTTCCTGTGCCATTTTAAAGTTCCTCCTTTATTCTGATTGCGGCTTGGGACGCCAATTCGCTGTATGTACTGCTCAGCTGTCTGCTGCTCTGTAATCAGCGCCCAAACCGCCCGCTCTTATTTCTGTTTTTTGACTGTACCGATACCGCATATTTTGCGGAAGTTGCTATTGTTCTTGACTGTCCGTTTCCTGACTCTCAGGAGGTTGTGCTTTCATCTCTTCCAACTGCCTTTGGATACGTTTGGCGCTAAGCGCTACCATTTTGCGTATCTCGTCGCTTGGAGCTGCTATGACGCCGGATGCTGCCAGAATATGGTTGTTCTGCCTGCAGAGGTCTTTTGCCGCTTCTACCGATGCTTTTACATCTGCAACATCGCCTTCCACAATCACAGTCACCAGTCTTCCGCCCAGTTTACGCTCCCATGTGACAAGCGTTACTCCCGCCGCTTTGCACATCGCATCCAGAGAATCGACCGCGGCAACTACGCCGGAAACTTCAATCAGTCCATATGATGTACCCATACGCGTTTAAGCCTTTGGAAATCCCGGAAGAATTTTCTCAACATCAGTATGCGGCCTCGGAATGACATGCTGCGCTACCAGCTCGCCGAGACGTGTCGCGCTTGCAGCGCCAGCCTCTACCGCTGCCTTTACTGCGCCTACATCTCCGCGTACCATTACGGTTACAAGTCCGGAACCGATTTTTTCTGTTCCGATCAATGTAACTTCCGCAGATTTTGTCATTGCATCAGCAGCCTCAATCGCTGCCGTAAGTCCTCTTGTTTCTACCATTCCCAATGCTTCCTGTGACATTTTTATTCCTCGCTTTCTAATTTGTGTCAAACGCACAAATACCTAACATTTTTAATGTGTCCTGAGTCGGTCTTGGAATGACATGGCTCACAACGACGCCAGTCAGTTCCTCTGCTGTCTGTCTGCCTGCTTCTACTGCCGCAGTTACATCCTCCACGCTCCCCCGAAACTTTATCGTTACAAGAAGCGGCACCGGAAGTGAATCTGCATTTGCGGGCTTGTTTTTATCAAACGGCTCCAATGTGACATTCGCCGCCTTGCAGCCTGCATCGGCCGCAATAAATGCACAGACAAGACCATAAACCTCTAATATTCCTACTGCTCTCTCGTCCATCCAGCCGGCTCCTTTCTATCTGTCTGATCCGGATTAATCCATCATAACCGCGATCTTAAGTCCGGTCATCGCAAGATTTTTCCGATATGCCTCGTTGATCTGGCTTAACGGATATTTATCTGTGATCAGCTCATTAATTGGAAGCCCGATTGCTTTTGCACTCTTTAAGAAATCAAATGTGGTCGCGTAATCTCTCAATGTGTAAACCCAGCTTCCGACTGTCGTGATTTCTTTGGAGCAGATATCAAAATGCGGATTAATGGTTGCATCGCCGCCGTTGATGAAAAATCCAAGCTCACATAAACCGCCGCCGTTGCGGATAAATTTGTAAATATTTGCGTGTCCTGCCGGAGAACCAGTACACTGGAACGCAAAGTCCGCCAGATGGCCGTCAAACTGTGCCTTAACTCCTTCTGTCAGGCCCTCGATTCCATTGAAATCCTTGAAATTCGCGGAACCTGACGCGCCAAGTCTTTTTGCAAATTCAAGTCGTCCCTCGTTGCCGTCAACCGCTACGATATTGTTGATTCCCATCGTCTTTAATATGGCGATACAGATCAGACCGATCGGTCCGCAGCCCTGTACGACAACACGGCTGTTGAATCTTAATATATTGGTTGATTTCGCACGCTCTACTGCATGAACAAGTACGGCGCAAGGCTCAATTAAAATCCGGGAGTCCAGATCCAGATCACTTACATTGAAAAATGTGGAACCGCCGCGGATAAAGATATAGTCGGAAAACCATCCGTTTAAATGGATGTCGTCATCCGGAAGCAGACCGTATACGTCGGCGCCGCCGACATTCTGCTTGTTTAAGTCAAACATTGTGATATCCGGGTTATCTTTAAATATCATACAGGTTACAACTTTATCGCCAACTTTTACCGGTTTTCCGGCGCTGTCAACTTTTACATTCTTACCCAGTTTAACAATCTCCCCGGTTCCCTCATGTCCCAGCGCAACCGGTATCAGTCCGAACGGATCGCGCTTAAATTCGTGTGCATCGGTACCGCAGATTCCGCAGCCTTCTACTTTTACAAGAATATCGTCGTCCCCGACTTCCGGAATCGGAAATTCTTTTATTTCAAAATTCTCTAAGGATGTAAGCATTGCAACATGCGCTGTCCTTGGAATTGCATTGCCCGCAGAAGATACGCCGGATGAAACAGGAGAACCTGAAATACTGTTTAACACCTGTTTTACAATGGCTTCCACCGCTGATGCGTTCATATCCATTTTCTGTTACCTCCTAAAAATATATTGTAAAACCCCCAAAAACATTTCTTAATCTGATTATTCTGTCTGACTCCAATGAATCCGATCGGATTCATTGTATCCTAACGGATTCATTGTATCCTAACGGATACAAAGGCTGTCTGACATCGTGCAGCGTCTGCGTTTTGTAAAAGTCGCTGCGCTTGTTAAGCCTTCGCCGGTACGGCTTGCAATCGTAAAGGTCGGGAAGCCCTCCCCGCCGAATCCGAGCGCCGCATAAGACGGCCCGTTCTTTACAAGAATTGCTGTGTCAAGCGCCCTTGCATACTCGGTAATACGATCGACGTTCTTGGAATGGATATGTGCGGAATGGCGGTTGCCATGTTCTAACCACACGGCCTGTTCCACCGCATCTTTGAAATTTTTCGCGCGCACAACGCCCAAAATCGGCATCATCAGTTCTTCTGCAATCAACGGATGCTCCTTTGGCCCCTCAAATGTGATACAGCGAATATTATCCGGCACATCTACTCCTACCATTTTTAATAACGCCTTTGCGCTTCTTCCGACACATTTACGGTTTAGCGCGCCTTTTTCTGTAAATACGGTTGCCACAAGGCGATCCTGTATATCTTTGGAGGCAAGGTAACATCCCTGCTCTTCCACCATATATCTCATCAGCTCGTCACAGATCCCGTCTACCGCGATAATTTCTTTTTCTGCAATACATGGCAGATTGTTATCGAAAGTACATCCGTTTACGATATCCTCCGCTGCTTTTCGAATATCGGCTGTCTCGTCAACCAGAGCCGGCGGATTACCTGCGCCTGCGCCGATCCCTCGCTTGCCGCTTGAGAGCACGGCTGTCACGACGCCCGGACCCCCTGTTGCAACAAGAAGCGGAATGTCTTTGTGTTTCATCATAACGGCGCTTGAATCAAGCGTCGGTTTTTCTACCGTACATGCGATATTGTCCGGCCCGCCAGCTTCCATGGAAGCTTCGTTGATCAGATTGATCGCAAATATTGTTGTTCGAATTGCCTGCGGATGCGGATTAAATACTACGGTATTTCCACCGGCAAGCATTCCGATTGTGTTGCAGAGAACAGTCTCGCTTGGGTTGGTACATGGGGTAATCGCACCGATCACACCAAATGGTCCCATCTCAATTAAGGTAAGTCCTCTGTCCCCCGACCATGCCTCTGTCCTGATATCTTCCGTTCCCGGTGTTTTTTCCGCTACCAGAAGATGTTTTAAAATTTTATCGCCGACATTGCCCATGCCTGTCTCATCGACTCCCATGCGTGCAAATGTCTCGGCGTTCTCTTTGATTTTTGTGCGGATACAGGAAATAATTTTTTCACGCTGGTCCATTGACATCACGCGAACTACTTTCTGTGCCGCTTTTGCTTTTTCTATCGCCGTATTCATATCGGAAAACACGCCATGCATCCCGGCAACGCCGCTGCTCAACTGCATTTTTGCCATGACCTCTCCGACAATACTCTTGATCTGGCTCTCTGTCATTTCCAAGATATCACATCCTTTAATATATTTTTTCCATAGGCGCCAAGCTTTGTATCCTGCTCTGCGGTCCCTCCGCTGACACCGATTGCCCCTATCATTACACCGTTTACCGTCAGGGGCTCGCCGCCCCCGAAGATCACGATTTTTCCCTCGTTTGTATTCTGGATACCGTAAAGGGAACCGCCCGGCGCAGCAAGCTTTGCAAGTTCGGCTGTTGACATCTGAAAGGCAACGGACGTATAGGTTTTGTTCAGCGCTACGTCATAGCTTCCGATGTAAGAACCGTCCATACAATGTACCGCAATCGGACGGCCCGCTGCATTTGAAACTGCAACTACGGCATTGACACCCATCTTCGCTGCCTCTTCCTCCACTTTTTCAATCAAAAGAGTCGCCAGCTTTAAGTTCATTGTGGAAAGTCCTTTTACCTGACGCACGACCTCGCGCACCGTATTTTCCATTTCCGTATGATTCATCGGGTTCAATACCTCCTCTCCGAAATTATCAGCGCATTTCGGAAATTACTTTCTTTACGATTTCTGCGATTGCATTTTCGTCAACGCTTCCGCCGCCGTTGTCGCAGTCGCAGCCGAAATTATACTGATAGCCCGGCATATTGGAGTAATCTGCGCTACCACAACCGCCGCCGCAGTTGTGACAGTTTTCTTTGCCCTTATTTAAGCAGATATTTGCAGGATGTTTTCCCGGCATACCGAATTTACGGCGAATCTCATATAATTTTTTAATATTTGCAGTGTCAAATTCCTTTGGTCCGCCGAGCATTTTTGATTTGTAAAGAAGTTCTGCATAGAACTCAACGCTTTCCATCTTGTGGTATGCTGCCAGAAGATCTGTGCTCCATGTCAGTGCGCCGTGGCTCTCGAGAAGAACTGCGTCAAAATACGGCAGATATTTCTCAAGATTGTCCGGAATTTCCATTGTGGACGGTGTGCCGTACTCTGCAATCGGAACACATCCAAGCGCGATCACTGCTTCCGGCATAATCGGCTGTGTCAGCGGAATACCTGCAATTGCGAAAGATGTTGCAAAGGTCGGATGTGCATGTACAACTGATCCGACGTCCGGACGTTTCTGATAAACGCGCATATGCATTTTAATCTCAGAAGACGGTTTGAATCCTTTGTTTGCCTGGATTACGTTTCCGTTCTCGTCCACTTTACAGATAAATTCCGGTGTCATAAACCCTTTGGACACGCCTGTCGGTGTGCATAAAAACTCATGGTCGTTTAATTTTACAGAAATATTTCCGTCATTTGCCGCAACCATGTTACGGTTGTAAATCCTTTTGCCGACCTCACAGATTTGTTTCTTAATTTCCATTTCATTAATCATTGCTTGTGTTCCTCCTTAAAATAGTAATCTTTCTATATGGTTGCATTTTGTTTCCCATAAATAAGGAAACATTTATAACTCACTAATTTTAGTTTTTTGAGTGTCTTCTCTCAGATACTCCAAAATTTCGGGAACGCCGACACCCTCTAAGGAATTGACATGGAATATCGTTTTACAGCCTGCAATCTCAAGCCATCTGTCTGCCATTGGGATATTGGCGTTCGGCAGGTCTATTTTGGTCACAATTCCAATGCATTCCCGATTTGCCTGGCATGTCACATTCGGCGGAAAAATCGAGTAAGGTTCCGTCGCCGAGACCAGAATACCGACAACATCGGCTTCATAGGTATAGAGCGCAAGGGCTTTTCCAAGCCTGTGGCTCTGCGCATACTCCCCCGGCGTATCAATGACACTCTCAAAATGATTGACATACTGCGTCTTGTAATAATGAATTTCTTCACCGCGCAGCGCCTGTGTCAGTGTTGTCTTTCCGGCCTCGCTGCGCCCCATTAAAATTAATTTTCTCATGTCTTTGTAATCGGGCAGACAGTGTAACCTAACTTTTCTTCCACATAATCCTGCATGGCTTCAATCGCGGCCTGTACTTCGCTGACCGTTCCTGTGATAATCAAAGAACCGCTAAAGCGGTCTACAAACCCAAGATTAATCCCGCTTGCTTTCATCGCAATATCGGCCATGATAATTGCCGTCTCCGACGGCGTTACCGTTGTGACGCCGATTGCAGCTCTCTCGTAGTCGATTTTAGGATCAAGGCCCAGTTTTTCATACAAAACCTTGTCCGGACTCGCAATAATATGCGCCAGCGTCACCTGACGCCCCGGCACCGACTCCTGTATAATTCTCATTCCGTTTTCCAGTGTATTTGAATCCAGCATACAATACCTCTCAAAGATTGCCGTCCTTTCGGCTTTCCTACGCTAACCTCCATGTCGCGGCTCTGCCGCGACTCAAATCTGCGCGGAGAATCCCCTGTTTTTGGGGATCTCTGGCGTGAAACTTCGTACTTGTTGCCGCGCGAACCTGTTTCGCGTTTTGCCCATTGACATGAGCCTTACAAGTACTTTTCACGCTAACTCCCATTCGCCCGCAATGGCGGGCATTCCAATCAGGATTGTGAAATTTCTAATTTCACGCTGCTAACCGCCAATCTGACACTTAAGTCTCGACACACTCTCCACTGTTTTCTTTAGCATTGCCATATGTTCGTTTTCCGGCGGGAGGATGTCCCCCATCAGATATTCTCTCGAAAGTCCCTCATATTTATCCTGCCCAAGCCTGTGATAGGGCAAAAGATGTATCTTACTGACTCCGGGCAGCCGGTCGGAAAACCTTGCGATCGACGCAATCTCCTCCGGCGTATCGTTAAACGTCGGGATAACCGGGACGCGTATGACAAGGTTTGTCATTCCCGATTCCGCTATTTTTCTCGCGTTCAAAAGCATCAGGTCGTTTGCCCGTCCCGTAAATTCTTTGTGTTTTGCTATATTCGTATGTTTTATGTCCATCAAATATGTGTCAAGATACGGCAGAATCCGCTCAATCACTTCATAAGGCGCGCATCCCATACTTTCCATCGCAGTGTTGATCCCGATTGATTTTGCCGCCATAAGCAGGGCCTGCGCAAAATCCGGCTGGCACAGGCTCTCCCCGCCGGAGAGTGTCAGCCCGCCGCCGCTTCTGCGGTAATAGCCGCGGTCTTTTTCCACGACCTCCATCACTTCTTCCACAGTGACGTCCTGTCCGATCACTTTCGTTTTCCCGGCCACTCTCATAGTCTGTATCCCGAACTCCTGCGACTCCGGATTGCAGCACCAGCGGCATCTTAAGACACACCCTTTCAAAAACACAATCGTGCGGATTCCTCTGCCGTCATGAATGGAATATCTCTGAATATCAAAAATACGCCCTCTTGTCTGCAATATATTCTCCATCCCGCCTCCTTAGAAGCCCTGTTCGGTACGCCGGATGATATCGTCCTGAAGGCTCTTTGAGAGCGTTGTAAACAATGCGCTGTATCCCGCCACACGCACAACAAGATGTTTATAATTTTCGGGATGTTTCTGCGCGTCAAGCAGCGTCTCTCTGGATACTACGTTAAACTGCATATGGCTTCCCTTTTTATCAAAGTATGTGCGGATTAAGCTGACAAAATTGTCAAGCCCTTCCTCGCCGCTTAATGCCGACGGATGAAATTTCTGATTAAACAGCGTGCCGTTCGATGCGATTCCATGATCTAACGTCGAGACAGAGTTTGCAGCCGCTGTCGGACCATGCACATCTTTTCCTGCGGACGGAGAAACGCCGTCTGCCACCGGAACGCCTGCAAGTCTTCCGTCCGGAGTCGCGCCTGTCTGTGCGCCAAGCGGTACGTTGGCGGAAACCGGGTAAAGTCCTGCCTGGAATCGCCCGCCTCTTGGGTTATAATATTTTAGCAGCGGTTTTGTATAAGTATAAGCGGCGTCTCTTGCAAACTTGTCTACAATCTCGTCGTCATTGCCAAATTTGGGCACGTTTTCAATCAATTCAAGAAGCTCTTTAAATTTCCTCTGATCCTCGGCTGTTACCGACTGCCTTAAGATCTCCTGCGTCGCCGAGGCAACCGTTGCCGAATCCGCCTTTACGCCGTTCATTGCAAATTCTCTTGCCACTTTTCCTGAAATCTGCGCAACGACAAGTTCATTGACTTCTTTTCCGTAGTTAAACGTAAGCGCTTTTTTGTAATCCGCCATTGAAACTTTTTTCTCGTCATAGACAAGCGTTTTTATTGCATAAAGAGAATCAGCAACATTTGCGATGCCAAATCCCTGCGGTCCTGTAAAGTTATAAACGGCTCCGCCCTGCTCGCATGTCTTTCCACGTTTGATGCAGTCATCCACCATACATGCCAGGAACGGAAGCGGCGCCCGCTCGGCATGCGCCTGATCGATTGCGTTGTCCGCATTGACAAGCAGAGAAATAAAATATTCCATCTGTGTCTTATAGGCTTCATAAAATTCTTCAAACGTCTGCATGTCCTCAACTTCGCCGGTAGCCGGCCCGATCTGCTCTCCGCAGTCAATTCCGTTTTGGAAGACAAGCTCTAACGGCCTGCACATATTGTAGAATGCCGCGTCATGCCATCCGTTTGTCTTTCCCGCTTTCTGCGGTTCCACGCAGCCGATGATATTGTATGTTCTCGCATCCTCAAGCGTCAGTCCCATACTCATTAAAGACGGAATGATCACTTCATCATTGTAATAAGCCGGCAGCCCGATTCCTGTCCTCGTCAGTTCTGCCGCACGCACCAGAAGATCATGCGGGGAACCGTTCCAGACGCGGATGGAAAGCGACGGCTGCGGTAAAAATACATGAAACGAAGCTTCGATACACATAAACGACAGATCGTTTGTCACATCGCGCCCGTTCTCATCCTGGCCGCCCACAATCAGATTCTGAAACAGGCTGTAGCCCGCAAATCCTTTTGCGCTCTCAGCGTCACGGCACTTGTTCAAATCGTTTAATTTTACCCAGATACAGTCTATGTACTCCTGCGCCTGCTCTCTGGTCAGCCTGCCCTCCTCCAGATCTTTTCTGTAATAAGGATACATATACTGATCAAAACGTCCCGGCGAAATCGAATGTCCGGATGACTCAAGCTGAAGCAGCTGCTGCACAAACCAAAAACTCTGACACGCCTCATGAAATGTCTGCGCTCCTTTTGCCGGTACCCTGCTGCAGTTCGATGCAATCTGCAAAAGCTCTGCCCGGCGAATCGGATCGCTGCAGCCGGCAGCTTCTTTTTCGGCAAGCCGCGCATATCGGTCTGCATAGCCGATTACGGCGCGGCAGCTGATTAACACTGCTTCATAAAATCGGCTTCTTGTCGCATAATCCGCGTCTCCGACCTGACAGCCGGCAAGCGCTTCCTCCACTTCTTTCATAATGCCTTCGAATCCGACGGCAATGACTTTCTCATACTGCACCGTAAAATGTCCGACGCCGTTATAAAAATAATTACCCGGCGTAAACATATTGTGCTCCATTGCCTTAATTGTTTCCGGCGCCATGTATGCCGTAGCAAGCTCGCTTGTCGTCTTGCCGCTCCAATACGCATCCGCCTCTAACAGCTCCCTTTTCGTCTGATCGGCAATATAAAAAGGATCGGCTTCCCGCGTCTCAACCGTGTCGAACTCTTTTTCCATCCAGTCATAAGAAAATTCCGGATATGTCTGGCAGCCTCTTGGGGCGATTGTGGAACTGCCCACAATAAGCTCCCCCTCACGTATAATGATCGGGATCTGCTCCAAAATATGGGCGAATGCTTTCGCCTTGCGAATGATCATCGGTTCATTCTCTGTCTGTTTAAATGATTCGGTCAACAGGATAGCCCTTGCGGATTCAATCTCCGGCAGTTTCGCATAGAGATGCTCGACCAGCTTTGTTATCCGCTCTGTCTTGGGAATCCTTTCACTGTTATACTTCTTCATATGCGCCTCCAAATATTGTGTGTCCATTTGTGTCTTACCGAAAAGCAATTCTAAAACTCAACACAATTCCACACCTATATTAGATATTATATGTTTGTTTGTGTGGTTTGTCAACCAAAAAATATGTGGTTTTGTGTGGTTTTTATGTTTTTTTGCTTTTTTGTGCAAATTGACCATGCCATCGGTATAATTTATGCGTTTTTATGGGATTTATGAACCGATTTTAAAATATTTTTGTACAAACTGCACAATTTATTCTTTCCCAATCAAAAAAGACGGCAGGAACAGAGAACCCGCCGCCTTTCTTTTTATGTGATTTGTTGTGTATTTCGCGATAAAATTTGGTTTTTTGTGCATTTATTACAAATTCGGGCACAAAGTTCCAACTATCTTGTCACGATATCAACAGGCACATTGAAAATCTTTGCCACTTTTAAAATCGTATCAATATGTCTGCCTGTCGCAGCTGCAAAATGATGCGTCGGACCGCATTCGCTCCAACGGTTTACAAATTCTCTTGCACCGCAGGTAAAACGCGTCCGCATATTGGTATCGCCAAAGGAAAGTATCTTACCCTCCTCATTCACGCCCTCTGCCGCGATAAACTTAAAGTGTCCGTCGCCGTCCTGTGTAATCGCAAGATAGGTCACAGGACCTGTATACGGATAGAACTGTGTCAGATAACCGCCGCCTGTTTTTCCATGGAATACCTTTACAATCTTCATCGTCGGTTTTTTATCCGATATATCGGCGTCGCCGGAACCGCTGTGCCCAATGATTGCAATATCGTCGTTAAAGTCAATGGAATACATCTCGGCAAGCTGGCCCGTCCCGGAAATAGTCTTTAAAATACTCATTGCCATGGCAACTTTCATGTCTCCCTCAACCGCACAAGCTGTTCCCTGTTTAATCAACATGGAGAACGCCGGAATCAACATACTGTCCAGAACGCCTGCCTTGCCCTGGGCAAATCCATCGTAGTGGGATGCGATCAGACCAAGCTGCTCGTCTTTCACCCACTGCTCAAAAGCGACAACATATTTTGCCATCTCCCATACTTCTTCAATACTTCCGCCGCCTTCGATATCAAAAGTATCAAGAATATCCTGTGCCTTAGCGCGAATTGCTTCTTCATCATGAATATCATCTGCAATCGCCCACATTTTTTCCCAATCAAACTGTTTGGTATATAAATGCATTCTCCGGTACAGATTGGATTCGTCTATGTAGAGATCCATCATACCAGGATATGGTCTGCCGATCTGCGCAATATTGGTATCCCTGAACCTTCTTCTCACCTGCGCTGCGCGGCACCAATCTTCGATTTCAGCCTGAACACCGGGGTCTCCTCCCTCGACAACGCCTGTGATTACAGCATGTCTCTTTCCGTAACGCTCCAGATCAGCTACCATCTCGCCGACAGCGCCGCAGGCGTAGCCCTCGCCAAGCCAGGATGCAATATCCGTGTGATCATAATCGAGCGCTTTCAGTTTCTGGACATTAACCAGAACAACCGGAACATCAAGATCTCTCACTGCCGGAAGCATATTGTATGATGTCGCATAGGTTAACAACTGTAAAAATACAAGATCCACATCAGCCGCGCGGAATAAATCCCCCGCCGCCTGCGACTGTTCTTTTGTGGTTACCATTCCGCCGTCGATAATCTCCACCGTATCCGGAAGCGTCTTTTTAAACGCTTCATACTGTGCCTCAAACTCCGGTACCAGCGACGGAAACTGCGGCAGATACGCGCCTAACGCAATGGAAAACACACCCAACTTTGCTTTCGTGTTTACTAACATAATATACCCTCCTTATTTTTGATCCGCAAAGTACCCGCGGATTTCATAATCATATTCTTATTCTCCTGAAACCGGCTCATACGTTTTGATTTCGAATGAATCAAAAATACAGTTTCTTGCTGCTGACAGACTCGCAAATTCTTCTCCGGTGATCATCTGCGCCGCAATGTTGCCGATTGCGGTTGCTTCCGTCGGGCCTGCATAGACAGTACAACCTGTCGCCTTTGCGGTCAGCTCATTTAAATAAGCTGCATTTGCACCGCCGCCTACCACATGAATGCTCTCATATTTACTTCCGGTCATATCTTCAATCTCCGCAATCGTCTGCGCATAGCATTTTGCAAGGCTGTTGTAGATGACGGCCGCCACTTCCGCAATGCCCTCCGGCGCCTGCTGGCCGGATTCCTCACAGGCCGCCTGTACTTCTCTCGTCATACTCTCGGGCGCCAGGAAACGGTCGTCGTTACAGTCAACCAACGATGCAATATCTGTCATGGATGCACTCTCGCAGATTTCCCCAAACCCCTGCTCAGGTGCCAGTTCCTTGCGAACAGACTGAATCATCCAAAGCCCCATAATATTTTTCAGATAGCGGAAACGATAGTCGTAACCGCCCTCATTTGTAAAGTTATGCTGCATACTCTTTAACGAGCAGTCCGCATGCATTCGCTCGGTCCCCATCAGTGACCATGTGCCGGAACTGATATATATAGTATCCTCCTGATTTGTTGGAACGGCCATCACTGCCGAACCAGTGTCATGTGTTGCCGGAAGCACAACTTTGCAGTTAAATCCCACTTCATCGCTGATCTGCTCGGTAAGATTTCCAAGCACAGTACCCGGTTTTTCTATTTTACAGAAAATACGCTCCGGATATCCCAATTTGTCAATCAGGTCGTAATCCCAGTCTTTTGTATCGGGATGCACCAACTGCCCGGTTGTTGTATTGGTGTATTCGGAAATTTTTTTGCCGGTCAAAAGGAAGTTAAAGTATTCCGGTATCATAAGAAGAGCCTCTGCCTTTTCCAGATATTCCGGATGATCCCTCTTTACTGCCATAAGCTGGTATACTGTATTAAATATTTGCTTTTGAATCCCTGTCCTGCCATAGAGCTCTTTTTCCGGTATCAGCTGATAGACCAGTTCATCGGCGCCGCCTGTGCGGTCATCACGGTAACCGACCGCATTGCCGATCCTCTGGTCGTCTTTATCCAGCAGCACAAAATCCACGCCCCATGTGTCAATTCCCATAGATACCGGAACTTTTCCTGCCTCTTTGCACTTTTTCATGCCGGTCTTAATTTCTGTAAAAAGCTGGTCGACATCCCAGCACAATTCATTGTCTTTTTTTGTCATACCGTTTGGAAAACGGTACATCTCCTCCAGAACCATCTTCCCGTTTTCAAGATGCGCCAGAATGTGACGTCCGCTGGAAGCCCCAATATCAATTGCCAGATAGTATGTCTGCATTTCCCCAATTACCTCCTTTTGCACTGCAATTTTGCCGTTTCTGCAACAAAACTGCTTTTCTGCTGTCTGCTCTATCATAACGGATTAAACGAATAAAAAAAAGGACACTTTTTGTGAAATAAAGCGTCCTCTTTTGCAAATCTGTCTTTTCGCGTGAAAAACAGCTGAAAACGCGCTATTTCAGGCAGATTTATCAGGAAAGCAAAAACCGGGATTATGCATCCCGTACACAAATACGGGTATAACTTTGTATAAACTGGAATAACTTTGACTGCAATTGTCTATGTTGTCATTTCCTTTGTTCAAAATTTATGTTTATGATATTATGTCTAAGTATTGCGGAAGCTGTAAAAAATTCTGTTTGATTTTCTTCGGCTTGTTTTGCTAAAGTAACATACTGTTCCATAGAATTTTGCATAGGTACATTTACAACCTTAAATAATTCTGTCCCCTTTTTCAAATATGTAAAAGAAGTGTTGATTGTTTCAAAAATTGCAGGCTTTCCGTCCACAAATCGACAACGAAATTCTTCAATCTGATTAGCACATTTTGTTACTGCATAGACAAAGGCAATTATTCTTGGTTTTATTTACGGAACAAAGCCCGCCGCAGAGGGAGTAGCTTATACTTTTATGGAACAATCCTTTGGCGCACTTTGCTGTATTTCAATTTGCGCAGGCGGACTTGGGACACACGCTTGCGGGTACCGGCGTATCGCTTGAGCTGTCTATGAACTTTGAAGCAGTCACAGCGCGTTATGTGGACGTGCGGCTTGAACGGAAGAAAGAAGTCCTTGACGCATACCATAACGCGGTAGGGAAATCATCAATCCGCTTAGTCGGAAATCGCGTTTCCGTTAAAAAGGAAATCGCTTTATCAAAAATACGGGCTATACCGACATATAAGAACTTCTAAGGTAGTGTAAAATAGTTTGTGTCTTTCGGAAAAAACACCTCTTTTTTGGTAAGAATCAAGATATGACAATTCTTATCAAAAAGTCCAGCTAATAAATGTCAATAGGAGAATGAAAAAACTTTGATCTTATTT
>CAMUGE010000017.1 GCA_947088345.1 uncultured Roseburia sp.
AATGTGCTAAAATGCACGAAAAAGTTTATAACCACACTTGACAATATCTCTCTGATGGTATGTATTGAACTGTCCGCAAAAAATGACCGACTGGGCTTGAGCAGGGAGGTGGAAAACTTTATAAGGGATGCAGTATGAAGTATGAAGTGATGGGAGCGGTCTGCTAGGGGCAAAGTGAGGAGGATGGAAGGATGGATCGTATAAAAAATAACGTAAATTTACCGCTGTTGTATGAAGTAAGAAAAGATGCATTTGCAAAATCGAGGGATGCAGAGCAGACAGAGCGCTTATTTCGCATGATGCATTATGTGGATATATTAGTATGGACGGTACGGAAAGAAGGAATGCTCGCCCTGGAGGATGCGGTGAAAAAAATTCCTCTGGAAATCGGATTTGATCAGGATATGCAGTATGCAGTTTCTTTGTGCGTCGATGGCGTGGAACCGGAAGACCTGATGGAAATCCTTACTGCACGGTATTGGAGAAAAAATTTGCAAGGTGAAGATGCGCTGCTGTATTATATGATAATTTTATCCGTGTTAAGAATTCAGGACGGCATATCTCCTTATCGGATGGAAAATCTGCTTATGGCGTGCCTTTCAGACGAGGCGGCAGGAAAATATGCGGAATATAAAAAACAGCGTCAATCTCTGACGCGAGAAAAGACGCCGATGGAGTATCTGCTAAACTCCGAGCCGAGTCTTGGAGAAGGAGGAATTTTGATCGTAAAGAAATTATTGGAGAAAAGGATTGAATATAGTGATAAGAAAATTTTGAAAAGCGTTATCCGCGATGCCAAAGAAAACGATTTGGTAATTTCCTTAAAAGGGCTGTCGATTTCTGCCAGACGAAAATTATTTTCCGTCATACCGGATCGTAAAGCAGAGGAATATGCGGGTGACTGCGAATCTATGGGACCTGTACGGCAGATAGATGTTATGGCGTCTATGAGCGAATTGATCTTTTTATTTGAAAAACTTGCTAAAAGCGCGGAAAGGCAGGATGAAAAACATGAGTGATGCAAAGGAGAGGTTTTCGTGATAGATTTCAACAGATGGATTTATGCAAAGGATATCGCAGCATGGATGGCAAAAAATGTTTCCCTTAATCTGGAAGAGCAGATTGACTGTATCTGCGCAGCGCCTCACAGGACGCTCGAAGAAAAGCTGATGGGAGTAAAGGAACTGAAATCCGAATATGACGGAAAGGCGCTTTGTAACAGAATAGAAAATATTGAAATGGTTTTGCACCACAGCCGGTCAGCTACGGTCAGGTATACATATTTATTTGGCATTGAAATATTTTACCGGGGAGAAAAAGAGCGTTTTTTGCCGGATAGGATATTCCGTACAGCAAAGGAAGCGAAAGACGCAAAACTTCCTGTATGACACCTCTGATCAATGGCTGATTTATCCGGCGCCAAAGTATAGGAATCAGACGCATGGAATTGGGTTTGTCAATTTAAGAAGCGATAAGATACCTTTTGAAAATAGTTCGGATTTTATTTTCCCATATAAGCAGTTGATCCATGCTTATGAGGGGGAGTTAAAAGAAAATGAAATATGGCTGTCAGAATTTAGCGGCTTGGTGGAAGCAGATAAGAGCTGCATCGAAAAAATGCTGCATGACCGTGAACCGAAAAACTGCGGACATCGATCTATGGATGAAGAACGTCTTAAATATGTAAGAGAACTGGCGGAAAAACAGAGGTGAATGATTATGGGAAAAGTTTATGATGGAATCATCGGTGTGGCGATCGGGGACGCATTGGGCGTGCCCGTTGAATTTGTATCCAGAGAGGAGCTTGCAAAATGCCCCGTTACAGGTATGCGGGGCTATGGGACACATGATCAGCCGGCGGGAACGTGGTCAGACGACACAAGCCTGACATTGGCGCTTATGGACAGTATAACGTACAGACAGGCAATTGATTATTATGATATCATGGATAAATTTTCGCAATGGTTCCTGTATGGTGCATATACGGCAGCAGAAGAAGTCTTTGACGTGGGCGGCGCAACAAGCAGGGCGATTATGAATTTTGAGCGCGGCATAAATCCGTTAGACTGCGGAGGAGTGTCTGAGTACGAAAACGGAAACGGTTCTTTAATGCGCATTTTACCGGCTGCGTATTATATTAAAAAAAAGGCTGGTATTTTGCCGGACAAACAGATGGATATTGTACATAACCTATCATCTCTGACACACAGACATACAATAAGTCTGATTGGGTGCGGAATCTATGTCAATGTTGCGTTAAAATTACTGTCGGGGAGTCTGGCGTTAATAGATGGAATCAGGCAGGGAATGGAAGAAGCGTTTCAATATTACAGCAGTCAAAGGTGGGAAAACATATCTGTGTATGACCGTTTAAAAAACATTGAGAGTTTTGCGGATTTGCCGGAATCGGAAATTCGAAGCAGCGGGTATATTGTTGACACACTTGAGGCAGCGATATGGTGCCTGTTAAATACCAGCGCTTTTCAGGAATGTGTCTTAAAAGCGGTCAATCTGGGGGATGATGCAGATACTGTCGGGGCAGTTGCTGGCGGGCTGGCTGGAATATACTATGGAGCGGGCAGCATTCCGCAGGAATGGCGGACCGTGATATTAAAGAGAGATTATATAGAAAAGCTATGCATGGGATTGGAAAATCTGTTGTAAAAAGCAGGTTTGCGCAATTGCATAGGCAATTGCCTGTGACTAAGAAAGGGGAGATATGGAAACAATAGGTATTTTTATAAAAATAATAATCCTGCTGCTCTTGATAGCAGCAGGTCTGTATTTTATGATGTTTCCGATTTTGTTTGATGCGGATATGAAAAATAAAACCGGAAAAGGATTCTTGAACCGATGGCTGACAGGGATTGAATTTATTTGTCTCATAGGCTGTTTTGAACCGGATTCCGACAGCTTTTATGGGAATTTAGGATGCCTGTTTTTGGCCATGGCAGTATCTGCCATGGCTGCGTGGAAAAAGGCAAAAAACTTCATTTAGAAAACAAAACGGCTCTTGGAGCTGTTTTTGCAAAGGTTCTTTCACCCGTCAGCCTGCTGTTTATTGTCCTTATGATTGGCAGATTGGTCAGCCATTTGAAAAAAGATGGTAAAAGATGAGAATATGCACAAAGCGGCTAAACTAAGGGCGGGGCATATGATGAGGAGGAAACCGGTGAAAATCAAAAGGAAGAAAAGCAGGGCACAGAGATTTTATGGTTTAAAGTAAGACATATTGTCAATTTCGTGTAAATGGAAAAATACAGGAGGGTTATGGGAAAAAAGAAGTGAAAAATCGGTACGGCGTAAAAGTGGGTGATATTTTTTGCGACAAGAGGTGTACAAATGCATACTTTTTTTACAAAGTAGTTGCATTACGAGGGGAAACGCAGGTGGCTGTGCGCCGGATCGACAAAAAATGTGTTGCTTTTGATGGATATTATAAATGCATTGTGCCTTTGCCGGATGCCGAGGTGGCTCGTGTTTATATCTGCAAGGTACGAGGCGATCAGGATAAACCCTACATAGTAGTGAGGCATAGCCCCAGTCCTTTTTTTTGGACTCATTGTGCTGCTTTGGAGAGGGAAAAAACATTCATGGAATTACATGAGAAAGATGGCTTCCCTTTTTATTTTCGAGATTATTTTCCTGAAATTGCAGAACAACTTGACCTTAAAACAGGTTCGGGCGTCTATGCAGTAGACAAACCGTTTCAATGGCTTGACGATGACTGCCGCGCCGTGGTCCGGTATCCCGATGGACGGGAAGTGGAGACTGTTTTCCGAGAATTGATGCGTTCCGATAAAATAACACAGCAGGTGAGGGCAAGTGAGGCCATAATGAGAAAAATTTCAGAAGAGTTGGACTGTTTAGAAAGACAATGACAAGCGTTTTTTGCCATGTCCTGCCATAAGGAACGATTGGCGCAGGATAAAGATGACAGGGAAGCCGGATTCCGTTGGGATTGGTTCGGCGGAGGAACTGGTTCGTTCGGGCGCCAGGCAGTACATAACCGTTACAAATTTAACAGGAAGAAACAAAAATGGTTGAATATAAATGGGGAGTATGGTAAAATTGGGAAAATTATATAACCATGAAACAGAGAGAAAGAGAGAAACATTTGTAAAAACGGAGGTTTACAGATAAATGGATACTTATAAAGAAGAGTTTATCGAATTTATGGTAGAGAGCGATGTATTAAAATTTGGCGAATTTACATTAAAAAGCGGTCGTAAATCGCCATTTTTTATGAATGCCGGCGCGTATGTGACGGGCAGCCAGCTGATGCGTTTGGGCGAATACTATGCAAAGGCGATTCATGCCCATTATGGAGAGGATTTTGACGTGCTCTTCGGGCCGGCCTATAAAGGGATTCCGCTGAGTGTGGCAGCAACAATTGCATTTTATCAGTTGTACGGAAAGGAAATACGCTACTGCTCCAATCGCAAGGAGGTAAAAGACCACGGGGATACCGGCATTCTGTTGGGAAGCAGGTTAAACGCAGGCGACAGAGTAGTGATTATTGAGGATGTCACCACATCCGGAAAGTCAATAGAAGAGACATTCCCAATTCTGAAAGCGCAGGCGGATGTAACAGTAGTTGGGTTAATCGTGTCATTAAACCGTATGGAGAAAGGTCTTGGCGGTGTGATGGGAGCTCTTGACGAGATACATGAAAAATACGGATTTGAAACAAATGCGATTGTAACGATGGAAGAGGTGGTGGAACATCTGTATAACCGTCCGTGCCAGGGCAGGATTGTGATTAATGATGAAATAAAAACAGCAATTGATGCATATTATAATGAATATGGATGTAATTAGCAAAAATAAACGCCGTGTGGCAATCGTACTATTTATATTATATCTTATCGTTCTGTGTTATTTTCTGTTTTTTTCAGAGAGTATGGGAAGAACATACAGTGAGCGCAGCTATCACTACAATTTGATGCCTTTAAAAGAAATCAAACGTTTTCTGAAATATTGGCGTATCCTTGGAATCGGCGCCGTTGCGATCAACCTTGTCGGGAATATTGCGGCGTTTATGCCGTTTGGTGCATTTTTGCCGTTGTTTTGGGGCAGATGCCGTAAATTATGGCGGACAGCGCTTTACGGTTTTGAGTTCAGCCTGTTTGTGGAGACGCTGCAGCTGATCTCAAAAGTAGGCAGTTTTGATGTAGACGATATGATATTAAATACGATTGGCGCGATAGCAGGATTTTTTGCCTGCCGGGCTCTGATCCGCAGAAAGCAGGAGAGAGAAAGAAAGGAGGAGGAGCATACTGGCACGACATAGAAGCGGATATAAATTTACCGAAAAAAAACAGTCTGTGCGCGGGATTACAGCATTTCTGCTGGCGCTCGCGTCCATAGGGATCTTTGTGGCCGCAGCGTTTTATTCCTGTGGAAAAAAGGGAAACGGAAGCATGTATCTGGGGAGTGTCGGTGTTGCGGCTCTGCTGCTTGGCATGGCCGCATTTGTGCTTGCCATGTTCAGTCTGCGTGAGGAAAACTCATTTAAACTGTTTCCCTATCTTGCCTCTTTCACTTCTTTTTTTTCTGTTGGAATATGGGCCGCGCTCTATGCGGCGGGATTTCTTCTGGCATAGGAAAGGAAGTTGTGCATGGGGTATTCAAATTATTATCAGGAATCAAATAAGGCGGCTGCAGAACGCTTTGCGCTTGCAAAAGAACGCGTCAAAGAGATTGAGAGCGAGTCTTTGAATAAAGAGCAGTATCAGGATTATTTTAACAGGACAGCGCATTTTCTGACGCAGTTAGCCGGGGTATGCGAGGCGAAAGCGGATGGAAAGTCTGCGGGGCGTTCTATTGAGCAATGCAGGCAGACAAACGAAGCGCTGTACGGACAGATCGCAGACGAAGCCGCATATGCGAAAAGTTATGCAAATCCGGAGTACGCGAAAGAAGTTCTGGGCGAAGCGGCGGCAGGATTGTCGATGCTGCTTGCACATTTTTTTGATTGTACGGGCAGTGCGTTTCGCGGCAATAAAATGCGTATTACGATGGCGATGGAATTGTTTGTCGAATTGTACAATATGTTTGAGGATGAGGAAGAAAACGACTGTGTGAAAATTATGACAGGCGATATTTCTTCTTATTTTCATGATTACAGCGACATTTTTGAGGATGAGGCAGTACGCCGCCTGATTGATAAAAACGAAGATTTTGAACTTCAGATTGTGGAGGAGAGCGACCTGTCAGATCTTAGGTATCTGTACGCATACGGCGCATATATTGGCGATAATGAATTAAAGACCGCGGCATTTTTAAACGGACTGCCGGACGAAGAGATCAAAAAGATTGCAGATACGATAACGGAGGGGTATCGTATTGGTTTTGAAGTAACGGGAAAAGATCTCGGTAAAAAAGAGACGGCACAGATCCGCTATCCGATCGGCTTTGAGCGCGTCGTGCGCGAGGTGGTCGGAAACTTAAATAAAATCGGGCTTGCGCCAACGATGTCTGCGGTTTCCGTTTTTCCAAACAGGCAGTACGAGTACGATCACAGGGAAGACCGTGCGCTTTATCTGGACAAGGCCTGTATCGAGCGCGGTATTTGGGCCAGAAGAGCCTGCTTTGAGGAATATAAGAGAGAGGCGGGGGCGCATGCAGGTCCAATCGTGATTGATACGTTTGGGGAGCTGCCGTTTGCGCCGGTATCGAAACCTGCCGCAATACGTTACAATAAAAAACAGCAGCAGCTTCGCGTCTATGAAATGTCGGCGCGTTCACAGCTGACAAACGAATATATCAAAGGGGAGGAGCGCAGTTTTACAATCATCGCTTTTCCGGTTCCGGCAATCGGTTCGGATTATGAACAGATTTTCCGCGAGACAGTGAGAATCAATACGCTTGATTATAAGCGTTACCGCGATATGCAGCAGCGGATGATTGATGTGCTGGATACGGCGAGACAAGTGCATGTAACCGGAAAAGGAGCCAATAAGACAGATCTGTGGATCAGCCTTTACCGGTTAAATAATCCGGAGAAAGAAACGATATTTGAAAATTGTGTGGCTGACGTCAATATTCCGGTCGGAGAAATATTTACTTCCCCCGTTTTAAAAGGAACAGAGGGGAAGCTGTTTGTGAGCCAGGTTTATTTAAGCGGGCTGAACTATAAAAATTTAGAGCTTGATTTTAAAGACGGAAAGATTGTTTCCTATACCTGCGCTAATTTTGCGGATGAAGAGGAAAATAAAAGATATATCAGAGAGAATCTCTTTGCCCACCATGAAACGCTTCCGATGGGGGAATTTGCAATCGGCACGAACACGACCGCGTATCGCATGGCGCGGAAGTTTGGAATCGCCGACAAGCTGCCGATTTTAATAGCGGAAAAAACGGGGCCTCATTTTGCAGTCGGCGATACCTGTTACAGCCATGAGGAAGATCTTGCGTCCTATAATCCTGACGGGAAAGCGATTGTGGCAAGAGAAAATGAAATATCCGCACTGAGAAAAGAAGATATGGAACAGGCATATTTTAACTGTCATACGGATATTACGATTCCATATGACGAACTGGATAAAATAACGGCAGTGAGAGAGGACGGGACCGTGGCGGATGTGATTGCGGACGGACATTTTGTAATAAGCGGTACGGAAGAATTAAATCTTCCATTAGACGAATAGAAAGCAGAGGAAAAAAGTATGGCAAAAGTTGGAATAGTAATGGGCAGTGATTCGGATATGCCGGTAATGGCAAAGGCAGCCGATATTTTGGAAAAACTTGGGATTTCATTTGAAATGTCTATTATCTCCGCTCACAGGGAGCCGGACGTATTTTTTGAGTATGCGAAGACGGCGGAGGAGCGGGGATTCAAAGTCATTATTGCGGGCGCCGGTATGGCGGCGCATCTTCCGGGAATGTGCGCTGCAATCTTCCCGATGCCGGTAATCGGCATTCCGATGCACACAACTTCACTGGGAGGACGCGATTCGCTCTATTCTATTGTCCAGATGCCGACAGGCATTCCGGTTGCAACCGTTGCGATTAACGGGGGCGCAAATGCGGCGCTTCTCGCGGCAAAGATTCTTGCGGTTTCTGACGGGGATCTGCTGTCCAGATTAAAAGATTATACAAAAGAATTAAAAGAGCAGGTCGAAGCAAAGGATGCCAGGCTGCAGGAAACAGGTTATAAAAATTATCAATAAATTTGACAGACGAAAAGGAGAAGAAGATGGATTACAAAAATTCTGGTGTAGATATTGAGGCGGGCTATCGTTCCGTCGAACTGATCAAAAAGCATGTGCAGACAACGATGCGTCCCGAAGTGCTGACCGGTCTTGGCGGTTTTTCCGGTGCATTTTCCATGGAAGCAATGAAGAATATGGAAAAGCCGACACTGATTTCCGGAACGGACGGCGTAGGTACAAAGTTAAAACTTGCTTTTCTTCTGGATCGTCATGATACCGTTGGCATCGACTGCGTCGCAATGTGCGTCAACGATATCGCCTGTGCCGGCGGCGAGCCGCTGTTCTTTTTGGATTATATTGCATGTGGGAAAAATTATCCGGAGAAGATCGAGCAGATTGTCAGCGGTGTTGCCGAGGGATGCAGACAGTCAAACGCAGCGTTAATCGGCGGTGAGACAGCCGAGATGCCGGGATTTTATCCGGAAAATGAATATGACCTGGCCGGTTTTGCAGTCGGCGTTGTCGATGAAAAAGATCTTGTGACAGGAAAGGAATTAAAAGCCGGTGATGCAGTGATCGGTATGGCTTCATCCGGCGTTCACTCGAACGGATTTTCACTTGTGCGTAAGATTTTTCCAATGGAGAAAGAAGCGCTTAACCAGTATTATGAGGAATTGGGGACGACTCTGGGCGAGGCGCTGCTTACGCCGACGAAAATATATGTAAAAGCGCTGCGCAGTCTCAGGCAGGCGGGAGTACGTGTCAAAGCGTGCAGCCATATTACAGGAGGCGGATTTTATGAGAATATTCCGCGTATGCTGCCCGAGGGGAAATGCGCAGTGATTCACAGGGACAGTTATGAGGTTCCTGCGATCTTTCAGATGCTTCAAAAGAGCGGACAGGTGGAAGATAAAGTGATGTATAACACCTATAATATGGGAATTGGAATGGTTCTGGCAGTAGAGGAAAAGGACGCAGACGCCGCTATGGAAGCAATTCGCGCAGCCGGTGAGACGCCGTACCGAATTGGCGGGATTACAGATGGTGAGAAAGGAATCTCTTTGATTTAACGATAGAGGAGTGTTGGAATGATAAAGCTTGCAGTTTTGGTATCCGGGGGCGGAACGAATTTACAGGCTCTGATTGATGCATTGGATAGCGGAATTATTACAAATGCCGAAATTTCGGTTGTCATCAGCAACAATAAAAATGCCTATGCGTTAGAGAGAGCCGCTGAACATGGGATAGATGCCGTCTGCATTTCACCGAAAGATTATGCAGAACGCGTGCTGTTTGAGGAAGCATTTCTTACCTGTTTAAATGAATACAGGCCTGATCTGATTGTTCTTGCAGGATTTCTGGTTGTATTGTGGAAAGATCTGATTCGTCAGTACAGCGGGAGAATCATTAATGTCCACCCTTCGCTCATTCCGTCTTTTTGCGGAAAGGGCTATTATGGATTAAAAGTACATGAGGCAGCGCTGGCGCGGGGGGTGAAAGTGACAGGCGCAACCGTTCATTTTGTAGATGAAGGAACTGATACAGGACCAATCATTCTGCAGAAAGCAGTTTTCGTTCAGCAGGGGGATTCGCCTCAAACCTTGCAGAAAAGGGTGATGGAGCAGGCGGAGTGGGAGATACTGCCAAAAGCGGTCAACCTGATTGCGAATAAAAAAGTTTCCGTGACAGACGGGATGGTAACAATAAAGGAAGAATGGAATGGAGAATACGATGAAAATATTGATTGTGGGCGGCGGCGGACGTGAACATGCCATCGCCGCAGCTGTTGCAAAAAGTCCGCGCGCAGAGAAGATTTATTGCGCGCCGGGAAATGCTGGGATTGCGTCCGTGGCGGAATGTGTGCCGATTGGCGCAATGGAGTTTGATAAACTTGTCGCATTTGCAAAAGAGAAAGAAATCGATTTTACGATTATCGGGATGGACGATCCGCTGGCTGGCGGAATTGTCGACGTCTTTTTGGAGGCGGGATTAAAAGTATTTGGGCCGCGCAAAAATGCCGCGATTCTGGAAGGGTCGAAAGCGTTTTCCAAGGATTTGATGAAAAAATATGCAATCCCGACAGCTGCTTATGAGAATTTTACTTCACCGGATGCGGCCCTTGCGTACCTTGAGACGGCAAAAATGCCGATTGTGCTAAAGGCAGACGGTCTTGCGCTCGGAAAAGGTGTCCTGATTTGTCATACATTAGAAGAGGCGCGCGCCGGCGTCAAAGAGATTATGCAGGACAAAAAGTTTGGAGAAGCGGGCAACGTCATGGTTGTAGAAGAATTTATGACAGGCCGCGAAGTATCCGTATTGTCGTTTGTGGACGGAAAGACAATAAAGATTATGTCCTCCGCACAGGATCACAAGCGGGCAGGGGATGGGGATACCGGATTAAATACGGGCGGTATGGGTACGTTTTCCCCGAGTCCGTTCTACACTGAGGAAGTGGATGAATTTTGTCGAGAGCATATTTATCAGGCAACGGTAGATGCAATGGCGGCGGAGGGGCGGCCTTTTATCGGTGTGATTTTCTTTGGACTGATGCTGACGGAGGACGGGCCGAAAGTGCTTGAATATAACGCCAGATTTGGAGACCCGGAGGCACAGGTTGTACTGCCGCGCATGAAAAACGATATTTTGGATGTGATGGAGGCGTGTGCAGACGGTACGCTTGATCGAATTGACCTGCAGTTTGAGGATAACGCTGCTGTCTGTGTGGTACTTGCCTCGGAAGGGTATCCGGTTTCCTATGACAAAGGATATGAGATACAGGGACTTGGCTCTTTTGTGGGAAAAGATGATTACTTTTGTTTTCATGCGGGAACGAAAGCAGGAGAAAACGGCAGCATCGTTACAAACGGCGGCCGTGTGTTAGGTATCACGGCGACCGGCAAAGATTTAAAAGAAGCGAGAGAAAAGGCATATGAAGCGACCGAGTGGATTCGCTTTGAAAATAAATATATGCGCCGCGATATCGGAAAAAGCATTTTGGAATAATTTGTTTTTCGAGCGGTAATACGGAGGAACAGATTGAAAAATATATATGCGGCCGCATATGCCGCAACCATACTTGTACTGCTCTACTGCGTTGTGTGCGCAGCTTCCAACAAGAAAAAGATTGCATCGACAGTTCAGAAGCTTCTTGTCGCGGCGACGGTAGCAGTGGTGGCAAGTATGGCGATTCTGCCGTCGAAAAAAGAGACGGTATCTCTTATCGCCTACAGCGTCTATTTTGCCAGTATCGACTGGCTGCTCTACTATCTGCTGCAGTTTTCGGTGGAATATACCGGTCTTAATCTTAAAGAAAAAATACATAACATGAGGATTGCACTGATTCTTGGAATAGATACGGTTTCCATGCTGTTAAATATCCGGTTTTTGCATGCGTTTCGTTTAAGGTTAATTCGAATCGGCGGGACGGAACCATATTATCTGTTTGAGGCGGGTGCGTTTTACCTGATTCATCTTGTGTTGTCGTATATTCTGACGCTGTTTATTCTCATGTGCCTTGCGTACAAAATTTACAGATCCCCGGCGCTTTATCGCAAAAAATATCTGCTGGTGCTTTTTGTTTTCGTGCTGCTTGTTGTCTTGGATGCGTGTTTTGTTTTCTTAAATCACGGGATTGATACTGCGATTCTCTTTTATGCGTTAGCCGGAATCAGCATTTACTATTTTGCGCTGATCTATGCGCCGAAAGAGTTGTTAAACAGCACGTTTTCGGAAGTTGTGCACAATATGACGGATGCGTTGATTTTGTTCGACCTGGAAGATAACTGTATCTATGCAAACCAGAAAGCGGAAACATATTTTGATATTCATACGGGAGAGACGCTTGTACCGAAAAACAGGTTTCTGGAATTGTTTTTGCAGCTAAAAAACAATTCACAAGGGGAGCGCAGGCTTGACGAAACGATTGTAAGCGAGGGGAGAGAATATCACGTCAGGCTGCAGTATCACCGTATGGAGGATAAAAAAGGCTGCTATATCGGCGGATTTTTTATTGTAGCGAATCGTACCGATGAGGTAAATAAAATACGGGGTGAATTATATCGTACATCGCATGACAATCTGACGGGCCTCTACAACAAAGAATATTTTTACCAGCAGAGCAGCAAACAGATACGACGGCATCCAAATGTGCAGTATCTTATGGTTTGTACGGATATTCCCAGTTTCAAATTATTTCACGATCTGTTCGGGCGCAGGCGGTGCGACGAGCTGTTGATCCGGATTTCAAACAGACTGCGCGGACAAACGGGAGCCGGGACTGTTTACGGACATATTGAGGGCGGGAAATTTGCAGTGTTGATTCAAAAAGATCTATTTCAGGAAGAGTTGTTTATCAATCTTCTGGAGGGCGGCGGAGACTGTGGAAAGAGCGGTAACTGTCCGTTAGATGTTACGGTCGGCGTGTATGAAATTGACTCTCCGTTTATCCCCGTATCCGTTATGCTGGAGAGAGCAATGATTGCGCTTGGAACAGTGCAGGGCAAAACGCCTGACGCAGGTTTTGGCGGTGCAGAAGCGGGTTCGCCGTCAGGTGTTGCCTGGTATACCGAACAGCTTCACCAGACTGTGCTTCGGGAACGCGATTTACAGGAGGAGATGGAGGGGGCGCTTTTAAACGGGCAGTTTTGTATCTATCTGCAGCCGCAGTTTTCGGCGGAAAGAAAATTGCTGGGGGCGGAGGCCCTGGCGCGTTGGGAGCATCCAAAGAAAGGATTGATACTGCCGAATGAATTTATTCCCATTTTTGAGAAGAACGGGCTGATTGCAGAGCTTGACCGTTATGTATGGGAGCTTTCTTTTGAAAAGATCGCGGAATGGAAAAAAAGAAACGGAGAAAAGCTTTATATCTCCGTCAATATATCTCCGAAAGATTTTTATTTTATGGATGTATACCGTGTTTTTTCGGATCTGGCAGCAAAATATGCTATTTCGCCGCATCATATCAAGATCGAGGTTACGGAGGATGTGCTGACAGGGGATGACGGCAGACGTCTTGCGGTGGTTGGACGTCTGCGCAGCGCCGGATTTTTGATTGAGATGCATAATCCAGGAAAAGCGTACGATCTGCTGCTCACATCGGAAAAAGTCTGTATGGACGCATTGAAATACAATATGTTTTTCTTAAAGGACAGGCAGACAGGAGAACATACGGAACAAATTGTAAGAGCGATGATTGCGCTTGCGGCGCCGCTTGGAATGACAGTTGCGGCCGGCGGCGTGGAAGATGAGGAGCAGTATCTGTTTTTAAGAGAAGCGGGCTGCGAGATTTTTCAGGGCTATTATTTTGCAAAACCGATGGAGGTAACGGAATTTGAAGAACGATTTATGTGATAAGGGTATTATTTTTGATATGGATGGAACTCTGTGGGATTCTTCGGAACAGGTGGCGAAATCATGGAATCTTGCGATCAGGGACAGCGGCGCGGCAGATCTTGTGCTTTCGGCAGATGATATACAGCGTGTGATGGGGATGACAATGGAGGCAATAGCAGATGAACTGTTTGGCATGTTGTCGAAAGAGGACAGGATGAAGCTGCTTTCTCATTGCTGTAATGTGGAAAATGATTATCTGCGTGAAAACGGGGGCAGACTCTATGAGGGCGTGGAGGAGACGCTTGGCATTTTAAAAGAGAGTTATCCTCTGTTTATCGTGAGTAACTGCCAGTCAGGATATATTGAAGCTTTTCTGGATTATTACGGATTTGGCCAGTATTTTACGGATATTGAATGTTATGGGAACAATCTGAAACAGAAAGCGGAAAATATCCGATTGATTGTCGGGAGGAACCATCTAAAGCAAGCGGTTTATGTCGGGGATATCGAAGCGGACTATCGGGCGTCAAAGGAAGCCGGGGTTGATTTTATTCATGCGGCGTATGGATTTGGAAAGATCGGCGACCAGGTAAAGGAAGTGTCGGATTTTCGTGAACTTGCTTCCGCAGCTTTTTTTCAGGGGGAATAAAATGACAAAATTAGATGAGATTATAAGTCAGATCAAAAAAAAACACGTCTATATTCAGACGCACAATTTTCCGGACCCGGATGCGATTGCAAGCGCATATGGGCTGCAGGAGCTGCTTCGCGTGCGGGGAATCGAGTCTACGATCTGTTACAGCGGACGAATCGACCGTTACAGTACCATTAAACTGGCGGAGATTTTTTCCATAGATCTGTGTCATATTGAAAGTCTGCAGGAGAAACTAAGCGAGCAGGACGAGGTGATTCTTGTCGACTCTCAGAAAGGCAATTCCAACATCATTGATATGACAGGGGACGAGATTATCTGCATCGACCATCATCCGGAAAATGAAAAATACAGCTATCGTTTTAAAGATATACGGCCGCAGACGGGCGCCTGCGCAACAATTATCGCGTCTTATTTTTTTGAAAACAATATACCGGTCAATAAAAATATAGCGACAGTGCTGACTTATGGAATACGCATCGACACAAATAACCTCTCCAGAGGCGTTTCAAAGCAGGATATGGAAGTGATCTGCAGATTATATGAGGACTGCGACTATTCTACACTCTATATGCTGGAAAACTGCACGCTCTGTTATGAAGATCTGGTCGCATACGCGAAAGCGATCGAGAGTATTCGGATCTTTGACGAGGTGGGGTTTGCCGATGCGGGAGGGGACTGTCCGGTGACCGCGGATATTTCTGATTTTCTGCTGGCGTTAAAAGAGGTTACGTTTTCTGTTGTCTATTCCAGAAGGGAGGACGGCTTCCGTTTTTCGGTGAGAAGCGAAAAAAAAGAGCTTGACGCCGGAAAAATTATAAATGCAGCTTTAAAAGGAATCGGATTTGGAGGAGGCCATGCGCATATGGCGGGCGGTATTGTGCCGTTTGACGGGGACGAGACGAATGAGGCGGCGCTTTGTGAGCAGATTCAGGAGAGATTTCTAAATGTGATAGGGAAGATTTGACAGAATCCGCATTTCGCTATATACTTAATGTTATATTGCGGAAAAGTTGACAGGCAGTCAGGAAAGGTATGGTTATCAGATGTACGAAAAAGTTGACACAAATCTGAATTTCGTGGACAGAGAAAAGCAGATCGCAAAATTCTGGAAAGAAAACGATATTTTTAATAAGAGTATGGAGAGCCGTAAAGGGGGCGAGACTTATACATTTTATGACGGGCCGCCTACTGCAAACGGCAAACCTCATATCGGGCATGTGCTGACACGTGTCATTAAGGATATGATACCGAGATATCAGACAATGAAAGGCAGATTTGTGCCGCGCAAGGCAGGCTGGGATACGCACGGACTGCCGGTTGAGCTTGAAGTGGAGAAGCTGCTCGGGTTAAACGGAAAAGAGCAGATTGAAGAGTTCGGAATGGAGCCTTTCATCGAGAAATGCAAGGAATCTGTATGGAAATATAAGGGAATGTGGGAAGATTTTTCCGAGACAGTCGGTTTCTGGGCGGATATGGAACATCCGTATGTCACATACGACGACAATTTCATTGAGTCGGAGTGGTGGGCGTTAAAAGAAATCTGGGATCGGAAATTACTATATAAAGGATTTAAGATTGTGCCGTACTGTCCGCGCTGCGGTACGCCGCTCTCCAGTCAGGAGGTCGCACAGGGTTATAAAAGCGTCAAAGAGCGTTCCGCAGTCGTTCGTTTTCCCGTAAAGGGAGAGGATTCCTATTTTCTGGCATGGACTACGACGCCGTGGACGCTTCCGTCGAATGTTGCGCTCTGCGTGCATCCGGACGAATCTTACTGCAAGGTAAAAGCAGCGGACGGATTTGTTTATTATCTGGCGGAGGCGCTGCTTGATAAGGTGCTGGATGTGATTGAGCGGGAAGAAGGACAGCCGGCTTATCAGATACTGGAACAATACACCGGAAAGGAACTGGAGAGAAAAGAATATGAACCTCTGTTTTCCTTTACGGGGGAATATGTTGCAAAACAGAATAAAAAAGGTCATTATATCACATGCGACGAGTATGTCACAATGTCGGACGGTACCGGGATTGTCCATATTGCGCCGGCGTTCGGTGAGGACGACGCACAGGTCGGCCGAAACTATGATCTGCCGTTTGTGCAGTTTGTAAACGGTAAAGGCGAGATGACGGAGGATACGCCATATGCCGGATTGTTTGTAAAAAAAGCCGATCCTGTTATTTTAAAAGATCTGGAGGCGGACGGGAAACTCTTTGACGCCCCCAAATTTGAACATGATTATCCGCATTGCTGGAGATGCGATACGCCGTTGATCTACTATGCGCGAGAATCGTGGTTTATCAAAATGACCGCGGTAAAAGAGGAACTGATTCAAAACAATAACACGGTCAACTGGATTCCGGAATCTATTGGAAAAGGCCGGTTTGGCGATTGGCTCGAAAATATTCAGGACTGGGGCATATCGAGGAACCGCTACTGGGGTACGCCGCTTAATATCTGGGAGTGCGTTAGCTGCGGACATCAGGAGGCGGTCGGAAGCCGCGCAGAACTTGCAAAGAAGAGCGGAAAGAGCGAGGCGGCAAAAATTGAGCTGCACAGACCCTACATTGATGAAGTGACATTTGCCTGCCCGGATTGCGGGAAAGTCATGCGGCGCGTGCCGGAGGTGATCGACTGCTGGTTTGATTCCGGCGCGATGCCGTTTGCGCAGCACCATTATCCGTTTGAAAATGAAGAATTGTTTCGGCAGCAGTTCCCGGCGCAGTTTATCTCTGAGGCGGTTGATCAGACAAGAGGCTGGTTTTATTCACTGATAGCGGAATCAACGCTTCTTTTCCACAAAGCCCCGTATGAGAATGTAATCGTGCTTGGACATGTGCAGGATGAAAACGGACAGAAAATGAGCAAATCAAAAGGCAATGCAGTCGACCCGTTTGAAGCTCTTGAAAATTATGGAGCGGATGCAATCCGCTGGTATTTCTATATCAACAGCGCGCCATGGCTTCCGAATCGCTTTCACGGCAGAGCGGTACAGGAGGGACAGCGCAAATTTTTAGGAACCCTGTGGAATACCTATGCATTTTTTGTACTATACGCAAATATTGACTCATTTCATGCAGCGGAGCATAAGCTGGAATATGAAAAGCTTGCGGTGATGGATCAATGGCTTTTGTCAAAATTAAATACGGTGGTAAAGGAAGTCGACACGGATCTTGCAGGATACAGGATTCCGGAGGCGGCGCGCGCGCTGGACGCTTTTGTGGATGATATGAGCAACTGGTATGTCAGAAGGAGCCGTGAACGCTTCTGGGCGAAAGGGATGGAGCAGGATAAGGTGAATGCCTATATGACGCTCTATACGGCGCTTGTCACAATCTGTAAATGTGCAGCGCCTATGATTCCGTTTATGACGGAGGAAATTTATCGCAACCTTGTCTGCTCCCTTGACGCATCTGCGCCGGAGAGTATTCATCTGTGCGATTTCCCGTCTGCCGATGAATCAATGATAAATGCGGAATTGGAAAAGAACATGGACGAGGTCTTAAAGATTGTTGTGATGGGCCGCGCCTGCCGCAATAATGCGGCGATTAAAAACCGTCAGCCAATCGGCAGAATGTATGTCAGAGCTCCGTTTGAGCTTCCTGCCTATTTTACAGAAATTATAAAAGAGGAGCTGAATGTCAAGGAACTGTCGTTTACCGGGGATGTGAGCGCTTTTACAAATTATATTTTTAAACCGCAGCTGCGCACGGTCGGGCCCAAATACGGTAAATTTTTAGGGCAGATCCAGAAATCGCTGGCGGCGCTCGACGGAAATTCGGCAATGCAGGAATTAAAATCGAAGGGAACTCTTATTTTAAGAGACATAAATGACGATATAATATTAAGGGAGGAAGACCTGTTAATCACAATGACACAGAGCGAAGGTTATGTTACGGAGAACAATCAGGACATGACGGTTGTGCTCGATACCAATCTGACTCCGGAATTAATCGACGAGGGGTTTGTGAGGGAACTGATCAGCAAGATTCAAACGATGCGCAAAGAAGCCGGATTTGAGGTGACGGACAGGATTTTAGTATACAGCCGCACGGGAGAAAAGGTAAAACGGATTATGGAACAGTACGGCGATACGATAAAGACCGATGTGCTGGCCGACTGTATTACCGAGGACACAGCATTATCGGAGGGAAAAAACAACGGTATCTATGCAAAAGAGTGGAACATTAACGGGGAGACAGTTGTTTTAGGAGTACAAAACCTTTAGAGCGAGAGGAGAACACAGACCAATGAACACAAATTTATTCGAGAAAGATGTATTTATCCGCAGCGTGCAGGAAAATGTCAAAAATCTCTACCGCAAGACATTGGAGGAAGCAAGCCAGCAGGAGATCTTTCAGGCAGTTTGCTATGCGGTAAAAGATGTGATTATAGACCAGTGGTTAGACACACAGCGCACGATTGACGAGGAAGACCCAAAGATCGTCTATTATATGTCAATGGAATTTTTAATGGGCCGCGCGCTGGGCAACAATCTGATCAATTTAAAGGCATATCATGATGTGAAAGACGCGTTAAACGAGATCGGTTTAAATCTTGATACGATAGAAGATCAGGAGCCGGACCCGGCTCTTGGAAACGGCGGCCTTGGGCGTCTTGCCGCCTGCTTTATGGAGTCGCTTGCGACGCTTGGATATCCGGCGTACGGCTGCGGCATACGCTACCGTTACGGTATGTTCAAACAGCAGATTAAAAACGGATTTCAGATGGAGGCGCCGGACAACTGGCTTAAGAACGGATATCCGTTTGAGCTGCGCAGGCCGGAGTACACGTATGAAGTGAAATTTGGCGGCTATGTGCGTGCGGATCGCGGATCGGACGGCAAGACCCGTTTTATTCACGAGGGGTATCAGTCCATTCTTGCAGTGCCCTATGACATGCCGGTGATCGGCTACGGCAACCGTATGGTTAATACATTAATGATCTGGGATGCCGAGGCGAAAGAGTGCTTTGAGCTGGATTCGTTTGACAAAGGCGATTATAAAAAGGCAGTTGAGCAGGAAAACCTTGCGCGCAACCTGGTTGAGGTGCTTTACCCGAACGACAACCATATCGCAGGGAAAGAGCTGCGCTTAAAACAGCAGTACTTCTTTGTATCCGCAAGTGTGCAGAGAGCTCTTGCCAAATTTAAAAAGAACCATGATGATATCGGCAAATTGCCGGAGAAGATTACATTCCAGTTAAACGATACGCATCCGACTGTAACGGTGGCCGAGCTGATGCGAATCTTAATGGACGAGGAGGGCTTAGGCTGGGAGGAAGCATGGGATATCACATCGCATACCTGCGCTTACACAAACCATACCATCATGGCCGAAGCGCTCGAAAAATGGCCGATTGAGATATTCTCAAGACTTCTTCCGCGAATCTACCAGATTATTGAAGAGATTAACCGCCGTTTTATCCTGCAGGTACAGGCAAGTTTTCCGGGCGACAATGCCAGAATTGCCAAAATGGCGATTATTTATGACGGCCAGGTAAAAATGGCGCACCTTGCCATCGCGGCAGGTTATTCCGTGAACGGTGTGGCAAGACTTCACACCGAGATTTTAAAGAACGAGCAGCTGCATGATTTTTACGAGCTGTTTCCGCGCAAATTTAACAATAAGACAAACGGCATTACACAGAGAAGATTTTTACTGCACGGCAACCCGCTTCTTGCCGGCTGGGTGACGGAGCACATTGGGGACGAGTGGATCACAAAGCTTTCCCATTTGGAAAAACTGGCAATCTATGCGGATGACGAGAAAGCGCAGCAGGAATTTATGAATATCAAGTACCGCAATAAGATTCGCCTTGCAAAATATATCAAAGAGCACAATGGCATTGAGGTTGACCCGTGTTCTATATTCGATGTACAGGTAAAGCGGCTTCATGAATACAAGCGTCAGCTGTTAAATATCCTGCATATTATGTATCTGTATAATGAGTTGAAAGAACATCCGGAAATGGAGTTTTATCCGAGGACATTTATTTTCGGCGCGAAAGCGGCGGCCGGCTACAAAATTGCCAAACTTACAATTAAGCTGATCAACAGCGTTGCAGATGTGATTAACAACGACAGCAGTATCGGAGGTAAGATCAAGGTCGTATTTATTGAGGACTATCGTGTATCCAACGCAGAATGGATTTTTGCGGCTGCAGATGTCAGCGAGCAGATTTCGACTGCAAGTAAGGAAGCTTCCGGTACCGGAAATATGAAATTTATGTTAAACGGCGCGCTGACGCTTGGAACTATGGACGGAGCAAACGTTGAGATTGTTGAGGAAGTCGGGGAGGACAATGCGTTTATTTTCGGGTTAAGTTCCGATGAGGTCATTGCACATGAACACAATCGCGACTATGATCCGATGCAGATTTTTAACAGCGATCAGGATATCCGGAAAGTATTGATGCAGTTGATCAACGGCTTTTACTCCGCAAACGATTCCGAGATGTTCCGCGATATTTATAATTCTCTGTTAAATACGCAGTCCACGAAATATGCGGACACTTACTTCATCTTAAAGGATTTCCGCTCTTACGCAGATGCGCAGAAACGTGTGGGCAAAGCCTACAGGGATGAGAGCGGATGGGCAAAGAGTGCGATTTTAAATGTTGCTTCTGCCGGTAAGTTTTCTTCTGACCGCACGATCTTAGAGTATGCAGATGAGATCTGGCACTTAAAGAGCATTGAAGTAAAGAGCTCTGAGCGTAAATAAACAGCAAAGGGGAACGGGCGTTTGTGACATTTCATAAACGCCTTGCTGTGTTTGAAATTGGAGGTAAATCTATGGAAGGAAAAAGGAAATTCGGGATCAGAAGAGTACTGGCATTCCTGCTTGCGTTTGCTCTGCTTGCGACATCACTTGATTTATCTGTGGTCAGTGTTGCTGCAGCAGATGTCAGGGCAGGTCAGAATGAAGGCGCTTTTGAAAAATGGATTGACAGGGTAGACCTGCCACAGTATGCGAAAGATTTTTACGTAAATCTGGATCGCGACACCGGAACGAACGGAAACCATGTACTGCTCAATGGTTCAAAGATTACGATTGGTAACGCCGAGGGCGTGGCTAATCCCTATATCGGATTTTCTGTCGGTGATTATATGATGGAACCGAATCAGATTGATGAGAGCAGCGACAGGGATCTGGAAATTCGTAATAATCTTCTGATTGCCTATAAGGCGTTTTTAAAAGATCATCCGGAGATATTCTGGCTGACGGATACGCCGGAATTTGGGCTTGTATCAAGGGGACAGCAGCCGGGCGGCACATGGCAGTATATGTATTATCTGATTCTTTCTTATGTAGATCCGATTACAAATCCTTATACTGTATACACGAAAGGATATGAGCAGCCTAAGACGAGGCAGGACGAGACGGCGGAACTCGATCGGATTATCAACGGAATCAACGTATCAGGAGCGTATGAGGTCGATAAGGTCAAAGCGATACACGACTGGCTGATTACTGCCAATTTTAGTCAGACAGCTGCCGGAACATCCCAGCTGGCAGGGAAAGCAATCAGTGCAATCAAGCAGCTTACGGGGGATGATGCGCCCGGTGCAGACGCCTATGCCCAGGCCATGAAAGTCATCTGCGAAAAAAAGGGATTTCCCTGCGTACTGGTCAATGACGGCAATGGAAAGAGCTGGAATTATGTGAAAGTAGGCAGCGGATGGTATCTTGTAGATATTGCGGCGGATAAAGCAAATACGACGGATGTAACTACGTCGGGAAATATTTCCACAAAATATTTGCTGCTTGGATCAAAGACACAGATTGACGGGGGTGAAGTCAGTACGGTATATACGCCCAATAACCTGATTGAGGGTGTTTCCTTTTCAAACGGTCCGGTCTTAAGCGCAAGCCGTTATCCTCTGCAGCCGGAGGTGATTGAGGGCGTGCTGGTTGTTCCGCCTACCCTGGGTTCCGGAACAGCAGCGGATCCCTATCAGATCGGCAGTGAGTCGGAGCTGTTCTGGTTTCGGATGCTGGTCAATGGAAACCTGACAGATCAGGCGCAGGATGCGGATGCATGCGCGGTTCTCACGGCGGATATTGCGTTGACTGCGAAATGGACGCCGATCGGAACGAACGCAGCGCCGTTTGCAGGTACATTTGACGGAAACGGATTTACGGTTTCCGGTATGCGTGTGGAAGCGGCTGTTGACAATTACGCAGGATTTTTCGGAAAAGCAGACGGTGCGGAGATCAAGCATTTTGGGCTGACCGGCGCGTCAGTCAGCAATATAGCAGGTGCGAAGACGGGGGCGCTCTGCGGTGAACTGGCCGGAACATCCACAATAACAAACTGTTTTGCACAGATGTCGACGCCAGGTACAACAGCAGGTATTGCACATACTGTCTCGGCAGGTTCTTCGATTACCTACAGTTTTACAAATGCTTATAAACTGGCGGAGCAGGCAGATCCCGCCTCGACGTTTACAAATTCATATTTTGTGGCTTCCGGTAACGCCAATCAGCTGGGACAGAGCGCGCCTTTGGCATTTTTTACATCAGGGCAGATCACGTATCAGCTGAACGGCGATAAGTCGACCGGAGATCTGATCTGGCGCCAGAACGTGGATAACAGCTGGCCGAAAGACCAGTGGCCGCAGTTTAAGACAGAAGGCCATGCAATTGTCTACAAACACCAGACTCAGGCCCGTTACTCCAATAAAAAATTTGGAGAGGTAAGAGTTGAAAACACGAATTATACGTATAATGACCACAGCGGCGGTCTCAGTGTCGCTTTGCCGGACGACTGGGAGGGCGGGCGTACGATTAGCTATCAGTATGCCAACTGGAACAGCAACAGCCCGGGATCGGCTCCGACCAGCGGATGGACAAATGTAACAAGCGGCGTGTTAAACGATACGACTTTTCCATGCAGATCCTACAGCGCCGGAGTAAATCCATCCTATGATTACTGGCTGAAAATTAAAGTGACAGGTTCAACGAATTACAATGATATTGAACAAAACGTAGCGTTTCGGGTCAACAGAAAGCCGTTGACCAGCAGCGATATTACGATTAAAGTGATAAAACCTGCCAATGGAGAGGCATATTATACGGGCAATGCGCTGAAAATACCGGACGACATTGAGATCGAGGTTACGGATGGCAGCCAGACATTAGTGGTAGAGAAAGATTGGTTCTATACGGTTTTTGCTACCGGAGAAACCTATATTGAGGCGAAAGAGTATGATATCCAGATTATGGGGCAGGGCAATTACAATGGCACTGGTATAGCCAAATTTCTGGTGAAACGGAAACAGGCAGATGTCAGGATTCTTGATACTTATCAGGTAAATTACACATATGGCGATACCGTCAAGGAGCCTACTGACGCCCAGATTGTTTATACCGGAGATGCCGGTGCAACAAAAACGATTAAATGGTATAACGCCAATGATACGGACAGAAAAAATCCGCTTACCGGTATACCGTCGGATGCAGGCACCTATATTGTCCGTGTTGAGATGTCTGCGACCGGTAATTATGAAATGGCTTTCGCAGAAAAGACAGTCACAATTGCCAAAAAGACGCCTACGGTTGACGATGTGACAGTGGAGCGGGTCGATAACTGGAACCTGATCTCCGAGTTTGACGGAAAAGAGAGAGTGGCAACTGTTACGGCGAAGAACGGTTTGAATGCGCGAATTGGTTATCGCACGAGAAGGGGAAGCACATATCTTGCGTCTCCGCCGAAGAATGCCGGGGAGTATGAGTTATGGGTAATTGTGGAAGAGGCGACAAATTTTGCGGCTACACAGTTTAAGGTATATGATTTTACGATTCAGAGAAAATCGTTGTCGCAAAGTATGTTTAATGCGCTTGTGGACGAATACTACAGCGCTACTCCAAGAGAACCTGCAGTTTCGATTTCGGGGGACGGTTCGTTTGCGTGTCTGACAGAGAATGATTTTACGGTTACATACCGCAACAATACAAATGTCGGCAGTGCGACTGCAGTGATTACCGGAAAAAATAACGGGAATTTTACCGGACAGATTTCACTTCCGTTCAGGATTAATCCAAAAATCTGGGCGGGTGACGTTAAAGATTATTACGAGATACGGGGAGATAAGGTTCCGACTCCGGACGGACTCACAGGCGACAACTGGTATAAGGGAGCCGTAACGCTTTTGCCGGCAAACGGCTATACGATATGGCTTGGAAAGGCCGGTAATGCTACGACGGGAGACGGCAGCAAGATTGAGATCAAAAGCGAAGGAATTGATCAGGAATTTACTTTCTATTTAAAAGACGCAGACGGTTATATTGTGTTTGTTCCCAATAGCGGAACGCCCAATTACAGGGAGGAGAAAGTTACGCTGTCGATTGATGCGCAGGGGCCTGTCTTTAATAATACAAGAACAGGCGGTATCACAATCTCCGGGGAGAACGGCAAGCGTTCCCCTTACCGGGTTGACCCTGGCACAACAAAGAAAACAACGTTTTCAACCGTAGACAATCAGGAAGTTTCGGTAAGGATTGAGGCATACGACAAGCTGATCGGTCTTGATAAGATTTATTATTTTGTAGATAAAGTAAGCAGCAGCACACTGGATGAAGTGATTGAGAGCGAACTGGAGCTGAAAGATCCAACCGTACTGGAATCCAATCCGGACTGGTTTACGGAGGCTCCGTCGCTTGAAGAGGGAACGTATGCCGGATTTACCATTAACGGAGAAGGCAAATATGTTGTATATGCCTATGCGACAGATAAGTTTGGCAATAAGAGCAGCTATATCTGTTCGGCGGGTATTACGATAGATAAGACGCCGCCGGAAATCGGGTTTATTATTTCACCGACCAAGGTACAGGGGACATTAAAAGATACGTCGGCTACGATCAGTTATTTCAACGCGACGGAAAAAGGAACGTTCTATTTTAAAGTATTGCCGAGAGAGGAAGCGGCGCCGTCCGTTGACGATATTATTGCGGCAGGTGAAGCCGGCGAAGATGGAACTGCCGGGAAAGGCGAGATGAAAGCCGGAGGCGGTAATACGTTTGAGATGACAGACCTTACGCCCAATACGGAATATCGTCTGTATATCGCAGCTGTTGACCGTGCAGGCAATCAGATTATAACACCAAAAACCATAGATTTTAAGACTTGTAAGATTATTACAAAATTCAAGGGCGACGGGCTGCCGACTCTGGAAGGCGAATACGGCACGAAAGTAAAAGAAATGACCTTGACGCCGCCGGAGCTTGCGGACGATATGGCGCCGGATGCGGGAGGAACATGGGCAGTCTATACACATTATGTGGATGAAAATGACAATACGCCGATTATCTCTTCCGGAGAGGGCGAAACGATTTACCCGGTGGATGATGAGGACGCGCCGGCAAAACCTGATCTGGTTGCGGTATTTACACCCGATAATCAGGATCTGTATGAAACTCTGTGGGTGACGATTAAGCCGAGAGTGAACAAAAAGAAGATTACAGTTCAGGTAGAGGATGCAAAGAAAGTATATGATACGGCAAATCCTGCTTTCACATGGAGTCTTGCAGGGGAAGATAAGCTGGTAGGAACCGATACGCCGGATGTGCTTGGCATTGTACTTGATTTTGTGCTGACCGCCAACAACGGAACGGAGGATAACCCGCATGTCGGAACTTACGATATCACCGGAACGTCGAACAGCAAAAATTACGAAGTGGAATTTTTGCCCGGTACGCTTACCGTTACTAAGGCGCAGGCAACAATTACGGTAAACAGAGAGAATTATCGCGTTACTTTCGGGGATGCGGTATTTCCGCTGGAAGATATTGAAAAGTACGGCGAGTCTGAGCTGATCTATCGCATTACGAAGAGTCAGGCATATAATCCGCAGATGGGCGACGGGCTTTATAACGGAGAAGTGATCACTGTAGACGCACAGGGAAATGTGCGGATCGACGGTGCAGGCGAAGCGGATATTCAGGTATCCATGGCGGCTTCTAAGAACTATTTTGCAGCGGTGGGAGACAAACAGATTCATGTCTCCGTTGCCAAACATGCGCCGGTTGCCATTGATCAGGTGGAGCAGAAATATGTCTACGCTGCCGGTACAAAGGATCAGCCTGCGACGATAGAGCTGAGTCAGTTTTTGCTGAAAGATATCGGAAAGAGTATTTTTGAGATTCCCGAGAACGGTATTGCAGATACGGAAGATATCCTTGCCATGATACAAAATCCGGAGACAGAAGAGCCTGACGAGGGAGGAGACGATCAGAATCCGGATCAGGGAGGCAATGAGAACCCGGATGAGTCAGAAACCCCGGAAATCCCCGAAGAAAATCAGACAAGAGAAAGGGAAGAGCAGACGCCGGGAGGAGACGATCAGAATCCAGGCGGATCAGGAGACGATACACAGACGCCGGGAGGAGACGATCAGAATCCAGGCGGATCAAATGTGGAGGCGAAAGCGTTCGTAGGACACCGGAGCGGTAATTTATTCTACCAGGTTAAAAAGCTTGGAGAGGATATGATCGGGACATATGCAGATATTACGGTAAATATTATTTCTGCAAACTATGAGCCGCTGACCGTAAATATCCATATATTGATACGCGACAAAATTCAGCCATTTGAAGACAAGGAGGCCGAAGTTGACGTTGTCGATAAATCAGAGCTGACCTATGGCGTTTTACTGGGTGACGTTGCACTCAATACCGAGACGGCGCGCTTTGTTGAGGAGGGTTCCGACAACGAAGTAAAAGGAACGCTTGTCTGGAAAGAGCCGGAAACAGTACTTCAGGTTGGAAATGCGCAGGCGGTATGGCTGTTTACGCCTGACGACACAGAGACATATAAGCTGCTTGAGGGAACGCTGTACTTTACGGTAAATAAAGCGGTGCCGATTGTGCAGACGCCGACGGCATCCCCGTCTCAGATTATTTATAATCCGACAACGCACCTGTCCGGGATCAGCGTAAACGGGTCAAACGGAACCTGGACCGTCGGAGGAACAGAGACGACTGTAAGAGGAACCTGGGGATGGAAAGAACCGGATACGGTTCCGACTGTAGATAAGCCGACTTATACCGCTGTATTTACACCAAAAGACACAGATAACTACGATCCGGCTGAGATTGAGACAGAAATCAGCGTAAGCAAAGCAGTTCCGTATATTGCCGCTAATCCGGACACTTCGGAGCTGACATATGGCGATACGCTATCGAATGTGGAATTTACAGGCGGAAGCGTACAGTATAACCAAAACAGCAATATACCAGGCTTTGATACGCCGGTGCCGGGCGTGTTTGCGTGGATCGACGGTTCGATCAAACCACAGGTGCCGGACAGCAAAAAAACGCTGTATGACATTGAATTTATACCGGAAGACGAGATTAATTATGAGTCGGTTGGATTTATGATGCCTGTTACGGTAAATCCGGCGGAGAAACCGGACAATACGCCGGCGTATGATCATCAGGACGTACCTTTGGAAGTGGAATATATTTCCCAGATTGATCTTCCGGAGAATTGGGAGTGGGATGAGAAAGAAGACTGGGCATTGAAGTCCGGTATGGAATATCATCTGACTGCAATTTATAAAGGAGAGGACGCAGGAGTCGGCAACTTTAAGATTGAGCGCGTTTCCATTACCGTGCGCCGGGCAGGCTGCGTTCATCCCAATCGGGAAGAACGAAACGTTAAGAGCACGACATGCTTTGAGGATGGTTATAGCGGAGATATTTACTGCAGCGTCTGCGGAGAGGTCATTTCTGCAGGAACGATCGTTGCATCGCCGGGGCACCAGTGGGATGCCGGAGTCGTCACACTCGAGCCGACCTGCGAAGAGGACGGAACAGCGCTCTTTACCTGTACTGTCTGTCATACGACGGAGGAGCGTGTCAACGATCCGCGCGTGGAGAAACGCGGTCATGACTGGGAGGAGGAGCTGACAATGCTTGATCCGACCTGTACAGAAGAAGGCGCAACGTTTATCCGATGCAAACGGTGTGATGCGGCTATGCCGGGTACGGAGATTAAAATCCCGTCGTTTGGAGGCCATATCGGCGGAACGGCAACCTGTACGCAGGAAGCAGTCTGCGAGCGGTGCGGCGAGCGTTACGGAGAAGTAGATCCCGCAAACCATCCGGAGACAGAAGTGCGCGGTGTCAGAGAGGTTTCATGCTCGCAGGAAGGATTTACCGGAGATACATTCTGTCTGGTATGTGAAAATCTTGTTGCAGCGGGCAGTGTGATTGAAAAACTTCCGCACAGGTGGATGGAACGAAGATGTATTACGCAGCCGGATTGTGTTCACCCGGGACTTGAGGTCTTAATCTGCGGTAACTGCGGAATTGAGCAGGAGGAAGTGATTGAGGCGACAGGCGTGCACAAGTGGAGCAATGTATATACAATTGACAGGCCTGTACAGGGCAGCACAGACGGAAGCAAATCATTCCACTGTACAATCTGCGACTCGATTAATCCGGAGAGTGTCGTTGTAATTACGGCTGCGGGCGGCACCGTAAAACAGCCGACCGGCGATTATAAGGTTGTAACGCCGGGAACGAGCAAAACGCCGTCTGTTGAATATACAAAACCGGCGGATAAGAATGCGCAGAAAGTAAACATTCCGGCTGCAATTACGGTCAACGGAATATCCTATCAGGTAACATCGGTAGCGGCAAATGCATTTAAAAACAATAAAAAGATTACACAGGTAACAATTGGAAACAATGTCACAAAGATCGGAAACGGAGCGTTTTCCGGATGTACGAAACTGCAGACAGTAACGATCGGCAATAAAGTAAAGACGGTTGGAAACAATGCGTTTGACGGCTGTAAGAAATTAAAAAATGTTACGATTGGAAGCAAGGTGACGTCCATTGGCACAAAGGCATTTAACAAGTGTACCGAGCTGACAAAGATAACGATTCCGAAAAATGTATCAAAAATCGGGAAGCAGGCGTTTAACGGCTGTGCGAAATTAAAGAACATTACGATAAAAACGACGAAATTAAAGAGCAGTAATGTTGGAAGCAGCGCATTTAAAGGCACTGCGTCGAAAGCTGTTGTGAAAGTGCCAAAGAGCAAGCTTTCCGCATACAAAAAGCTTCTGAAATCAAAAGGAATGAGCAAGAAAGCAACTTACAAAAAAGCATGATCTTTTTTGGGGACGGGGCGCATCTGCGCCCCGTTTTTTTGCGAAAAACAACATGCGGGCTGTCTTGACAATTCCGGGTTCAGTGGTATAATGTTATTAAAATTTGGCATAAATTCCATTTTTTGATGTGAAAGAATTAATTAGGAGGATGAAACATGGCAAAGAAAGTCGTTACATTTGGCGAGATTATGCTTCGCCTTGCACCGGAAGGATATTACCGTTTTGTACAGGCTCCGTCTTATGGCGCTACTTACGGCGGCGGAGAGGCAAACGTAGCAGTCTCGCTTGCAAATTACGGGCTGGACGCAAGCTTTGTAACAAAGCTTCCGGCACATGAGATCGGACAGGCAGGTGTAAATTCCTTAAGGCAGTTCGGGGTTGACACATCCGATATTGTACGCGGCGGCGACCGGGTGGGCATCTACTTTTTGGAGAAAGGCGCGAGCCAGAGACCTTCAAAGGTAATCTATGACCGTGCAGGTTCTGCAATTGCTACGGCCACAACGGCTGATTTTGATTGGGATAAAATTTTTGAGGGCGCCGACTGGTTCCACTTTACAGGTATTACGCCGGCGCTCGGCGATAACGTGGCAGCGATCTGTCTGGAGGCATGCAAAGCTGCAAAAGCAAAAGGAATTACCGTCTCCTGCGACTTAAATTACCGCAACAAACTCTGGTCAAAAGAGAAAGCCGGACAGGTTATGGGTGAGCTCTGCCAGTATGTCGATGTATGTATTTCCAACGAGGAAGACGCAAATGATGTATTTGGCATTAAGTCCGAGGGAACAGAGGTAACTGCAGGTGAATTAAATAAAGCCGGATATAAAGAGGTGGCGCAGAAGCTGACTGAGCGTTTTGGCTTTAAGAAGGTTGCAATTACGCTTCGGACCTCCATTTCTGCAAACGATAACAGATGGGCTGCTATGCTGTATGAGAATGGCGAGAGCTATTTTTCCAAAGAATATCTGATGCATATCGTAGACCGTGTCGGCGGCGGCGACTCGTTCGGCGGCGGATTGATCTATGCATGTTTAAATGATTATGCTCCGCAGGACACCATTGAATTTGCAGTAGCGGCAAGCTGCTTAAAACACTCGATCGAGGGAGATTTCAATCAGGTCAGTGTATCAGAAGTACAGAAATTAGCCGGAGGAGATGCTTCCGGACGCGTACAGAGATAAAAACAGTCTCTGGAAATATGGATATGGAAAAAGAGTCTCGTATCAATGATATGGGACTCTTTTTGTATAAATTTCACAAACACTGTGCGCACGCGGATTATAAAATTTGTATAAAAATTTTTGAATTTGTCCGAAATGCTGGTTTTTTTCGGTAATTTGTGGTAAAATAGTATTATTCAGTTATTTGCAGGAAATCATGAAACAAGTAGTTTTATTACACAATGACCGAATTAAGTCAGAAAGGAGTGGTGGCAGTATGTTTGAGATTGGAGAATATGTTGTCTATGGTTCTAAGGGTGTCTGTAAAGTTATGGATATTACACATTTGGACATGTCCGGCGCGGATCAGGAGCGGCTTTATTATGTGTTAGCGCCGGTCGGCGATACATCCGCGAAGATTTATGCACCGACAGATAATCAGAAGACAGTAATGCGCAAGGTCATCACCAGGGAAGCGGCGCAGCAGCTGATTGAAGAGCTTCCGGAGATCGAACTTTTATGGGTGCCGAATGACAAACAACGGGAAGCGACCTATCGCGAAGCGATGAAGACCGGGGATTACAGGTCATGGATCAGCATTGTGAAAACGTTGTATGTAAGAAAGAAAGAGCGGCTTTCACAGGGAAAAAAGATCACCGCATTGGATGAACGGTATATGAGGGTGGCGGAGAACGAGCTGTATAACGAGCTCTCCCTGACGCTTGAGATACCGAAAGAAAATATGGAACAATATATCAGGGAGAGATTGGAGTGTATCGAAACGTAACAAAAGATCAGATAAAAACGGGGCCGTTCCGATCTGTATGCAGGAAATAATACGGATCAAAGCGGCCCCGTTTTTGTGTTACATTTTAATATACCGCGGCATGTCAAACCGTTGTGTTGACGCCGTTAACAGCCGCATGTTCGTTTTCGTCCAATGGAATAATCAGGCATTTTTGGCCGTTTATCATGTCGGAATGGATTTGGCTGACTTTTTCCGGTTTGACGCGCAGAATCACATCATAGGTCTTAACTTCCGGTACGTCGTCCCCGTTATCTGCGTCCGTGACAGGCAGTGCCCGCGTCTCCTCAAGCTGTTGTTTTAAGGAAGCGACTTGTCCGAGCAGTTCAAGTTTTTCTTTCCGTCGTCCGTTTTGTTCCACCAGTTTGGGGTCAACCAGCTGATCGGCGTTTGGAAGTTCTTCTTCAAATGCCGTTCCGAAGCTTTTTTCAATCTTTGCGGCCTGTTCTTCGGACACCCCGCTCTCGCTTAAAATTTCCGAGATTGCGGTCTGCGTCACAATCACCGGCTGCGGTTCCTCATCGTTCGGCAGAACCGGAATCAGATCGTTTAAGTTTCCCTGGATATCCATAAAAAGCGTTCTGCTGGTTTCGTCTTCTTCCCCGATCACATCTTTTACTATATTCTGAAAAGTCAGTTTTTTTTCGGTCGCAGTCAGCCTGGGGCTGCAGCCAAGTACATTTTCCATAAATTCCGCGTGGGGCGATTTGGTGTCGCGCGTGTAAAATAAAACGGAGTGAATATCTGCGCTGCGGTCGGTAAAGGCAGGAAAGACAAACCCGGAGTCAGGAGCGCCGACAACCCAGTCGCGGATACGCGGTCCAATGCGGTTTTCCGCTTCGCGGTAGCCAAGCGCCGCATTGGAAAGCGTCACAGGGCAAACCGCACAGAGCAGATATTCATAGACTTCTTCGGATTCGTCGAGTTTGTTATTGTCTTTTGTCTTCGTCATTACATCGTATGCGTCATGGAAGATTAAAATCAGGTAGTTCCCAACATAATTGTAATTCTCGATGATCAGGTCGAAAAAGGCATCAAGGAGTTCTTCGCTTTTTAAAAGGCTTTGACGAAGTCCTAAAAGAAACTGCTGCTTTCCGCCGGCCGCTTCCTCCGCGGCCGGAAATTCCAGTTCCAGAAGGTTGTTGCCGAGGCTGCCGGAGAGCACTTTTTTTGTGATTTCCAGATATTTATGTAATTCCTCGTCATCTAAGTTGAGGAATGTTTCGCCGAATTTTACGACTTTATTTCGGTCGGCATCGACATAACAGCCGCAAAGCCTTGTAAATGTTGCGGCGTCTTTTTTAAAGCGACGTTTTATTTCCTGAATTTCTTTTTTATTCATGGGAATAGCTCCTTTTTCTAAATTTTTTCTGAATTGTTAATTTTCATTTGAAATCTGGGCATACTTTTTAGGAGTGATACCGACCGCCTTTGTAAAAACTTTTAGGAAATTGCTGTAATCGCCGAAACCGCACATTGCGCAGGTGTCGCTGACGGAATGGCCGTTTGAGAGAAGCGATTTTGCCTTTGTAATGCGTTTTGCGGAAATATACTTATTAATCGTAGTTCCGGTCGACTTCTTAAAAATTTTGCACAGGTACGAACTGCTTAAATAAAAGTGGTCCGCGAGACTTTGGATCGTCAGGGATTCCGTCAGGTGGCGGTTGACATAGGAGAGAATATCGTCGATCTGTCCATGCCGTATGCCGGTGACTTCGGGGCGGTCAAAGTCGTGGTCGCAGTGCAGCAGAAATATACGGTTCAGGAAGATTAACAGTTCCAGAAAGATCGCCGTGTCCATAATGTCCTGTCCGTATCCATCACTGTACGAGAGTTTGTGGATATAATAGAGGAAGCGTTTCTGCTCTTCGGCGGAAAGCGAAATCTTATGGCCCAGACCGCTGCTGCGGCAGGTAAAACAATAATTTAAATCAGTCTGCTCGGTGGAAAATTTTTTCAGATAGTCCGGATAGATCGAGAGGATCACACGCTCCAAATCTGCATTGTCAATGCGGGAGAGATAATGGCTTTCATATTGGTTGATAAAAAAAATATCTCCCGGATGAAATGAATAAAAGCGGTTGTCGATCAAAAACTGTTTTCCGCCGGAAATCGAATAATAGACTTCGTAGCAGTCATGGATATGAATGTTCATCGGTTTTTCGTCGTTGTACAGATGGGCAACAGCAAACGTCTGTGAGCGGATGCAGGCGTCGGTAGCAGATTTGCAGGAATCATATACTGTCATATTTTCCCCCGGTTTCCTTATTTTGTATATGCTTTCCAGTATAAATCATTCGTCGAACATTTGCAAGATTTTGAACAAAAACAACAAGAAAAGAGTGTTTTTTATATGTTACTATTATAATTATGAAAAAAGAAATGGAGGAACAGAACAATGGGAATTTTAGACAGCTTTTCATTAAAAGGTAAAGTTGCACTTGTAACAGGTGCGTCTTACGGCATCGGTTTTGCAATTGCCTCTGCCTATGCAGATGCAGGCGCAACCATCGTTTTTAACGATATCAAGCAGGAACTGGTGGATAAGGGGATTGCCGCTTATGCGGAATCAGGCATTACGGCACATGGTTATGTCTGTGACGTGACGAACGAGGATCAGGTAAACGACCTTGTGAAAAAAGTAGAAGCAGAGGTTGGCGTGATTGATATTCTCGTAAATAATGCGGGCATTATCAAACGTATCCCGATGTGCGATATGTCGGCTGCAGAGTTTCGTCAGGTCATTGACGTTGACTTAAACGCACCGTTTATCGTGTCAAAGGCAGTTATTCCAAGCATGATTAAAAAAGGACACGGCAAGATTATAAATATCTGCTCTATGATGAGCGAACTCGGACGCGAGACAGTTTCCGCATATGCTGCTGCAAAGGGCGGTTTAAAAATGCTGACAAAGAATATTGCATCCGAGTACGGCGAGTTTAATATCCAGTGTAACGGAATTGGACCGGGCTACATTGCTACGCCGCAGACGGCTCCTCTTCGTGAGGTTCAGCCGGACGGTTCCAAACATCCATTCGATCAGTTTATTATTGCAAAAACTCCGGCGGCAAGATGGGGCAACGCGGAAGATTTACAGGGACCGGCAGTATTCCTTGCTTCCGACGCTTCTGATTTCGTAAACGGACATGTTGTCTATGTAGACGGCGGAATCCTTGCATATATCGGAAAACAGCCGGGTTAAAGTGTGTATAGATTTTCTAAGCTGCCAGAATACGTCAGCTAAGAAAATCTGAGATACACACGGAAGAATGCCAGGAGAGGGCATTCTTCGCATTGATTGTTTGTGCCGCCGATGGCGGCATGAGCGGAAGTGTGTAAAGATTTTCTAAGCTGCCAGAATACGTCAGCTAAGAAAATCTGAGATACACACGGAATGGAGTTTCACTGAGAGGCCGCACTGATTGGCGCGCTTTCCGGGCGAAGCGAATCATTCTGTCGTTTTGTATTTTATGACGGGTATTCTCTGGAGACAGGGGATGCCCGTTTCCTTATAAAAATGGGAGAGGAAGCGAGGGACGCTTTATGAGATACGGTTTTGCGCAGTACCGGCCGCCTGCCATTTTGTACGATCATCTGAATCTGGGAGGTGAGAGTCCGGATGGCGGGAAGATAGCGGTCAATAGTTTATATATTGAGAAAGACGGCGCTCCGTGGATTGGCATCATGGGGGAAATGCATTATGTGCGCTGCAGAAGAGAGCGGTGGAGAGAATTTTTATCTAAGATGAAAGCGGGAGGAATCACTGTAGTTTCTACCTATTTGTTCTGGATCTATCATGAGGAGGAAGAGGGCGTTTATAATTTTAGCGGTGTGCGGGATGTGCGTGCATTTATATTGCTCTGTCAGGAATTGGGACTGCAAGTTGTCATCCGAATCGGTCCATGGTGCCATGGAGAAGTAAAAAACGGCGGTTTTCCGGATTGGCTGTTACAGAAACCATATCCGCTGCGCGAGGTCAACGAGGGATTTATGGCAGTGACAAAGACATGGTATGGCGCTGTTGCAGAGCAGGTGCGAGGGCTTTATTACAAAGACGGAGGTAATATCATTGCGGTACAGATAGAAAATGAATTTGTCGATAATGCCGATTACCTGCTTGCGTTAAAGCGTCTGGCCATACAGTGTGGGATCGATGCGCCCGTCTATACTGTAACGGGATGGAACCGTGCGTCAGGAGCCAGGATACCGGTGGATGATGTCCTGCCGCTGTTTGGCGGTTATTGTGATGCGCCCTGGGATAAGAGTCTTACAAAGCTGCCTCCGTCGTCGCACTATTTTTTTACCGGTGTGCGAAACGATTCTTCTATCGGTAAGGACCTGATTGCGGAAGGAGAAGATGAGGATGGCTGGCGGCTGCCGTATGAGCGCTATCCCCATGCGACCTGCGAGATCGGAGGAGGTCTGCAGTCGACGTATCTGCGCCGCTACCAGATCAAAGGCATGGATATCTATGCGATGGCCTTAATTAAACTCTGCGAAGGGGCGAACCTGATCGGTTACTATATGTACTGCGGAGGTGAAAATCTGATCGGGAAAGATTCCACACTGCAGGAGACGAAACAAAGCGGTTTCCCAAATGATTATCCGATCTTAAATTATGACTTTGAGGCGCCCCTCTCGATGTACGGAGAGATCAGAGAGCATTACCGTCTGTTAAATCTGCTGCATTTGTTTATACTGGATTTTGGAGAATCTCTGGCAAAGATGACGTTTGTTCCGGCAGAGATTATGGCTGCTCGCGACGATAGAAAGACGCTGCGCTATGGCATGCGTACAGACGGGCACAGCGGCTATATTTTTGTAAATCATTATCAGCGGCTGGATGAATTGGAGGATGTTTCCGACGTGGTGTTTGAAGCGTTTGATGTAAAATTTCCGCCGATAGCTGTAAACGGGGAGATCAGTTTTTTTCTGCCGTTTCATATGGATTTGGACGGGACAAAGCTGTTATACGCGACGGCACAACCGCTTTGCCGTATGGAAAAGACATACTTTTTTATTGCAATACCTGGAATTAACCCGGTCTACCAGATAAACGGGGAAGAAATAACTGCAAAAACGGGCAAAGAGAACGGTTTTTGCAGGGGGGACGTTCGAATTGTAACGCTGACGATGGAAGAAGCTTTGTTTGCAAGAAAGCTGGGCGGCGCGTTTTATATCGGAGAGCAGTGTGATCTGTATCTGCAAAACGGCGCGCTTCTGGCGGCAGAGGGAAAAGAAAAGAAAGCATTTCAGTGGAAAGAGCAGGCTTTTGCGCCGGTTTCTGCAGTAGGGCAAAAATATTGGGGAGACGGTGACAAAAGCAGGTCGTACGAGTTGGGGCATAGAGCCAAAGACATTGATTCTGCCGTACCGGAGAATGCAGGTGCGGTTTGTCTGCAAAAACTGGACGAGGCGCCGTTTGCGCCGGATTGTGAACTTATGACAGAATTTTGGTATGGCGGAAAACCAAAGCTTGTCTGGTATCGAATTAAGACGGAAGCGTCTTTTGGTTTTGTGGAAATCAATATGCCGTGCGATGTGATGCAGATTTATGCAGACGAAAGACTGGTTGCCGACGGTTTTTATCGGGGCGTATGTTTCCGCATTCCGGCACGTCTATTATATGGAAAGGAATGCTTCCTGCTGCTGTCGGAACAAAAAGACAACTGCTACATGGAAGAAAGATCATATGGTTGATTCAAAAAAGATAGATTTATTTGAGCGGATGCCGATACCAAAGGCTGTATTTTCATTATCTGTTCCAACGGTAATCAGCTCGCTTGTTATGGTTGTCTATAACCTTGCGGATACTTATTTTGTCGGGATCTTAAACGACCCGGTACAGAATGCGGCGGTGACGCTTGCAGCGCCGGTAATCCTTGCATTCAACGCGGTGAACAACCTGTTTGGAGTCGGAAGTTCGAGTATGATGAGCCGTGCGCTCGGCAGGCGGGATTATGAGACGGCAAGACAGAGCAGCGCAGTCGGATTTTACGCGGCGCTTGTCTTTAGTCTGTTGTTTTCCGTTTTTTATACGGCGGGGCGTATGCCGCTGCTTGGTGTTTTGGGAGCGGATTCGGAGACAATGGGCGCAACCGGCTCCTATCTGATGTGGACGGTTTCTTTCGGAGCTGCGCCTGCCATCCTGAACGTTGTTCTGGCCTATCTGGTGCGTGCGGAGGGATCATCGCTTCACGCAAGTCTGGGAACAATGAGCGGGTGTATTCTCAATATTCTGCTCGATCCGATTTTTATATTGCCATGGGGGCTTAATCTTGGCGCAGCCGGTGCGGGTCTCGCGACATTTTTGTCAAACGGCGCGGCATGTCTTTATTTTTTTATACTGTTGTTTGTTAAGAGAAAAACGACCTGCGTCTGCATCAAGCCTTCGATGTTCACACTGAAAAAGGAAATTGTTCTGGGCATCTGCGGCGTGGGGATTCCGGCGTCCATCCAGAATCTGCTCAATGTAACAGGTATGACAGTTTTAAATAATTTTACTGCGGTTTATGGAGCGGCTGCTGTTGCGGCGATGGGAATTGCCCAGAAAATTTATATTATTCCGATGTATATCGCCCAGGGAATTTCACAGGGCATTATGCCGCTTGTCAGCTATAATTTTGCGAGCAGGGACGGCAGCCGTGTAAAACGTACCATCTATTTTACGCTGGCGCTGCTGTTGTGCTTTATGTCGGCGTCTACGCTGATTTGTTTTTTTAGTTCGGACGCGCTTGTCGGACTGTTTATTCAGAATGAAGAAATCATAGCCTGCGGAGGACGTCTCTTAAAGGGCCTGTGCTTTGCGGCGCTGTTTTTGAGCGTTGATTTTCTTGCGGTGGGCGTATTTCAGGCCTGCGGTATGGGCAAAAAGTCGCTGCTTTTTGCAGTGCTTCGAAAAGTGGTGCTGGAAATACCGGCATTAATCGTGTTAAACCGTCTGTACCCGCTTTACGGGCTTTCCTATGCGCAGCTTGTTGCCGAGATCATTTTAGCCGCTGCTGCAGTTTTTGAATTGAGGCGGATTATAAAGAAGCTGAATAATCGTGAGGGCAGAGAAAACACGTAATGCATCGTTTTCGCATATTTCGTGAAATTTTGGCGTTTCGCACATAAAGAAAATTTTTCCTGCATATAGTTAACTATAAACAACAAAAAGGCAGGGAGTCCACATGAATTTCAAGAATAAAATGCGTGCAAGAAATGCAGCGAGCAGTATCGGAGCGTCATTGTTTGGCGCGCTGTTTTCCATGTTTATTATAAGCGGCCTGCTCCTCCTTTTACTCGCGTTCTTGCTGTACCGGTTTGAATTAAGCGAGGGAATTGTAAAAACGGGCATTATCGTGATCTATGTCCTGTCCGGTGTGGCCGGCGGATTTTTCATGGGCAGACTGCGCAAAGAAAAGAAATTCCTGTGGGGACTTCTGGCAGGCGTGCTTTATTTTGCCATATTGTTTCTAATTTCCCTGATTGTAAAGGGCGGTTTTAATATGGACTGGATTAAACTGATGACCACATTCATCCTGTGTGCGGCGTCCGGAATGATCGGCGGAATGATCAGCTGACAAATTTTATGAAAAGTAACTGATTTTAAACGTACTTCTAAAAAAATAAAAAAATGCTTTTCTTATCGGAAATCATGTGATATACTATACGCGTTAATAAATGCGACAAAGGAGAGAGATTATGAAACATGTAAAGACATTAAATACCGTGAAGTTACAGAATACAATCAAAAAAGGCGGCTGCGGCGAGTGCCAGACATCCTGCCAGTCTGCATGCAAGACGTCTTGTACGGTTGGAAACCAGAGCTGTGAAAACAAATAACACAAAGTGAAATGAATATCCATGACAGACGACCGTTCGCGCAGCGTGCGGTCATTTGTATGCACGGACCCGTGCAGGGAAAGTATGCCGCTAAGGCGGCGCACGGGTCGCGCGTCGGGCAGGGGAAGAAATCTTCTCTGCCCGATCACGTCGGGCGGGGGCTGCATTCTCCTGCCCGATTGTAAATGAAGTCAGAAAGAGAGGAAATATTGTAGTGGTCCACCAATACAGGAATAACGGCTATAATATTGTTCTGGATGTCAACAGCGGCGCCGTACATGTTGTGGATGATGTGGCATACGAAGTCATTGCGTTGTATCAGGAGCATACCAGGGAAGAGATCCAAAAATTATTGTCGCACAAATTTGATGCGGCTGAAATAGCAGAGACATATGAAGAGATAAAATCACTTAAAAACGAGCATTCGCTTTTTACCGAAGATGCATACGAAAATTATATTATGGATTTTGCAAAACGTCCGACCGTGGTAAAGGCTTTGTGTCTGCATATTGCGCACGACTGTAATCTCTCGTGCAGGTATTGTTTTGCAAAAGAAGGCGAGTATCAAGGGCATCGTGCGATGATGTCATTTGAAGTCGGAAAGAAAGCGCTTGATTTTCTGATTGCCAATTCCGGTGCAAGAAGAAATCTTGAGGTTGATTTCTTTGGTGGGGAGCCGCTGATGAACTGGCATACCGTAAAGAAACTGGTCGAGTATGGAAGGAGCCAGGAGGAGCGCTACCAGAAGAAATTCCGTTTTACGCTGACAACGAACGGCGTTCTTTTAGACGACGAAGTGGCCGAATTTTGTAACCGTGAAATGAGCAATGTTGTCTTGAGTATTGACGGCAGAAAAGAAGTGCATGATCGGATGCGCCCGTTTAAAAAGGGCAGGGGAAGTTATGATTTGATCGTTCCCAAATTTTTGGAGTTTGCAAAGAGCAGAGGGCAGCAAAAATATTATGTGCGGGGGACCTATACGCACGAAAATCTGGATTTTTCAGAAGATGTGCTTCATCTGGCCGATCTTGGATTTCAGCAGATATCGGTTGAGCCGGTTGTCGCGGGTCCGAAAGAGCCCTATGCGATAGGCAAAGAAGATTTGCCGAAGCTTTTTTCGGAATATGACAGGCTTGCGGCAGAGATGATCAGACGGCATAAAGATGGAAAAGGCTTTCAGTTTTTCCATTTTATGATAGATTTGGAAGGCGGGCCATGCGTGGCGAAGCGTCTTTCCGGGTGCGGTTCCGGAACCGAGTATCTGGCGGTGACGCCGTGGGGGGATTTCTATCCCTGTCATCAGTTTGTGGGAAATGAAAAATTTCTGCTCGGAAACGTGGAAAAGGGCATCGTAAATACAGAGCTTTGCAATCAGTTTAAATCCTGTAATGTCTATGCCAAAGAAAAATGCAGGACATGCTTTGCAAGGTTTTATTGCAGCGGCGGCTGTGCGGCAAATGCGTACAATTTTACGGAAGATATCTGCGGCGTTTATGAAATCGGGTGCGAGCTGCAGAAAAAACGGGTGGAATGTGCGATAATGTTGAAAGCGGCCATGCAGCAGGTTTAAGTTTCAGCAGAAACAGAAAGGAAAAAAGAAATGAAAAAGAGTAAAGCAATTGTAATTTTAGCTGTGTTTCTGGCGGCGCTGGTCGGGCTTGGCTATTATGCATCCATTATTCTTTCGTCTACCGGCATAGGCGAAACGATGAGTATTCCGCTTGGCCTTGATCTTTCCGGCGGCGTGTCGATTACATACCAGGTAGTCGATGAAAATCCGAGTGCGGAGGATATGGACGATACAATTTTCAAGCTGCAGAAGCGTGTCGAGGGTTACAGTACCGAGACTGCTGTCTATAAGGTCGGGGACGACCGTATTGCGGTTGAGATTCCGGGTGTAACCGATGCGAATGCAATTCTGGCAGAGCTTGGAAATCCGGGTTCCCTTGAGTTTCAGATGCCGGACGGCTCCGTGTTTATGACAGGCGATCAGGTTGCCGACGCACAGGCTGCGACGGCACAGAATGAATACGGTAACAAGGAGCACATTGTGCAGCTAACGTTAACCGATGAGGGCGCTGAGATTTTTGCAAAAGTAACATCCGAAAATATCGGACAGGTACTGCCGATTGTGTATGACGGTGAAGTGATCAGCTACCCTGAGGTACAGCGCGCGATTACCGGCGGTACGGCGCAGATTTCCGGTATGGCCTCATTTCAGGAAGCGGACGTGCTTGCAACACAGATACGTATCGGTTCTCTCTCTCTGCAGCTGCAGGAGCTGGAATCAAGCGTGGTAGGCGCGCAGCTCGGCAGCCAGGCGATTTCCACAAGCTTGACGGCGGGCGCGATCGGTCTTTTGATCGTTATGATTTTTATGATGATAATGTATGCAGTTCCGGGCGTGGCGGCTTCCCTTGCGCTGATCGGTTATACGGAACTTGTGATTGCAACGTTATATTTGTTTGATATCACGCTGACTCTGCCCGGTATTGCAGGTATTATCCTTGGCATCGGTATGGCGGTGGATGCAAATGTTATTATTTTCGCGCGTATCCGCGAGGAGATTGCGACAGGTAAATCAGTACAGACGTCAATGAAAATCGGATTTAAGAAAGCGATGTCCGCAATTCTGGACGGGAATATTACAACGCTTCTGGCGGCAGTCGTATTGATGTCGCTTGGGTCCGGCACGGTAAAAGGTTTTGCGTATACATTGATGATCGGTATTGTTCTCTCCATGTTTACGGCGCTTTTTGTGACGAGATGGGTGTTATATGCACTGCACGGCCTTGGACTTTCGAGTGAAAAACTCTACGGGCGTGCAAAAGAGCGTAAATCAGTTGATTTTATCGGAAAGAAAGCAATTTACTTTGCAATATCCCTGCTGCTGATTGCAGGCGGACTTGTTACGATGGCAGTACAGTCCGGTATGGGCAACGGTTCGTTAAATTATGGCCTTGATTTTATGGGCGGTACATCGACAACTGCAGATTTTGGGAAAGAATATACAATTGAACAGATAGAGAGCGAGATCGTTCCGCTGGTGGCAGGGGTTGTCGGCGACAATAATATCCAGACGAATAAAATCGAGGGGACTACACAGATTACCATAAAGACGCGCACACTGAATCTGGAAGAGCGGGACAGCATGAATGCAATGCTGAACGAAAAATTCGGTATTGAAAAAGATACGGTGCAGTCGCAGAGTATCAGCTCTACGATCAGCGGTGAGATGCGTTCCGATGCGATTATCGCGGTTATTGTCTCGACGGTTTGTATGCTGATTTATATCTGGTTCCGATTTAAAGATATTCGTTTCGGCGCAAGTGCGATCGCTGCGCTGGTGCATGACGTGCTTATTGTGCTCGGTGTGTATGCGGTGCTGCGTATCTCAATCGGCAATACATTTATCGCATGTATGCTGACGATTATCGGTTACTCGATTAACGATACGATCGTTATTTTTGACCGTATCAGGGAGAACCTTGCAAAGACAAACGGCAAACAGACGCCGGAGAGTCTGAAAGCAATTGCGAATGAGAGTTTGACGCAGACACTGTCGCGAAGCATCAATACGTCGATCACAACATTTATTATGGTATTTATGCTGTTTATCCTTGGCGTGGCGAGCATACGTGAATTTGCGCTTCCGCTGATGGCAGGTCTGATCTGCGGTTCCTATTCGTCAATCTTTATTGCGACGGAGTTGTGGTATGTGATGAAAGTACGCATCGGAAGAGACAGAGTTTCCGACGGAAAAGACAGAATTGATAAAGCTTCTAAATGAGAAAGATAAGGTTTCCGGCAGCAAAAAAGCAGAACTCAATAAATAATCGGTAAGGAGGATGTTGCAGTATGTATACACTGGAGGATATCAGGGGAGTCGATCCGGAGGTGGCGCAGGCGATTACGGATGAGTTTGACCGTCAGAGCAGCCATATAGAACTGATCGCGTCCGAAAACTGGGTCAGCCCGGCCGTTATGTCGGCAATGGGCAGCGTTATGACAAACAAGTACGCGGAGGGGTATCCGGGAAAACGTTATTACGGCGGATGCGATTGCGTCGATGTGGTGGAGGAGCTGGCAAGAGAGCGTGCGAAAGAGCTGTTTGGCTGTGAATATGTTAATGTGCAGCCGCATTCCGGCGCTCAGGCCAATATGGCGGTACAGTTTGCCATCTTAAAACCGGGCGATACGGTGATGGGCATGAACCTCGACCATGGCGGACATTTGACGCATGGAAGTCCGGTCAATTTTTCCGGGACCTATTTTAATATTGTGCCGTACGGTGTGAATGACGACGGGTTTATCGACTATGACAAAGTGATGGAAACTGCAAGGGAGTGTAAGCCCAAAATGATTATTGCAGGCGCTTCGGCCTATGCAAGGACAATTGACTTTAAGCGGTTCCGCGAAATCGCGGACGCCTGCGGCGCCGTCCTTATGGTCGATATGGCGCATATCGCGGGTCTTGTGGCTGCAGGCCTGCATCCGAGTCCGATGCCGTATGCGCATGTTGTGACGACGACCACGCATAAAACTCTGCGCGGCCCGCGCGGCGGCATGATTTTGTGCAGTCAGGAGTCGGCGGACAAATATAATTTTAACAAGGCGATTTTCCCCGGCATCCAGGGAGGGCCGCTGATGCATGTGATTGCGGCAAAGGCAGTCTGCTTTAAAGAAGCGCTGGCGCCGGAATTTAAAGTTTATCAGCAGCGGGTAATCGACAATGCACAGGCGCTCTGTGCGGGTCTGTTAAGCCGTGATATTCGTATCGTATCCGGAGGAACGGATAATCATCTGATGCTTGTTGATCTGACCAATTATGATCTGACCGGCAAAGCGGTTGAAAAATTACTGGATTCCGTCAATATTACCTGCAATAAAAATACGATTCCAAACGATCCGAAGTCTCCGTTTGTGACAAGCGGTATCCGTCTGGGAACGCCTGCCGTGACTTCGCGGGGGCTTGGCGTAGAAGACATGGATCAGATTGCGGAAGCGATTGCAGTGATGATCAAAGAGGGAGAGCCGGCGGCCGACAAAGCCAGGGCAATTGTAAAATCTCTGACCGAGAAGTACCCGTTAAAATAGTTTTCAGAAATAAAAAGCGAATCCCTGTGCGGATTCGCTTTTTATTTCCGGGCAAAAGCCGGATTGGGTGTGGAAGCGCACCTGTCCGCTTTCTGCCAAAAACACGGTTTTTTCACATGAATTTCACAAATTTTTATGAATCTGACACTGTTTATTCGGAATAAAAGATGTTATAATAGACAACGCAGTGTAAGAGAGATTTCTATGATCGACAGAGTACGGACAGAAAATGGAAATGAAAATGGGAGACAGTATATTTTGATCAATATTGATTCTGTTCGGAAGATACTGGGAAAGGCATGGTTGATTTATGAATAAGAAAAAAGCGGCTGTCCTGCTTGGGACGCTTGCGGTGCTTGCGGCGGCAGGCGGTGCGTGTTATTATTACTGGGATGAGATTGTAGAGCGCGTTCCTTTTTTAGATTTTTCAAAGTCAAATGATAAAGTATATGTGGAAAAAGTGGGCAGAATTATGAATCAGTATTACGGTGTCCCAAACCGCTACAACGGCGTGGTGGAGGCGCAGGATACATATGATGTCAATGTGGACACCAACAATACGATTCAGGAGGTTCTCGTCTCGGTCGGCGATCTTGTCGAGGAGGGACAGACACTGGTTTTGTACGATACGAAAGAAATTGAACTGCAGCAGCGGCAGGCGGAGCTTGAGTATGAGGGAATCCAAAACGAGATGGACAACTACAGGCGTCAGATTGCCACATTAAAGGCGGAGCGCGACAAGGTGGAGGAGTCGGAGAAGTTTTCTTATACGACGGAAATCCAGTCTCTGGAAAATAATATTGAGCAGAGCCAGTTTGACCTTGAGAGCAAGCAGCTTGAGATTGACAAGTTCAAAGAGCAGATCGAGACGTCAAGCGTGGTCAGCAAAGTCGGCGGCGTTGTGCGTGAGATCAACGAGACGGGATATGATGAGAACGGTAACGCAGTTGCGTTTATGAAAATTCAAAAAGCCGGGGGCTACCGTGTGAAAGGCAGCATTGATGAGCAGAATGTCTGGACACTGGCAGAGGGGCAGACGCTTGTGGTGCGATCCAGAGTCGATCCGGAACAGAAATGGGGCGGCACGATCTCAAAAATCGACACAGATAACACGATGTCGAACGACGACAACGTATACAGTTCGGACGGCGCGGAGTCTGCAACAAAGTATCCGTTTTATGTGGAGCTGGAATCGGAAGAGGGACTTTTGCTCGGACAGCACGTCTATATGGAACTGGACGAGGGGCAGACAGAGGAGAAAGAAGGACTCTGGCTGTACAGTTATTATATTGTTTTTGAGGAGGATGAGACGGCGGACGAGGCAGTGGATATGTCTGCTACTGAAAATATTGAGATTCCTGCGACAGAAAGTCTGGAAAGTCTGGACCCCGGAATTTTTGATACAGAGCTTGCCGAACCGGCACAGTCGAGAGCATATGTCTGGGCGGCGAATGAGAAGAATCGTCTGGAGAAACGCTATATCGAACTCGGGCAGTACGATGCAGAACTGGATGAATATGAGATCCTCTCCGGACTTACAGAGGAAGATTATATTGCATGGCCGATCGACGGTCTTTATGAGGGTATTGTGACAGTGACCAATGCCGATGAGGTTGATTACAGTTCGCCGCTTTATAATCCGGACGGTACGGAGGGCGGCGAGTTTTCGGAAGATTACAATATGGATGATTTTGACGGGGAGAGCGTTTATAATTTTGGCGGAGACGCGCTTCCGACAGAGATACCGTTTTATGACGAGAGTGATATCATTCCGGAGGACAGCTTTGGGGATGACGATTTGGACGGGGATGACAGTACGGAGCCAATTGATGATATTGACAGTATGGAGGATGAGACATGATACTGAATCTTCAGAATATTTTTAAAAATTATCAGCAGGATAAACTGGAGGTTCCCGTATTAAAAGATGTCTGCCTGACTGTGGAAGAGGGCGAATATGTAGCGATTATGGGGCCGTCTGGCTCCGGTAAAACGACGCTGATGAATATTATCGGCTGCCTTGATAAGCCGACAAGCGGAACATATGAGCTTGCAGGCGAGGATGTGATGAAACTAAAAGACAAAGAGCTGTCGGATCTGCGTTTAAAACGGATTGGATTCGTGTTTCAGAGCTTTCATCTGATGCCGCGTGAAACAGCGGCGGAGAATGTTTCTCTGCCGCTGAGCTATGCAGGCGTTAAGAAAAAGGAGAGAAGACAGCTTGCAACGGCGGCGCTGGAACGCGTTGGCCTGGGCGATCGTATTGATTTTCGGCCGACGCAGCTCTCCGGCGGACAAAAACAGCGTGTCGCCATAGCCAGGGCCATTGTAAACAATCCGACGATTCTTCTGGCGGATGAACCGACCGGGGCCTTGGATTCCAAGTCGGGGGAACAGATTATGCAGCTGTTCCAGAAATTAAATGAAGAGGGCGTGACGGTTGTAATGATTACGCATGATCAGAAAGTTGCGCTGCGGGCAAAGCGTATGGTGCGCATTATCGACGGTGAGATATTTGAGGGTGAAGAAGAGTGAAAGCAAAAAAAGTGATAGCAATTGTGGCAACACTTGCCGTTGTCGGCGCGTCGGTGCCGGGCGGGATCTATGCATACAATGTTTACCAGAAAGACCGCATTGTGGCGGAAGTCGTAACAGTCTCTGATATCAGCAGCGGTTACTGGGGTGACACAGAGTCAAGTTATGGAATGCTGACAAACGATTCGGCGCAGGAGATCTATCTGGACGATAACAAAACGGTAGAGGAAGTCTATGTTAAGATGGGCGACGAGATTCAGATTGGGGACGCGCTGTTAAAATACGATACCAGAGAAGCAGAAATTGAGATTCGGCGAAAGACATTGGAACTGGATACCATCAAAAATGATATTTCGATTGCGCAGCATGAACTGAATGAGCTGCGCTCTAAAACGCCGTCCAAAGACAGTACGGCGACTAACACGGATTATCTGGAATCCAGGATAGACGCGATCGAGCGGGAGATGGATTCGCTGCTGGAACGGCCGCAAAACGATCCCAGGGACAATCGAATCCACAATTATGTGACGTCAGGCACCGTCCCGTTTAATGCGTCCGTGGCAGCGGGAACAGAGAAAGATCCCTATATTATTCCGTGTAATAAAAATGCTTTTGTCCTGGGAAGTTTTTTTCAGAAACTCGGCAGTACATGGAAAGGAAAATATGTGCAGTTTGTCGTTGTTAAAAAAGACCAGTACGGCAGGATGGTGACAACGGAGAAGACTGTGGCGGACGACGGAGATCCGGGCATTGAAAAGCCGGACCGGCCATCGGGAGAAGACGAGATCTCACCGTCTTCCGGAACGGCTGTTACAACAATAAAAGGCGCTTCCACAAAGAAAGTGACTGTTCCGGTGGCGGACAGCAGTACGTCTCCGAATACAGTCACATACAGTGAATCAAACAGACCGTCTGTCTCAAGTGCGGATGAAATGTGGTATATTTTTTCCGGAGTCCAGATCGGCGCGGAATTAAAGAAACTGCAGGCCGAGCTGGAACGCCTGGAGGGAAGCGATTCCGATCAGAAAGAGACCTATACGGCGGAGGAGTTGAGGCAGGCGATCTTAGAAAAAGAGGATGAGATTAAGAAGGCGGATCTGAAACGCCGTCAGGAGGAGTTAAAGCTGCAGTCGCTGCAGAGCGCGGCGGCAAACGGGGTCGTCTATGCTACAGTGGAAGGGCATGTAAAATCAATTGCCGATCTTTCCGAGGCAGATGAAGAAAAACGGGAAAACAGGGCGTTTATGGTTGTCACAAGCGACGACGGTCTTTATGTCAAGGGGACGATCAGTGAACTGTCGCTTGATTCCGTACAACCCGGTACGGTTGTCACCGGAAATTCATGGGAATCCGGTACGACTTTTTCAGCCACGGTGACAGAAATTTCCCCGTATCCGACCGCGAATAATTCGTGGGGCGAGGGGAACCCGAATGTTTCTTATTATGAATATACGGCTTATATTGCGGACAGTTCCGCTCTGACAAACGGGGAGTATGTCGATCTGACGATTGGCGGCGAGTCTGAGGATGAGGAGGAGGAGAACAGCGATAAGATTTATATTGAAAAGGCCTATGTAAGGAAAGAGGACGGAAAGTCCTACTGTATGATTGCAGGCGAGGACGGCCGCCTGAAAAAACAGTTTGTGGTAACTGGGAAGACAATCTATGGAACGATGGTGGAGATCAAGGCGGGACTGCTGCAGACGGATCGGATTGCATTTCCATATGGAAAGACGGCGGTAGAGGGCGCGCTTGTGAAAGACGGGTCGGACGATATATTAGAGTAGCAGGAGGAATGTGATGATTGAAAATATAAGATTATCGTTTCAGGGTATCTGGTCACATAAGATGCGTTCCTTTCTGACAATGCTGGGCATCATTATCGGTATTGCCGCGATTATCGCGATTGTCTCGACAATCAAGGGTACCAACGAACAGATCAAGCAAAATCTGATCGGTTCGGGGGATAATACGGTGGAAGTCTCCCTGTATCAGGGAGAATGGACATACGATATGGACTACAACAGCATCCCGGCCGGAGTTCCGTTGGTGACAGACGAAGTGGTGGAGATGATTCTTGATATTCCCGAAGTTGTGAATGCGTCCCGTTATCTGAAAAGACAGGATTACAGTGTTTACCGTCTGAATACTGCACTGTCCGGCGGGTTTGTGCGCGGTATTGACGAAAATTATTTTGCAACCTGCAATTATATTATGCAAAAAGGACGCGGGTTTGTAAAAGAGGATTTCAGTAAGTACCGTAAAGTGGCAATACTTGACGAGGACTCTGCAGACGCGCTGTTTCAGGGGGACGATCCTGTCGGCGGTGTCATTGAGATACGAAAAGAGCCGTATACGGTAATCGGTGTGACGACGAAAAAAAAGGCGTTTGAGCCGGTCATCAATTCGATGGAAGATTATGAGACATACGCGGAGACAAATGCAGGTACGGTCTATATTCCGGATACGACCTGGCCGATTGTCTATCAGTATGACGAGCCGCAAAATGTGATTATCCGCGTGACAAATACGGACAGTATGACAAGCGCCGGAAAGGCCTGTGCAGATCTGCTCAACAATTATCTGACGACGAAAGATGAAACACTCAAATATAAGGCGACAGACCTGTTGGAGCAGGCTCAAAAGATCCAGGATCTGGGCAGTTCCACAAACACAATGCTGATCTGGATTGCAAGTATCTCATTGATTGTCGGAGGTATCGGCGTAATGAATATTATGCTCGTCTCTGTGACCGAGCGTACCCAGGAGATCGGACTGAAAAAGGCGATCGGGGCGCGCAAAAACCGTATTCTCTGGCAGTTTCTGACAGAGGCGGCTGTGCTGACAAGTCTTGGCGGGCTTTTGGGCGTAATCGTCGGCATTATCCTTGCGGAACTGATCTCCTATGTTGCGGAGATGCCGGTTGCGATCAGTATTCCCGCCGCGGTATTGTCCGTTGTCTTTTCGATGGTCATCGGTATTGTATTTGGTGTGTTTCCGTCTTACAAGGCGGCTAACTTAAATCCGATTGATGCGCTGCGCCATGAGTGACCGGAATATGATACAGCGAATCGTAATGTGCAAAGGCGGCGTCGAGACGCTGGATTATTTCTCGGCAGAGCTGGCAGATGCGTTTACAGAGCTCGGTTTTTCGGTTTTCTTTCATGATCTGAATCATCCGTACGAGAGCGCGAAGAACCTCTGCAGTTTTTTAAAACAGGGAAAAGCTGCGCTTGTTACGTTTAATTTTGAGGGGCTGCAGAAAGAAAAAGGGATTTATCGGGAAAGCGACGGATATCTCTGGGATACGTACGGGGTGACATGTTATAATATTGCGGCGGATCATCCATATTATTACCATGAGCAGCTGTCTGATCTTCCAAAACAGTATTTTCATTTGAGCGTGGACCGGAATCATCAGAATTATTTCCGTAAATTTTATCCGGAATATCGGGAAGCCGGTTTTCTGCCGCTGGCGGGTATGCCGCCCGGGCCAAAGAAGGACGGGACAGATCAAAACAGGTGGCGCCGAAAAACTGTTTTATGCGGCGGGGCGGGCATCGAAATGCAGAATGAGGCCGTGGGTATACAGAATCGTACAGAACGTCCGATTGATGTATTAATGGCGGGCAATTACGTGCCGCTTTCTGTCTGCGAACCGTATATACACCAGAGGGATGAGGAATATGCCGCGTTTTATCAGGGGATTTTGGATGAACTGATCGCATGTCCGAAGTTTACCGTTGAGGAGGCGGCAATCCGGCATTGTGAGCGTGAGCTGGGGGAAATCTCATACGAACAGCTTCGGATTACGATGAACCGTATGTTGTTTCTTGACCTTTACATCCGTAACTACTGGCGTGGACTGGCTGTAAAAACACTGGCGGAAGCGGGCATTACCGTGGATGTGGTCGGAAAAGGATGGGAGGAACTTCCCTGCAGGAGACCGGACTGCCTGCGGATCCATCCGCAGACCGATACGGAAAACTGTTTAAGGATGTTTGGGGCATCAAAGATTTCCCTCAATGTTATGCCCTGGTTTAAGGACGGCGCGCACGATCGGGTCTTCAGCTCCGTGTTAAACGGGGCGCTTTGCGTTACGGATGGGAGCCGCTATCTCTGTGAACAACTGAGAGACGGCGAGGGGGTCTGTTATTATAAGCTGGAAGAATTGTCCGATCTGCCGGCAAAAGTACAATATTATTTAGACAGGGAAACGGCAAGGCGCACGGCGGCCGAAGCAGGCTATGAAGCAGTCATGCATTCGCACAGGTGGGATTCGCGCGTCGGGCAGCTGGCTTTGCTTCTCCCGTAGGGGCAGGCTGCAGCTGCAATGCGTTTTTTCCGGTCTGAAGGAGCCTGCTTTTTGTTCCTGCAGAGCCGGGGGACAGTGCAGCAGAGGGGACGTATTGTCAGAAAATATAATCGTAAGAGCAGCAGAACCTGTTATTTTGTACAGGTGTTGCCGCCTGAAATAGAATATGGAGGAAAAGTTATGATTGATTTAAAATTTTTAAGGGAAAACCCGGATGCCGTAAAGCAGAATATCAGGCATAAGTTTCAGGAGCACAAAGTACCGCTGGTGGACGAGGTAATCGAGCTGGATGCGAAAGCGCGCAAAACACAGCAGGAGGCGGACGAGCTGCGGGCAAAACGAAACCAGCTTTCCAAAGAAATCGGCAAACTGATGGGCCAGGGAAAACGCGATGAGGCGGAAAGCATAAAAGCGCAGGTAAACGAGGGGGCAAAGAGACTTGCCCAACTGGAGGAAGAGGAAAAACAACTGCAGGAGAAAGTGACAAAGATTATGATGACAATTCCAAACATCATTGATCCGTCTGTGCCGATCGGAAAGGATGATTCCTGCAATGTGGAGATTGAGAAGTTCGGAGAGCCGGTGGTACCGGAGTTTGAGATTCCGTACCACACGGATATTATGGAACGTTTTTCGGGCATTGATCTTGATGCGGCCGGCAGAGTGGCCGGAAACGGATTTTATTACCTGATGGGCGATATTGCAAGACTGCATTCCGCAGTGATTTCCTATGCAAGGGATTTTATGATCGGCCGCGGCTTTACCTATGTTGTGCCGCCGTTTATGATACGAAGCAGCGTTGTCACCGGTGTGATGAGCTTTGACGAGATGGATGCGATGATGTATAAAATCGAGGGGGAGGATCTCTATCTGATCGGGACAAGCGAACACTCAATGATCGGAAAATTTATTGATACAATCCAGGATGAGGAGAAACTTCCGTATACATTTACCTCATATTCGCCGTGTTTCCGGAAAGAAAAAGGCGCGCACGGCATAGAGGAGCGCGGCGTATACCGCATCCACCAGTTTGAAAAACAGGAGATGATTGTCGTCTGTAAACCCGAGGAGTCAAGGATGTGGTATGAAAGACTCTGGAAAAATACGGTCGATCTGTTTTGCAGTCTGGATATTCCGGTGCGTACGCTGGAGTGCTGTTCCGGCGATCTTGCAGATCTGAAAGTAAAATCGTGCGATGTGGAGGCATGGTCTCCGAGACAGAAGAAGTATTTTGAGGTCGGAAGCTGTTCCAACCTGGGCGATGCGCAGGCGAGAAGACTTAAAATACGTGTCAAAGACAAGACGGGGAAAAAATATTTTGCACATACGTTAAATAATACGGTAGCTGCGCCGCCGCGTATGCTGATCGCATTTTTGGAGAATAATTTAAACGAGGACGGAAGCGTCAATATTCCGGAAGTATTACAGCCTTATATGGGGAATGCTCTAAAGCTGGTCCCGGAGAAATAAGTTTTGTCAGGAAAATCCGCAAAGCGGGTATCCTGGCCGGATCAATGCCTTATGCAGGCGTAATATCAGCAATTAAGAAAAGAGGCTGCCGCAGCCATTTTATTGCGGCAGCCTCTTTTCGGCTTATACAGGACCTTTATTACACAGTCTGATGTTCTGAAACTTCTTTGTTTTTTTCCTGGCAGGTATGAATCGCGCGTACATAGTCGCGCAGGATACGTATCGCATATTCTTTGGAAGATTTGTCAAGAGAATTGATCAGTTCCAGGATTGAGTTTGTCTCAAATCCCTCTTTATTCCCACGGATGAAATAATCGGCAGAGATATTGAACGAGCTGCAGATTTTAAAAAGTGTTTTTGATGATACGCTTTTCTGGCCGTTTTCTACGGCGGCAAGGAAACTTTCTGAGATATTGCATCTTTCGCTAAAGACGGCGCGCGTCATTTGTAGGTTCTCGCGAACTTCCCGGATACGTAATCCAACGATCAGATTAAAGTCTTTTTCCGGAAGCACAATATCAACACCTTTCTAGCTTATTCATTGATGCGAACAGATATGTTCATAATAGCAAAATATTACAAGAGATAACATATTCTATAGAATATAACGATATATTCTATAGGGTTGACAAATAGCGCGAAAAATGTATAATAAAAAAAGAAAAATAGGATAAAAGTTTTATAAAAGCGGCGCGGAGGAGATTATGAGAAATCTCTCTGCGCACAGGTCAGACGCATAGTTTCATCTCTTTCGCTCAATGCAGAGCGCCAGCTTGAAAAGAAGCATCCAGCGAGGCGTATGATGAAGAAAGTACAGAATAAATTGTTTGTACCGACCATGATTGTGTCTGTCAGGATTCTGGCTTTGATTATTGTTCCTGTTATGTTCGGTTCTAATCTGTAGGGGCGGATGACAGGATTGATAAAATAGAATACGGAAAGGAGGAAAAGAGATGAGTTATGCAGATCGTATGTTAATCGGGGTATTCTGGAAACAGATCAAATCGTGGCTGAGCGGCATTATGAGTAGTGGAGGCGGCGGCAATTCCGGGGCAGTGGATGGAAACGGAATCGGCGGCAGCGGGGAAACAGACAGGATATCAAAACCACAGACCATCACAGTATCTTCCGTAACAAAAACATATGGCAGTAAACCGTTTTCGCTGAAAGCAAAGACAAGCGGAAACGGAAAAATAAACTACAAATGCAGTAATAAAAAGACCGCGGTAATTTCAAAGTGCGGAAAAGTGACAGTCAAGGGATACGGAAAGTCTGTTGTCACAGTAAAAGCAAAGAAAACGCCGGAATACAGGGAAGCTGTGAAAAAAATAACAGTTCATGTGATACCGAAAAAAGTTTCCATAACGAAAACGTATTCTCCGGAATCGAGAAAAGTTGTCTGTAATTGGAGACGCGACAGAACAGTGGACGGATATGAAGTCTATCTTTCGCGTAAATCTGACTTTTTGTCGCAAACTTTTAAACGGGTCTTTAAATCTTCTGTAACCAATATGTCTTTGGTTGGACTGGAGAGCAATAAGACATATTATATCAGAATGCGTTCCTATAAGAAAGTTGGAGAAGAAACCTGTTATGGGATATGGAGCAAAGTAAAAAAAGTAAAGGTAAAATAGACAGAGGAGAATCCTGAATTTGTTTCAGAGCAGACGGCAGAACGAGCCGGTTTGTACCTGTCAGATCAGGGCGGCTTGTATTTGCCATACAGGAAAGGTGCGTGGCAACAACGAAGATAATTATTATTTTTTCGGAACATATGAGAAACTGCAGCATAATAACATGGGACGGCCAATGGAAGACAGACATACTACAGGAGAAAGTGCAGCCGCAGCCATCTTTTACGGTATGGGGGGAGAGCGTGCCGGAGAACTGGCGTCCTTTGCGGCGGCGCAGAGGCTGTCAGCAGAAGCGTTATATGGAATTTATCCGTCGCGGCAGGAAATATAATATTTGATTTGGCGTTTAAACCAAAGTGCGGCAGATGCTTCTGCACGCTTTGGGTATTTGGAAAATCAGAACGAAAGAAGTGATGCTTATTTTAGCAAAGGACGAGGGATAGATGGAAGCGAAAGGGATACTTTATATGCACAGACCCGTGCAGGGGAAGTATGCCGCTTAGGCGAGCACGGGGCGCGCGGGCGAGTCGGGGAAGAAATCTTCCCTGCTCGATCGCGCCGCAGGCGGAGAAAATGTCAAAATTATTTGCCGCCACAGAGACGGACAGGATAATTGGATGAGGCAGTCGAGAGGACGTATCAGAGGAGCGGCATAATGCCGGAGCAGGCAGCCGCTTATTGGAAAGAGTTTGGAAAGACGCCTGTATTAAGAGTTTAGCAGGCTTCTTTATTGTTAAAAACAGGAATTTTTCGGTTGACATATCAGCATTTAATCCCTTATAATTACAATGTAAGTTGTAGATGACTGGCGTCATGAATTGTCGGAAAGTCCAGCTAATAAATGTCAATAGGAGAATGAAAAAACTTTGATCTTATT
>CAMUGE010000018.1 GCA_947088345.1 uncultured Roseburia sp.
AATGGCGGACAGAGGGTATCCTTAAATTTTTATGGTGCTAAAACTTAAAGACGGGGAGAGATAAAAACGGGCACGAAGTGACGGGCAAACCGGGATGTGTTACAATAATAATTACTGAATGCCAAAGTTATACATATTTGGAAAAAATTAATAATTTTCGATTGTTTCAATGATTGACTTTGTGAAAATTGTGTGATATTTTTATATAAAACAATAAAAAATTAGGAGGAGTAAAAGAAAATGAAGACAAAAAAGTTTTATCAAAGAGCGCTTAGTTTTGTAATTGCACTCGCCATGATTGTGACTGTGTTTGGCGTAGCGGCGCCGACAGAGGTACAGGCTGCTGACAAGTCGTTTGATGGTAAGAAGAAAACAACAACTGTTACAATTTCAGATACGGAATCTTTGGACGCAAGCGCACAGAATCTGCAGCCGTATTATATTCCGTATAAGGCAAAAAATACGGGAACAGTGACATTGAAGTTTCAGTCAGTTTCCACTCTGTACAGTTACTCTTATGGTAATGTAAGAATTTGCGACAAATCCAAAAAGCCGGTAGGAGCGATGGAGTATTGGAATACCGGACAGACAGATCCTGATTTTTATACGAGAACATATGGAGTTAAAAAAGGTCAGACTTACTTATTCTATGTAGTAGCTGACGGCGGTGTAAAAATAACAGCTTCATTTAAGGCAGTGAAAAAAGTCAATGCGACAAAGAAAACAAAAGCAAAAGAGATAAGAAAAGGCAAAACAATGACAGGAGTTATTATTGCCGGCGACAAGAAAGCTGACTGGTATAAGATTAAAATGAAAGGCAATAAAAAGTTAAAACTTTCATATACAGTTAAGACAAATGGAATGGTTAAGAACCTTTCAACGCAGCAGGTTGGCGTTGCAAGTGGAATCAGAATTACATTTTATGACAGGGATGGAAATCCGTGGACGTCAACGTCTTATAATAACATGACGTTAGCAAATGATAAGGATGGAATGGATATATTTTTAAGAAATACGTCTACTGGTTCCAAACATTCAATAAAAGATGGTACATATTATATTAAGGTAGAGCCAATCAATACGTCTTCTTCCGGCCAGTATACCATTAAGTGGAAAACCTATTAAAATGAATAGTTGAATAAGAATTTTAATTACAGATTATTTGTTATGTATGTAATTAAAATGGTAATAGAAAACACCTTATCTGACTGGAACGTCTGACAAGGTGTTTTCTGTTTTATGAAAAAAATATGGAGATCAGAAAGCTATTGCAGAAAAATAATTTATAGTAGTAAGAGAATGATACTGGAAAGATTAGGTAAGATAGAAAGAGGTATGCAAAAACAAGATTTTATTGTATAGGGTACTTTTATACTTGAGTTTGACGTGATGCTCTTTCTGTATTATAATGAAAAACAGCTATATGAGAGAATAGCGTATGTTTGGAATTAATGGAATGTAGCAAAACAGGGACGGCCTGTTATAAAAGCTTTCGTAAAAACAGATATAGGAGATGCCGATGAGATCAGGTAAAATATATCAAAAAATTCTTACGTATCTATTGCTTCTGTCGCTGACGGCGGCATTTATGTTTGATAAGCCACTGGTGACTTTTGCGTCGGAGACGGAGAAAAGCTTTAGCCGGATGGGAACGTCAACTGTTTTGGTTACGGAGAGCGGTACGCAGTATATTAAGTTTAAATCAGGCGTGACAGGGTATCTAACATTAAAGATTGCAAGTCTGTCAAATGTGTCAGGAACTTTTGCCGATGCCAGGGTTACTTTCTGTGACGGCAGTAAAAATGCGCTTGGGCAGAAAAATGAATTTCTGACGACAAATACACAGTTGGCGGAGCGATACAGAGTTGCGCTTCTGAAGTATAGCATAAATTTTAAAAAGTCAAACTGCTATTCAAGAACTTATGGCGTGAGGAAAAATACAACATATTATTTTGCAGTTAAGACAAAAGATCCGATTAAGGTTACTGCAGTTGTAAAATCTGTAAGTAAGGGAAAAAATACTACATTAAAGACGGCGAAATCTATTTCAAAGAACAAAAAAACGGAAAATGTAATTATTGCGGGAGATAAGAAAGCTGACTGGTATAAGATTAACTTAAAAAAAGCGGGTAAAATACAATTGGAGTACACGGCAAAGACAAATGGTTCTATTGTTTTGCCGGACAATAAATCCGGCATTAGAATATCTTTCTGTAATTCAGACGGAACATTATTTTATGTGAATGGAAACAATAAGTCCGAGGATTACCTCTCGAGCGTGGTTTCTCAGAGCTGGTGCCGGTTTTATAGAGTAAATTCTTCGGGGAGCAAGATAGATCTGGCTGCCGGAACTTATTACATTAAAGTAGAACGTCTGACAAAAAAGTCTTCCGGTCAGTATACGTTAAAGTGGTCTACCTATTGATTTCCGGTCAATTTGCCGAAATGGACAAAAAAATTTACACATAATTTGGTGATTCTGAATCTTGAGAAATCAAATTTTTTTTGCTAACATACTTTAAAGGACTAAAGGCGTTCTGTCAGGAACGCCTTTGAGTTTTCTTTAGAAAGATATGCTGCTTTCCGATTGACGGATGGCACAGGGGAATGTTTCAAGATTTTGAACAGGAGGAAGAAATGATGAAAAAAGCAGTAAGTGTATTATTAACAGCGGCTTTGGCGGCAGCCTGCTTTGCTGGATGCGGTGATACATCCAGCAATTCAGGAACTAACGACAACAGCGGCAGTTCCGTAAACAACGACAGTGATGCGAATGCGGCAGATGACGGCAGTGCGGCAGACGGTCCAGCATTTAAAATCGGCGGAATCGGCCCCACAACCGGGGATGCGGCAATTTATGGCTCAGCAGTTATGAATGCGGCCCAGATTGCAGTAGATGAGATTAATGCCGCAGGCGGTATCAACGGATATCAGATCGACTATAAATTTGAAGATGATCAGAGCGACGCGGAAAAATCGATCAATGCATACAATTCTTTAAAGGATTGGGGAATGCAGATCTTAATGGGCACCGTTACGACGACGCCATGTGTTGCAGTTGTAGATAAGACATTGGAGGACGGAATGTTTCAGATTACACCGTCTGCGTCATCTACCGATGTAATTGGCGGTGGAAATGTGTTCCAGGCATGTTTTACAGATCCGAACCAGGGTACGGCGTCCGCACAGTATATCGTTGACCACAATCTTGCGACAAAGGTTGCGATTATATATGACAGTTCAAGCGTATATTCTTCCGGTATAGAGGCAACTTTTGTGCAGGAGGCGGAAGCAAAGGGACTTGAAATTGTAGCAGAAGAGGCGTTTACCGCAGATTCGAAAACAGATTTTTCCACACAGCTGCAGAAAGCGCAGAGCGCAGGGGCAGATTTGGTATTTTTACCGATTTATTATGCGGAGGCATCCATCATACTGACACAGGCAAACAGCATGGGGTATGAGCCTGCATTCTTCGGCGTAGACGGCATGGATGGAATTCTTGGCGTTGAAAATTTTGATACTTCTCTTGCCGAGGGCGTTATGCTCTTAACTCCGTTTGCGGCGGATGCACAGGATGAACTGACACAGGCATTTGTATCTACTTATCAGGAGAGATATGGTGATATTCCGAACCAGTTTGCTGCAGATGCTTATGATGCGATGTATACCATTAAGGCTGTTGTAGAAGCGGCAAACGCAACGCCGGAAATGAGCGTATCAGAGCTGGGAACGGCTCTCTCCGGCGCTATGACGCAGATCAGCGTAGACGGACTGACTGGCGAGGGTATGACATGGCAGGAAAGCGGCGAAGTCAGCAAGGCGCCGAAAGCTGTTGTAATCAAAGACGGCGCTTATACCGCGATGTAATACGTGATCAGGACGCAGATGAATAAAAGGAAACAGGCGGACAATGAAGTCGGCGCATGGTGGTTTTCACCATGCGCTTTTTTGATATGACGCGAAATTGTTGAATGATTACTTTTCATCGCGGATGTGAACAGTAACAAAGAAATGCTGCTGTTCACGCAGGACTTAGCATTTACTGCTAAGTCCGTACAAAAACGTATATATTGCAAGTAAAAATCCATTTGCGAAGCAAATTTTGCATGGATTTTTACCTGTTACCGGAACGGAGTGAACAGTAACAAAGAAATGCCTGGTTAAGAGAAAGTGCGGGATTAATTTCTTGTGCACATGCGCTTTTTGTGATATACTGTACAAAATTGTTGCATTTTTTTGCAAATAGAATTGGGAAAGGAATGGTTGATGTTATGAATTTCTTGACTTACCTGATCAATGGGATCAGTCTCGGAAGTGTCTATGCCATTATAGCGCTTGGCTACACCATGGTATATGGTATTGCAAAGATGTTGAACTTTGCGCATGGCGATGTCATTATGATTGGTTGTTATGTTGTGTTTCTTGTGATGAGCGGACAGGGACTGCACCCGGTTGTGGCAGTACTTTTGTCTATTATTATATGTACGCTGCTGGGAATTGCGATTGAAAAAATCGCATATAAGCCGTTAAGGCGTGCGACACCGCTTGCAGTACTGATTACAGCAATCGGTGTCAGTTATTTTCTGCAGAACGGAGCGCTTCTGTTATTTGGGGCGGACACGAAATCGTTTAGCTCGGTTATCACACTGCCGGCATTAAAACTTGCAGGCGGAAAGCTTACAATATCTTCCACAACAATTGTCACGGTGCTTGTATGTATTATCATAATGATTGCGCTGACTTTGTTTATCCGAAAAACAAAAGCGGGACGTGCAATGCTCGCCGTATCCGAGGATAAAGATGCGGCACAGCTTATGGGTGTTAATGTAAATGCGACAATCTCGTTAACGTTTGCGATTGGTTCCGGACTTGCAGCGATTGCAGGCGTGCTGTTTTGCTCAGCTTATCCGACACTGACCCCGTATACCGGCTCCATGCCGGGTATCAAGGCGTTTACGGCTGCTGTTTTCGGCGGGATCGGTTCGGTGCCGGGCGCTCTGATCGGCGGAATACTGCTTGGTATTATTGAGATTCTGGGGCGTGCATATATTTCTTCGCAGCTTTCGGATGCGATTGTATTTGCGGTTTTGATTATTGTACTTTTGGTAAAACCTACCGGAATCCTTGGAAAAAAGATACACGAGAAAGTCTGAGTCGGAGGGGAAATATAAATGGCGAAAACAACAAAAAAATTAATAAAAAAATCAACAGGAAATCAGCTGATTACCTGTGGAATGGTGGCTGCAGTTTATATTGCTGTGCAGATTATGATAGCGGCCGGGGCGATGTCCTCACTGATGCAGGGACTGTTGGTACCGATGTGTACATATTCCATCGTCGCAATTGGGCTGAATCTCTGTGTAGGTTATCTGGGAGAGCTTAGTATCGGCCATGCAGGGTTTATGTGTGTCGGCGCATTTTCCGGTGCGTTTTGCACGAAGCTTTTGGCGGGGACCATTTCCAATTCTGTGCTTCTGTTTGTTCTGGCGCTGCTTGTTGGTACGGCAATGGCGGCACTGTTTGGATTTCTGGTCGGGATACCGGTGTTACGGCTGCGCGGGGATTATCTTGCGATCGTTACACTTGCTTTTGGAGAAATTATTAAAAATATTATTAATGTTTTATATATTGCAAAGGATACGGACGGATTTCATTTTGCAATTTCGGATGGAAATTCAATACGTCTCTCTGAGGAAGGGGTCTGGCTTATTAACGGGGCGAAAGGGATTACGAAAATTCCGCATCTTTCAAGTTTTACAGCCGGTGTAATCCTGATTTTACTGTTTTTGCTTGTTGTATTTAATCTGGTTCATTCCAGAAGCGGGCGCGCAATTATGGCAATACGCGATAACCGAATTGCGGCAGAATCAGTCGGCATTAATATTACAAAATTTAAATTGATGGCTTTTACAATATCGGCAGCGATTGCAGGCGCCGGAGGCGTACTGTATGCGCACAATCTCTCGACAGTAACGGCAACGCCAGCGAATTTCGGATATAATATGTCAATTATGATACTGGTGTTTGTAGTCTTGGGAGGGATTGGAAGTTTTCGCGGTTCTATTATTGCAGCTGTGCTGCTTACGCTTTTACCGGAAGTATTAAGAGGCCTTTCCGATTATCGTATGCTGATCTATTCGATTGTCCTGATCGCAGTTATGCTGTTTAACTGGGCGCCAAAGTGTATTGAGTTTCGGCAGAAAGTGATGGCACGCTTAAAGAAAAGTTCAGGGAAAGGAGAGGCGTAGAGATGGCATTACTCGAAGTAAAAAATCTTGGGATTTCGTTTGGCGGACTGCGTGCAGTAGACGGATTTCATATTTCCATTGAAAAGGGCAGGCTCTATGGTCTGATTGGGCCGAACGGAGCCGGCAAGACGACAGTTTTTAATATGCTGACCGGTGTGTATACGCCGGACTGTGGCGTAATCAGATTGGACGGGACAGAAATTACCGGAAAAAAGACGATCGACATTAACAAGGCGGGGATTGCACGTACCTTTCAGAATATTCGTCTGTTTAAAGATCAGTCAGTCCTTGATAACGTAAAAATCGGACTGCACAATGAAATGACATATTCAACGCTGACCGGAATTTTGAGACTGCCCAGATACCGAAAAGTGGAAGCGGACATGAACGAAAAGGCGATGGAGCTGTTAAAAGTGTTCCACCTGGATGAAAAAGCGGAGTATCTTTCTTCCAATCTGCCTTACGGTGACCAGAGAAAACTTGAGATTGCAAGGGCGCTTGCCACGAATCCGAAACTGCTGCTGCTGGATGAGCCGGCGGCTGGGATGAATCCAAATGAAACAAAAGAACTGATGGAAACGATTCACTTCGTGCGTGATACATTTGATATGACAGTGCTTTTGATCGAGCATGATATGAAGCTTGTCTTCGGCATCTGTGAGGAGCTGACCGTGCTTAACTTCGGACAGGTGCTGGCAGAAGGCAGTACGAGCAGCGTGTTAAATGACCCGCAGGTAATCAAGGCATATCTTGGCGAATAGTGTGAGAAGTACTTCTAACCACTCGCAGCAAAGGCGCTAACGCGAAACAGGTTCGCGCGCGAAGAAGTTCTAAGACTCACACTAAGAAATGCCTGAAATACGGCATTTCTCATCTGGATTTAAGTTGCGGCAGTGCCGCGACATGTTGGTTAGCGTGAAAAGTACTTGTAAGGCTCATGCCAGAGGGCAAAACGCGAAACAGGTTCGCGCGCCAACAAGTACTAAGTTTCACGCTCTGGATATGAGATTCCGCAAAGCGGAATCATGGGAGTTAGCGTGAGAAGAGATTCTAACGCTAATGTCTTCCATATGCCTCAAATGCAGTATTTTTGGATTTGTAGTGTCAGGTTATAGAGAAGGAGGAGCCCGGCTATGGCTATGCTGGAAGTAAAGAATCTTGAAGTATATTATGGAGTGATACAGGCGATCAGGGGAATTTCCTTTGAGGTAAACAAGGGAGAGGTAATTGCATTGATCGGAGCGAATGGGGCCGGCAAGACGACAACGCTGCAGACAGTCACGGGTATGTTAAAACCTGCAGCCGGAGAAATTATCTTTGAGGGGCAGGATATTTCCAAGGTTGCCGGACATAAGATTGTATCCATGGGAATGGCGCATGTGCCGGAGGGCAGACGTGTGTTTGCCGAACTCTCCGTTTATGAAAATCTTCAACTGGGCGCCTATTCCAGAAAAGACAAAACAGAAATTATGCAGACGCTGGAGAAAGTATACCAGAGCTTTCCGCGTCTTAAGGAGCGCAAAAACCAGCTGGCAGGAACATTGAGCGGCGGTGAGCAGCAGATGCTTGCAATGGGCAGAGCGCTTATGTCGAAACCAAATATTATCTTGATGGATGAACCGTCCATGGGACTTTCACCGATTCTTGTGGAGGAGATTTTTAAGATTATTCGCGATATCTCTGCCGGTGGAACGACCGTACTTCTTGTCGAACAGAATGCGAAAAAGGCGCTCGCGGTAGCAGACCGCGCTTATGTGTTAGAGACCGGCAGAATTGTCTTGTCGGGAAATGCGAAAGAAATGATGAATGATGATTCGATTAAAAAAGCGTATCTTGGGGAATAGCGTGAAAAGTACTTGTAATGCTCATGCCAGAGGGCAAAACGCGAAACAGGTTCGCGCGCCAACAAGTACTAAGTTTCACGCCAGAGAATCCCCGAAAACAGGGGATTCTCCGCGCAGATTTGAGTCGCGGCAGAGCCGCGACATGGGAGTTAGCGTGAAATTAGAAATTTCACAATCCTGATTTGTATGCCCGCCAAAGCGGGCGCATGGGAGTTAGCGTGAAAAGTACTTGTAATGCTCATGCCAGAGGGCAAAACGCGAAACAGGTTCGCGCGCCAACAAGTACTAAGTTTCACGCTCTTGATTTGAGATTCCGCAAAGCGGAAATCATATTGGTTAGCGGGAAATAAGAAATATCGCGATTCTGAAAAAGAATACCCGCCAAAACGGGCGAATGAGAGTTAGAATGAGATTTTGTCTTGCGAAATCAGATAGATTAGCTGATCAGACGGAGGATATGTATGAAGAAAACAGTGATTACGATTGCGAGAAGTTATGGGAGCGGCGGCCGTACGTTGGGTAAATTGCTGGCGCAGCGGCTTGGAATCAATTTTTATGACAGAGAGATTTTAAGAATGGCGTCGGACGAGAGCGGAATTAACGAGGCGTTGTTTGCGCAGGCGGATGAGCGTTTAAAGCGTTCTCCGCTTTTCTCCATTATTAAAAGGGAGCCATACCATGGCAGTATAATACGGCCTGAGAGCGCCGATTTTGTGTCGGATGATAATCTGTTTAATTATCAGGCTAAAGTAATACGGGAGTTGGCTGCGGAGGAGTCCTGCATAATTATTGGCAGATGTGCCGATTACATTTTGAAAGGACAGCCGGATGTGACACGTCTTTATTTTTATGCACCAATGGAGGATTGCATTGTCAGGGTGAAAGATCAGGTCGGGCTTTCGGAGAAAGAGGCCGTGAAGCGGATTGAGAAGACAGATAAATATCGTGCAGATTATTATAAATTTTACACCGGAAGAGACTGGAACGATACCAGAAATTATGATGTGTGTCTAAATACCGTCAGTATGGATTATGCAAAATTAATAGAAGTTGTGGAAAAAATACTCGAAATTCGTCAGATTTTATAATAAAAAATAAAATATTGTAAACAAAAAGTTAAAAAATTACTAACAATATTAAGATTATACGGTTTCCTTTTGGCTAGATTGCCGGTATAATAAACATATCAGGACATTACAGAAAAATGTCGGTAATTTATCAAAAGGAGGATTTAGTGATGAGAAAGAAAGTTTTATCCGCACTTTTATGTGCAGTAATGGCAGTGACCATGGTTGGATGCGGTTTAAAGTCGCCGGACAGTGCAGATAACAATGCAGGTGCGAATAACGACGCCAATGCGGATGTTTCCGATGCGGAGGATAACAATGATGCAGCGGATGATGCGGCAGACGACGATGCGTCTTCAGGCGGCGCGTCGGAGCCGGAGGTAACGCTTGTATACGCAGAAGTAAATCCGCTTGATACGATTGTTGGCCAGACTGCAACTAAATTTAAAGAAGAGGTTGAGCGGCTTTCTGACGGAACAATTGAAATTGATGTGCAGGCGAGCGGCGTTCTCGGTTCTGAAAACGATGTGCTGGATACTATGCTGGGCGGCGGCGGTACGATTCAGATGTCCCGTATTTCCGCATTTGCGCTGACGAGTTACGGCGGTGAGAAATCCATGCTGCTTTCTCTTCCGTATACGTTTGTAAATCGTGAGCATTTCTGGAACTTTGCTACGTCCGACCTTGCGGAGGAATTTTTGCTTGAACCACAGGAAAATGGAAGCGGTGTCAGAGGCCTGTTTTACGGTGAGGAAGGATTCCGTCATTTCTTTACAAAGGAACCGGTTGCCGAGATCGGCGATCTTGCAGGCATGAAACTGCGTGTTTCAAATGACCCGGTTATGAACGGTCTGGTAGAGGGACTTGGCGCAAACCCGACTGTTGTCGCATTTGGCGAATTATACTCTGCACTGCAGACAGGCGTTGTAGACGGCGCTGAACAGCCAATTGCAAACTACAAATCAAATGCATTTCAGGAGGTTGCACCGAACTTAATCTTAGATGGCCATACACTTGGGGCAATTCAGGTTATTATTACAGATGACGCGTGGAACGGGCTGACGGAAGAGCAGCAGAATATCCTTGTTGAGGCGGGAAAACTTGCTTCTGCATATAACCGTGAGATTTCCGAGAGCGCAGAAAACGAAGTTTTGGATCAGCTTAAGGCAGACGGCATCAATGTTGTGGAAGTAAGCGATCTTACGCCATGGCAGGATGCGGTAAAAGATGTGATTACAGAGAATACAAAGGGACAGGAAGAATTATATCAGAAGCTTCTTGACTTACAGTAAATCGCGCCATACAGCGACTGCTGTCTGACAGGCCGTATGGATGTCAGTGTAAAGTAACACAAACAATCCCGGGGCACAGAGGCAGTAATATGTTCTCTGTGCTTCTTTTCTAAACACCAGGCGGAAATGTTTTAGTTCCATACGTTAGAAGATGGTGTTATTAGAACAGAAAGGAAAGATAGCCTATGCCAAAATTTTTTCAGACTGTGGATAAGATCAGACCGTTCTATGATATTACATATAAAATCGTTCTGATTATCTGTAAACTTCTTTTAATTGCCGATATTTTAATTACATCGGTATGTGTTGTCGGCCGTTATGTACCGTTTGTGCCAGATCCCGCCTGGAGCGAGGAAGTCGTTTTAACGCTTATGTCCTATATGGCAGTGTTGTCGGCTGCGCTTGCGATTCGTCGGGGAGCTCATATAAGAATGACTGCGTTAGACAGATATCTCCCGAAAACACTGATTAAAGTATTAGATATTCTTGCTGATGTCTGTGTACTGATCCTTGCCGTTGTCATGCTTGTCGTAGGCTGGCAGTATGCTTTCGGTCTTGGCGCTAAGGCGTCCTATGTCAGTATGCCGTGGCTGTCAAAATTCTGGATGTATTTCCCTATCCCGCTTGCCGGATTTGCTATGATTGTCTTTGAACTGGAAGCGGTTTACAGCCATATTAAAGGATTTTTTGTAAAGGAGGGAAAAGATATATGAGTACACAAACAATCGCGATCTGTGTGTTATTGATCAGTTTTATTATAATGATTTTTTTAAGATTTCCGATTGCGTATGCGGTAGCGTTGTCTTCTCTTCTTTGTCTGCTCGCTCAGGGACTTCCGCTTACAACGATCTGTCAGCAGATGGTAAAAGGAATCAGTTCATTTAGCTTGATGGCGGTTCCGTTTTTTATTACGATGGGCTGTCTGATGGGTTCCGGAGGTATTTCGGAGAAATTGATTGCACTCGCTAACGCCTGTGTAGGCTGGATGACGGGCGGAATGGCAATGGTAAATATCGTTGCATCCTACTTCTTTGGCGGTATTTCCGGTTCTGCGTCTGCAGATACGGCTTCTCTGGGAAGTATATTAATTCCGATGATGGTTGACCAGGGTTATGACGATGATTTTTCAACGGCCGTTACCATTACATCATCCTGTGAGGGACTTTTGGTGCCGCCGAGTCATAATATGGTTATTTATGCTATGTCGGCAGGCGGAGTATCCGTCGGAAGTCTGTTTTTGGCAGGATATGTGCCAGGGGCGCTGCTTGCGATTTCATTGATGGTTGGTTCCTTTATTATTTCAAAAAAGAGGAAATACCCGAAAGGGGAAAAATTCAGTATCAAAAATCTTGGAAAACAGTTTATTGTTTCAATCTGGGCGCTTGCTGCAGTTGTGATTGTAGTTGTGGGGGTTGTCGGCGGCTGGTTTACAGCGACTGAGTCTGCGGCGATTGCGGTAATATACAGTTTGATTGTCAGCGTATTTATCTATAAAGGACTTAACTGGAAAGGCGTCTGGCATGTGCTTGAGCAGTGCGTGGATACGCTCTCTATCGTCTTGATACTGATTTCAACCTCAAGTATTTTCGGTTACTGCCTGACAACGCTGCATGTTCCGGATCTTGCTGCAAAAGCGATTATAGGACTTACAGATAATCCGATTATCCTCGCGCTGTTGTTGGATCTGATTTTGCTTTTGCTGGGATGTATCATGGATATGGCGCCGATTATATTGATTGCAACGCCGATTTTGCTTCCGATTGCGACTTCGATTGGGATTGACCCGATCCAGTTTGGCATTATGATGGTGCTCAACTGCGGGATCGGTCTATTGACGCCTCCGGTAGGGGCAGTGCTCTTTATCGGTTCAGCAGTCGGCAAAGTAAAGATGGAGCGCGTGGTTAAGGCGACCATGCCGTTCTATCTTTGCATGATTGTAGTGTTGCTTCTGTTGACATTTATTCCGGAGATCAGCCTTTTCTTACCAAGGGCGCTTGGCGGATATACAGGATAAGATAAACGGGGTATTTATGGATTATACATTTAAAAGCACTTTGACGCCGTTTGACTTTTTCAGGCTGTCTATGCACCGGACATATCACTCTGTGATCGGAGTGTGCAATGTTGTGTTTACCGTGGCGGTAATTTTGCTGACGGCGCATTTTTGGAATCAAACCAGTGATTTTATCGAGGTATTGCTTTTCGCAGGGTGTATTTTGTTTCCGGTACTGCAGCCTCTGGCTGTTTATATGAAAGCAAAGGCGCAGGCGCGTATGGTTCCGCAGGATATGGTACTGAAATTTGACGATGTCGGACTTCATGTTTCGACAGGCGGAAAAAGGGAGACAATACGCTGGGAAAAGTTAAAAGGTGTAGTCAGAGAATATAAGATGATCATTTTGTTCTCGGATACCAGGCACGGGTATATTTTAACCGACAGAATGCTTGGGTGCGAAAAGGAAATGTTTTATGAGCAGGTCAGGAGAAGGATAAGTCAGGAATGACGAATAGATGAGTTACGGCTGTTGCATGATGCAAGGATGCGGATGCGGCAGCCGTTTTAACGGTTGTCGATTGGAAACGGGGATTTTTTATGAGAAAGAAGTTGCGCCGGTTTTGGCTTGTAGCCACAATTAAACAAAAAATACTGTTATTTACATGTGTTGTTATGCTGATTATATTTTTTTCTATCTTTCTGGCAGTCTGGGTGGTGCAGTTTTCGATACTGGATTTTGGGGCGATTCTGGAAGACAATGTAAAATGCAGCAATTTTGTACAGAGCCTTGAGGAGGAAGCAGAACTTTTGCGGGAGTATGTCAAAGGAAACGAGGAAACATCCAGGGAGGCGGAACTTGACGATGCGATTGGCCGCACGTATCAGGCGCTGAGCGAGATTCCGCTTGACTATACAGAGACAGGGGAACTGCGCTATGCTTTTACATGGTCGATTCTGAATTGTTACGAGGTATATCAGAATAAGCGCGACAGCATATTAATTAACAGGCCCGAAAATCCGGAGTATGTACGAATCCTGTATGAGGTTTATGATATGCAGGAAATACTTCTGGTCTATGGGAAAGATCTGATGCGTGAAACGCTGGAGTCCGGAAGTATGGAATATCAGAGAAAAATGTCTGCTCTGATCCATGTGCCCATGATCGTTGTTGTTTTGGGAACATTGCTGTTGGCATGTATGGTGGCGCTCGCAATGCAGATGTATCGGACCATTATTATGCCGGTTATGGAACTTGCCAGGGCGTCCCGCCGAATTGCGGCAAATGACTTTTTTATTGACGACGTCTGTGTAGAAAATAAGGACGAGCTGGGTGAACTGGTGCATGCCTACAATAAGATGAAATATGCGACCGGTCAGTATATTCTGGCGCTCGAGGAAAAGAGAAACGTGCTGGATTTGCTGCACGCAAAGGAGATGGAGCAGTTAGAGGCTGAAAAGCGTCTGGAAATGATTAAATTTGAATTGTTAAAGAATCAGATTCGGCCGCATTTTCTTTTTAATACGTTAAATGTGATTGGCGGCATGGCAAATCTTGAGGAGGCGCAGACAACGGAAAAAATGATTCTGGCGCTCAGCTCTCTCTTTCGCTACAATTTAAAAACGCCGGAAGCTGAAGTGCTGCTTGTGCAGGAACTGAAAGTGTTGAAAGATTATATGTATCTGCAGCAGATGCGTTTTGGGGGCAGGATTTCCTATTCGATTGACTGTCTTGTAGATGCGGAAAAGACGATGGTTCCGACTTTTACCTTTCAGCCTCTGGTGGAAAATGCGATTATCCACGGGCTCTCTCCGAAAGAGGAGGGCGGGCGGATAGTAGTGCGTATCTGGCAGGAGGGCGAGATACTTACGATAACAGTAGCGGACACCGGGGTCGGCATGACAGAGGAGGAATTGGACATGCTAAAGAAGAGATTAGACGGAGGGGCCGGCAGCCAGATCGGAATCTCCAATGTATCGCATAGAATTTATGCGCTTTATCCCGAAAGCAGTGTTGCCGTATTCAGCACAAAAGGCGCCGGTACGGTTTTTGTGATTAAGATTCCACAGACAGGAGGCAGGTAATGTATCGAGTATTGATTGCAGATGATGAACCGATTGAACGACAGGTAGTCGGAAAAAAGATACGAAAGCATTTTAAGGATCAATTGGAAATTATAGAGGCAGTAAACGGCAGGGAAGCAGTCGAACTGTTTGATAAACACGGGTGCCAGATTGCCTTACTGGATATAGAAATGCCGGGTATGAATGGGCTGGAAGCGGCAGAACGCATACGGGAAAAGGACAAGACGTGCAGCATCATATTTTTGACTGCGTTTGATGAATTTAACTATGCAAAGCGAGCCATTCTCATACATGCGCTGGATTATCTGCTAAAGCCCGGAACAGATGAGGAACTGATCGCTGTTTTGGAGGAAGCGATCCATATTGCAGATATGCGCGCGGCAGTTGATTTGGAGATTTCCCGTAAAGCATCTGCAAAAAAGACCGGGAAAAAAGATGCGTCGATTGACTGGCATACGGTAAAGAATCAGAAAGAAATAGAGCAGCTTCCGGAAAACATGCGCATTAAGGCAGTTACCAGAATGATACGGGCGTTTATTGAGGATCATTACAGGGAGGATATCTCGCTGCAGGACGTGGCAGGCGCAATGAATTATTCGGATGCCTATTTTTGTAAATTGTTTAAGCAGTGTTTTGACAAAAGCTTTATTGTCTATCTATCTGAGTTTCGAGTGGAAAAGGCAAAAAAAATGTTGGAAGATATTGTAATCAGTGTCAGGGATATCAGCGCGGAAGTAGGATACCGCGATTCTAATTATTTTGCAAAAGTATTTAAACGCGTGACAGGCGTGACGCCGAGTGAATACAGGCTGAAAATGCAGAAGAAAGAAGATTGAAGCTATGAAGAAAAAACAGATTTACAGAGCCTTTGTTTTGTCGATAATATTATTCGCATGGATTGGATATTTGTGGTATAATGAAAACGGAAAGGAGACAGAGCCGGAGTTTGTCTTTACTTATGCGGAAAATCAGCCCGAAGGTTATCCGACGACGCTTGGCGGCCGTAAGTTTGCCGAGCTGGTGGAGGAGCGGACAAACGGCAGGATAAAAATACTGGTATTTGCAAACGGAAAACTTGGAGCGGAGGGAGAGGTCATCAGACAGTTACAATACGGAGCCGTTGATTTTGCACGGGTGTCTCTGTCTGAACTCTCCGGGGCAGTCCCAAAGATGAATGTTTTGCAGATGCCATACCTGTATACGGATTCGGCGCATATGTGGCGAATTTTAGACGGCAGTATCGGCGATTCGTTTTTGGAGGAGCCGGTAAATCAGGAGATGATCGGGCTGTCCTGGTATGATGCGGGATCGAGAAATTTTTATAATATGCTAAAGCCTGTGAGAAGTCCGGACGATATGAAAGGTATGCGGATTCGAGTGCAGGATTCGGCGTTGATGAAAGATGTGGTGGAAGCGCTTGGAGCGACGGCCGTTCCGATTGATTATTCTGAAGTTTACGCAGCGCTCGAACGGGGCGAGGTGGATGGAGCAGAAAATAACTGGCCGTCCTATGAAGCCACACAGCATTATGAGGTGGCGCCTTATTATACGCTGGACGAACATACGAGAATACCAGAGATACAGCTTAGTTCAAAACACACATGGGAGAAATTAAGCGAGCAGGATCAGCAGGTGATTTTGGAATGTGCGAAAGAATCCGCAGTATATGAAAGAGAGCTCTGGAGGGAGCGCGAGGGAGAGTCGCGCAGCCAGGCCGAGCGGAACGGCGCAGTTGCAGTGGAGCTTTCGGCGCAGGAAAAGGAACTGTTTTATGAGGCGGTGCAGGGCGTTTATGAAAAATATTGCTGTGATTACAAAGATATTATCAAGGCGATCCGAAAAGAAAGTTGAAAGAAAGGCAAGGGTTTATGGGAAAGACGGAAAAAAACAGGGTATGGAATTACAATGAGGAGATTTGTAAGGAACCGTGCGCAGAAGGCGTGGAGCGCAAAATTCTTGCCTATACAGACGAGCTGATGTGCGTAGAAAATCATTTTAAGGAGGGCGGTATCGGTGCGATGCATCATCATCCGCATACGCAGATCACTTATGTGGTGTCCGGGCAGTTTGAGTTTACGATAGACGGCGAGAAAAAGATTGTAAACGCGGGGGATTCGATGCTGAAAAGAGATTCGGTTGAACACGGCTGCGTCTGTTTAAAAGAGGGAATCCTGCTCGATATCTTTACTCCCATGAGGGAGGATTTTGTTCAGAAACAGACGAAAGAAGAACAGGAGGAAACAGTCCGGATGCAGGAAAAAGAATCTGCGGAGGCACAGATGATGGCATTTTTTGACGCGGATGATCTGGAAGAGAAATACAATATCCTGCTGTCGCTGCGCGACCGTGTGGATAACCGTATGATTGATAATATGGCTGTGGGACTGGATGTTGTGATACCGGACGGGGATATCGACACGCGTTATGAGTCGCTCAAACAGTGCGTCCGCACAAAACAGCGCTATGAAAATGACAGGCTGCGGTCTTAGAACCGCAGCCTGTCATTTTTGTGCGCCGTTTAGGAGAGCGAAAACCGGATGACCTGATAAGAAGCAGCCGGAACAAAGAGCGTAACACTTCCGTTTTCAAAATCAGGAAGTTCGGGAAGTGTAACCGGTGCAACCGGCTGGTCTTCGATTGTATTGGTACGATGCAGATCGTCGCATGTCATCTGCTGCATCATTGCAAGTTGGGCGCGTATAGCGGCAGGCAACGTTATTGTCGTTTCTGCGGCTTCGGTCAGGCTGCGGTTGACCAGAAAAAGTGTAAGCATGTCTTTTTCGTCGGAAAGCACGCAGGAAGCATCCAGATACGGAACAGAGTCGCTGATTGCGCATTTGTAAGACGGGCATTCGATTTCTGCGCAAACGGAACTGCCGCGGCCGTATTTTGCAGCAGCATAAAACGGGTGGTAAATGGTCTGTATATAAGAACCGCCGCCCGGAACCGTCATAATAGGTGCAATTACGTTTACCAGTTGTGCAAGACATGCAATTTTTACGCGGTCGCTGTTTTTTAGGAGTGTGTTGAGCATGCCGGCTACGACAAGCGCATCGACAAATTCATATTTTTCTTCTTCAATCGGACTTGCCTGCTGCCAGTGCGGCGGGCGTTTTCCTTCTTTCTGGTAATGGAACCATACGTTCCATTCGTCGAACGAGAGATAAATCTGTTTGTCCAGATTCTTCTCTTTGCGCACTTCCTCGCAGATTGCGGCGACTTCTTTGATAAAGGCATCCATATCCGTCGGCCGGGCCAGAAATGTCGGCAGATCGCCGTCGTTATCGTTGTAATACTGGTGCAGCGAAAGGTAGTCGGCGCGTTCATAGCAGTGACGCAAAACGGTCCGCTCCCAGCTGCCGAATGTCGGCATATCTTTTGCGGAGCTGCCGCACAGAACCAGTTCGATGGAGGGGTCCATCCATTTCATCATTTTTGCGGTTTCGCAGGCGATTCGTCCGTATTCCTCAGCTGTTTTCATACAGATCTGCCAGGGGCCGTCCATTTCATTGCCAAGACACCAGAGTTTGATGTCGTGCGGTTTTTCGTAGCCGTGAGAGCGGCGAAGATCGCTGTAATATGTTCCGGAGGGAACATTGCAGTATTCTACCAGGTTGGCGGCGTCCTGCGGGCCGCGCGTACCGAGATTCACGGCCATCATAGGCGCAACGTTTGCCTTTTTGCAGAAATCCATAAATTCGTTTGTGCCAAATTCGTTTGTTTCGGTCGAAAACCAGGCGAGTTCACGGCGCACCGGGCGTTCTTCTTTCGGTCCGACGCCGTCCTCCCACCGGTAACCGGATACAAAGTTTCCGCCCGGATAGCGGATGCAGCCTAAATTTAACGGGGCAATCAGGTCGAGCACATCCCGCCGCAGACCGTTTTCGTCGGCGTCCGGGTGTCCCGGTTCATAGATACCGGTGTAGATCGCGCGGCCCATATGTTCCAGGAACGAGCTGTAGATGCGCGGGTCGATCTTTGCGATCACTTTGTCCGGGTTGATTTTTATTGTTGCTTTCATATTTTTTCTCCTGTCCTATTTTAAATTGTAAATAATGGTTTTTGCAAGTTGATCTGCTGCCTCCTGGTCCAGAAGATTTGCAGCGATGGCAAGAGAAAATGGAATTGCCGTTCCCATTCCGCGGCTTGTAATAATGTTGTCGGAAACACATACTTCGTCCATGCAGATTTCGGCTCCCGTAAGCTTGTCTTCAAAACCCGGATAGCAGGCGGCTTTTTTTCCATTTAAAATGCCGGCAGTTCCCAGCACGCTTGGAGCTGCGCAGATAGCGGATACCAGTTTGCCTTCTTCTGCAAACGTGCGTATCACCTGATTCACGGTTTCGTTTTTGCCAAGTTTTTGGGTTCCGTCTAATCCTCCCGGCAAAACTATGCCGTCGAGCGAATCAAAGTCTGTTTTTTCCAGGAGTTCGTCTGCAAGAAATGCAATACCGTGCGAACCTGTAACCTGTTTTTGATCTGTGAGTGAAATCATAATGATTTCCACGCCGGCCCTTCGCATCAGGTCGACGACAGTAAGACCTTCGATCTCTTCGCATCCGTCTGCCATAAAAATTCCGATTTTACTCAAATTTATATCCTCCTATTATTTAATTTTCGATAAATCAATATAAATCAAGTATAAATCATTGAAAAAAAAGCGTCAATCCTGTATTATCATCCTATAAGCAGAACAGTCATATGGAAACAGCAGCTGATTTTTATTTTCGGGAGGGTAACATGGAGATCGAGAGAAAATACCTTATACCAAAACTGCCGGAACATCTGGAACAGTACCAGTGTAAAGAAATTGAACAGGGCTATTTAAATACGTTTCCCACTGTGCGCATCCGGCGTTCTGACGATACCTATACGCTGACTTATAAAAGTAAAGGGTATATGGTACGGGAGGAATATAATCTTCCGCTGGATCGGGATTCTTTTTACCACCTTCAAAAGAAAATCGACGGGAGGCTGATTCGAAAACATCGTTATCTGATTCCGCTTACCGATCAAACAGGCGAACATACAATAGAACTTGATGTGTTTGACGGAGAACTCGCGCCGCTTTTGCTGGCGGAAGTGGAGTTTGCGTCGGAGGAAGCGGCAAATGCATTTAACCCGCCGGACTGGTTCGGGGAGGACGTGACCTTTTCCGATAAGTATCATAACAGTACGTTAAGCCGTACTTCACTGGCGGCCGGGTTAAAACACGGGGAGTTGAATCTGTAGGATTATTCTGTACGGCAAAACAGCGGCGCAGGTGTTATTCACACTTGCGCCGCTGTATTTCTTTCATGCAGGTTGCATTGTCTGCAGCATACTTTATATGCAGCATATCTCATTTGCATGAAATGCAGGAAAGGATTCCGGAGTTTACTGACCGGACATCTGCTCTTCCTGTCTCTGGATCATTTTCTTCACCATCTCACCGCCGATGGAGCCGGCCTGTTTGGAAGTAAGATCACCGTTGTAACCTTCTTTCAAAGGTACGCCAAGTTCGCTTGCCACTTCCTGTTTAAAACGGTTCATTGCGCCGGCTGCTTCAGGTACATTCATTCTGTTGGATCCACTGTTGTTAGATCCGCTATTGCTTGATGCCATTTTTATTGTCCTCCATACATGTCTGTTCTGGGCGGCTTTCGCCGTCCGTTTTCCGGACGCTTCGTGCTTTCTCCGTGCGTCCTAATTCTATTATGAACGGTTTTAGACAGAATATGTTTGGAAATAAAAGGCAATACTTTTATCAAAAGTCACATTCCGTGAAAGACATAAAAAATGTTTGTAATTTCCGAAACACTATGCTATAATCCTAAAATGAATGCGAAAAAGCTGGATAGAAAAGGAAATTGTACATGGGATTGCATGTAAAGGAGGATAATAACGTATCATGGGTGTACAGGTAGAAAATCTGGAGAACAATATGGCAAAACTCACGATCGAGGTTGCCGCAGAAAAGGTAGAGAAAGCGATTCAGGGAGCTTATCTAAAGCAGAGAGACAGGATTCGGGTTCCGGGTTTTAGAAAAGGAAAAGTACCGAGAAAAATGATCGAAAAAATGTATGGCGAAGCCATTTTTTATGAAGAGGCAGCCAATACACTGATAATGGAAAATTATACAGAGGCAGCGGAAGAGAGCGGTATTGAAATTGTTTCAAGGCCGGTGGTGGATATAGTAACATTAAAGGGTGGAGAGCCGTTTGTATTTACAGCGGAAGTTGCGGTGAAGCCCGATATTGAGCTGGGGAACTACAGGGGCGTTAAGGTGACAAAAGTCGACACGACAGTTTCGGAAGAGGAACTTCTGCGCGAGGTCAAAGCGGAATGTGAAAAGAACGCGCGCAGTGTTACGGTCGAGGATCGCGCTGTAGAAGACGGCGATACCGTAATCATTGACTATGAAGGATTTGCCGATGGCGTTGCTTTTGACGGAGGAAAGGGAGAAGGACAGTCCTTAAAAATCGGGTCCCATTCGTTTATTGATACGTTTGAAGAGCAGCTGATCGGAAAGAACGCCGGTGATGAAGTAGAGGTTTGCGTAACATTTCCGGAGAAATATCATGCGAAGGAACTTGCAGGCAGACCGGCAGTCTTTCAGGTAAAAATTCACGAGATTCGCGCCACACAGACGCCGGAGCTTGACGAGGATTTTGCGCAGGATGCCGGTTTTGACACAGTGGACGAGTATAAAGAGGATCTCAGGAAAAACTTAGAGGAACGGAAAAAAGAACAGGCAAAACGCGAGCAGGAAGACGAGGCGCTTGGAAAAATTATTGAGGACTCTAAAATTGAGCTGCCGGAGCCAATGATCGAGACACAGTGCGAGGAGATGATCAATGAGTCTGCGCGCAGAATGGCGGGAAGCGGACTCGCCTTTGAACAGTATTTACAGTTCTCTGGTCTGACGGTTGAGCAGTTAAAAGATCAGGTGCGCCCGGAGGCGATCACCCGCATTAAAAGTCGTCTGGTACTTGAGAAGATTGCAAAGACTGAAAATATTGAGGTTACAGATGCTGACATTGAAGAGGAGATTCAGAAGATGGCAGAAAATTATCATCTGGATGCCGAGAAATTAAAAGCGACCATGGGAGAGAGAGAGAAGAAAGGTCTGACACAGGATATTGCAGTAGAAAAAGCAGTAAATCTGGTGATGGAACATGTAGAAGAAGTAGAAAAAGCAAAGAAAGAACAAGAGGCCGAAGAAAACGCTGTTTCAGAATAAGGAGACGGTACAGAGGCATCGAAACAGACTGGCACATTTTGGGCCGGTCTATTTCGGTTAATGCGTAAAAATAACAAGCACATATCAGGAGGATGAAAAATGAGTTTGGTGCCATATGTCATAGAACAGACCAGCAGGGGGGAGCGCAGTTATGATATTTATTCCCGGCTGTTAAAAGACAGGATTATTTTTCTGGGGGAGGAAGTCAACGAGGTGACTGCAAGCCTTACCGTTGCGCAGCTTTTGTTTCTGGAGTCAGAAAATCCGGACAAAGATATACAGCTTTATATCAATTCTCCGGGCGGTATGGTGACAGCCGGCATGGCTATCTATGATACCATGCAGTATATTAAATGCGACGTTTCCACAATCTGCATCGGGCTTGCGGCCAGCATGGGCGCATTTTTGCTTGCGGGCGGTACAAAAGGAAAACGTTTTGCACTGCCGAATGCCGAGGTGATGATACACCAGCCTTCCGGCGGGGCAAAAGGGCAGGCGACCGAGATTCAGATCGCAGCCGAAAATATTTTAAAGACCAAGAAGAAATTAAATCAGATTCTGGCAGACAATACCGGAAAGCCATATGATATTGTTGCTGCCGATACAGAGCGGGATTATTATATGTCTGCGGAGGAAGCAAGGGATTACGGTCTGATCGACGAAGTGATCTCTGTGAAGAGATAAAACAAGAATATGGAGAACGAGAAGCATGGCAGGTAGATATGAAGAAAAATTCCGCTGCTCATTTTGCGGGAAGACACAGGATCAGGTGCATAAGCTGATCGCGGGGCCAAACGGCGCTTATATCTGTGACGAATGCGTAGAAATCTGTTCGGAAATTATTGAGGACGAAGAGGAAGACTACGATGAGGAGCTGGCTGTTCCGGAGGAGAGCAGGGAGCAGATCAACCTATTAAAACCGATTGAGTTAAAGGCGTTTTTAGACGAGTATGTGATCGGCCAGGAGCAGGCGAAGAAGGTATTGTCCGTTGCCGTATACAATCATTATAAGCGGATACTTGCAGGCGGCGATCTCGATGTGGAGCTGCAAAAGAGCAATGTGCTGATGCTCGGTCCGACCGGGTGCGGCAAGACGTTCCTCGCGCAGACGCTTGCGAGGATTTTAAATGTTCCGTTTGCAATCGCTGATGCGACAACACTGACTGAGGCGGGATATGTCGGGGAAGACGTGGAAAATATTCTGTTAAAGATTATTCAGGCCGCGGAATTTAACATTGAGCGTGCGCAGCACGGAATTATCTATATTGATGAAATAGACAAAATTACAAAGAAGTCTGAAAATGTTTCGATCACGAGAGATGTATCGGGCGAGGGAGTGCAGCAGGCGCTCCTGAAAATACTGGAGGGAACGGTTGCGTCCGTACCGCCGCAGGGCGGAAGAAAGCACCCGCAGCAGGAATTGATACAGATTGATACGACAAACATCCTGTTTATCTGCGGAGGCGCTTTTGACGGCCTGGAAAAAATTATTGAGAACAGAATGAATCAGAAAGCAATTGGATTTAACGCAGATATCCGTTCCAAATCGGATTATAATATCGGCGACGTATTAAAACATGTGCTGCCGCAGGATCTTGTGAAGTTCGGGCTGATTCCGGAATTTATCGGACGTGTGCCGATGACCGTCGCCCTTGATATTTTAGACAGGGATGCAATGATACGCATTCTGACCGAACCGCGCAATGCACTGACAAAACAGTATGCAGCCCTGTTTCAGATGGACGGCGTAAAACTGGAATTTACCAAAGATGCTTTGGCGGCGATTGCCGACAAAGCGCTTGAGCGCAAAACCGGCGCGAGAGGTCTTAGAGCGATACTGGAGGCAGTGACGCTGGATTGGATGTACGAGATTCCTTCCGAGGTATCAGCTACAAATTGCAAAATTACAAAAGAAATGGTAGAGGAATGCCTTGCAATCGAGGAACGCGAATTAAAAAAGATAGGTGCTTAGAAAGAATTTAATATGGATGACAGCTTAATTAAAGTGATTCCTGCAGTGGCGCTGCGCGGCATGGTTATTTTGCCGGGGATGATAGCACATTTTGATATCAGTCGGGCAAAATCCGTAAAATCGGTTGAAAAGTCGATGGTGAGCGGACAGCAGATTTTTTTGGTGACACAAAAGGATGTCAGCAAGGAAGTTCCGCAGATTGAAGATGTGTATCAGATCGGCATTATTGCAGAGATCAGGCAGGTAATCAAGTTACAAAATAATATTGTGCGTATTTTGGCAGAAGGCAAAGAGAGGGCAGAATTGTCCTCTTTTGTGGATACAGAAGAATATCTTGCTGCAGAAGTGATCTGTTTTGACAGGGAAGTGGATGACGCAGTTACAGAGGAAATGCGGCTTGCAATGGTGCGCGGCATCAAGGAAGCGTATGGAAGATACATTTCGTTAAATCCGCGCGCTGCGAAAGATGCAATGAACCCGGTGAATGAGATCAACGACCTTGATAAACTGATAAACAGGATCTCTGCGACACTGCCTGTTCACTATACGTTAAAACAGAAACTGCTTGAGGCAGTCTCTGTTGTCGAGCGCTATGAGGTTCTCCTGGCGATTCTGTTACAGGAGGTTGAGATCATTGCGATCAAAAACGACCTGCAGGCAAAAGTAAAAGAAAGTCTCGACAAAAATCAAAGAGAGTATGTTCTGCGGGAACAGATGAAGATTATACGCCAGGAACTGGGTGAGAATCTGGACACGGATGTGGAGCAGTACCGAAAGGAACTGGAACAGTTAAAGGCATCCAAAGAGACAAAAGAAAAGATCAAAAAAGAGATCGACCGTCTGGGAAGTATTGGGGTAAATTCGTCCGAGAGTACGGTTGCACGAACTTATATTGAAACATTGCTGGAACTTCCGTGGGAGAAGATGTCCAAAGACAATCGGGATATCAGAAATGCGGAGCGTATTCTGGATGAAGATCACTATGGACTTGAGAAAGTAAAAGAGCGCATATTGGAGTATCTCGCGGTACGTAATCTGACCGGAAAGGGCGACAGTCCGATTATCTGCCTTGTCGGACCGCCCGGAACAGGAAAGACGAGCATTGCGCGCTCCGTAGCGAAAGCGCTTGGCAAAAAGTATATACGGATCAGCCTGGGCGGCGTGCGCGACGAAGCTGAGATCCGCGGACACAGACGCACTTATATCGGGGCGATGCCGGGGCGTATTGTAAACGGCCTGCGCGGCGCCGGCGTAAAAAATCCGCTGATGCTTTTGGACGAGGTGGACAAGATGAGCAGCGATTACAAAGGTGATACCGCATCGGCGCTGCTGGAAGTCCTGGACGCCGAACAGAACTGCAAATTCCGGGATCATTATATAGAAATTCCGGTCGATCTCTCGGAAGTGCTTTTTATCGCGACTGCAAATTCGGCGCAGACAATACCCCGACCGCTTCTTGACCGTATGGAGATGATAGAGGTAACAAGCTATACGGAAAACGAAAAACTGCATATTGCAAAAGAGCATCTGCTGGAAAAGCAGATCGCGCGCAACGGCCTGAAGAAAAAGCAGCTTACTGTCACCGACAACGCGCTGAAAAAAATTATCACCGGTTACACGAGAGAGGCAGGCGTGCGCAATCTTGAGCGAAAGCTGGGAGAGATTGCAAGGAAAACAGCGCGCGAGATCTATGACGATGAGAAAAAGAGCGTCCATATCACCGGGAAAAATCTGGAAAAATACCTTGGCACGGAAAAATACAGTTATGACCGGAAAAACGAAAAAGATGAGGTCGGTATCGTCAGGGGACTTGCCTGGACCAGCGTCGGGGGCGATACGTTGGAGATCGAGGTAAACATCATGCCGGGAAAAGGTCAGTTCCAGCTGACAGGCCAGCTTGGCGACGTGATGAAAGAGTCGGCGAGAGCCGGGATCAGCTGCATCCGATCAATGGGCGATAAGTATCATATTCCGAAGAAATTTTTCCAGGAAAATGATATTCATATTCATATTCCCGAGGGAGCCGTCCCAAAAGACGGCCCGTCTGCAGGAATTACAATGGCAACCGCTATATTATCGGCGATCACAAAGACGCCGGTGCGCGCCGACGTTGCAATGACAGGCGAGATTACGCTGCGCGGCAGAGTACTTCCGATCGGGGGATTAAAAGAGAAAATTCTTGCGGCGAAAAATGCCGGGATTAAAAAGGTATGCGTGCCGAGAAAGAATAAGAAAGAAATTGATGAGATTTCGGATGAAATCAAAGGAGGGCTTGACATTATATATGTCGAGCAGCTGCAGCAGGCGCTCGATGCAGCTTTTGTGAAATGAGGAATTTATGATAATCAAATACGTAAGTTTAGAGACAGTCTGCGGCGTGACCAGCAGGATTCCGGAAAATGAACATATGGAGATTGCGTTTGCGGGTAAATCAAACGTGGGGAAGTCTTCGCTGATCAATGCGCTGATGAACCGAAAATCGCTGGCGCGTACGTCCGGCCAGCCGGGCAAGACACAGACAATCAATTTTTATAACGTGAATCATACAATGTACCTTGTCGATCTGCCCGGATATGGTTTTGCAAAGGTCCCGCCCGGCGAGAAAGAAAAGTGGGGCAGGATGGTAGAAAATTATCTTCATAGTTCCAAACAGCTGCGAGCCGTGTTTCTGCTGGTCGACATACGCCATGAGCCGAGTGCAAATGATAAAAAAATGTACGAGTGGATGGCATATCAGGGGTATGCGCCTGTCGTGATTGCAACAAAACTTGACAAAATTAAGCGCAGCCAGCTGCAAAAGCAGTTAAAGGCGATACGTACTGCACTGGCTATAAAAGATGGTATTCCGGTCATTCCGTTTTCGGCGCAGACAAAACAGGGGCGTGACGAAATCTGGGAATGGATTGACACCTGCTTTAAGGAGCAGGAACAGGGAGGTATTCATGAAAAAGAAAAAGATAGTGATCGCATTGGGCCATGACGCGTTGGGCACGACACTTCCAAAGCAGAAAGAAGCCACAAAGCGGACGGCAAAGGCTGTGGCGGAATTTATCAGAGAGGATTACCGGGTTGTGATCACACACAGCAACGGGCCGCAGATCGGAATGATTCACACGGCGATGAATGAATTTTGTCATCTGTATCCGGAGTATACGAAGACCCCGATGTCGGTCTGCTCCGCTATGAGCCAGGGATATATCGGCTATGATCTGCAGAATGCGATACGTGCAGAACTTTTAAACAGAGGCGTCTATAAAACTGTTTCTACCGTGCTGACGCAGGTTGTAGTGGACCCGTATGACGAGTCTTTTTACAGGCCGACGAAAGTAATTGGACGCGTTATGAGCGAAGCGGAGGCGGAAGAAGAGGAGAAAAAGGGAAATCATGTGGTGAAAGAAGGAACGGGATACCGCCGTATTGTAGCTGCTCCAAAGCCTGTGGATATTGTTGAGATTGACGCGATTCGCGCACTGATTGACGCGGATCAGATTGTAGTCGCATGCGGCGGAGGCGGGATACCGGTGCTCTCACAGGATCACAACTTAAAGGGCGCGGGCGCTGTGATCGAAAAAGATCTTGCGGCGGGAAAGCTTGCAGAGCTGTTGGATGCGGATATGCTGGTGATTTTAACGGGCGTAGACAATGTCTGTTTGAATTACGGACAGGAGAATGAGAAACCTCTTTCATCTATGACAGTCGCACAGGCGAAAGAGTATATGGAGCAGGGGCAGTTTGGAGAGGGCAGTATGCTTCCCAAAATACAGGCTGCGATAGAGTTTATCGGTGATTCTGCGATACGATCTGTACTGATTACAAAACTGGACAAAGAAGGAACCGGGTTAAATGCGGGCGTAGGGACTATGATTAAAAAATAGATATGGAAAGGAAACAAAGGCAGCATGTTTAGAAAGACAAAAATTGTATGTACGCTGGGGCCTGCCACGGATGACGAGGCTATTTTAAGAGAACTGATCAGAGAAGGAATGGATGTGGCGCGCTTTAATTTTTCTCATGGAACGCATGAGGAGCAGCTTGCGCGCTATCAGATGCTGTGCAGGCTAAGAGACGAATCCAATTCGCCGGTGGCGGCGCTTCTTGATACAAAAGGTCCCGAGATACGTTTAAAAGAGATTGAGGGCGGAAAGGCACAGTTAAAAGACGGACAGAGTTTTACACTTACAACTGCAGAGGTGATGGGAGATGATTCACGCGTAGCCATTACTTACAAAAATCTGTATCAGGATATTAAAACAGGTACCAGGATACTGATTGACGACGGATTAATCGAGATGGAAGTCACAGAGATCCGGCCGGCCAAAGAGGCGGTTTCGGGCGAAAAAAATCCGCCGATGGATATTGTGTGTACTGTGGTAAACGGAGGCGTCATCTCAAACAGGAAAGGCGTCAATGTGCCGAATGTCGAACTGTCGATGCCGTATGTCAGTGAGAGGGATTACAGCGATATCGTATTTGGCGTCGAGCATGATTTTGATATTATTGCCGCATCATTTGTGCGGACAGCCGATGATGTACTGGCCATACGAAGCGTCTTGGAGGAGCGGGGCGGCGCCGATATCAATATTATCGCAAAAATCGAAAATATGCAGGGCGTTTCCAACATTGATGAAATAATACGCGTTTCAGACGGAATCATGGTAGCGCGCGGCGACATGGGCGTTGAAATACCGCTTGAGGAAGTGCCCGTGATACAGAAGATGATTATTAAAAAAGTCTATGATGCCGGCAAAAAGGTAATCACGGCGACGCAGATGCTGGATTCCATGATGAAACATCCGCGTCCTACCAGGGCTGAGGCGACGGATGTCGCAAATGCAATTTATGACGGGACAAGCGCCATCATGCTTTCGGGTGAGACGGCGGCAGGCCTTTACCCGGTGGAGGCGTTAAAGACAATGGTTCGTATTGCAGTGCGCACAGAGCAGGATATCAACTATATCCAGCGCTTTAAGCAGAGGAAGACAATGAGTAATCCGGATATGACAAACGCTATTTCCCATGCAACCTGTACAATGGCGGGCGATCTTAACGCGGCAGCCATTATTACAGTCAGCAAATCGGGACGCACAGCGCGTATGGTATCAAAATACCGTCCGGATTGTCCGATCGTAGGCACATGTCTGACAAAACGCGTCTACCGTCAGCTGGCGCTTTCCTGGGGGGTTATTCCGCTTTTGCTGGAGGAGAAAGACGACGCCGAGGAATTGTTTGACTATGCTGTGACACAGGCCGAAGCAGCAGGAATTATCTCAAAGGGAGACGTTGTGGTATTGACAGCCGGCGTGCCGCTTGGCGTTTCCGGTACGACAAACCTGATCAAAGTACAGGTGGCAGGCCATATTCTGATTAAGGGAAATGGAGTAAACGAAAAGAAAGTCTGTGCAAATCTGTGTGTCTGCAGAAGCAGGGAGGACTTAGACAATTTTAAAGAGGGAGATATTATTGTGGCCTCCGACACAGACAACAGCATGATGGAGCAGATTCGTGATGCGAGCGGTTTGATTGTGGAGGCGGCAAGTGAAAACTGCCATGCGGCAATCGCAGGGTTAAGTCTTGATATTCCGGTGCTGATCGGCGCTAAGAACGCATGCTCCGTATTAAAATCAAGCGCTTTTGTAGAACTTGATTGCGAAAACGGTATAGTGTGCGCAAATTAACAGAGATATTTATCAATTATGGGGACGGTGTTGTGCAAATTTTATATAATTATTGACTTTCTTGCCGTTTTTTAGTAAGATTTGCTATATAGAAACACATGTTTTTGAAAGGATGGTGTCATGTGTCAGGAAAAGCAGCATCAATTTTGGCGGACTTGTCAATAGAACGTATCGGTGAGATGATAGATCTTTTCAGCCCGAGTATGGATGATTTTCTCTATGTATGGGATATGAAAGCCGATTATTATCAGATTTCGTCAACAGCGGCGGAACGGTTTTGTATGCCGGCGGATCGTTTTCATCAGGTCGATGAAGTTTTTAAAGCTCTTATATATCCGGAGGATTATAATGATCTGATGGAGGATCTAAACAGTGTTTCGTCCGGAGAGAAAGACGAACACAACATGGAATATCGGTGGGTGGATCATAACCAGCTGCCTGTCTGGATAAACTGCAGGGGGCTTGCCCTGCGGGATGAGGATGGCAGCCCGCATTTTCTGATCGGCTGTATCAACGAAATCGGAAAAAAGCAGAAAGCCGACAATGTCAGCGGATTGTTGGGACAGTTAAGTCTCAAAAAGGAGTTTGAAGCTGCATCGACTGGCAGAACCGGGTTTATTCTGCGAATTGGAATCGATGATTTTCGCGATATCAATGAAAATATGGGAATTGAATATGGAGATTATATATTGCGCAAAACGGCGGAATGTATCTCTGAAAACATTACAGATTCACAACAGCATTTTCGTGTTGTTGCAGACGAGTTTGCGATTACTGATTTGTGCGGCGGCAGCATAGAGAAGGCTGTGGCTTTGTATGGGCGTCTTTGCGCCTCCATTACGTCGTTTATTCAAAAAAACCATTATGAAGTTGTATATACGATTTCGGGAGGGGTTTTTCCGCTTGACGGAAGCGAGATTTCCTATCAGGAAATGATGACACTGTCGGAATTTGCATTGAGCGAAGCAAAACGCGGCGGCAAAAATACCTGTAAAGTTTTTGATTCGGATAACTATGAGAAGTACAAACAGAGAAAAGAACTGGGGCGTATTTTGTATCATGCGGTAAAAGACGGTTTTAAAGGTTTTGAAGCATATTTCCAGCCGCTCGTCAATGCGCTCGACGGTAAGCTCAGCGGGGCGGAGGCGCTGCTTCGCTACCGCACGCCGGACGGGAATATGGTATCGCCCGGGATTGTGATTCCGATTCTGGAAGAGTCGGGACTGATTATTCCGGTTGGCCACTGGATTTTAAGGCAGGCAGCGGATGCGTGCAGGGAGTGGCAGAATTATATTCCGGAATTTAAGGTCAATGTCAATCTCTCCTATGTACAGGTGTTAAAGAGCAATGTTTTAGAGGAAATCAAGGGAGTGGTCGCAGAGTACGGACTTAGTTCCAAAAGTGTATGTATTGAGCTTACGGAGAGCGGATTTTTGGAAACAAACCCGCATTTTGCAAGCGTCTGGAACGGGTTAAAGGAGTATGGCATTCTGCTTGCGCTTGACGACTTCGGGACAGGCTATTCTAATCTGCACTGTCTGTCAGATTTAAAGCCTGCGTTTGTAAAGCTTGATCGAACCTTTATGATGAAAGCGCTGAGACAGGAATATGAATATCAGCTGCTGGTACATGTGGTAGAGATGGCGCATACGCTCGGCCTTTCCGTATGTGCGGAGGGGATTGAGAATGAAGAGGAGCTGATTCGGGTGCGCAGTGTGGAACCGGATTATATACAGGGTTACTTTTTTGGAAAGCCATGCGACAGAAATGAATTTTTTCAGAAGTTTTTTGCAAGGGAAAGCATTGCTGCATCGTAGCGTGAAAGGCATGTTTAAAACTTATGCCAATGGACAGATCGTGAAAGATTTCGCACGCTGAACAGACTGATTTTTAGGAGGAAAAATGTTTGAAATACAGCGTTTTTCATAGTAGTCTGAGATTGCGCAAGCGGGATTGCCAAAGTCGGAGCTGGACAGGAAGCAGGACAGAACAGATAGGGAAAGGAATGATGGATGATATGACAGAAAGCGGGCTGCTTATATTTCTTGGAATTATACTGCTGCTTGTCGTGATTGTAGTTGTGGTTGCCGTTACGGCTTCGGTAGCCGGTACAGCGGCTGCAATTGTGGACGATGAGAGCAGCGAGGAATAGATTTGAAAGATCGCAGTAAGATAAAAGGGGTATCCCGGCCGTTGATTTTGGAAAAAATTGACAGCCGGGATATTTTTGTCTTATTAGGAAAGACGTTGACACAATAAAGCGTGAAAACGCTTTCCTATAAAACAAAAATAATATGCGCACTTGTGCAAGAGGAAAATGTCGCTGCGTGACTGCACTCGGCGCAGCAAAGTGTGCAAGCCAATCCCTCATGAGTGGGGGCAGGGGAGTTGAAGCGGGCTTGCCCGCTTTGTTTTCCGTTCCTAAAAAAAGTATAAATTATTTGGAAATCTATTGCAATGTTGACATCATTACGTGTAAACTTTTAACTATTGAACAAAAGTCAAAAGAGAGGGGTCAATCAGGTGTTTTCAAAATTTAGTGTGAAAAAACCGTATACAGTGATTGTGGGTGTCATTCTTGTCGTTGTCTTAGGCGTTGTGTCTTTTACCAGGATGACGACGGACCTGCTGCCCGATATGAACCTGCCCTATGCGATTGTGGCGACAACCTATGTGGGGGCGAGCCCTGAGGAGGTTGAGACAAGTGTGACGGCGCCCATCGAGGCGGCCATGGCGACGACTTCCAATATCAAAAATGTCAGTTCAGCTTCCTATAATAATTATTCTACCGTTATTTTGGAATATGAGCAGAGTGCAAATATGGATTCCGTCATTATTGAAATGCAGCAGAAACTCGACCAGCTTGAGGGCACATTTTCGGACGGAGTCGGTACGCCCGTGATTATGCAGATTGATCCGGATATGATGGCGATTATGGTGGCGTCTGTCGATGTGGAAGGAATGGATCAGTCGCAGATTTCCGATTATGTGAGGACGGAAATGGTTCCTGCACTGGAAAGTCTCGAGGGTGTGGCAAGTGTTTCTACAACCGGTGCGCTCGAGGAGAATGTCCAGGTCACGATGGATGAACAGAAGATCGAAAAACTCAACCGCAGAATCCTTAAGAAGATAGAAGAACAGTTTACAAAAGCAGGGGAGGAGCTCGATGAGGGTGCAGAGGAGATTGCTTCCGGCAAAAAGAAATTGGAAAGCGGTAAAAAAGAGCTGGAAAATCAGATCAGCAGCGCGGAAAATGAGCTTTTAAACGGAAAAATACAGGCTTTTGTCGGAGAATCCGATCTGGCGACGAACCTGATGCTTCTGCAGACAACAAAGCAGACGATCGAGCAGGTAATTCCGGTTCTGCAGGCTGTGTATGACGACGGCAAAGCGGCGCAGGCGCAGATGGATGCGGCACAGAATACAGTCGAACTGCCGGATGAGGCGCAGATGGAGCAGATTGCAAATACAGACCCGCAGCAGTATGCGCAGCTTGCCGAGGCACAGCGGCAGCTTGATGAGTTAAACCGGCAGGCGGCGGAGCAAAATTCACAGCTCGCAGGGCTTGGAATCTCCGTTGAGTCCATTGATCAGATTCCGCAGACGATAGCGCAGCTGACACAGCGGCTTGCCGAGACAAATGCGGGAATTGCAGCGATTCAGTCGGCGCAGACGCAGGTTGGGGAAGGGATTACGACGTTAAACGATGCATTTCAGACGTTAAATAAGACGAAAATCGGCAGCATTTTGGAGATGAGCGAAGTCGCTGCTAGGCTTGCCGATGCGGAGAGCAAAGTGGAGATGGGCAGACAGCAGCTTGACGCCGCAAAAGATGATGCGAAGAGTGCGGCCGATCTGGACCAGATCCTGACTGTGGAAATGCTTGGAAATCTTTTGGTGGCACAGAATTTTTCAATGCCGGTGGGTTATGTGCAGGGAGAAGAGACACAGTATATGGTGCGTGTCGGCGAAAAGCTTTCGTCTGTCGAGGAACTGAAAAATGTTGTGCTGATGGATATGGGGCTTGACGGCATAGAGCCGATACGGCTGTCAGATGTGGCAGAGGTTGAAATGTCGGATAATTCGGCCGAATCTTACGGTAAAGTTAACGGCAATCCGGCCGTTATGCTCTCAATTGAAAAGCAGACCGGTTATTCCACAGGCGAGGTGACAAAGCGCGTCAAGGCAAAATTTGAGGCAATGGAAGCAGAAAATGAGGCGCTTGGCACAGCCGTCTTTATGGATCAGGGCATTTACATAGATATTATCGTCGATTCCGTTCTGGAAAATATGTTGGTGGGCGCGGCGCTGGCCGTTCTTATCCTGATGATTTTTTTGAAGGATTTCAGGCCGACAATTGTGATTGGCTGTTCGATTCCGCTCAGCGTTATCTTTGCAATTGTTTTGATGTACTTTTCCGGTATCTCTTTAAATATTATATCGCTCTCAGGACTTGCGCTTGGAATCGGGATGCTGGTGGATAATTCAATTGTAGTGATTGAAAATATTTATCGTTTTCGGGGAGAGGGATACTCCCTGCGTAAGGCGGCTGTAGAGGGCGCTTCGCAGGTAACAGGCGCGATTATTGCGTCAACTCTTACAACAGTTTGCGTATTTGCGCCGATTATTTTTACGGAGGGTATTACACGACAGCTGTTTGTGGATATCGCGCTGACGATATTATTTACGCTTACAGCAAGTCTGATTGTTGCGCTGACGTTTGTGCCGATGATGTCCGCAGGTGTCTTAAAGAGTACAAAAGAAGTGTCGCAGCCGTTTTTTGATAAGGTGCTGGATCTATACGGAAAATTTCTGGAGAAATCACTGCGGTTAAAACCGCTTGTATTTCTGACAGTGCTTGTGCTTTTAGCAGTCAGTGCGGGAGCCGCATTTTCGCGCGGATTTACTTTTATGGACATGAATATGGAAGCGGATCAGCTGACTGTGACAATCGGGCCAAGAGATGATGAGGAACTTGATTTTGAGGAGCTGACCGCCTTTGCGGATGAAGCGGTGGAGCGTCTTTCTTCTCTGGACGGAATTGATAAAATCGGTGCTATGGCCGGCGGCAGTAACGCAATGATGTCGATGGGAGGAGGCGCGTCGGGCGGTGTTACGCTGTATCTGCTTCTGGACGAGGAGGGCAGTGTTACACAGGAAGAGCTGACCAGGCAGGTGGAGGAAAAAACGAAAGACATGGAGTGTGCCGTGTCCACAGACTCATCCGCCTCGGACATGAGCGCATTTTTTGGCAGCGGTATCAGCGTTCAGGTCAGAGGGCGGGATCTGGATACGCTTCAGGACCTCGCGGCAAAGGTTGCAAAGATTGTGGAAAAGACAGAGGGAACGAAAGATGTAGAGGATGGACTTGACGACACGACGCCGTCTTTTACCATACGTGTCAATAAGGAAAAGGCAGCAGAGTATGGAATGACGACCGCACAGATTTTTCAGACTGTATATGCGAAGATGGCATCGTCCTCGTCTCCGACTACGATTTCAACGGATTTAAAAGATTTTGAAGTTTATGTGAAAAGTGAAGATCAGACCGATGTGACGCTTGACGAGATTAAGCAGCTGAAATTTACCTATACGGACAGAGAAGGGAACGAGAAAAAAATTGCGCTGCGCTCGGTTGCCGTATTTGAGGAGGGCATGACGCTCAATACGATCAATCGTGACGCACAGACGCGTTATATCAGCGTTTCCGCGGCGATTGACGAGGAACACAATGTAACGCTTGTCAGCAGTGAGATACAAAAGGAGTTAAAAAAGCTGGATTTGCCGGAGGGATATGAAATAAAGATGGCCGGGGAAGACGAGATGATCCAGGACGCTATGCAGCAGTTGTATCTGATGCTGCTGTTGGCCGTGATTTTTATCTATCTTGTTATGGTTGCACAGTTTCAGTCATTTCTGTCGCCGTTTATCATTATGTTTACAATTCCGCTGGCGTTTACCGGCGGGTTGTTTGCACTGTTTTTTACCGGAAATGAGGTCAGCGTCGTCGCTATGATCGGATTTGTTATGTTGGCCGGTATCATCGTAAATAACGGAATTGTTATGGTCGACTATATCAATCAGCTTCGCAGGGAAGGAATGGGCAAGCGCGAGGCGATTATAGAGTCCGGAAAGACAAGACTTCGACCGATCCTGATGACAGCGCTGACGACAATCCTTGCCATGTCAACTATGGCTATGGGCATTGGCGACGGTTCTGCAATGATGCAGCCTATGGCGATCGTCACAGAGGGCGGTCTGATTTACGGCACATTGCTCACATTGATTGTGGTGCCATGTATCTATGATGCGTTTCATCGCGATAAGAGTATGGTTGAGGAAGAATTGTAATTCCCTCCTTGACAAATGGATGTGCTGCTCGTATCATAGGTTCAACAGAATGAGAAGAATAGCCGCGTATGCGGCAGAATGAGAGGAAACTATGTGTAAAGAGTGCAGCAAGAGGGAAGAACTGGCAAAGACATATGATCCGAAAGGAATGGAAGAACGCCTCTATAAAAAATGGGAGGACAACGGCTATTTTTGCGCTAAACCGGATAAGGATAAAAAACCGTTTACTATTATTATGCCGCCGCCCAACATCACAGGGCAGCTTCATATGGGACACGCGCTTGACAATACGATGCAGGACATTTTAACGCGTTATAGGAGGATGCAGGGGTATCGTGCGCTCTGGCAGCCGGGAACGGACCATGCCGCTATCTCTACGGAAGTAAAGGTTATTGAGGAGTTAAAAAAGCAGGGGATTGACAAGGAGGATCTGGGCCGGGAGAAATTTCTTGACAAGTGCTGGGAATGGAAAGAGCAGTACGGAAGCCGTATTGTGCGCCAGCTGCGAAAAATGGGATCTTCGGCCGATTGGGAGCGCGAGCGTTTTACAATGGACGAGGGGTGCTCGGATGCCGTCCTGGAGGTATTTATTAAATTATATGAAAAGGGATATATTTATAAGGGGTCTCATATTATAAACTGGTGTCCTGTCTGCGGTACATCCATTTCGGATGCAGAGGTTGAGCATGAGGAACAGGACGGGTATTTCTGGCACATTAATTACCCGGTTGTCGGGGAAGAAGGACGTTTTGTTGAGATTGCGACAACAAGGCCGGAGACAATGTTCGGTGATACGGCCGTTGCGGTAAATCCAAAAGATGAACGCTATCAGGATATCATCGGCAAAATGCTGAAACTTCCGATGACGAACCGGGAGATTCCTGTGATCGCGGACGAATATGTGGATATGGAATTTGGGACGGGATGTGTGAAGATTACGCCGGCACATGATCCGAACGATTTTGAGGTTGGAAAACGTCATAATCTGGAAGAGATTACAGTCATAAACGACGATGCGACAATGAATGGCTATGCCGGTAAATACGAGGGGATGGATCGATATGATTGCCGTAAAGCGCTTCTGCATGATTTGCAGGAGCAGGGGCTTCTCGTGAAAACAGAACCCCATTCTCACAATGTCGGTACGCATGACCGCTGCAAAGCTACTGTAGAGCCAATGGTAAAGCAGCAGTGGTTTGTAAAGATGGACGAGCTGATTAAACCGGCAGTTGAGGCAGTCAAGAGCGGCGAGATCAGACTGCTGCCAAAGCGCATGGAAAAGGTGTATTTTAATTGGACAGACAATATACGCGACTGGTGTATTTCAAGGCAGCTCTGGTGGGGGCACAGAATCCCTGCCTATTACTGCAGTGAATGCGGCAAAATGGTTGTTGCAAAGTCAGCGCCGGATAAATGTCCGGAATGCGGGCATACGCATATGGAGCAGGACCCGGATGTGCTTGATACCTGGTTTTCTTCCGCGCTGTGGCCGTTTTCAACGCTTGGCTGGCCGCAGAAGACAGAGGATCTTGCGTATTTTTATCCGACCGACGTGCTTGTAACGGGGTACGATATTATATTTTTCTGGGTGATCCGAATGATCTTTTCGGCTTATGAACACACAGGTAAAGCTCCGTTCCATACAGTGTTGTTCCATGGACTTGTGCGCGATTCCATGGGGCGCAAGATGAGCAAATCGCTCGGAAACGGGACAGACCCGCTTGAAATTATTGATGAGTACGGGGCGGATGCGCTTCGTCTGATGTTAATCACAGGAAATGCGCCGGGAAATGATATGCGTTTTTATCGCGAGCGTGTGGAGGCATCACGAAATTTTGCAAATAAAGTGTGGAATGCGTCCCGGTATATTATGATGCATCTTTCCGCAATGGAAGAGACAGAGAGGGAAGACTCTTCCGCAACAAAGAATATTCTGCAGTACGGGCTTAAGACTGCCGACAAGTGGATTCTCTCAAGGGTAAACCGGCTTGCACAGGAAGTCACCGAGAACATGGACAAATATGAGCTTGGCATTGCGGTGCAGAAAGTATATGATTTTATCTGGGATGAGTTTTGCGACTGGTATATAGAGATGACAAAGACGCGTATCTATAATCGTGAAACGGATACCGCGTCTGCAGACGCTGCCTGCCGGATGTTAAAGACAGTTTTAACAGAGGCGTTAAAGCTGCTCCATCCGTTTATGCCGTTTATTACAGAGGAAATCTATTGTACGCTTCACCCCGATGAAGACACCATTATGCTTGCACAGTGGCCGGAATACAGAGCGGAGTGGGATTTCAAAGAGGAGGAGGAGATTTTACGGCACTGTAAAGAGCTGGTAAAAGGAGTGCGCAATGTGCGTGCCGAGATGAATGTGCCGCCGTCCAGAAAAGTAAATATTTTTGTTGTGTCAGAGGATGATACCGTGCGGCGCATGTTTGAGGCGAACAAGGAAATCTATGCAGCGCTTTCCGGAGCCGGCGGCGTTGTTGTACAGGCCGGGAAATCCGGTATAGACGAAAATGCAGTTTCTGTTGTAATTCCGGACGCAGTGCTTTATCTGCCGTTGTCTGATCTGGTGGATTTTGAGAAGGAAACGGAACGCCTGTTAAAGGAAAAAGCGCGTCTGGAAAAAGAGCTTGACCGTTCCCGTAAAATGCTCTCCAACGAGAAATTTTTAAGCAAAGCTCCTGAGGCGAAAGTTGCGGAAGAGAGAGATAAATTGTCGAATTATGAACAAATGATGTCGAAAGTAGAAGAACGGCTTGCGCAGGCAAAAAAAATCGCCGATCTGCAAGATATGTCTTGAAAAAAGATTAGGAAAATAGTATTATATAATCAGCAAAGTATCATGTAGACATAGGATGAGTGGGGAGTTGTTCATTATGATGATGACAGGTAGTTTAAAGCCAAAAGTAAGAATCAGATATGATGAGATGGAAGCATACTTGCTTCTTCCTACACCGGAGAACGACGAATTATATAATATGCAGGATTTACAGCAGGTTCTGGCAGAGGGCGGCGTGCGCTACGGAATTGATCAGAATGTGCTGACAGAGATGATAAACAATAAAATTTATGGTGTAGAACGTATTATTGCGACGGGCGTTGAGCCTGTGGACGGGGTGGACGGATACTACGAATACAACTTTAACGCAAATCCGGACAAAAAACCGAAAATCCTGCCTGACGGCTCTGTGGATTACTGGTCAGTCAACAGCATAGAGGAAGTTGTCGAGGGACAGGTGATCGCTACCTATTTTCCGTCTGTTTCGGGCAAGGACGGAATGAATGTCAAGGGGCAGGTTGTCAATGCGAAGCGTGCGCGTGACCTGCAGGCGCTCAAAGGCAAGGGCTTTTCGTTTAATGAGGAGACACTGACATACACGGCATCTTTTGACGGCAAGATTGAGATGCAGAACGGCCGTGTTGTCATTCAGCAGATTCATGAAATTCATGGAAACGTGGATTTGAGTTTTGGGAATATTGATTTCCACGGCGACGTACTGATCCATGGAAATGTAGAAAGCGGAATCAGTATCAAAGCCACTGGTTCCATTACAGTGGACGGGATGGTTGAGGCATGTATTCTGGAGGCGGGTAAAGATATTATTATCCGAAACGGAATGCAGGGCGGCGGAAAAGCGACTGTCAAAACAAAAGGCAATATCACAGCCCGTTTCTTTGAGTTTACGTCGATTGAATGTGACGGGCTGCTGCAGACGGATGTACTGCTGGACTGCAATGTGCGATGCAGAAGCCGCGTTGTTGTAAACGGCAATAAAGGTAAGATTATTGGAGGAGATATTCGCGCTATAGAGGGGGTTGAAGTATTCTCCCTTGGCAATGATGCGGAAAAGAGAACGGAGGTTACGGCAGGCGCGGAGCCGGAACTGTGTAAGAGATTATATGAACTGGAAGAACGTATTTTAGAGGCGCAGGAGAATCTTGCAAAGATAGAAGACGGCCTTGCGAAATTTGCGAAAGCGGAGGCGGAGCAGGGGATCAGTTATGCGAATGATCCAAGAAGAATGTCGCTTCTGCGTGTTAAGATCAAGGATACGGCAAATCTTGCAAGTGATGAGGGCGAAGCAAAGAAGCTGAGATCTTTGGTCGAGCGTTCTAAGGGGGCCACAGTAACCGTTTTAAGCTATGTGTATCCCGGCGTGTTTGTCTACATTGACAATATGCGGTTTAAAGTGAATAATATGGCACAGGAGATTGAGTTTTATAAGCGCCAGGATAAAATTGCCACACGTCCCTACTATAACAATCCTTAAAAACAACAGAAAAATTTAAGAGAAATATACTTGATTATTATCACCACTATATTATAATGAGAAAGCACGACAGAATAATATAGTGGTGTTTTTTTCTGAAATGAAATAATAAATGCAGAAATGGGGAATTTTATGATTAATTTTGAAGAAGAGTTAAAAAATTTTAAGCCAAGCCTTGAGGTAGAAGAGGCAGAGGCTGCAATATATAATCATGAATTAACGGATATGACGGATGTATTGCGTGAAATATTGCTGGATATGAAACAGTAAAAAGTAGAGAGGTTCATCAATGAAATGCTTTAGTTGTAAAGCCGAGCTCGGAAGAGGTGAACTATGTCCGGGCTGCGGAATCAATGTAAAAGTTTACAAAAAAATAAAGATGGCTTCCAACGCATATTATAATGAGGCGTTGGAAAAAGCAAAAGTCAGAGATTTGTCGGGGGCGGCGGAAAGTCTTAAGATGAGTCTGCGCTTTGACAAGACAAACATTGACGCGAGAAATCTTCTGGGACTTGTCTACTATGAAATGGGTGAAATGGTAGCTGCATTGACAGAGTGGGTGATCAGCAAAAATTGCAGTTCCGTGGAAAATGCGGCGAGTCGTTATCTGAACGAAATTCAGAACAATCCGTCGCGTCTGGACTCCATTAATCAGACGATTAAAAAATATAATCAGGCGTTGCAGTACTGCAGGCAGGACAGCAGAGATCTTGCGGTAATTCAGCTGAAAAAAGTGCTTTCAATGAATCCGAAGCTGGTCAGCGGCCATCAGTTACTGGCGCTGCTCTATATTCAGGAGCAAAAATACGACCTTGCAAAAAAATCGCTGCAGCATGCCGCAAAAATTGATGTGAATAATACAGTGACGCTTCGTTACCAGCATGAGGTTGAAGCGGCAATGTCAGCGGGCGGCGCTGCGAAAAAAGCAAAGAATAAAGATCAGGTTTCCTATCAGTCGGGCAATGAAACGATTATCCAGCCGAAATACGGCAGGGATTATTCACCGCTTGGCACAGTTCTTAATATGGTGTTTGGTATAGCCATCGGCGTCGCCATTACATGGTTTCTTGTCGTGCCGGGAGTGCGCAGGGAGGTACAGAATAATGCAAAAGCCGAGGTTGTCAATGCGAATAACGAGCTTTCGTCGCGTAATCAGACGATCAGTACGCTGGAAGCACAGGTGGACGAGCTGACACAGGAGGTCTCAAAAGCAGAGGAGGCGTCTAAGGCTACAGAAAGCCGCATCAGCAGTTATGAGCAGCTGGTAGAAGCGTACCACAGCTACAATGATTCCGATATTGAGGCGGCCGGACAGGCGCTTACCAATGTCAATACAGAATATCTGAATGATTCTGCAAAAACAGTTTACGATACGATTAATGCGGAGGTCAACGCCGAGTATCTGCGCACGGTTTACAAAGAGGGAACAACGGCATACAATGCATCGGATTTTGAGACGGCGATTGTCAATTTCGAGAAAGTTGCTGCGATGGACGAAACGTATGATAACGGGAATGTGCTCTATTACCTGGCGCAGGCGTACCGCAAAGTAGAAGATATCGAACATGCAAAGGTCTATTATCAGAAAGTGGTGGATCTTTATCCGGGGTCGGAGCGCGCTGCGATTTCTCAGAACTATCTTGCGTCGGAGCAATTCCAATAAGAAGACGAAAGACATTACCTGTAACATAAGTTACAGGCAGTGTCTTTTTTTATAGCATAGGAAAAGCCCTGCCGCTGAAAAGCGCCAAAGTGTATCACTGCTTATGCTTTAAAATATTATGCGCACTCGTGAAAAAAGTAAAATGCCGCAGAGGCGGCCGCATTCGGGGCGTAATAGCGTGTAATCTCCTCAGGATTGAGAGAAAAGCCGGCTAAGCTGGCGCAGGAGATAAAAAGGGCTTGCCCGGTTTTCTTTTTCACCGAAAATATTAGAATATAGGAAATGAGGTTATGTATGGAAAGTCATTATGAATTGAATAACGGCAGCCTGATTATAGGGATGCCAAGAGAGCTTGACCACCACCAGGCAAGCCAGCTGCGCCTGGAGACGGACCTTTTAATCGAAACATACCATGTCAGGGAGCTTGTGTTTGATTTTGCAGACACGGAATTTATGGATAGCTCGGGGATCGGCGTAATTATAGGCCGCTGTAAAAATATGCGTTGTTTTGGCGGTGAAGTCGTGGCAAAAAATTTAAACGAACGTCTGCAGAAAATATTTATCGTATCCGGTTTACATAAAATTATGCAGAAACAGTGAATATGTAGAAAGGCAAGGGTTTCTTATGTTGCAGAACAGAAATGAGATGAAAGTGTGTTTTGACGCGAGGTCAGTCAATGAGGGGTTTGCCCGTATTGCGGTTGCAGCGTTTATTACGGAATTAAATCCTACGTTAGATGAAATATCGGATATCAAGACGGCGGTTTCCGAGGCAGTCACAAACGCTATTATACACGGGTATGACGACCCCGAAAAAAAGGTAGAGCTATCCTGCAGGATTGACGGCAGACAGATTGAGATTGTTGTGGAGGATACCGGAGCCGGTATACCGGATATCGGAAAAGCAATGGAACCTTTTTTTACGACGAAACCGGAGCTCGATCGGTCTGGCATGGGATTTGCGTTTATGGAGGCCTTTATGGACGAAGTTATGGTGCAGTCTAAGGTGGGAGCCGGAACCAGAGTTATCATGAAAAAAAAGATAGGGGACTGATCTTTATGAATCGTTTGGCAGACTTAATCAGGAGGTCACACGATGGGGATAAAGCGGCACGTGATAAGCTTGTTTCGGATAATCTGGGGCTTGTACATATGGTGGTGAAACGGTTTGAAAACAGGGGGCATGAGCGGGAAGAACTTTATCAGATTGGGTGTATCGGACTGATTAAGGCGATAGATCGGTTTGATCTGTCATTTGATCTGGCATTTTCTACTTATGCCGTGCCGGTTATTACAGGGGAGATCAGGCGTTTTCTGCGCGATGACGGGATTGTAAAAGTCAGCCGCACGATCAAAGAGAATGCATATAAAGTAAACAGTGCAAGACGTATTCTGCTCCAGGAGCTGGACAGGGAACCGACGATTGATGAGGTTGCGGCGGCAACAGGGATAGAAAAGGAGGATATTGTAGTTGCGCTCGAATCGGGACGGGAAGTGGAATCTATTTATCGTCCGGCCTATGGCAAAGACGGGGAAGAAATTTTGTATATTGACAGGCTTTGCAGTGAGAATGGAGGCAGATTTGCAGGGGAGGAACCAGAGAAAGAGGCGGTAATAAACAGACTGACGGTTGAGCAGATCTTACAGACGTTGGAACAGAAAGAGCAGGCGCTGATCAGACTGCGCTATTTTGAAGGAAAGACGCAGATACAGACGGCCGCTTTGCTCTCTATGACGCAGGTCCAGGTCAGCCGGACAGAAAAGAAGATATTGTTAAAACTGCGGGAGAGGTTTGGGGAAAGGGAGTCTTAGATGATTGACGGAAAGGGGAAAAAGTGTTAAATTTAATAAGAATAATGTATAAAATGTAACGATTTTTGGGTATCGGGAGGATGAGGGAATGGGAACACCAAGGATAGCGGAAATGGAACGAAATAACCGTTCCGTAATGCTGTGCCATACGATTGAGGTGATAGCGATTACAGGTACGTTTATGGTACAGGCAGCTGCCGGAAGACGTACGTGGGGGTATTTTCTGATTGTGGCGCTGCTGACAATTGCGCCTGCTATAGCGGAGTGGATTGCATGGCGTAAGAATCACGAGACAGCGCTGATTAAATATTGTGCTTCCTATGGATTCGCAGTCGGCTATGTATTTTTGGTGTTTACGGCAACAAATCAGATTGTTTTTGCCTACGTGATACCTATGATACTGGCAATTCAGGTTTACCATGATGAGATATATTCTTTAAAGATCAGTGCAGGCAATGTACTGGTATCGCTGATTGCTGTCATCGGCGGGGGAATTACCGGCGGATTTGGTTATCGTGACGCGGCGACTGGGCTGATGCAGGTTTTTGTTATGATTCTGGTTGCAGCTTATTCTTTTATTACTGTGCGCACTCTGGAAAAAAATACGGCGCAGGCGATCGGCGATACAAAAGAGGCGCAGTTGAAAGTGGAGGAAATGCTTGCGTCAGTTTCCGACGTCAACGGAAAAATGAAAACAGGTATCGAGGAGATACATGAAAGTGTAGATAAATTGGAACAGTCTTCCGAGAGTACGAAAGGCGCCATGGAGGATGTGACATCCGGTGCAATCGAGACGGCAGAAGCAGTGCAAAAACAGCTGGAACATACGGAATCTATTCAAAAAATGATTGGAAATGTAGAAGATGTGGCGCATTATGTTTCTGAAAGTATGGAGAGGACGCTTGGGATTCTGGCAGTGGGCGGCAAGGATGTAAATCGTCTTGTAACAGAGACGGACGCATCGGTCAATCACAGCGAGGAAGTGGCATTAAAACTGGAGACACTGGATCAATATATTGCAGAAATGAATTCCATCGTGGAGCTGATCAGCGGTATTACGGAACAGACCAGTCTTTTATCTTTAAATGCAAGTATTGAGGCCGCAAGGGCGGGGGATGCAGGAAGAGGGTTCGCTGTTGTTGCGACGGAAATTTCTTCTATGGCGGAACAGACACAGGACGCTACCATACATATTACAGAGTTGATTTCCAACATTTCAAATGCAATACGACAGGTGGTACAGGAAGTGCGCAGTATGATCGAAGGGATCGGCGCTGAGAAAGAGGCGACGGCGAAGATGGCAAGGAGTTTTTCCGAATTGGAGAAAGATACCTATGTTATCCGCGATTATATTACCGGATTGAGTGACAATGTAAAAGAGTTAAAGACTGCAAACGATGAGATTGCAAATTCAATCCAGACAATTTCCGCAGTTTCGCAGGAGGTTTCTGCGCATGCTAACGAGACGCTGGATGCAGAGCAGCAGAATATGGAAAATTTAACTGCCATTGCGGATATGGCGCAGTCGTTGTTTGCGCTGGTGAAGCAATAAGCTTTTCTGCGCGAAAAATGCAGGAGGGCTATTATCATGACTGTTGTAATACTTTTGGTATCGCTAGTAATTTTATTATGTGTGCTGGCGGAGAAATTTTCAGATCGTTTCGGGATGCCGGCGTTGATCCTGTTTATGTTTATCGGTATGCTGTTTGGCAGTGACGGGGTTTTAAAGATTCCGTTTGAGGATTTTTATCTGGCCGAAAATATTTGCTCCGTTGCATTGATTTTTATTATGTTCTACGGCGGTTTTAACACAAAATGGAAGCTTGCGAAAGAAGTTGCTGCAAAGGCGGTTACGTTGTCTACGCTCGGAGTCGCCGTTACTGCCGGTGTGACGACGGTACTGTGTCATTTTATGCTTCATTTTTCAATGACAGAGAGTTTTCTGATTGGCGCGGTGCTGTCCTCTACGGATGCGGCCAGTGTCTTTTCTATTCTTCGAAAAAAGAAACTCAATTTAAAGGACGGGACAGCTTCGATTTTGGAGCTTGAGAGCGGCAGTAACGATCCGGTTTCTTATATGCTGACAGTAATTGGCATAAGCCTGATGGGAATTGGGGACAGTAAAAATATTATTCTTACAATTTTTATGCAGATTTTCTTTGGCATTGTTGCAGGCATTGTGTTTGCGCTGGTTTCAACAAGGCTTCTTTTGCGGACTACGCTTATATCCGAGGGCTTGGATACGATTTTTATGATTGCTATGGTGCTCTGTTGCTATGGGATCACAAGCGTACTCGGTGGAAATTCTTATCTTAGTGTTTATCTGATGGGCATTCTAATTGGTAACAGCAGAATTAAAAATAAGCAGATGATGATCCCGTTTTTTGACGGTGTGACGGGCCTTGCGCAGATTTTGATTTTCTTTTTGCTTGGACTTTTGACATTTCCGCATGAGATGCCCCGGATTTTTATGACTGCTTTTCTGATTGCGGCGATACTGACACTTGCGGCGAGGCCGATTGCCGTGTTTTTGCTGCTGCTTCCGTTTCGATGCGGCGTCAGGCAGTGTCTGTTGATTTCATGGGCCGGCCTGCGAGGGGCCTCCTCGTCCGTTTTCGCGATTATGGCGGTTGCAAGCGGCGTGTTAATGTCGCGCAGTCTGTTCCATATTGTGTTTATGGTTTCTCTGTTTTCGGTAGCGGTACAGGGAACATTGCTCCCGCAGGTGGCAAAGCGCCTTTCTATGGTGGATGAAAATGCGGATGTCAGAAAGACATTTAACGATTATCAGGAGGAATCAGCCTTTACGTTGATGCGTATGTACATTCCAAAAGGGCACAATTGGGAAAATAAGTGCATCAGGGACGTCAGCATGCCCACAGGCGCGCTTGCACTGATGATTAAGAGAAAAAATGAGACAATTATAACAAAGGGCGATACAAAGATTTTACGGGGCGACAGTGTGATTTTAAATGTGCCGTCGTATGAGCCCAACGATGCAGAAGAACTGCAGGAGAAGCAGATTGAAAAAAGTCATCCCTGGTGCAATAAGACGATTGCGGAGCTGTCGCTGCCCGCGGATGAGCTGATTGCGATGGTGATCCGCGGGTCGGAGACAATTATACCGGACGGAAGAACAGAAATTTTGGAGAATGATGTCGTTGTCACTTATTGTTCGATGATGTGAGTCTGTTTTCCGCAGCTTCCGTATCAAATATCTGCCGTATGCTGTCGTAGTGTAAAAAAATGCCCTGTCTGGCAAATGCTTCGATTTGTGTTTTGTCTGCAAGCATAAATTCTGTTGTTTCGGACAGCTGAGGAGAGACGTCTTTCTCATCGAAGTTCAGGAGAAAACGGTAGACGTCTACAAAATAATTGTCGCCTTCGCCGGGGTTTTCTCGGTGGTAGGTGAACAGGTATCCCCCGTCGGCGAGAGTTACGTCAAGTCCTGTCTCTTCCTTAATTTCGCGAACGACGGCATCTTTTGAGGATTCGCCAGCCATTGCGGCTCCGCCGGAGATTTCCCACCATCCGGGCGCCCATGCTTTGTCCATAGCGCGCTTTGTAATCAGAAACTTTCCGTCTGTTCGGACGACGGCGCCCAGTACGGTCAGATGATATTCATCGTCTTTTAAGCGCCAGTCATTACGTTCCATAGTGCGGCCGGTCGGCTGTTTGTATTTGTCGTAAATATCCCATAATTCCATATAAATTCCTCTTTTCTTTCCTGATTCGGACAGTTTTCAGTATAACATGGGGCAATCTGCTTGTAAATAATAAAACATGGAATAGAATATGTAATTTATTATATTTACCTTATATTTTTTGCTCTCAGATTGCCGGTGCAAATGTCTGAAAAAATTCCCTGTGTGCCGTTTTAAGTGCGGCACACAGGGAATCATCATGTTTATTTATTTCACTTTTAATGGTTTCAGTAAGTTCTTATATGCTTTTTTCTGTTTGGCCGGTACTTTTGCCTGTGCGCCCTTCTTTACGCCTTTGAATGCATTTTTTCCGACGGTTTTTAATTTCGTGGAATTTACTTTTACATTCTTTAGAATCTTGCATCCGTTAAATGCCTGTTTGCCAATCTTTGTTACTTTTTTACCGATTGTAACGCTTGTCATTTTGGTATTTTTGTAAAATGCTTTATCACCGATCTCCGTTACTTTATCCGGTATAGTTATTTTCTTTAATGCGGTACATTTTTCAAACGCACTTTTGCCAATCTTAGTTACATTTTTGCCTATTTCTACGGTTGCAAGTTTTTTTGCTCCGCTGAATGCAAAATCGCCGATTGTCTTTACTTTGGCCGGGATTTTGATCTTCGTCAGTGCAGTGCAGCCTTTGAATGCATTTTTGCCGATCTCTTCCAGATTACCGTTTAAGGTTACTGTTTTTAATTTTGTGCTGTTTGTAAATGCATCCGCATCAATCTTTTTGATATTTGATCCAAATTTTACGGATGTGACATTCTTTTTCTGGCTTGTGTTTAAAACGCCCTTTCCAACAGACGTTACTTTGTAAGTAACACCGCCGACAGTTACGGACGGCGGGATCGAAACGATTTTTCCTTTGGCGTCAGTTCCGGTAAATGCTGCTTCCGGAGCAGTTCCGTCAGACAATCCCTGCACAGTTACCATAAATTTATTCTTCTTGGAATCAGTCAGTTTTGTATCCTTTGGAGCGCTGGTTGTGGTCGGTTTGAGCGCAACAGTTATTGTTATTGATCCTGTTTTTCCACTGCCGTCTGCCGCAGTTGCAGTAATGTCTGCAGTGCCGTTTGCAACTGCCGTCACAAGACCGCTTGCTGCGTCAACGGTTGCTACTGCCTGATTTGAACTGCTCCACGTCACATTTTTGTTAGAAGCATTTTCCGGTGTTACGGAAGCGGTAAGCTGTACGGTTTCATTTACTGCAGTCAAAGTCTTTTTATCAGCGGCTGCAGTTACTGTGATATTTTGTACTTTTATCTCTGTACCGGCGCCATTGTTTCCGTCGTCTCCACTGCCCGACGGGATTTGCACAAGGATGTCGATGCTTGATTTAATGTCGTCGGCATTTTTGGCTGCCGCGGTAATGGTTGCAGTGCCGTTTGCAACTGCTGTCACAAGACCGGTATTGTCAACGGTTGCGATAGCATCATTGCTGCTGGACCAGATCACTTCCTGGGAAGCGCCCTCCGGAGCAACGGAAGCATTCAGTTTTACGGTATCACCAGCTTTTTTTAATGTTGTTTCACCTGCTGGAGTGATCGTAACTGCAGTTGGCGCAACATCTTCGTTTCCGCCTGTTGTAATGTCGACTGTTATTTCAATTGTATTTTTTACATTTTCAGCGTCTTTTGCCGTTGCGGTAATGGTTGCAGTACCGTTTGCAACAGCTGTTACAAGACCGGTATTGTCAACGGTTGCGATGGCGTCGTTGCTGCTGGACCAGATCACTTCCTGGGAAGCGCCCTCCGGAGCAACGGAGGCATTCAGTTTTACAGTATCGCCGGCTTTTTTGAGTGTAGTTTCACTTTCTGCGGTGATTGTAACAGTTGTTGGAGTAACGTCTTCATCTCCGCCATTTGGAATTTCTACGGTGATTTCTATTGAGCCGTCTACTTCACTGCCATCCGCCGCAGTTGCGGTAATGGTCGATTTTCCGTTCTTAACGGCTGTCACAAGACCTGTTTCGCTTACGGAAGCGATGTCTTTTGCACTTGAAGACCAGGTTACATTTTTGTTTGGAGCATTATCCGGAAGTACGGCTGTGAAAAGCTGTACAGTATCCCCTTTTGCTGTAAGTTTGACTTTGCCGTCTTTTGCAGTTACTGTGATTTTTGTTACTTTTACAACTTTTACAAGAGCCGCTTTTGCAGTTTCCAAAGCGGTAAGCGCTGCGTCGACCGCATCCTGTGTTGCTGTTTCGTCTGCAAGCAGTGTTTTTGCAGTGTTTCTTGCCGTTTCAAAATCTGACCAGCCGGCCGCTTCATAATCTGCCTGTTTATAATCTTTTACTTCATCATATAATTTCTGCAGGTTTTGCTTGTCGATAAAATTTTCTGCTTTTGTTGTTCTTGTAAATTCAGTAGAAATTTCTATGTCTTCAACTGGCTCACCGGAGAGATTAGTTCCGTTAGTAAGGGCTGATAATTTGTATGTGTAAGCTGTTTCCGGAGCAAGGTTTTTATCGGTGTATGTGTATCTGGTCGGATATGCAGTCACAAGCACATTGTCAAGGAAAGTAGTAATGTATCTGTCATATCTAATATGCATGCCAACCAGAGTGCTGTCTGCCTCCAGCGCTATGGTATCATCGTATACAATCTGATTGTCTGATTTACGTGTGATGACTACATCGGCAGTGTTGCTGTCGAAGTCAAATTCTCCGCTTAAATGAAACCATCCGGTGGAAGCGCCGATCTCAATAGCATCTGTCAGAGGCGTATCATTTACTGACATTTCTGCCCATTTTTTGTCGGTATTTGCTTTATTTCCCACTTTAAACAATGTTTTGTTATCAGCGCTCATCAGTTGGATACTGCTTTGGGATTCACTGTTTATATTAGATTTTGCATCCTGTTTAAAATCAAAATCCACTTTGACAAGTTTTGCATCATTAATGTCAATATCGCATACAGCGCTTCTTGTTCCGCTTGTGCCATTGTACAGCGACAATACGGAATTGTCGCTTTCTTTTATAATGTCTGCTGTTGCAGATCTGTTTGCAAAATCTTTGGAGGTCACGCAGGTTCCGTTTGGAAAATCATCCAGTCCTTTGTTGTCTTCGTAGGTTCTTGCAAAAAAAGTGAATCCTGACTGATCTTTTAAAAGTTCTGCGGTTACTGTTTCATCTGCTTCGGCAGGGCTTATAATTTTGACGGTTTCGTAATCTTCCGCCGCTGTTTTTCTCTCTATTTTGTAACCGGAGTTTGTGGTAGGAATACTTGATGTAAATGTAATGTCTACATAATCTTTTCCTACATTACCCTCTTCGGCGGTAATTACTCCAGGAGTCAGTATTAAATTGTCATGCGCCGCTATCAGTTCTGTCTGCAAAGCTTTTGCCTGTGCGACGGTAGCCGCCTGATTTTGAATTAATTCTTTTGCGGCGGTCAGTTTTTCCCGATATGCATTCCAGCTTTCGGGAGTAAACTGCTCAGAATTTATTCCGGCATAACTTTCAACCAACGCCTGAAGCTCGACAGTGGCTTCCATTGTTTTTAAGTTTACAGACGGATAAGTATGTAATACATTATCACTGCTGTCTTTCGCAATCACTCTGTACTCATGATCCGCTGCAGGAGCTGCTGTCTGATCTGTATAGAGATATTTGTTTCTGTAATCAATTTCTATTTTTTTCACTGAAATATTGTCGATAGACGTTGCGGCAACAATATTGCTGTCTTTATTGTTTCCAAAGTAAATATGTTCCAGTGAAGTGGTTTCCGGATGAACGAAATCCAGAGTTTCATTGTAAAGTTCGGTTTTGTTTTCGTCTAAACGCGTTATGACAAGTTTAACTTTCTGGCTGGAAAAGTCTATCGTTGCATCCAGATGAAGCCAGCCTGTTGTTGCGCGTCCGGTAAGTCCTGCCTTATTTGAATCTTTATTTCCCGTATTTGCGCCGGTTTGTAACAGTGATGCAATAGATGCTCCGGCTGTTGTCTGCGCCGAGCCATTGATTTCAATTGTGCCCCATTTGCCGCCGGTACCCTCGCCTATAGCTTTTATGGTCAGGATCTGTTTTTCGCTGCTGAAAGTATGGTTTTCACAGCTGTCACCAATTAAAGAAAAATATGTGTCGTTTGTAGATGCCGGGGCGTCTATTCTTAAATCAAGGGAAATAGATGTATTATCTGTTATCGCTAATGCCTTTGACTGCGCATATCCGATATGGTTCCATTCGGTGCACAGAATATAATTGCTTGTATTAGGATTTACTGTAGCGCTGTCTTTTTTTAGATATGCACCGGTAACTGTAAAGCCCTCGAGCGTATTGTTCTCAAAATCTTCTTTGTAGACTTCTTCCCCGAGTTTTTCACCTATACTGAATTTCTCCCAGCCGGTATCGGATGGCAATACCTGTGCCAACGTTTTAAAGTCGTTATCTCCGGTTGATTTTCTTTGAATTTCATACTTTGCGGCATCGGTAACTTCTGTAAACTCAACTCCGATTTTTCCAAGCTCTGTTTCCTGCGCAGAAAGTTTCCCTTCCCATTCTGCCAGCGTTTTGCCAGTTTCTGCTGCGAGGATGCTGTATCTGTCAGTGGCTACTCCGCCAATAATATTTCCTGCGGCCATTGCAAATGCAAGCATTCCTGCCAGTAGTTTCTTTTTCATTTTTGCTCCTCCTTTTTTAATTTAAATACTGAATCCGAAAGGCCTGTTTTATGGCAATTCTGATTCCATCTTTGACACTGCCCGCTATCATAAAAGAAAAAATGTCTGTAAACTGCCAAAAAGTTTAGTAAACAGACGTTTGGAAATTTTGTTTTATGTTGGGAGTGCACTTTAGTTTGTATGTGACCAAAACCCGCCCCACCAGCCCTTGCCAAAAGCCGGTTTCCCGTCCATTCTGTTTCGTAGAGTATGCCACTCTTTGAAATTTGGGCGTAAATAAGCGGATTTGGCGGGATGAGTATGATGGATGACGGAAAAATTGACGGCGAAAAGTTTTCATTTATATAAAGATAAAGAAAAAATATAAAAGACAAAACATAAGAATTGACATAGAATAAGCATGGCAGATGCTAACAAATGGGATGTAAGACGGCGCTACAATGACAGCACCGCTTTCACTGGGTCTATTGCATAGATGGTAAAAACTTTGATGTGTTTCCTCTGATTTTGAGATTGGACTGAAAATCATATTTGTGATTTGGGCATAGATTACATAAACCGGGCAATATTTACCGAAAGGCAGCTTAACTGATGGGACAGGCCAAAGAATTCATATTGGTGAATGTATTATTACAATACACTGAAACATAACAAAAGAAAGTGGAAGAATGGAAGCAGAAAACAGGGTGCAATTTGGATAGTTTTCTGGTATAATGCAAGTAGACAAATAATTGGGGAGAGGAGCTGATACCAATGGATGACTCAAACAGGCCGATAAATTCACAATTTCTGGAGATGGCAAAAAAACGTGACAAGAAAGTGTATATTACTGATATAGCAATAGACAAAGTACCTTTTGTTCAGTATAAAGGATTTTCGGATCACCAAAATTATATAATGCGAGAGCTGGCACAGGAAGTATTGACCGTCTCCAAAGATGAAAATGATAGTAATGAAGTGGCAATAACCTGTGATCTAGGTATGACTGACCCGCTTGAAGTGTATGGTGTTTCTTTGGGAACGGAGCATGAGGTAGATATCAGGGCTGATACGTTATCAAACCATATTCTTGTTTCGCAGGAATCTGTGGCAGTAGTTATTTTACACAACCACCCATCCATACAGACATTTTCTATACAGGATATACGGTTTTTTATTGAGTTTTCAGTTTTACAGGTTATGGTTGTGGTTTCAAATCAGGGAACGGTTCATTATCTAATGCGAGAGGAAGACTATGATCTGAAAAAGGCGGCGGCATTATTCAATGAATGTGTTGAAAACTTAAAAAAAGATTCTCCGCTGACTGAGATCTATCTTGCGGCATTGTCATTTTTGGCAAAGAGCAGTGAAGTAGGAATATATTATCGTTAGGAGGCAGATAGCATGGAAAGTTATATTTTGAATGATGTGGAGTATGATTTTAAGCCGTTGGAAATTTTTGTTCCTGATCCGGAATATAAAGTTGATAAAAAAGACTTGGAGCAAAGTATAGAAAAGAACAGGGCGATCATAACAAGAACGAGAGAAAAACGAAAAAAATATTTGCATGATACTTGATGCGTCGTTTTGTGTTTCCATCAGAATTGTCGATAAGTATTCAAAAGAGCAAAAAGATTGGCGGCAGGCTGATAACTGCCGGAGTCCGATGTTCCTATTTGCTATGAGCTGAATGGCTTTCCATACCACAATATTTACAGTTAGCAACAGTACAGTTTAGATCGCAGTATATGTATAATTTTTTGCCAGGTTTTGCTACTCTGCTTATAGCCAGATTTTCATCCAATTCTTTTAACAATGTATCAAATTCCATGTCATTCACCCATTTTATTATGACATAGAAAGACGGATAATTCAACTAACTTGACAAAGGGCCAAACTTATTTACACTACCTGTTCCTGATTATTAAAAAAGATTTTTTACCTTGTTATCAATTGTCTTCAACAATGAAAATCCTCCGACTGCTCTGACATACGCTACAGCCGGAGGATTTTTACTGTCTTATTTTACTTTTAACGGTTTCAGTAAGTTCTTAT
>CAMUGE010000019.1 GCA_947088345.1 uncultured Roseburia sp.
CGCTTTCACGCAAGAATGCCGCTTTTGCATTCTTCTAATGTTTTTCTGCGCTCTCACAAGTTTTCTACGCTTTCACGCAAGAATGCCGCTTTTGCATTCTTCTAATGTTTTTCTGCGCTCTCGCAGAAAAACAATTTATTCTTCCACGGTAACGCCCATGCTTCTTGCCGTTCCGGCAATCATACTCATAGCCGCTTCCAGGGACGCCGCGTTCAAATCCGGCATTTTTAACTCTGCGATCTCCTGTAATTTTGCTTTAGAAAGAACCGCAACTTTTTCTTTGTTCGGCTGTGCGGAACCGGACTTAATGCTGCATGCTTTCTTGATTAATACCGGCGCGGGCGGAGTTTTTGTAACAAAGCTAAAACTTCTGTCTGCATAAACGGTGATAACAACCGGGATAATCAAATCCCCCTGATCCGCCGTTCTCGCATTAAACTGTTTTGTGAACTCTACAATATTTACGCCGTGCTGTCCAAGCGCCGGGCCAACTGGTGGAGCCGGTGTTGCCTTTCCGGCAGGAATCTGCAGTTTTATATATCCTTCTACTTTCTTAGCCATTGGAATTGCCTCCTTTATTCATTACTTACTCAGCTTTACTTCTGCGAAACTTATCTCTACCGGCGTTTCGCGGCCGAATAGTTCTACGTTGATGGTCACGCTCTGCTTGCCGTGATTCATCGTCTGTATCACGCCGATCGTATCTTTCCATACGCCGGCAGTTACTACGACCGTATCACCCTCGTCAAAGTCCACCTCAACGTTTTCCGCTTTAATTCCAAGCGGTTTCATTTCCAAATCGGTAAGCGGCACCGGCTTGCTTCCCGGGCCGACAAACCCGGTCACACCGCGCGTATTTCTGACAACATACCATGTGTCATCATTCATCACCATATTAATGAGCACGTATCCCGGAAACATTTTCTTCGATACGGTCTTTTTGGCGCCATTTTTCATCTCGACAACATCCTGCATCGGCACCCGCACTTCCAGGATCTGATCTTCCAGATGCCGGTTTTCTATTGTCTTGTCAATGTTCGCTTTTACCTTATTCTCATAACCGGAGTAGGTATGAACTACGTACCAGTGTGCTTCTGCCATAAAAATACGCCTCCATTAAAAACTTAAACCAACAAGGAAATCTATGCCGTACTGGATCACATAATCCATCAGTGCGATTACAAGTCCAAGCACGACCGAAACCGCCATCACTGCAGCCGACTGTCTTACAAGCGATTTTTTTTCCGGCCAGATAATTTTGTGAAATTCAGCCGAAAGTCCGCTAAACCAGCTTGTCTTCGGAGTATTGTTTTCAGTTCCGCTCATATTGAACAACCTTCCTTTCTGACAGACTGCCTGCCGTTATTTTGTTTCCTTGTGTAACGTATGACGTTTACAGAATTTACAGTATTTCTTTGTTTCCATTCTGTCCGGATGCGTTTTCTTATCCTTTGTCATGTTGTAATTACGATTTTTGCATTCCGTACATGCCAATGTTATTTTTGTGCGCACAACTTCCACCTCCATTAAAATTCTTCGTATTTTTATGCAATTTTCTAACAGAAAGAGATATTAAAAAAAGGCATAAAAAAAAGACCTACTTCCATCGCGCATTTACTATAACACAACTGCTGAAAAGCGTCAACTGTTTTTCTCCGGCAGGATAAAAAAATTGTAAAAACAGGCATTTTATTCAGAATATACACTAAATTTTCACCAAATTCTGCCGACATAATATATAAGGGAATGCTGTATTTTATCAGGAATCAGCAACAAATACTTAAACGGATTTAAGTATCCCCGCATAGAATGAAACAAAATTTAACTGTGAAAGATTTCTTTTCATGGCCAAGACAGTCATATGGATGCCCAACTGTTGGGAGCATATGATTTCCGTTTACTGTTTCATATGATTTCAAGGAAGAAAGGATGGGATTAGTATGGCAACCATTGATACTGCATATCAGTATTATCTGTCAACCTACGGTAATTCAACTACTTCGCGCTATGACGCGCACAAAAAGAGTCAGCTTCGCGACGTCTACAACAAAATTGTTAAAACAAATAAAGAGTCTCCTCTTTACAAAATCAAAAATACGAACGAAGCTCAAAAATTTGCAATTGATATTAAAGAACGGGCACATTCCATACAAAATGTCGTAGCTTCCCTCTCTGACGAGGAAGGCGGCATAGAAAATGCTTTTTCCCGCAGAATTGCAGAATCTTCAGACGAAGAGGCAGTCGGTGCGGAATATATCGGATTGGACAAATTCGCCGACCGTTCGTTCCAGTTTGACATCGAGGTCAAGCAGTTAGCGTCAACACAGGTCAATATCGGCAATTATCTGAATCCGGACAGATCTGAGATCCATGCTGGTTCGTACAGCTTTAATCTGTCTACCACATTAAGTTCGTATGAATTTCAGTTTAATGTAGGAAGCAGAGATACAAACCAGACCGTACAGGAAAAGATCATGCGTCTGATTAATAATTCCAACGTCGGACTTCACGCCGACATTGTGAAAGATAAAAACGGTTATGGCGCCCTTAGAATCGAATCCAAAGAAGCCGGTCTTGCAGAAAACGAAGACTATCTTTTCGAAGTGCTGCCCTCGCCGGAATCCCATTCTATGAGAGCCATGCAGACTCTTGGCATTGATAAGGTATCACAGCCCGCGCAAAATTCCATGTTCCTCTTAAACGGAGACGAACATACGGCATTTTCTAATACAGTTACAATCAACGACGCTTTTGAGCTTACGTTTAAGCAGCCGAGCAAAACAGCTGCAAAAATAGGCTTTAAGGCAGACGCTGACGCCATCGCTGACAATGTGGAATCTCTTGTCAATGTTTATAATAATATCATTACGCTCAGCAAATACCGCACCGATCTTCAACAGTCCAACCTGCTGTTAAACGATATGTCAGGTATTGCCAGAAGATACCACGAGGACCTGTCTTCCATGGGCATTCATATGGAAGAAGACGGCTCGTTAAATATCAATCAAAATGAATTATCGGATTCCCTGCATTCCTCCAAATCCGGCAGCTATATGAATACATTAAACCGGTTTCGCGATTCTCTCGGCCAGAAAGCAAGCAATGCTTCCATTGATCCGATGAATTATATCAATAAGATTGTAGTGGCATATAAAAATCCGGGCGGACACAATTATCCGACTCCTTATATTACGTCCATCTACTCCGGAATGATGCTTGATCATATCTGCTGATATGCCCGCAGCAGCATTTTATCCGAAATCTCAGTGCATTTTATAAGGTCATATAACACAATTTTTATCTGTGTTATATGACCTTATTTCATTGATCGCCGCCTGACGCGCAAACGGCAAAGCGCAGGGCTGATCCTATTCCATGATAAGATCAAGCATTTTCTGCAGTCTGACTTTATAGCTGTGAGATTGCTTTACTTTTTGATATCCGCTTTTTGCAATTTTTCTGCGCTCCTCCTCGTGTTCCAGATAGTACCGCGCCTTTTCGCACATATCCTCTATCCCATCGAAACAGACAAGATCCTCGCCCTCCGTAAAAAAGGCGCCCATCTCTGCCTGAAAATTGGTCAGCAAAAATCCGCCCGAACCCAAAACATCCCACACGCGCAGCGGGATTCCGCTTTTAATATCCGGTATCGTAATATTTAAATTAATCTTAGAAGCGTGAAACACTTTTGGCATCTGGCTCCAGTAGTCCACGGAACCGCGATAATGCACGCGTATCAGGTCACTCACATTACTGTTGCTGTATACATTTACTGAATGACGCTTGGACAACTCAATCAGCGCACGCCTGCGCTGCCGCTCCGCAATCTTAAATCCAAGAACCGTAGTCTGAAAAATCAGGCCGAGGTCTGAAAAAGAATCTTTTGATTTTTCCAGCTGAAAATACTGTTCCAGCTGTTCGATTATTTCTGTCGTCAACAGCGGTTCTACAAGATTAGCCCCGCTGATATTCATCTGCGCCTCCATCACGGCGTCAAAATAACCCAGCAGATAATCCGGAAGTCTGGCTTTTAATTTATCATAGGAATTGCGCTCATACAGACTGCCCACAAAAGAGATATCGCCTCCATATTGCGCCAGATCGTCTGCTCCTGACAAAATATCGTCGATGCGGTCGGTGTCCACCGCCAACGGCAGATGCCAGATCTTTTTCAGCCCCATCCCCTTAAACTCCAGATAATTTGTCTGATCAAATGTAAAAATATAATTGCACGGATTAAATACTGAATTATGGTACATGCTAATCAAAGGATTGTCACATGTCCACGCCGCATATTTAACTTTGCATTTCATACACACACCGGAAACAAGCGAAAAATAGTTGACAGTAAAAACAAGATCATATTCTTTTATACGCAGTCTTCCCGTCAGCTGCTGTTCAAACACAGGGTCTTCGTCATAATTTTCCAGTTTATACGCAAAGATATCGATACAATGGCCCATAGCCGCAAGCGTCTGTTCGATATCTCTGTAATTATAAGCCCTCCACCGGTATATCAAGATTCGCATATAAATCCCCATTTCTGCATTGCGAACGCAGTTCGCATCCGCTTTATGCGCCTATGCAACTTTATCGCGCAGACACAAATCGCCGTGTGATAAATTTATTTCTAATTGCACATCAATTCTCCATAAATATATTCCGCGCGCTGTACCCAGGTATGGTTTTTCTGTGCATATTCATATCCGCGGTCGGCCATCGCCTGTGTCTCGTCTAAATTTCCAAATAATTGGCACACTCGCTCCGGCAGTTTTGTGATTTGCTCCAAAGAAAACAATACCAGCTCGTCTCCGTCATGGCACACCCTGTTTAAATAATCAGATCCATCGGAGACAACGGCCGCCTTTGCAAGCATTCCGTTAAATATCCGATCATGCGCCCCCGCCTTAAACCACGTATTTGTATTTAAAATGATTTTTGCATCATTCATAAGAGGCAGAATCTGTGGCGCCAGCACCTTTCCGCCGCAGGTCAGATATGGATTGCCGCTCCACTCACACTGATCCCAGCCAACCCCGTATGCCGTAACCGAAATTCCGTTTTCAACGAGAATACGGACAGCCTGTTCGCGAAAAAATGAAGTTGCATAGGAGTCAAGAAAACGCATTTTTACAATGATCTGTGCAATCCGCTCGTCTGAGATATCATTACACTGATCCCTCAGATAATCTTCCACAACTTCCTCTGTTGTTTTCCAGGGATGCTGCACCAGCTCTTCCAAAACAGCTTTCGCCATGTCGCTTCCGTCTGTCTCCGGAATGGAATCCAAATCAGGTATCATACGTCCAACCGTATAAACCGGCAGAGCCCCGGCATAGAGTACATCAATTCCCCGCTCTGCAAGCGGTTTGTGACGATGACCAAGCTCTACACCGGCATGAGGCAAAAATTCCGTTTTCTTTATATTCTTATAAAATCTGCGGATATAACGGACATGATTTTGATCGGTACAGAGAACAACCGATGTTGTCGGAGCTGAGGCAAGCGGACGCTTAAAGTGAAACGGATGATCCATTAATATATTAATATAACAGACATTGTAATATTCCCAGATATTTACCGGCTGCTCCCCATTGCCAGGTATGATTTCCAGATTGTAGCCTAAATTGTTAAATGTCACACAGGCAGCGCCTTCTGCACTTGTTTCAAGCAGTTCCTGCAATGCTTCTTTTCCCTCGTCCCCGCTCCCGGCATAGTATGTGAATGTATGACAGCCCAGCTGATAAAACGACTGTTTCAGCTGTTCCGTAAACAAATCCAGCGTATCGTAAATACCTGTAATAAATATTATTGTTCTTTTCATATATCTCTCCATGTTCTATTTACAGACCTGCAAGCTGCCTGACCGCAGGCTTATAATTCCCACACTTTTTGTAATATTCGCGCGCTTTTTCTTTTTCTCCCAGACATTCAAAAATTACCCCTATGTTGTAGAAAGCCGAGTAGGAATTTACTCCTTTTGTCCGGCAGGACGCAAATTCAGCCGCCTTTAAAAATTCACTGACAGCCTGATCGAAACATTCGTTATTCATATAGATTAAGCCCATCAGAAACTTAAAATCAGCCGTTCCGCCAAACTCGTCATAAATATTCTCAAAAAACAGCGCCTCCTTTGCCCGCCCGCTGTTAAGCAGCGCATAACCGTATGTTTCAACCATATCAATCACATATTCAAGCCTCGGATTTAAATCAAAGGAAAGTCCCTCGGAAAAATATGCGGTCGCCGCGCCGTAGTCTTCCGCCATATAGCAGCTTTTTCCAAGCTGATAAATAATATAGGGAAGCTGCTGTTCTCTCTCTTTTTCGTCAGACTGACTGCAGAGCCGCTCATACTCCTGCTTTAAAAGCAGATGATTTCTCTTTGCCTTTCTCTGTTTCTCATCCGGCGTCAGATCATATCCGGTATGGCAGATTACAACAGGCGCCTGATAGGTTTCATATTCTCCGCCTGAAACGGATTCCACCTGTTCATGAATCTTTCCACGATAACAGTAGAGATCTCTGGAAAAGATGCGGTTCAGCCACTCCGTGTACTCCTGTTCCAGATTATTTCGCGTAAAAAGATTTACTCTCTGAATACGTCCAACCTGCCCGGGATGACGCATGATCAGATTTTTCAGACGGATAAGGTCACAGGATTGTATGGATTCGTCACAGTCAAGCACCAGAACAAACGGCCAGGAGGCTTTCTGCAGCGCAAAATTTTTTGCAGCAGCAAAATCATCACACCATTTAAAATCATATACATGCGGCGTATACTGCCGTGCAACTGCTTTTGTTGCATCCACGGAACCGGTATCTACAACCACAATTTCCAACGCAAGCGGTATCAGGCTTTTCAGACAGCGCTCAATATTTTTTTCTTCATTCTTTGCGATGATACAGACCGATAATTCCATATTCTTTTCATCCCCTATGTATTCAGCATACCATAAAGTTTCTGGCACAAGGCCACAGCTTCGTCCAGATTCTGTTTCAGACCGTTATTCTCCTTTAACAACGCCATCATAGACTGGTAGGATTCGTCATTTAAGCCCTGCAAAAAGACAGGCTCCATCAATTCAAAATAAAACGGTGTCATTTTGGCGTAGTCCCACCAGAGCTTCTCGGTACTGTAATGTACCCCGTTATAATTCCAGGGTTTTCTTCCCGCATAATGTATAACCGTGCATTTTTCTTTGACCTGAGCATAATCCATTCCGTCCATCTCGGCGATCTGGGAAAAAACATTGTAACGTCTATTGTCAAAAAAATACGCCTCGTCTGCATGCAGGTAATTTAAAAGATCCTGGTCGGGATTGGTCAGCTGAAAGGAAAATTTTGCCGCGGCTCCCATATAGTCTGCAAATTTATATTGCTTTCTTATATTTTCCAGGTCAAATAGAATCACTCCAGAGTTAAAATACCGCACTGTTTCCGGAAATTCTGAAAAGATTTGATGCTGTGCCGAACTGAAATGTCCCTGAATCATTGGATCGTCCGCTACACCCAGCAGCTTCCCGCCGAGATCAGTCTGATAAAATTCAAACAGCGGCCCGTTTACGATAATATCCACATCCAGGTACAGGATGCGCGACACCTCCCGCGGCAAAAGCTCGCCGAGCAGAAGACGATAGTACATTTCTCTCGACCAGCTCTCCGTTGTCGGCAGCTTTTTTATCTCATCGGAAAGATCAACCTGCAAAAAGAAAATTGTCTGCTGATAGCTGTCTGCCAGCTGCCCAAAAAGACTCCTGTCTTCCTCTGTCAGATCTGACGAGAGCAGATAAACGGTAAGACAGTGCGGCGCTTCCTTGTGATGATAAAAAAGAGAGGTCAGTAAGACGTATGCATATTTTGAATAGTTGTGGTTGAGCGCTATGCCGATGTTCATATTACCCCGATTCTATTATTCTATGTTTGTATTGGATGCAAAAGTATCATTGTCAATAAGATTGTTTCCATCTTTACTATATCATATCGCCGTACCCGAAACAATCGCAAAAAAAAATCGTTACATACTCATTTTTTGCCATATTTTCAATTAAATTTTACCAAAATCGCAATGCAGGATCAAACGAAAAGAAAGAGGTTTGTGTCAATGATCTTTCCGGAAAACCGGAAACTTTTACACTTCATAGCGACAAAACTCTTCTTTTAAAAAAATAAGCATCCCGCTTCTCTAAAGTCGGGGATGCTTATCACTTTCGCACATCGGAACTTTTATCCGACTGCCTTTCTGAGCAAATATTTTCTGCCGCTTTACAGCTCTCCCAGCGCTCTTAAAATTGTTTCAACTGCTTCCTCCATGTCGCGGCTGCTGGTATCTATTGTCAGTTCCGGATTTTCCGGCGTTTCATAAACGCTTGTAATACCGGTAAAATTAGGAATTTCTCCGTTTCTCGCTTTCTTATATAAACCTTTTACATCACGTCTCTCGCATTCTTCCAGCGGCGTGCTGACATAAATTTCAAAAAAATCTTCCCCGATAATGTCACGCGCTTTTTTTCTGTCTTTTCCATACGGGGAAATAAATGCAGTTAAAACAATCAGGCCGGCGTCATTCATTAACTTCGCCACTTCCGCAATCCTGCGAATATTTTCCACTCTGTCCGACTCTTTAAATCCGAGGTTTCGGTTTAATCCCATTCGAATATTATCGCCGTCAAGCAGCATCGTATGCCTTCCCAATGCGACAAGCTTCTTTTCAAGCTCATTTGCAAGCGTTGACTTTCCGGAACCAGAAAGTCCGGTAAACCAGATCGTACGGGGTTTCTGATTCTTCTGCTCTGCACGTATCGCTTTCGTAATGTCGGTTTCCTGCCATACAAGATTGTTGGAACGTCGAAGCGTATGCAAAACAACACCGCAGCCGCAGGTCATATGAGAGACACGGTCGATCAGAATAAAACCGCCCAGCGCCCTGCTTTTCTCAAATTCACACACTGCACATTTTTCGGAGAGGATCAGGTCGCATACCACCAGTTCGTTTTTGCAAGCAATCTCTGCAGGAATATGTTCCCCTGTATTCACATCAATTTTATATTTTATTTTAAGCACCGATGCAGGCAGCATCTTTGTACCGATTTTAATCCAGTAATTTCTGCCGGAAATCAGCTGTTTATCATCCATCCAGAGCACCTCGGCCGTAAAAAGGTTTGTCACCTCGACCGCCGCGTCTCTGCCAAGAACACAGCCTCTTGAAATATCAACTTCGCGATCAAGTGAAACCGTAATCGGGGCGCCTGCACATGCAGAGGGCACTTTCTTATCCGCTGCATAAATCTCTGTTACACATGCCGTCTCGCGGCTTGGCAGAATCTGCACGGAATCGCCGACATGAAGCTCGCCCGATTCAATCTGTCCCTGAAAACCCCGAAACGCATAGTTCGGACGGCTGACACGCGAAACCGGCATCAAAAACTCCTGACCGTCCGAGTAATCGGCAATCTCTATCTCCTCCAGATATTTTAACAATGTCTCGCCGCTGTACCATGCCATAAAATCCGATTTTTGTGTGATATTGTCGCCCTCAGTAGCCGATACCGGTATGACTTTTAAACTCTCGGCACGAAATTCCGACAGAAACTTACTGATATCCTGTTCGATCGCATCAAATACGCTTCTGTCATATTTCACAAGATCCATTTTATTTACCGCAAATACAAAATGGCGTATTCCCATCAGGGAACAGATTCTGACATGACGCTTTGTCTGAACAAGCATCCCCTGCGTCGCATCAACCAGTATCACAGCCAGATCGGCGAATGACGCGCCTACGGCCATATTTCTCGTATACTCCTCGTGTCCCGGCGTATCGGCGACAATAAAGCTTCTCTGTTCGGTTGTAAAATAACGGTATGCAACATCTATTGTGATTCCCTGCTCGCGTTCCGCCATCAGACCGTCGAGCAGAAGCGAATAATCAATCTCGCCGCCTCTGCTGCCGATTTTGCTGTCAAGCTCAAGCGCCTTCTGCTGATCGGCAAAAATTAATTTTGCATCATAGAGCATATGGCCGATCAGCGTTGACTTTCCATCATCTACACTACCGCAGGTAATAAATTTCAACAAACTTTTCATTCCTAGAAATACCCCTCTCTTTTACGTCTTTCCATGCTTCCTGCCGCTTCATGATCAATCACGCGGCTTGTCCGCTCCGAAGTAACTGCCGACAGTGTCTCTTCAATAATACTCTCCAGCGTATCCGCGTCCGATTCGCACGCTCCCGTTAACGGATAACATCCAAGCGTACGAAAACGAACTTTCTTACTTACAATTTCTTCCCCCGGATTTAATTTCATCCTGTCGTCATCCACCATAATAATATTGCCGTCGCGGTATACGACAGGCCGTTCCTTTGCAAAATAGAGAGGGACAATTTCTATTTTTTCCTGCAGAATATACTGCCAGATGTCTTTTTCTGTCCAGTTGGACAGCGGGAAAATACGGATAGATTCCCCTTTATTTATCTTTGTATTATATAACTTCCACATCTCCGGCCTTTGATTTTTCGGGTCCCACGCATGCTGCGCATTGCGGAATGAAAAAATTCGCTCCTTTGCCCTTGACTTCTCTTCATCGCGTCTTCCGCCCCCAAATGCAGCGTCAAACCCATACTTGTCAAGCGCCTGCTTTAATGCCTGTGTTTTCATAATATCAGTATAAGACGAACCATGGTCAAACGGATTAATTCCCTGCTCGACACCGTCCCGGTTTGTGTAAGTCAGCATCTCAATACCCAGCTTTTCCGCCGTCTTGTCGCGAAATTCAATCATTTCTTTGAATTTCCAGGTGGTATCAATATGCAAAAAAGGGAACGGCGGTTTTTCCGGGTAAAATGCTTTCAGCGCCAGATGCAGCATTACAGAACTGTCTTTTCCGATTGAATACAGCATCACCGGCTTTTCGCATTCTGCCGCCACTTCGCGCATAATGTAAATCGCCTCTGCTTCTAACTGCTCTAAATGTGTTAATTCTCTCATATATGCCTCCAAAGATATGAATCCAGATTCAAAAACTGCCGATCGTCCAATACCAGTACATTCTTATTTATTCTATCCCGTAAACAGAGAATAACACGGTTATAAAGATTGGAAAAATATGGCAGTTTAAAGTATATTATTTTATTATATTGCCGGCAGATTAAAACAAAATGAAAACAAAAAATGTAAAACAGATCTGTTATTTTATATTTTTTTCATAACTTATTTTTTTAGAGCCATTCTACTTGAAACAGCCAACAGCATTTTGTATAATAGAAAAGAAAAATAACGTACAGCCAGTTCGTCATACATTGAATCAAATAACAGAGGCATTTATGCATATTTTATATTACAATTGGTCCGAAAATTCTTCCGACGATATCAAAGATTGTTTTGTACAAATGGGCTTTTCCTATACGTCTGTCTCATACCCGGTCAATGACTACGATTCAGACGCCGGTTTTGAACAATTTCTGCAAAAAACGATATCTGAAAATAACTTTGATCTTATCTTTACATTCAACTATTTTCCTGTTTTGTCGAAAGTCGCCGATACGCACAGCCTTCCCTATCTGTGCTGGGTCTACGACTGTCCTCACTTAACGCTTTACTCCAGACGGGTAACAAGCCCCTATACGTTCTTTTTCCTGTTTGACCGGGAAATGTGCCAAACGCTTTCATCCTTTGGCGCACTGCATGTCGCGCATATGCCGCTCGCAGTCAATACATCCCGTCTGTCTGAATATGCCGCTTCCCCCTGTAATAAGATGTACCCTATATCCTTTGTCGGAAGCCTTTATGAAAAAAACATGTACCGCAGGATCTCATATCTGCCGGATCACCTGAAAGGATATCTGGACGGCATCATCAATGCGCAGCAGCAAATGAAAACCGGAACTGTTCTTGAAGAACTGCTGACGGACGATCTGACAAAAAAACTGCTGCAATTGATTCAACTGGACAAACAGAGCCTGTATCTTTATTCTGCGCGGGATATTTACCTCTCTATGCTGGAAGCAGAAGTAACTTTCCGGGAACGGACAAAACTGCTCACATTGGCCGCTGGACTCTGCGAAACACATCTTTTTACCGCTTCCGATCCGACGCTTGTTTCGGGCTGCATCCCGCACGGTTTTATTTCTTACACAGAGGAGATGCCGAAAGTCTTTCATAACTCGGCCATTAACCTTAATATCTCTCTGCGCTCCATACACTCCGGCATCCCGCTCCGATGCATGGATATTATGGGAGCGGGCGGATTCCTGTTGTCCAATTGCCAACCGGAATTGGCTGAGTATTTTAAGCCCGGAGAAGACTTTGCAACCTTTTTTTCGGAAGCAGAATTTCTCGAGAAAATTGCATACTATTCCGAGCACGAAAGGGAGCGAACAGAGATTGCATATAATGGCTGCCTGAAAATGAAAGAGCGCTTTAATTATCCTGCTCTGTTTCAAAAAATGCTTGATGCTGTTTCGGCAGATATTTCATAGCAAAACCCGAAATTACTCCTTGTTTAACATGCCAAGCAGCTTTTCATTCAGCGCAAGGCTGTCGTTTAAATTGGATCGCAGCGTATTCATCTGTCCGAAAATTTCTTTTACATAATCTTCCATGTATGTCTCGTTGATCATTCGAAAGGTAAACTCGCGGCATAATTTTGCATAATACGGCGTCTTTTTTGCATAATCCCACCAGAGCTGTTCGATATCATAGTGAACGCTGTCGGCGCCCCATGGCTTCGTCCCGGCAAAATGTATCACAGCGACATTCTCTTTTATCCATGCATAATCTTTGCCCTCATTATGCGCAATGCGGGCAAACTGGTTATACTGGGACGGATCTGCATACTGGACTTCATTCCAGTGACAATAATTCAGGATATCCTGGTCCGGTGATACAAAGGTATAATTTAACTGCTGCGCCGTCTTCATATAAAAGTCCAGGTTATATTTTTTTCTGATTTCCTTCAAATTCCATAACATAACTCCCACATTAAAGTAGACAAAACCTTTCCGGAAAAGCTCAGAAAACATCTGTCTGCGCAGCTCAAATGTATGATCCAAATCATTCGCAGACGGTTCTTCACAGACACAGAACAATTTATCCTGCCATACTGTATCATAAAACCCCCGAATATTACTATTGACAATGATATCAACATCCAGATACAGAACACGCTCTACCTCGTTTGGCAAAAGATCAGGCATAGCCAGACGAAAATATGATTCCATACTCCATTCTGCCGTTGTGGGGAGCCGATCGGAAAACAGTTCTCTCTTTACAAATACGGAACAGATTTGCCCGCCGTATTGCTCCGCCATACTTTGAAACTCCATGATCTGTTCATCTGTCAGCTCACTGTGCAGTACATAGACCGTAATTGAAGAATCCTTGTTATTTTCGAACAGAGATTTCAGCATCACATACGCATAGTAAAAATAATTCTGATTTAACGAAACCGCCGCATTCATTCGGCTTTTATCTGTACTCTGCATTACTTCCTCCACTATTTGCCATCAATCATTCCGATCAGGCGCTCACTTAGTGCAATACTGTCTTCTAAATCTTTCTGCAGCACTGCAATATTATCATAAATCTCCTGAATAAACCTCTCAATAAAGGGATCGTTAATTGTCTTTCTTGTAAATTCCTCACAAAGGTATTCATAATAAGGCGTTCTCTGCGCATAATCCCACCAGAGCTGTTCAATATCAAAATGAAGATTATTCGCGTTCCATGGTTTTGCGCTTGCAAAATGGACTATGCGCACCTCTTCCCTGATCTGCTGGTAGCTCTTTCCCTCATAATGCGCATTGCGCGTAAACTGGTTATAAACCGCAGTCTCCATATATTTTGCCTGATTCCAGTAACAATAATTCAGGATATCCTGATCCGGTGTGACCAGCACATCCGCGTATTCCTCCGCAACTTTCATATAATCCGCAAAGGAGTACTGCTCTCTGACTTTTTTTAAATTCCAGAGCATAACTCCCGAATTAAAATAATAGAATCCCTGCTTTAATAATTCCTGAAACATTCTGGTATTTAACTGAGGCAGTTTCTCTATATTATTTTCATTTTCTATACAAACGCCAAGCAGTTTATCCTCAAAATTCAGATCATAAAATTCACGTATATTCCCATTTACAATAATATCGCCGTCCAGATATAAAATTCTCTCTACTTCCCGTGGCAAAACATCAGCCATAATTAAACGATAATATGCCTCAATGCTCCATTCAGCCGTAACCATAAGCCGGTCCGAAAATAAACTCCTGTCGATAAGTACCGACTGCACCTGTCCGTCATACTGCTGTGCAAGTTTATCAAATGCATCCATGTGTTCGTCAGTCAACTCGCTGTGCAGCACATAGACTGTAATTGAGGACTCTGTATTATTCTCAAAGAGAGAGGACAGCATTACATAGGTACAGTAAAAGAAATTTTGATTTAATGAGACGGCAATGTTCATCTGTTTTTTTTCCATATACACTTCCTTTCCTCATCCCAGTTCCCTGGAAGTAGGATTGACGCCCACCTGTTTTTCCCTGTTTAGCAAAGCTGCAAGATAACAAAATGCGCTGTTTGACAAAATCATACCCTTACAGCGACTCATCAGCTGCATATCAATGTAATTTCTGCCGTTTGTATTTCCCCGTACAAACACGGTCTCCCGGTACTCCGAAAATCCAAGCTCTTCCCGGTGTGCCTCGCACCAGTCAATCTCATCGGAAAAAACAAACATAGTCCAATCCCCGCCAAAGTTATGCGCAAACTGCCGGATATTTTTCGCAATACTTTCCATGCTCCCCGCAAGTTGGAGTGTGATATAATCTCCTCTGCGAATATGTACGCAGACAGATTTTTCCTGACTGATCCGGCGAAGCAGCTGCCGATTGCTCTCATCCTGTATCGGCGGAAAAGTAAATTCCTCCTGTAAGACATCGCGATATTTCGCAAAATAATTGTAATTTATCCAATAACCATGATAATAGACGTGTTCCGTCTCATTAAAATCTAAAATCTCCGGATAATACTGATTGACGGGTATTTTCCAGACTTTTCCGTCAAACGGATTGAAATCACCGTAGATAGAAGCTGCTTCTGTAATCATACAGACGTCCATCCCGTTTTCCATCAATGTCTGCGGAATACTTTTCCCCGCACGCTTCTGCGCCAGCATATATTCCCAGACATCCTGATCAAAACACTCGCTTAACATATGCGGTTTGATCCCGAATACCGACTCGAGTTCATAACCGTTGTGAACTGTGTTAAGCGCAAAATATGAATCATCCAGATACATGATGTCACCGTCGTGCGACAGTTCATAATACTTTGCAAATATATACTGGAACGCCTGATTTGCAAGGCCGCCGTTCAAAAACTGAATTTTCATTCTATTAACCTCCAACCAGGCGCTTCAAGATGCTTTCAAGCTGTCTCTGATAATGCTCTGCGGAATGATTTTCTAAGGCATACCGGAAAACAGCCGCCTGCCTCTCTGACAACTGCTGCGCTTCTATCTGTGAGAGCGCGCGCATCTTTGCTGCAAGACCATCTACACTGATGTCACTAAGCCAAATCCCGCCGCAGTCATCCAGATCAAGCCCGGTCTCCGGCGTACAGACCGGAACCATCCCGGCAAGCATTGCCGTAATGACCGACGTTGACTGTCCTTCACTGCAGCTGGTCGAAACACAATAACCGCATTGACTGCAAACAGCAAAAAATTCATCTGAATCTTTTGCCAGAAAACCATAGTATAAAATATTTTCCGCTTTCTCAATATCTTCGCGGTAAAATTGATAAAACTCCGCTGTCACTTCGCCGACAATATGAAGTTTTAGCTCAGGCAGCTTACGGAACGCCTCAATACACAGATCCAAACCCTTGTGTATGGGACCGGCGCCCCCATACCACAGAAAATGTTTTCCGCTGTCATTTTCCTTTGGACAGGTTTGCGGTTGAAAACGTCCGCAAAAACCGGTTGCGTTGAGCTGGAAAATCCGGTCAAACATACCCTCATAGGTAGATACTGTTTTTTGATTCCCGATACAGATTGCAGCGCTCGCCCTGGAGAGAGCCGTCAAATCCAGAAAATTTGACGACTGGCGTTCAAACGGAAGCTTCGCATGATTGCGCCGTTCAAAATCTCTGAAACGCCTTAATTCCGCTATGTTTGCAAAATAAGGACTCGATTCTGTCAGATAGCAGACACAAAGCGTGTCTGTCGCTTCCATGCAGACTCTTTCAAAACATCTTCCCGCCCCTATCACCAGTTGGTATTTTTTACTGTCAATCTCTCTTTCGTAACGTGTATTCGCAATATCTACATTATATCCGCAGTCCCGCAGCTGACTTGCAATGATCTTAACTTCAACCTGATTTGTATGACCAGCCGGCGCATCCGGAAAAAGAAAGGGATAGACAAGATATAACAGCAGCGCAGAGTATTCAAATTCTGTCTGATAATAATTAGTGAGAAGAACTTTTTGATAACTGCCCTCGTCGTGCATACAGGCAAGATACATTTTTTTTACCGAGTCTGATAGTTGTTCAAGAATATAGCCGAGATTGTGTAGTATCGTTGGATCGTTTTGCCCGGAAATTACCGGGACAAGGCTCTCTTTGACCTCTCCCAGAGAAACGCCCGCCTCTTCCGCCGCGCCGTACAGTGAAAAAAAACATTCCAGACAATTTTCTCTGCCCTGCTGCCAGCCGCTTTGCCGCCATTCCCGGTAACTTTGTGACATTTGCTGCATTTTTCCGTACAAATTGTCCATCGCATTTAATCTATGATCCAGTTCTATCTCCATTTTAACCTCTATTCCGCATTAAAATCAAATCCGATTTCCTTTGCCGCTTTCAGCAGTTTTGCCGGGCTGTCGTCATTCATCTGCATAATTGAACGGTCTGATAGCTCTATGACATTTGTAACAATCTTATCGGTATAGGGAAGACGCACCGTCTTTTTCTTTAACTGCCGAAACTTTTCCAGAATTTCTATAATCGGATATCCCTCTTCTTTCAGATAACTTTCTACGCAGGAATTTACTGCCGAGGAATACCACTGTATATTTTCATAATCCAGCGCTTTGCGGATCTGCTTGAAATTTTTAAGCGTATGCGTTCTGTCATAAATCGCTTCCATCGCAGTATACAGACTTGTCCAGTACGCCTTTCTGTCCATATTTTTGGACAACGAATCTTCCGTATTTTTATAGCGATAAATAATGTCTTTCACATTCCCAATAGAATTTGCCGTGGCATACAAAACATCCAGAAAATCTGCATCTTCCAGCATCGGAACATGTTCCCGAAACCTCAGGTGCTGCTCCTCGATCAGAGAACGGCGCACAATTTTGCTCCAGAGATAGCCTCCGATACGGATCAGATGTCTCCTTTTGGCATTATTCAGTTCTCCGGTATCCGCATCCACAGTATATAAGGTAAAGGCTTCTTTCTTGTCAAATACAAATCCGCCGTCTACAATATCGTAATCGCCTTCTTTTGCCTTTGCATACAGTTTTTCGTACATCTGCACATCCGGCAGGTCGTCTGCGTCAACAAATCCGATATATTCCCCACTGGCCAAATCAAGTCCAAGATTTCTGGCGCCTCCGGCTCTTCGGTTCTCCGGCGACGCTATTACCCTGACTTTCTGCGGATACTGTCTCTGGCATTCCAGCAGAATGCTAAGACTGTTATCGGTGGAACAATCGTCCACAAAAATAATCTCGATATCCTCCAGCGTCTGATGCACCAGGTTCCCGATGCACCCGGCAAACTGCTCTGACGCGTTATAGACCGGCACAATAACAGATACTTTCTTTGGCGGCATCCCTTCGTTTAAATATTCGTAGTAGGACAATGTCCCCGCCAGCTGCTTCTCAACAATCGAAAGCGCAATATCAGACACGGGAAATTCCGAAAAATAACCTTTTGCAGCCTCCCTTGTATTTTCTCCGTGCTCTCTCACCAGATTACAGATATTTTTATAGTGTTCGGTCAGCACCGAAACCTGATTGGTAAAGGCAAGCAGTCCCGGAACACCTGCTTTTCTCTCCTGATGCATAATAAAAAGCAGCTGTTCAAGCACCGGGATCTCCTTTCGAATATCGGAGATCTGCTCCCTGATATCGGGACGCATTTTTAGATATCCGTAAAACAATTCTTTCGCCTGGTCAATATCGCCGCTGTGCATCAGCGCTGTAATTGCCTGCTTAAATTCAACCGTTTCGGCTTTTTCTGCCGTTATACCGATTTTGCAGGCATATGCGTTCAACTTCCTGGCCCTGACCCAGACATAAAGCAGTACTTCCGATAAAAATCCAAACAACCGCTTATGGTACATATCATAGGACGAGATATCGACTTTATCCCCAATCTCTAAAAATATCGGAAAAAGCCATGCGCAATATTCATCAAACAGTTCTTTTTTACAGACCATCAGATTCCCATAGCAGCATTTGTCATCTTCCATCACTTCTTCAAACGCAGTAATATCATCCGGGTAAAGCAGCAAAATTGCGTCAGCCACTGCGTCTAACTCGGCAATGCTGTGCGCTCTCGCATAATTCTCCCTGTTTGTACCGCCAAAAGACGGCAAATCTGAAATGATCAGATCATATTCCTCTAAAATACGCTGATAGTCCGAAGCGGACATGATCATTCCGTTATCATTCAAAAAATAACGCCTGTAATGGCAGATTCCGACAATATCCGCTTCTGTTTCATTTTTCCAGATCCAGTAGATGCCGGTCAGCTCTCCATAAAATTCGTTTAAGTCCGATATATTATCTCCGGTGTCATCACCCAAAAAACCGAGATCTTCTGAAACGGCCCGGCCAACCTGCATCGGAACATACGCCGTATCCTGCGGCGGTGTAAAAGCTCTGTGCGTCATCGTGTATATTTTGATATTCATCGGTTTTTCTCCATTCTCACCTTTGCTCTATAATTTCCAGCAGCTGTGATGTGCGCACATCCCACGTATGTTCCCTAAGCGCCCTCTTTCGCCCACAGTCTGCAATTTTTGTCATTTTATCCGGATGCGCCAACAGATACCTGATCTGCTCCGCTAACTGCTCTGGCCTTTCTAAATCAAACAAAATCAGCTCTTTTTGGTCTTTCAGACGCTCCTTTAAATACCAGCTCTGATCCGATACCGCAACGGCCCCGCAAAGCATAATATTTGCAATACGCTCGGTAAAACCACCCTTGTGCCAGGACATAATATTGAGTGATATTTTGGAGTTTCTCCAGACGTTCAAACTCTCCTCCACACTCACCGCGTCGTGTAATATCAGATTGGGATTGGCAGCCAGAGGACATTTCTTCCAACTCTCTCCATAGACATGAACCGGGATTCCCTGCTCCAGTAAAATACGTATGACTTTCTCCCTGTAATATGTCATAACTGCAAAACAAACCTGCTTCATATCAAATAAAACACTCTTAAAGGCTTCCCGGTCCAACGAAATCCGGTAATAGGACAGCGCCTGCTCAAACGCCTCCTCCGTACACAAATTTGGGTGATTTTTCATAATTAAAAGGAACCGGTTTGCAAGATAGCGTTCACTCGTCTTAGTATTTCTGATAAACAAAAGCCTCTCCCTGTAATCATACCAGGTTCCGATAAAAGTGACGTCAAGCGTTCGCTGTCCCATATCCGGAACTTTATCATTGATATCACCGCTCACAATACCTGCCGGCGGTAGCAGAAAACATGTTTTTACCTCTCTCGTAAAATAAGTTTGAATAAACTCCTGGTAATCTCTGCCGTGCGTCAATACATAGTAGTCCTGCGGGCCATTTTCCAGATGCTCTTTCATCCATAGCGGATGATCAAAAATAAAATGATACTTCGGCCCATAGATGGAATCATGCAGATTCTTTCCGTTCTGAAATTTCACGCCAAACAGATAGGTCTGAAAACCGATAATCGCCTTAAAAGTACGTCCGCAAAGACTTAGAAGTCCCTGCACGCCGCGGCTCGCCTCGTCATAAACCTCCACCTGTTCTCCCGCCGTACGCAGTGAGGCAATCAGCCGCCCGGCAAAATCGTTTAAAACATTATAACAGATGGAATCGCCTTTATATACCAGGATCGGACTTATTTTTTCCAGATGCCTGTGATATTCCTCCCCACGCGAGAGCATCTGTTCCAGGTAAGCCGTCCCGTCGTCAAACCGCCCAAGCTGCCTGGCTTCTTCTAACAGTGATTCTGTCTTTGCCAGAAAACTTCCTTCTTTTTGCAGACGCTCACTTTCATAGGCAAGTAGAAAACATTTTTTTTGAAATGCCGCCCATGCCTGCTGTGCCTTATGTTCTTTTTGTTCCCTTCTTTTTTCAAAAATCGGGTTCCACTGCTGTATGCGGCCTTTCTGAAGCAGAGCGGAATACTGTTCCATACAGCGTATTCGCTCCTCTTCCGTAAGCTTCTCTCCAAACATATCTGTTAAAAGCCCGACATCCGCTTTCCATAGATACGGATTCTCAAAAGAATTACCTGCATATACCGCCAGGTCTTCTTTCATCTGCAGATAAACTGCCTCGGGTATCGTCTTCCACTCCAAAAACATGCCAAGCAGGTTCATTACGGTATGGCTCTTTAAAAACTTTGCCAAAAGCTCCACCGGCATCTGTTCCGTAAGCCCCCGAATCTGATATTCTTCCATCAGCGTGGTCTGCATTTTCATACTCTGCATAAAGTTGTTCTCATCCGGATGCTTCGTACTGGATTCGGCACGTTCCACATAGTGATAAAAACTTTCTTTACAGATATAATAACTTCTGATCTCTGTGTTCATCAGCGACTGCCAGAAATTATCTTCATACAGCGTCCCTTCCGGGAAATAAATGCCGCGTTCTCTCACAAAATCAGTCCGGTAGATTCTGGCCGCAAATGTCACGGCAGTTCCGGATAAGATCAGCTGCTTTCTTTTTTCTGCCGTATCTACTTCCTCATAAGTCTGCTGCGGAAGACTGTCGCTGACACTTCTTACGCTGCCATCCGCAGAATCGACAAAATAACCGCCTCCAACCATCGTACAGCCGAATTTTCTTGCCGTATCATACAGTTTTTTATACATATCGGGTTCCACAAAGTCATCCGCATCAAGAAATCCAAGATATTCCCCTGACGCGTAAGACATACCAGCATTGCGTGCCACACCCTGTCCGCTGTTTGTATCAAGGTTGACGATCAGCACGCTGTCCGGACATATCGCCTCCACCGCAAGCAGCGCTTCATAGGTGCGGTCGGTCGAACCGTCGTTTACAAAAATAAATTCCAGCTCTTCCCTGCCGATTGTCTGGGCTATCAGCGATTTGGCACAACGCGCAATAGTATCCTGTGCATTGTAACATGGGATTACGATACTGACTTTTTTCATAGCTGGCCCCCGTTCTTTCCTGATGTTTCTTTTTATAGCTATTTATATTATATCGGCATAAATAGTCTATTTCTTTATTTCCTGCCAAAATTATCAAATACAATCTCTAATATTTGCGGAATGATTACTTTATAACTGTAATTCGCCTGCACTGCTCTCTGTCCGTTTTGCGCTATTTCAATCCTTTCCCTTTCATGGGAAAGGTAATATTCGATCTTCGCAAGCAGATCGTCTCTGCTCTCAAAATAGACATAATGTTCATCCGCATTGAGATGACGGAAAAAATCCGCCTGATAGTTAGTCAGCAGAAATCCTCCGCAGTTTAAAATATCCATACAGCGCAGCGGAATCCCTGAAGAAATACTGCGCAATGTAATATTCAGATTAATTCGGCTGTTGGCAAACACATATGGCATTTCGGTGTAATAATCTGCGGTACCCATGTTTGCAGCCTTTATGACAGGAGCATTGCAATCGACCGTAAACAGCTTCAGCGAAAATCGCTCTGCTACCGCATTTAATAATTCGATGCGCTCCAACTGTGTAATTTTTCTGTCTATAAAATAGTTTGCAAACACGTATTCCAAAGTCTGCACCCCGTAGCGGTCGAGCTGATAACCCGACGCATTTTGCATATCGGCAATAACATTTTGCGTCAGCACTTCCTCGATAAAATGATAACCATAGACTTTGCGCTGCGCATCCATAATTCCTTCCAGATAACCGCGGGTATAATCACTAATCCCGTCCAATCTACCGTAAAAATCATGATCCTCATGATAAAGTGTTCCGACGAACGACACATCCGCGTTATAGCGCGCCGCATTCGCGGGTTTTTTCTGCAGGATTTTGTGTATCCGGCTGGGATTTACCGGCAACGGAAGATAATAAACGGTTGATATTCCTTCTTTCCGGAGTCTCGCCGCAAGCTCGCTGTCAAAAATAAATACAAAATTACATGGATTGATTATTGTATACGAAAAAACCGCCACCTGCGGACTGTCATATATAATGGAGAGATACGGAATATTATGGCGTTTACATCCCTCCGACAGCAGCGGATAGTAATTAAAAGAAAAAGCAAAATCTGCGTCATTCACTGCAGCGTCGAAAGCTTCGTCAAATGCCGCATCTTTCCGCTCCGTATAATGATCGTGAAAAAATGATATCACTTCCATTCCCAGCAGGGAAAATGTCTCTAATATATCCGCTTTTCCAAAGCAGGGCCAATCCAGATATAAAACTTTTTTTGCCATAATAATCCCCATTTCTGCATTGCGAACTCAGTTCGCATTCACTTTATACGCATAAACGACTTTGTGGGAAGCCATTTAAGGCTTTGAAGCCCGCCGGTGCGAGAATTAGAACTTCTTTGCGCGCGAACCTGTTTCGCGTTAGCGCCTTTGCTGCAAGTGATTAGAAGTACTTTTCACGCTATCAAATTTCAAACGCCTGTTCCATCATCCGACTTACACGAATCGGATACGTATGACAATTCCTCACCTTTTCATAACCCTGTTGTGCAATTTCCGCGCGGCGCCTCTCATGTTCCAGATAATAGGCACATTTTTCCAACAGCTCCTCCTGACTGGAATATGTCTCAATTTCTTCTCCCACCGCAAAATAGTCCGGAATTTCGGCCTGAAAGTTTGTCATACAAAATCCTCCGCAGCCAAGAATATCCCATATTCTGAGCGGAAGCGCGCTGCGAATGGATTTTGCCGTCATATTTAAATTTATGCGGCTCTGATGAAAAATAAGCGGCATCTCTGTCAATGTCTTTGCAAATCCTCTCGTGTGAAGACCGGGAAGCAATGAGGTATCGCTTCCGGTATATAACTGTACAGCAAAAATTTTTGATACTGCAGAAAGCATGCGCTGCCGCTCCAACGCAGTGATCCTGGAAGCAATATAATACTGCGATACAAGCATGCGATCCGTCCTTGCGTCTGCATACGGCAGAGACAGAAAATCCGGCGTATTTTCTTTAAAATCCTGAATTATTTTTTCCGTCAGCACTGCGTCTATAAAATAATAGCCATATACCTTTAATTGGGCCTCTATTAACCCCTGTAAATATCCCTCCAAAAATCCGCCGTCCTGCCTGAATTGATCAAATGGACATTTCTCGGTATAGAGTGATCCAACAAATGTTATATCCGATTGAAAACGCATTTTTTCCTTTTCTGACGCAGCTGCAATTACTGCCTGTTTTTGCTCTGTATTGACAGCCAGCGGAAGATAAAAAATATGTGCAGGATTCATCGGCGCAATTTCTTCATATAAAACACGGTCAAATAAAAATACACGGTTCCAGGGATGACGTATGGAAGCGGCATATAATTCTGTCACTGGAGAATCCACAATCCAACAGAGATAACGAATCTTTAAGATATTACAGACTTCAGCCAGAAATGGGTAAAAATTTATGCTGAACACAAAATCATGCGGCTGATCCATCAGGATACGGCTGACCAAATTCACACCCTGTTCCGGTGTGAAATTTTTATTTTTTACTTCTTCTGTGATCTCGGTCACCTGAAATCCAAACTCCATAAATGTGGAAAGCATATCCGGCTCACAGATGCTTCCGTATCGGTAAAACAGTACATTCATAATCTTTGTTTTGCCTTTCCCTGCAATCTTAAAGGAAATTTATCCTTTTATTTTTTTATTATATCATGTTTACCGTTTTGAGTAAACCATTTTCCCTTTCTGCTTCTCATTGCGCAGACAATCAGTCATGTTTTGCTGCCAGGGCAATCGAACATGGTAGATATTTCTCCGCCGCTTCATATCGGGCGCATAGTAACGCCATAAATTTAATAATCCAAAATTCGATCTTTTCTATAAAATAAAAAAAGAACCGGTAAACCGGTTCTTTTTTTATTATGTTTCTGTCTGTCAGACAAATTAACCAAGGATGGATAATACGCCCTGTGTAGACTGATTTGCCTGTGCAAGCATGGACTGACCAGCCTGAGCGAGGATGTTGTTTTTCGTGTATTCAACCATCTCGTCTGCCATGTCTGTATCACGAATCTGGGATTCAGCTGCCTGAGTATTCTCAGCGGTTGTATCCAAGTTAGCGATTGTGTGCTCCAGACGGTTCTGAACAGCACCAAGAGTAGATCTCATAGCAGATACTTTCTCGATTGCTGCCTGTACGAATGTCATAGCGTTACCAGCGTTAGAGAATGTGGAAACGTTGATCTCATTGTAAAGAGCAGTTGTCGTTGTAACAGAAGCGGATACTTTCGAGAATGAAGTATTGCCTGCTGAGTTTGTTTTACCTGAAGATGTAGAGTTAATCTTGGTAGAGCCAACTTTCATTGTTGTGATGGAGTTAGCATTTGTTGTTCCTGTTGCAAATAATTTACCGCAGGACATAGCTGTGATAGATACGGAAATCTTCTGCTGAGCCAAAGCACCAACCTGTAAGTTCTTTCCTGTGAAAGATCCATCTAACAGGTTCTGTGTATTGAACTGTGTTGTAGAAGAAATACGGTTGATCTCAGATGCTAACTGGTTCATCTCAGCCTGGATTGCGTTACGATCAGATGTCGTATTTGTGTCGTTAGCTGCCTGTGTAGCGAGCTCATTCATACGCTGTAAGATAGAATGTGTCTCGTTTAATGCACCTTCAGCTGTCTGAATTAAGGAAACGCCGTCCTGTGCATTAGAAGAAGCTTTGTTCAGACCACGGATCTGATTTCTCATCTTCTCGGAAATTGTTAAACCTGCTGCATCGTCTGCTGCACGGTTTACTCTGTAACCAGAAGATAATTTCTCTGTGGATTTCGCCTGCTGACCAGTTGTGATACCTAACTGTCTGTTAGAGTTCATTGCCTGCAAATTGTGCTGTACTACCATAATATATTCCTCCTTGAATATGTCGCAGCTTCCATGCTGCCTTATTTATTGATGGGTAACAAAGATGCCACTCATCAAATATGCTATCATCACAGCCGTACGCTCTGTAAATCTTTCACTTTGAAGTAACTCTTTGTTTACTTACTTTATATATCGGATGAACTCTCCGATACTTTAGAATAAATTTTAAATTTTTTAAAGAAATTATTTAATGCTTGTCATCCATATATTTTGATGTTCCACCACCGGCGCGCACCATATTGTTATAGTACTGCTGAACTACTTTCTGGCTGTTGCGGACAGACTTCACCTGCTTGCGGACAGACGCAAATTTCTGCTCTACAAGCGGCTTGTTTCTTGCCTCCTGCGCCTGCACGGAAACGCCAAGCGCGGATAACTCCCGTATCAGATCCTGCATTTTATGGATTTGAGGAGCATACTGCTCCCTGTTTGTATTTAAGGCTTCTTTTACTCTCTCATAGAGCTGTTCAAACCCGTCGTCCAGCAAATCGATCTCCTCGATCAGCGTACCTTTTCGCCTCATATTCTGCTCAAAATCATCGACTTCCAAATTTGGGTCCTGTAGCAGCATCTTTTGTTCAATATTCAGTTCGGAGATCTGGTTTAATAATTTCTTTTTCTTTTCCAGACTCTGAATCATCATCTCAATATAATTGGTCTCCACGCCGTCCCCCTCTTAAGATATCTGTACATGTGCGCCTTCCGGTGTATGCGCGGATAAGCGCATCACTTCTTTCCATGTGTCACGGAGCGTGCGCAGATGTTTTAGAATTTCGTCAAGTATTTCCGTATCTTTTTTCAGGTTTGCCTCCAACAGGCGCTGCTGGATATACACATAGACATTGTTGAAATCCTTTGCGACAGGATACTTGTGGTTTAATGTTGCCTGAAACTCCGTGATGACACGCTCTACTTTCTGAATATTAACATTCGCCTGTTCATAATCTTTTTTCTCAATTGCAACAATCGCCAGGTTGCAGAATTTGATCGCACCTTCATATAACATCAATGTGAGTTCCGCAGGTGATGCCGTCATTACTTTATTTTTTGCATAAGCCGCATATCCGTTATTGTTTAACATTTTGTCTCCATTCTGCGCATATCGCACCAGATTTGTTTATCGACAGGGACTCGTAATGCCCGAAGCCATTGTGCGGGCAGATTTCACCCGCACAATGCTCCAGGCACTGTAAAAATCTCTGTATTCAATTAAATTCATTCTGTTACATACCAAGCAGACCGGACAGCTGTGACTGCTGTGACTGTAATTTTGCAAGTGCCGTTTCCATTGCAGAAAACTTCTTATAATAGTAATCTTCCTGTGCTTTCAGCTTCTCCTCCCATTTGGAAATGGTATCGGTGTAGTCGCTGTACTCTTTTGCCATTTCTTTGTCATTGTAGACTGAGAACTTGCTGCTCATCTGTGTGCTGCCCATCTTCTTGTCGATCGCTTTGTAAAGACCGTCTGTCAGCTGCTTCATAAATTCTATCACAGAATCCGGATCGGATTTTAATGCAGCCATGAGTTTATCGTCTTTGGATGCCGTTGAAGCGTCATCCTCATCACCATAAATATGATATGCGTTCTGCTGGTTCTCCGCTGCGTCGAAAATTCCTAATGTTGCAATACCAAATGTCGCAAGACTGACTTTCTTTCCATTTACCTCGTATGCTTTTGCCATGGAGTTGGTCATCAGGTTCATAATACTGCCCAACTGATCGTCACGCCGAAGCAGAGAGGATTTAATCTTGTCTTCCCACTTCTCAATCTCGGTATCTGACATAGCATCGCGCTCTTCGTCAGTCAACGGCTCATATCCCTTTGCCGATCCCGCGTTGTACAGCGATGTCATCTCGTTAATCAGAGAATTGTAGCTGGAGAGGAAATCTTTGATCTTATCGTATAATCCCTGTACGTCATTGTCTGTTGTGATCGAAATCTCTCCGTCTGTCTTTGCAAGCGTATTGATGGAAAGGCCGTTAATCTCAAAATTGTTGCTCGAGGAAGTAAACTCCGCGCCGTTTAATAAAATAACGGCATCGGTACCGTCAATCCTGACCGAACCTTTTGAGTAATCCGGATGATCCAGCGCTTCCACAGCCATTCCGACTTTGTCCTGCAGCATCTCCGGCGTCTCGGTATCATTGGCAAGAACACTGTTTTCATCAAGAAACTCTTTATTTGCACTTATGGTATCTTTCCAGTTTTTTGTCAGCGTATCTAATGTGCCGTTTGCATAAGCGGCCTGTATATCCGCTACTTTCTGCGCTGCCGCGGTTCCTGGTGTCGCATCCGTTTCATAATCCTTTACGGTATTAAGGTTGTTCCTTAAATTGGATATAGCTGCTCCATCCATCTGGTATTCATTGTTTGCAGCATCGTACGTACCAAGTCCGGCTTTCACTTCGAGTTCAGCAGCACGAATTGCACCGTTTGTAACATTTACCTTACTGCCGGCAATCGTGAGTTCATAGCGCTCACCACTGCCGATTTTGTTTACAGTGGCGCCTGTTATTTCGTTTCCGCTGTCATCTTTGACAGTATAACCACCGCTTCCGTCATCTGTGATGGTATACGCCGTTCCGTCCTCGGCAACAAAAATACTGTCGGCGTCATCACGGTTAATCAGCTTATTCAACAGATCCCATTCCTGCGTTGTGCCGCCATTCTGTGTAAATTTATCCTTTGTATCCTGCACGCCTTTATATGCATCCGCATAGGCAAGCGCTGAGGATAATTCCGTATTCTCATCCGCCTTGTCATAAATTTCGGCGCGAATATCCTCGATATTTTGTTTTGTCAGCGCCGCATCATAAGTTGTAGTGCCGTTCTGTACGTCAGAATTGACCAGATAGTTGCCGCTTGCATCTTTGAGCAGGTTACCGGCTGCATCTTTCTGGTAATAAGAGTTGCCCGCGCTGTCTAATGCATATTTCGCAAAGTTTTCGTAATTTTCAATATTTGCCTGAGATTTTGCATTCAGTCCAAGCTTCTTAAGAGCCTCCATACCGTCTGCATTTGCTGCTGTCAGTGAAAAATCATTTTCCTTTCCGGAATCGCCGGCGGAAAGGAAGAATCGATGATTCGCAGAATCAAAGCTCGCTTTAATACCAGCGTCTTTGAATGCGTTTGTAAGATCGTCGACAGTCATATTGCCGCTCAGCTTCATGTCCGTCGTCCTGCCTTTGACGGTCACGCTTATGGTAGAACCGTCCTCAATGCCAAGTTCAGATAATTTCGTACCGCCCCTGACACTGCTGCCAAGATTTGCGCCTGTTAAGTATCCGGCTTTTGCCGTTTCTTTCACCTCAAGAGACTGTGTGCCGTTTACGGCGCCCTCGGTTGCAGTTACGTTTACCTTAGTTGCATCCGAAACATTTACTTTCTTTGTCTTGTAGGCGGATGTAAAACGGAGTGCATCAAGACTCTTATAAAATGTATTTACCTTTTTATTCAGTTCACTCCAGGCTGTCTGTTTCCAGCTGAGTTTTGTCTGTGCTTTCGTATATTTTTCTGTTTTTGTCCGGTATGCGGACACCAGCGCCGATACAAGTGATTCTGTATCAAGACCGGAATTTAATCCTGTCAGTCTAATTGGCATAGGGATGTTCCTCCTTTATCTTTTCTCATCTAACATCAGTCCGGCCGCTTCCCAGACTTTTGCTATCATATCAAGAGTCTCCTCCGCGGGATACTCTTTCATTACTTTCTTTGACTCTTTGTCGACAATCTTAATCGTCACACGGTTCGTCTTTTCATGAATGCCGAACACCGCCTCCGAATTGCCCATTTTCTTGTTCAGGTCGCTCACGGCATTTTTAAGCTGTTCGCTGTCCCCGTAAGCGTTTCCGTTTTGTGTTTTGCCTGTCTTATCTTCTTTGACACTATTGTTTTTTTTGTCGGATATGCCGCTTTCTCGTGCAGCGGCCTGTGGCTGTACCTCCGCTGCCTGCGCGCCCGTACTTCCCTGATACATTGACGCGTCTTTTCTCGAAACTGCCTCAATTCCCACGTTAACCACCTCCATGTGATATCTGCAAATCTTCCGTTAAAAATAGTTTTCTATTCTATATATCGGAAAATTGTATGTGAACTTAACCTTTTTACATGAAATTCTTCAAGGATTCAAAGGCATCCGCGGAAATGGCATTCTCATTTTCTTCCTGAATCTGAACGTAGATTTCTTTCCGGTAAACAGGTACATCCCTTGGCGCGGTAATTCCCAGTTTTATCTGATCGCCGCGAATCTCCAACACCGTAATTTCAACGTTATTGTTAATGACAAGTGATTCTCCTTTTTTTCTCGTCAACGCCAGCATTCTCAATCACCCGCCTTTTCTTTTTTCTCTTTAAGCAGCTCATAAATCCGGAATTTGACAGCAAAGTCGTCTTCCACGATCAGCTGACACCCCTTTCGGGTTGCCGTATTGATTACGACCGGCGCTTTTAAGTTCACCGCCATATCTTCCATTTTTTTCGGCACGGTAATTGTGTTTAATACATAGCAGCTCTCATCCGTAAACTCACCGAGCGCCGAGAGCATTGCATCGTCCACAGTCGGATTGTAATCAGGCAGAATACGGCTCGGATCAATTACCGGAAACGCAATATCCGGATCATCCATAGACTGCATCCAGCGTATAAAATTGTCTTCTTTTTCTTCATCGTAGATTAACGTAAATTTTTTTAAATCCGGAAAACCGATCATACCGTTTTCCATTGTGATAATTTTTTCTTCTTCGATATCAATTTCTCCAAACAGTCTGGTAGTCGCTTTCATCTCCTTCTCCTTTTGCAAAGAATACAAACAGCAATAGATTTCTATATATAAGATGTTTGTGGCAAAAGGTATGTTAACCTTTTGCCCTTGGTATCATATATAATTTAATAATGTACTTTGATTTGCTTTGGCTGCAGCCTGAAGTGATGCGGAATATGCGTTGTAAGCTGCCGTATAGTCAATGATAATATCTGACAGCTCACGATCCTCGTTGGTCGACTTTAATTCCTCGATGGTCGTCTGCTGCTGAGACATACGTTTCTTTACAAGTTCAAGCGTCTTGCCTTTACTTCCTACTACAGTCTGTGCCAAATCTATTTTTTCAAGGTATTTGTCGCATTTTCCGATACAGGTATTGTAGAGCTTTTGCATATTATCATCGGCATAATCGCATTCCTTGCCCACAGCTGTAATCCATTTGTCCAACCGCTCCTGGGCCTCCGGATCTGCGTATTCATCCATTTTTTTCATTGCTTTTAAGTCGGTTAATTTCTGATGCGCGTCAATGGATCGCTGTACAGCTGTAATCATTTCATCCATATCTCTGCCAAGCGCCGCGTCAAAAACGTCGGATGCGTTTGTATTGACAGTCAGTGTCTGATTACTTGCAACCGTAAATTTCATATCCTGATATATCTCGTTGCCGTCCTCGTCAAATTTGGTATACTCGATCGGATGATTGGTATCTGTTACATCAGTACAGTTGTAATAATATTCCGGACGCAGCTCACCCTCGTTAAAGCCTGTCTTCTGATAGCTGATCGAGACATCCGCCTTTCCGCCTTTCAAATCGGATGCAAGTTCATCCGACAAGATCAGCTCGCCGGAATCTTTGATAAATACCGCGCCGCCCGCCGGAATATCATAACCGTTTGCGCTTGCAGCCTCCCAATCCTTATAATTGTCATAGACGGTCGGCGCAATCTGCGTTGGCGTCGTCATATTCTGCGTCGTATAGGTGATCACCGGATTTGTGGTATCGCCCGGGTCCTGTGCATTGCCGGAAACTTTTCCGTAACTCAAACGAATCCGCTGGTATATACTTTCTTCCGGTTCGCTGATCGGATTGTCGACTGCCTGCTGCGCATTGTTCGGTATTGTCACATCCCCGCTGTAATAGCGATGCTCTTCAATATCTTTATACGTAAATCCCTGCGTGATGTTATATGTCGTGTCTTTCTCATTCGTCATAAACGTCAGCTTTTTGTTTGTATGGAAACCGGTGAATACCGTTCTCCCTGCATAGTCGGTATTGCCCTCTGCATAGACCTGCTCTCTTAATTTCTGCATCTGTTCTAAGATTGCCTGTCTGTCGCTTTCTTTTAAATCATCGCCTGCACCGTAAACAGCCTCGCTTCGGATATCCCTGACCAGCGTCTCCATATTGTAAATGGCGGTATCCGTTACGCTAAGCCATGACTCCGCATCGGGAATATTTCTCTGATAATACTGGTTTACCTGGCTTAAAGCGCTGCGAAGACGAAGCGCGCGCACTGCAATTACCGGATCTTCCGATGGTCTCTGAATCTTCTTCTGGGACGACATCTGATTATTTAATCTGTCTACATTTACTTTATTGCCATTGATATTATTCGACGTATTATGCATAATCATATTGTTAGTAATACGCATGACATTCCCTCCTGCTCTTTCTCATTATACACCGGTCTGCTGGATTAGTTTATCGTAAATTTCTGCCATTACGGAAATCATCTTGGATGCAAGGTTATACGAATACTGGAATTTCAGCATATCAAGTCCTTCCTCATCCTCGTCAACACCGGAAATCGACATTCTCTGCGATTCGATCGTACTGCCCACATTATAATATTTTTCGTAAAAAATCTCGGACTCCTGTTTGTCTACCGATATATCGGCAATCATACATTTCAGGAAATCAGCCGCGTTTCCTCCGCGGTAAAGAGTGGTATTTTCATGTAATTTTAACAGCTCCTCGCACAGATCATATGAATCGACGCCGCCGCTCTCAATTTCATGCTTATTGTCGTCGATGCTCTCCGGGTGCACGGTAAGACCTATTTTATCGGGATGCGTTGCGCACACAGAAGAAATTTTTATATTGGCGGCAGTCATCTGATAGTAACAGTCATCCGTGCTTCCCGTCGGTTTATCGCCGAACGCATACTCGTTTCCGTCCTTATCCGCTGCAGTAAAAAAAGCAAAATAGTCTGTCGGATCTCCGTTTAAATCCTCGCCTTTTTTCATAATATCATTAAATTTCTGCGTGAACGAACGCAAAAACTGGTTCATCTGCGCCATATAATAGGGAATACCCATTACATCGACTGCCGATCCGATCGACGCGGACTTTCCGTCCGCTTTTTCAATGTCCTGACTCGAAAGCGGCGCATCCAGATTAAATGTGTAGGAAGTCACTTCCCCCTTATCATTCGTCTCGAACGTAAACCCGTCATATTTATAATCGCGTCCGTTGATTGTCAGGACTCCCTGCTGCGGCATCGTCATTGTCTCGACAGATGTAACCGACGGCGATGTCACCGTAATTTGTCTGGAATTATCAATTTTGACAACCCCGGTAAAATTATCTGCATTGTTGCCGTCGCGTATATCAAAAAGGGCTTTCAGCGTGCCGGACATACTGTTGCCGCCCGCATAAAATGTATTGCCTGTGTCTTTCCATTTGATACTGTAAAGTCCGTCCACATCCGACTGATTAATCTTTCTTTCACGTGAAACGCACTCCAACTGATTGTAATCGTAATCGTTGACTAAAATCTGTCCGTTTATTCTCACAGTATAATGCGTACCGCCTGTATACATATCCGGATATTTCGAATTTTCTACCGGCGCCTCTGTCGCCTCCACCGGTACAATCTTTGACAATTCGTCTACGAGCAGCGCTCTCTGATCGCGAAGCTCGTTTGCATATCCCCCCTGCACCTCAATCACGTTAATCTGTTTGTTGAGCAGCGATATTTTCTGTGCGATCGCATTGATATTGTCAACCGTGCTCTTGATTTCCTCATTCACATTGCCCTGAATATCGCTAAGCCCCTGTGCAACGCTGTTAAAATAAACCGCAAAGTCATGGGCGCTGGAAGTAAACTGCTGTCTCGTATTGACATCGCCCGCATTGGTTTTCAGAGTGTCCAGATTTGCAAACATTTTATCCATAATGGTGGAAAACCCTTCTTCTCCGGTATCAATAAAATAGTTCTCAATCTGATGAAAATAATTTAATCTGGATTCATACAGTCCGAGGGACGTCTGATTCTCCCAGTATCTGTGATCATAATAAAGATTTCTAAGCTGTGTTACGGACTCCGTTTTAACGCCTGTTCCGACTGCGCCATACGAAGTATAGGTGCGCAATGCGGAAGATGCCACTCTGTTCGCCTGCTGCTTGCAGTATCCCGGCGTTCTGACATTCGAAATATTGTTCGCTGTTGTATTTAATGCGACATGAAAAGAATTTAATCCTGACTGCGCAATGGTCAATCCAAAAAATGTCGATAACATAATCTCTCTCCTATCCAAGCTGTGTAATCAGATGCTCAATCATCTCATTGATTACATTGATAAAACGGCTCGCCGCGTTGTAAGCATTCTGAAATTTGATCATAGTGACAAGCTCTTCGTCCGCCGAAACTCCAATCACCTGCTGCCTTGCGTTGTCAGTCGACAAACTTCCGTCTGCCAGACTGTCCGCCGTAGCCTCATAGACATTTCCAAATGTCGCCATGTCATTTGACATACTGATATAATAAGATTTAAAATCAATCGGCCGAAGATCATTTGGATTTAGATAAAAATCCTTTTGTTCCCAGATATCGGATAATTTCTGGATCGCATCGACCGCCACCATATCTCCGTTCTGATTCTGCATTAAATGAGGCATCAATGTCTCGTCTACCAATAATTCTTTATTGACGGAGAGACTTCGTATCGTGTACATATTCTTGCTGTCTGTCAGATCTTCTTCATTATAGATATAATATACATTGCCGTTCTCATCTGTCGCCTCTGTATAGCGGTCGCATCCGATTCGCGTAAACAATTCCCTTGGCGGCAGCTTTTTGTCGGAACCGACCGGACAATTGTCGGCGTCCAGAATCAATGTATTTTTATTGATTACAATGTCCTTTCCGTCCGGACCTTTCAGTGTCGCCGTCCCATTTGCATCCCAGTTCTGGATATAATCAGACGCTGCGGTATTTGGGGCAAATATGTCGTTGACACTTGTTACAATCTTATGTATCAACTGGTCTATCATCGCTTCCGCTTTTAACATAACGGACATTCCGGCATTATCATTGTATTCTTTCTGCGTCAAACCCTCAATATCGCGATAATCTGCAACATGATCTCCTCTCGCCAGAATCAGCGCTTTCAGAGAACCCTTGTCATTTTGATTTTCCGGAGATATATCACGCCTGAAATCCATAACGTCGGTATATTGGTTTTTCTTTGGATCGGAAAGAAATTCCCAGTAAGGATCTACAAACCCCGTTGACGGGTCCTTGCGCATCCCGATATGGTTGTAACCGTTTTCATTTACAAATTCAACACTGTCTATGGAAATTTTTAAAATACCGTCCGCTGTCTCATAGTAATCAAGTTCGACAAGACCTGCCAGCTCATCCAGCGCTTTATCGCGCTCGTCCCGCAATGTCATGGCCGTCTCAATACCCGCCGTCTCGATTTTCTTTATTGCCATGTTGCACTCGTCTATAAACTTGCCAAGTTCGTTCATGCGGTCAATATTGTCTTCTATCTGTGTATTGATGTTGTACTGGTATGTCTGCAGTCCGGAATAAACGGCAGACGCTCTGCTTATGAAAAGCTGCGATTTCTGGATTACAAGCTCCTGGTATACACTGTCCTCCGGATATTTGGAAAGTTCCTCAAATGAAATCCAAAGATCCTCAAGCCCTTCCTGAAACGCTTTTCCCTCCAGTTCCTGAAAGTACGTCTCGACTTCACGCGAAGCCTCAGCCGTCTTATCATAAAACTGGTACCTTCCATAAGTAGAGCGGTATGATTTGTCTAAAAATACGTCTCTGGTATGACGCACGTCGCCGATTTTTACACCAAGACCGGACTGCTGTTTACTGACGGCAGCCGTCTGATTAAATGTGATATAATCTCTGTCCGAGTAAAAGACTCTCTGACGCACATAACCTTTTGTATCGATGTTGGATAAATTGTTCGCTGTCGTATTCAGGCCGTTCTGGCTGCTCTGAAGCCCGGATACGCCGATAAATAAACTGCCAAAACCATTTGCCATGGCGGTTCCCTCCCTGCCTTTTTAAATTCTGTTATTGCTTTGCATCAAATCCGCTTGTTCCCAGCAGGTCGCCTGTATTATTCGCGCTCCTGTCATAGTTTGCTGTCTCAGGCACCTGCTTCATGCTCCGCAGCAAGGTAAGGTCAAACTCTACCATCTCCAATGCCCTCTGTAAAAGTTCCTCGTTCTGCTGGTTTAATGACTGCATCTTTCCGCCTGTCTTTAAAAGTCTGTCACGCTGCTCCCTGAGCCGCTCCTGCTCCACGGGCTGTTTGTCCAGATATCCGATCAGCTTTGTGAGCGTAAGCTCCCCGGGGTCTTTACCGAGCACTGTTGCGATATCTTTTAAGACGGACGTCCGTCTGTGCGAAATATTTAAAAGTTCGCTCGAAACATCCTGCTCTTTCACAGTCACTGCATCAAGAGCTGCGATATCGGCCTTTACAATCGCCTGTCTTTTCTCTTCCCCAAGCTTTGCCAATGTCTGGTATCTTGATTCCTCTTCGCCAAGGACTTCCAAAAGTTCTTCCATTAAACTAGCCACGATATACCCTCACTTTGTTAATTGTATAGTGCATTGTATTTTTCCAATAATTTATTTGCGAAATCATTCGTATTCACATGATAATTACCAGAGTCGACTCTTCCCTTTAACTTTGCAACTTTATCTTCCCTGATATCTGAAGCATCTGCCACTGCCTGTTTTGCAATCTGGTAATCATATCCCAATGAAGAAATGGAAACTTCATCGCGGGCTGTGCTGCCTGTTTCCGCCGTTTTTGTAATTTTTGACGTTTTACCCGTTTTGTATACCGGATCTATCTTGTTGTAAGCTTCTATACGCATAATGGCAACTCCCTTCTTCCATGAATTATGTTCTGTTGATTATATCGGATGAATTATTTTTTTCCTTAGAGAAAAACAAAAAAAAGTCCGCTGTGCGAACTTTCTTTTGTATCGAAAACTGTTTGTTTTCCGATATTTAATTGCTCTTTGTAACAGCTTTGCGCAACAGATCTACCGGTATCATCGTAATTGCAAGCAGCAGAACAATCAACCATCCTGCCGGGCCAAACGGCACGCAACTGAACATTTTACCGATAAAGTGGAATGCCTCAAACGGCACAAGCGCTGCATTGACGATAATCGCCTGTATAATTATTACTGTAAAAAATACTTTCAAAAATCCGGTATTCTCATTCAGACCTTTAAAAATACCAAAACCGTCGTCACGGACATTAAAACCGTTAAATAGTGCGCTCACAATAAAGAGAACAAAATATCCGGTCAGATGCTGTTCCTCATTTGCAAACAGATTCTGGAAAAACGGCAGTTTTAAATACAGGAAACTGACCAGAACCAGCCAGGCGCCCATAACGCCGATCTGAACCGCCATATTTTTACTGATAATGCCCTCATCCCTGCGGCGCGGCTTCTCGTCCATATATTTTGCAAGCGCCGGCTCGTTTCCAAGCATAATTGCGCCAAGTCCGTCCATAACAAGGTTAACAAACAAAAGATGCGTTACTTTTAAAGGCTCTTCCACTCCAAAAAACGGAGCGATTGCGCTGACAACCACGGCCGTCACATTGATGACAAGCTGGAATTTACAGAACTTTAAAATATTATGATAAATTGTTCTGCCGTACCAGATCGCATCTTTGATGGATTTGAAATTGTCATCCAAAATTACAATTTTTCCTGCTTCTTTGGCCGCCTCCGTGCCGCTTCCCATTGCAAAGCCCACATCCGCCCGCTTTAATGCCGGAGAATCGTTGACGCCGTCGCCCGTCATGCCGACAACAAGGTTCATCTCCTGGCAAAGGCGTACCATTCGGGATTTATCAGTCGGGAGCGCTCTTGCAATAACACGAATATCCGGAATAATCCGTTTTACCTCGTCATCCGACATTGCGTTTAATTCTGCGGAGGAAATAGCCCGGTCGGAATTAGTCTTTAAAAGACCGGCATCTTTTGCAATGGCAACCGCAGTTTCAAGACGGTCGCCCGTAATCATAACGACCTGGATGCCGGCTTTCTGTACCTCTGCTATGGCGTCTTTTGCCTCCGCACGAACATCGTCGCGAATACCCACAAGACCGATAATGACAACATCGTCGTTGATCTTGTTTTCCGTCATAGCCTGCTCCGAATAGCCAAAGGCAAGCACACGCATTGCTTTTTCGGCAAGCGCGTCAATCTTTTTGTCAAGCGCCGCTTTGTCGATTGTCTTAATCTCTCCGTTGGCGTCGAGATATTTCGTGGATGCGCCGAGCAGACGCTCCGGCGCGCCTTTATAGAATGTCTTGCCCTCGCTGTCTATTCTTGCCTGACTGAATTTGTTGGTGGAATTAAATCCCTGGCTTTTTGTGATTACACAGTTTTTATCTTCCGCAAGCGCATGGAATGTGTTCTCCCCAAGAAATTTCATCATTGCCTGATCGGTTGCGTTTCCGCCGATCACACGGTGGTCTGCGTCATACATAGACTGCGTATTTTTACCGATCGCAAGATTGACAAGCCGCTTTACCCGGGTGTGTTTCTCCAGATCCGCAAGCGGGATGGAATTACCGTCAGCCGTAAAGAAATCGACAACTTCCAGCATACCTTTTGTAATCGTCCCGGTCTTATCGCTGAACAGAATATTTAACGAACCTGCTGTCTCAATTCCTTCCGCTTTGCGCACAAGTACGTTATGGTCTAACATCTTGCTTGTATTCTGCATCAACACGAGGGAGATCATAAGCGGAAGTCCCTCCGGCACAGCGCAGACGATAATAACAACGGCAAGCGATACGGCCTCTACAATTTTTTGTATCACGTCTTTCATGCCAAGTGCAAAGAAATCGCCGACACCGCCGGCAACAATAACAAAATGCACCAGATAAAGCACTGCGATTACAATCGCGCCGATATAACCGAACGTGGAAATCTGTTTTGCCAGAATACTCAGTTTTACTTTTAACGGAGAATCCGGCTCTTCTTCCTGCATTTCCTCCGCCATCTTACCCATCATTGTCTTCAAACCGACTTTTCGCACATCCAATACGCCCTCGCCGTCAAAAACAACGGCGCCGCGAAACAGCGAATAACTGTCGACAAACGTATCGCCGGTAATATCTTCGGCAAGCTGTGTATCGGACGACGCGGCAGTCTTTTTGCATTCTTCCGCCTCTCCGTTCAATGCAGAATTGTCTACTCTTAAATCTCCATACACTAAAATACCGTCCGCGGGTATTTTGTCTCCCGACTGCAGCAGCACTTTATCCCCGACAACAACATCATCGACGTCAATCACAGTAATTTCACCGCTGCGGTATACTTTACACTGATCTTTTTTTGTGCTGTCTTTCAGCTCGCGGTATTTGGTGTCGCTTGCAACTCCCGTTTTTGCTGAAACAAAAGCCACAATCAGTACTGCGACAATGGTTCCCAGCGGCTCATAGATATCCGCGTAGCCGAAAAAGAACATTACAATCATAAGCGCCGCGATAACAAGCAGTATCCGGATCATCGGGTCGCCAAATGTCTCTTTAAATTCCTCCCAGAAAGTAGTTGGCTCCGAATCCGGTATTGTATTGGCTCCATGCTTTTGTCTGGACGAAGCGACTTCCTGATCGCTTAAGCCTTTAAACTCCATTTTGTCCTCCCATCTAGCCGATATAACGGTTTGCAAGCTGCCCCAGACCCGGATCATTCGTCCCCTGGCCGATTGCATTAAACTTCCACTCGCCGTTATGCCTGTAAACTTCGCCAAAAATCACTGCCGTCATCCCGGAATACTCTTCCGTCAGATTATATTTTAATAATTCCGTATTATTTCTGGCATCCACGATGCGGATAAACGCATTCTCAATCAACCCGAAATGCTGTTTTCGCTTGACACAGTCATAAATATTGACTACGACCACAATCCTGTCATACTCCTGCGGTACGCGGGAGAGTTCCACAATGATCTGCTCGTCGTCGCCCTCGCCTGCGCCCGTTAAATTATCGCCCATATGCTGAACGGTACCGGACATATGCGACAGATTCCCGAAATAGACAATATCTTCTTTCTGCATCAGCTTTCCGTCTCTTAACAGCAATGCCGAAGCATCGCAGTCAATCGGCGCCGGCTTCGGGGCAAAAAATCCTCTTTTCTGCTTTACTTCATCCCATCCAAGGCCGATGATAACTTTGGAAAGTCCTGCATTGTCTTTCGTCAAGCTGACTTTCTGCCCTTTTTGTAAACTTACTGACATTTTTAAGTCCTCCAAATTATAGTATGTGAAATATTCACATTTTTATGCAACCTCAATTCCATAATGGCCGCAAAGCGCCGCAAGACCGCCCTGGAAACCGCTGCCGATCGCATTAAATTTCCACTCGCCGTTATGTCTGTAAAGTTCCCCGACAACTACGGCAGTCTCTATGGAAAAATCTTCGCCAAGATCGTAACGGATCAGTTCTCTGCCGCTTGTCTCGTCAATAATATGGATGTAAGCATTGGATACCTGACCAAAATTCTGTCGTCTTGTGTCGGCCTCATAAATGGTAACGGTAAATGCAATTTTTGCAATACTGTCCGGAATTTTGGAGAGATCGATCTTGATCTGCTCGTCGTCGCCCTCGCCCTCGCCGGTTAAGTTGTCGCCCATATGTTTTACGCCGCCGCTCGGATGCTCTAAATTACTGTAGAACACGAACTCTTTTTCTGACGGGCATAAACCGTTCTGACCCAGCATAAATGCTGCGGCGTCAAGGTCGAAATCAGCTCCTGAATCAAACTGGTTTACATCCCACCCAAGACCGACTAAAATATTCTTCAGTCCCGGATTCCCCTTTGTAAGGTCTACTTTCTGTCCTTTTGATAAATTAATTGGCATGTTTTGTTCCTCCCTTTTCTTTTATATCAATTGAAATTCCGCTGCCTGCGGGTTCAACTGTTCACTTTGTCCGGCATGTGGTACATTTTATTAAATTCGGCCTTGAGATTTTCAAGCCTTGCCTGATCTTCAATACGCTGTTTCTTTGCATTTTCCTGAATGCGTTTCGTCTCGTCAATTCCATTGACGATCGTACGCCATGTTGTCTCCAATGTCTCAATCCGTATGGAGCTGCCGGATGCCATCCGTGCAGTCATCTTAGACTGTTCAACCGTATTCTGCGCATTTTTAATCAGCAGCTCGTTTGTCTTTTCGTCGAGTGCGCTCATTGCTTCCGCCTGAATACGCTGGCGTTTTAACATAATTGCCTGTGCAAGCGCCTGTTTAAAAACAGGAAGCGTGATGATAAATGCGGAATTGATCTTCCTGACCAGATTCATATTGGAAAATTCCATTGTCTTGATCATCGGAATAGACTGCATCGCAACGCTTTCCGCCGTTCTTAAGTCCTGTGTCCGCTGCTCTAACATCATCAACGCCTGCTGCAGGGAATTGAGTTCGAACTGAATCGAGTTATCGCCCGTTGTTTCCAGATCAGTCTGCCTTTGCGCAATGTAATTCTCCAGTTCCTTGCAGCCCTGTTCGCCTGCCAGAATATATTTTACAAGCTCATGATAATAGCCCACATTGGCGTCAAACATCTGGTCAAGCTTTCGGTTCGACTGTTTGATCTCTGACTCATACTGCTTTAACTGGACATATATTTTGTCCACTTCATCACCCATGGTATGATATTTGTTTAAAATTTTGTCCAGCTGTTTGCGAAGATTGCCAAATAATTTTCCAAAAAGCGACGGGTTCTCTTTCAGCTCGTCAATATCAAACTTCTCCATCACTTTTGCAAGTGTGTTTAACATTTCGCTGGACTCGTCGATCTGCGACATACTCATGCCGTTTAACACGACGTCCGACGCTTTGGAAATCTCCTCGGCCGCTTTCGCGCCGAATGTAACGATACTCTCTAAATTGTCAATTTCTATGGTGCTGACTAACGCATCCACCTCCTCGGAGCCGACAAGCTGTGTGTTCATCTGTTCCCGATCGGAAACGATATCATATTTTTCAACCACCATAACCTCATTCTGCGTCGATGTTGCGGGGTTATCCGCCACAGCAGGCGACGCCGTCCTGCTAAAATCCAATCCCATTTGTTTTATCCTCCATTTCGTTTGAATATTTTATCCCACAGTGAAGCATGCTCCTGCCCGCCTCTTTGCCTGCTTCCGGAAACCAGTCTGAAATCAGGGACATGCAGATCATAGACATAATCGCCGATCTGATGTTCCTCCATAATCTCTCTGTCGTAATATTTTTCAACGGTCTGATAACCGGTCGGAACAAAAAAGATGACGTCAAATCCAATCAGGTTTAAAAATGCCGCCATAATACTGTCTTCCAGGGAAATGACCTGTTCTGTCGTATTGATATAAATTAATTTCGGATTTTTTCTGGTAAAATCAAACTGCTGAATCAGGCGCACAATCTCTTTCGGAAGATTTAAGACTGTTGCCACGATTGTATATTCCATGCCGTTTTGAAACGTACCGCGAATGTTTTTCTGATCTATCAACAGCTGCAGTTTGTTTAATATGTGATCCTGTACTTCATCGCGCAGTACTCCATAGGGATACTGCGGATTCGCTTTGATCTTTGCACGCTGTACTTTCCCGTTTTTAAAAAATTCGGTTGCATGGGAACGCATCGGATTTGGCGCTTCGGAACTAAGATACGGAACATGTTTGACAAGATATGTGTCCGTCGTCAGGAGCGCTTTGATCTGAGACCAGTACTGCGGCATGTTTCTGTCTTTTACACCCGATATTTTGGAGAAAATAACAGGGATATTCACAATATCTTCCACCGTGCTGAAGTTCGGACGGTACTTTAGTTCCTGATCCCAGAGTATTGCAATTTCCTCGTACATCGTCTGAAGCGTTACGGAAATTGCTTTCTCATACTGTCTGTTACGGTAGATTCCGGAATCCTGGTACATCATGTTGTCAAGTTCCCGCTCGGCATGGTACGCCGCCGTACCCATATGAAGTTTGGTGTTTTCACTCGGAAAATGTCTGACCGACATGGAATCCTGGTAATGTATCTCATAGAGTCTGCTGTCTTTGAGGACGCACCTGTCGTTTAAATTCGGTACAAATATCATAACGTCCACCGGAAGCCTTGAAAGCCATTTTAAAAACAACGCTTCCTTATTGCCTGCGCATGCGCCAAAATACAGAAAACATGCGACAGCAGGCATTTGCCAGCCCGCAAACAGCCCGGACTGGTAGCGCTTCATCCAGCAGAGCAGATAGACGGCCCGGTTGGTCAGCTTATTCAGGTTCATATCCGGCAGTTTTGCCTCCTCCAGCATCACATCCAGAAATGTCTGATGCATCAGTCGCTGCAGCTCATTGTTGGAAGCGAACCTTATATTCTGAGAGATATCTGCAAGCATCTGATCGCGCGTCTGGTAGCTTCGCCGCTTTATGGCGCCGATCTCTTCTGTAGTCGGTTCGGCCATCCTTGCCTCTACAATAAGTATTTTTCTTTTTTGATTCTTTAATTCCAGCTGCAGCTGATAAAGTTCATTCAGATAAGTCAGTTTGTCCTCCGCCCCATAGATGCAGATAAAACAATTATAATAAAATCTGGCGTCTTTTCCTCTCTCAGGAACACTTTTTTTGCAGTCTTCCAGTCCCTTTCCGTCAATCCAGACATTTGTGCAGGGAGAGATTGCGGCGCGCTGCCCATAGAGACGCTCGTTGTCTTTTTCTTCCCGAATCTCCTGCATAATCTTTTCCAGTGAAAAATCGGGCGGGAACGCTTCTAAATGATCGAGTTTCAGATTATCCGAATAATAATCTCTCCCATCCAGTTTTTTATAATTTTCGTCACCGTGATACTGCAGCAGCACAATATCACAGCCGCACCCCGCCAGCACGGAAAACATCAAAAGTTCATAATTCCCGATCTCGCCTTCATACAATATTTTGGGAACTTCCTCCATTCCCAGGCGATTTACAATCGGCTCAAATTTGTAGTAGAGCCAGCACATAAATTTGATATAGGCATTTTTTAACATATTGTCATTTTTGCCCATCTGCTTTAAAACCGTAAGACAGTCATAGATCGAGTCGGCCATTTTCACTCTCTGGCTTTTGCTCATGCGCGGCAGCCACTTTGCAAGCTTTTCCTGAAAAAAAGCAGACTGCGGCATAAAATCCTGTCCCATTATTTCATTATAATAGGAAAGCTGTTTCTCATTTGGATTGGGCAGTTTTCCTATAATGGCAACGCCGCTTGTGCGCGCTTTCTCGAAATAGGCGCGTACAAACGTATGAATCTGTTCATTATAGCCGTTAATCCGATAAAAGTATATCCCTTTTTCATGCCTTGCGCTGTAATTTAGAAAAAAGTCATTTAATTGCTGAATTTTTTTGTGTTCGTACATTCTAATACCTGTTCATTTTATTTTTATTCATCACATACCCCAGGCCCGATCCTACAAATCCGCCCAGAATATGCGTCAGATTTGAGATATTGTCTGTTACAAACAGCCCGTTATAAATCTGTCCGCCAATGTAGATCACTGTAATCAGAATAAATGTAAGCGGAATAGATCCCTCTCTGATACTGGTAAATGAGGAGAGCAAAATCAGCGCAAATACAATTCCACTTGCGCCAAGCAGCTGTACATGAGGAAACAGCAGCATGTGTGCAAGCCCCGTGACAATTGCCGTGGCCAATATGACAAACAGCATATTGGAAGAACCGTATTTTTCCTCCAAAAGCGGACCGATTACAAGTATCATCATGATATTCCCCAGAAAATGGTCCCAGTTGGCATGGCCAAATACATGACCGATCAGTCGCACATAGGTAAACGGTTTTAACAGAGAGGAACGGTATACACTGAAAATCAGATCATTTGTCATTCCTTTTGTTATGGCGTCTAACAGATAAGCTGCAAAACAGATTACAGTAAAGCCAAGAATAATCGGTGAGTTAAACGATATTTTTAATTTTTTCTGCATCCTGTAAATCCTCCGATAAACATATTGATACATTCATATCCCATCGCCAGGTTGATATTCTGTGCGCTCTCAATCCCGGCAGTACTGATGCCTATGACTTCGCCGTACATGTTTAACAGCGCGCCGCCCGAACTGCCCGGCGATGTTGGCGCGGTAAACTGTATCATATCTACTGTGTCAATTGTACGGAACCCTGATATAATGCCGTCCGAAACCGAATTAAAAAATCCGAGCGGACTGCCGATGGCGACTACTTTCTGCCCGCGCGCCAACGGTTCTTTTCCCTGATAGACGGGGAGCGGACGAAGCCGCCTTGGAATACGGATCACGGCAAGATCCAAAACGGAGTTATATTTTATCAGTTCATCTGTATCGTAAATATTCTCGTCGTCTTCTATCCGGACGGAATAGGAGTAGCCCCCTCCGGTAACATGGTTGTTTGTCAGTATGTACCCCTCTTCTCCGACCATAATCCCGGAACCGGTGCCCATGACTTCGCCTTTTTTATCGCGTATCGCAATCATTACGACAGAGGAGGCAAGCTGCGCCAGTTCCTCAAACGTAAGTTCTCTTCTTTCTGACAAAGATCCTGATGCAGACCTCACACTTCCGGTGACAGGCGGCCTGCGGTTTCCCGCTCCCGAAATCCCTGCCGTACTCCCGGGAGAAGACGGCCTGCGGCTTCCTGCTCCCGTTGTGCCGGATGGAGACGGCCACCGGCTCCCGGTCGGCCTGCCTAAACCGCATTCCGGCGGCGCCCCGGCGCTGCGCCCGGAAGAAGACCGCACCTGATTGGGCAGCTGTCCGGCTTCCTGCACCGCTTTTTCTCTTGCTTTTTGTTCCCGTTTCGGATGGCGGACGTCTACGCGGATCGGTCTTCGTTCGTTGTTTGCGATCTGCTGCCCGGCCGGAAGAACACAGGCTCCAAACTCCCCAAGCACAAACTCTTTTGACAGGTTAAGCGCCTTTAACTCCACATCCAGATCAATCTGCGTCTGGAGCAGCAGCACATCGAATCCGAGCAGCGTCAGAAAATAAAAAAACAGATAGTCCTGTTTTTTCGTAATGTTTTCTGCCGCAATCTTTACGGAAAGGCGTTCATTCCACTGCGCGAACAACCCGTCTGTGAGCCAGTCAAACCAAAAAAGGATTTTAGTGATAAAATTTTTTTCTGCAGTTTCATTTGCCGCCGCACCGCTCTTCCATTGCGCCAGCACATCGGCGCATGCTTTCCCCAAAACTGCGCAAAATTCCGGCTGTCCGTCTGTTCTTTTCGTTACAGCGCTGATTTTTCCGCTCTGCCGCCATCCGTTGTAACTGTTCTGATAATAATCAGCGTCCCCGGCCAATGTCATTGCAGGAAGCGATGAGATACGTCTGTAACAGCATCTGCCGGTCTGCATAGACGCTCCAAGCGTCTGATCCATCTGTGCAACCTGACTTTCAATTTTGTCATTCCTTCCAAGCGCACGCACAAAGTATACATCTTTGCAGTCTTTGTTAATCCCGCCCCTGATATTCTCAAATGCGGAGATTGAAAATATTCCCATAACATTATGACGAAATTTTAAGATCCGAGTTTGCATATTCTCATGTATTCCCTTTCAAAATCTTTTTTTATTATAACATAAGCGCTTGAAGTTGTGGAATATAAAAAACCGATTTTTGTTAATATTTTCTTAATTTTATGAATTAATACCAGGGGCAAAAAGTCAAAAAAATCTGATGCCAGATCGCCTGAAAAAGGATTTTTTTAATGAATCTGGGACAAAATATTCGGGTCCTTAATTTTATTGTCCTCCGCAAACAACAATATCTTAGACATTATCTCCGCCGTTTTCGGATCGTCGTCGACAAATGGAAGGAAAATGCGGCCTCTGTGCTGGGAGTGGACAGGGATGACATACAGCATGGCATTTCCCTGCTGGTGTACGACGCCGCTTCCAAGATGAATCGTATACTGACCGAGCTTGCCGTCGATATAAGCATGATTTTTTTCCAGACGAACATTTTTGATTTTAAACAGTTCCAGATTGCAAGCCACAATCGCACTGCGCATCTCTATTGTGGAGTGACTTGTCTCAGGATCTACGCCGCCTGCGTGCGCAACGCTGACCGCAAGATCTACATCGCGCATCACCTCACTGTAAATAATATCCGGAATTTCTTCTATTTTAAGCCACGCGCCGGTCTTTCGGTCGGAAAATACGACCCAGTCCAGGGTCGGGGCCTCCACATCGCTGGGCGTAAACCAGTCGGCCATCGCATAGATACGGGCGACAATATTCTCCCGATAGTATACTTTCTGCAGGCCGTCGTCGTAATCCGCAACCCAGCGGCGGCTGCGAAGCGCGCCAACTGTTCTCTGCGGCTGAATCTGATTGCCGGAAAACATCAGGGATTTCTCCTGCTTTAATTCCTCGTTCAATTTCACATAAAGTTCACGGAATACCTGCTTAAACGGCTGTTTTAACTGCTTTTCGAACAAAAGCTTCTGATAATCCTGCCAGTGTCCGCTCTGCAGCAGATCGAACGGATGTGCAATCAGAATCGTATCCTGCGGCTTGACAGGGGTAATATCCCCTTTCCAGTCAACAATGCCTTCTTCTGTCAAAAAGCCCATACATCTGGTTTGTGCCCGCTGCAGGCTTTCCTCCCGCAGAACGACAATTTTACTGTCGTTTTTTTCCATCGCGACATTTTTACTGTCTTCTTTTTCGCTGCCCCCGCGCTTTGCCTTTTTGGATGATTTTTTTGCTGCAGCATCCTCCTGCGGAATGCGTTCTCTTGCAGTGTCAAACGCACTGTCATATTTCATAACTACCAGCGGCTTTACAATCGGACTCACAACCGGATTTTTTGCAAGTTCCAAAAATTCCCATACCTCAAATGTTGTGCCGTCCTCCATCGCCTGTTCCATCATCTGCTTTGTCCTGCTGTACTGTTCCTTTAATTTCTTATTCATCTGCTGGAAATCAAGTACAGTTTCATGCTTTTTGTATTTCGCCGGTATTGATTTTAATATTTTTTCATCTTTCCGGCACCGAATCGTACTCTTGCCGTTTTCATCCACTGCAATCAGCAGCTCGATTTCCCCGACCGCATTCCAGTCAAAATACGGCGCTGAGATCTCGACAAGCCTGTTTTCCATGCGCAATACCAGACGTGTCACATCGTTAAATCCGGCATTCACGCTTAAATTCTGCAATGCAATCTCTACAGCGCGACCCTCGCTGGCACGGCGCTGCGCACCGAACTGGCGGCTTTCTTTTTTAAATTTCTGAATATACTGATAACGGTCGAACAGATCGGCGTCGCGCTCTTTTCTTTTTTTGGAGAGCGGCAAAAGTCCGATACTCATCAAAAGATCCTTATTTCGCTTGCTGTCAATTTCCTCTTTCAGCGCGCTACGTTCCACCTGTCCAAGCGCTGCGTTTGCGTATTTTCTGGCCCGTCCATGCGCCGTTCCGGTTGAAGAATATTTTGCCGCATCATAGAGAAGTTTAAAATCCTTTTCCCCAAGCCTGTTGTAAGCCTCAAAAAACCAGTTGATGTCAAACGCTCCGTCGTGCAGCTCTTCCGGAGAGAGCGGCGTATATTTTGCAATCATAGATGTTGTGTATTCGTCAAACGCTTCGCTGGTATGCGCCATAAAATAATAACAGCCGCTTGCAAACCCCGGCAGTTCAAGATATTCCTCAAGCATCGGAATCCACTGGTCGGCATACATGGCAAGCTCTACAAGACGTTTTTTTGTGATATCAGCGCCTTTTAACGCCGCTTTTAAATCCTTTACCGACTCTTGCGGTTTCGGTCTGCAGATCTTCAGCAGATGGCTTAATACAGATTTCCGTTCTTCGTTACTTGAATAATAACTGTAGCCCCGCTGAAGCGTGTCTTTTCCCAGCGCCGTTAAAATCTGTATCATATAGTCAATCCCATAGACGACATGAATGCTGTGGATACCGGACGAAAACGGCGTCGGCTGCTCGCCGCGCTTTAATTCCACTTTTAAAACAGAGGGGATAATCTCCCGATAAATTTCATGCGCCAGCTTCATGGCAGGCATTTCGTCCCCAATCGCATCAAAGCTGTATTTTCCGTCTGCCGGCCTGATTACATCATTTCCGAAAAAGCGATTTACATCGCTCATATAGGCATTGCGCAGCGACAAAGGCCCGATCTGCTCGACTGCGCTGACCGGCCCAAAAAGTGCGTCTATGTTTAAGAACCGGAATACCGCCTTATATACCATATCTTTATCCCAGTATCCCCGGACAAAGCATTCAACAAAATCCTTCAGATACAAAAAGTTGTTACCACCGCTGTAAGAATAGCGCGATTTTTCCCTTCCTTTTTGTTTGTCATAATATTCCTGCAAACCAAATCGAATCGTAAACGAAGTTCCCCAGTCTGCATCCTCTACCTTGGAAAGCCACCCGCACAATTCATTAAAAATCGGCAGCTCTGTCGCACGTTTGGAATAGGTTTGTTCCCTGTCTCCCCAGTAACGCTCTGTATAAAAATACAAATCATTTTTTTCGTCCAGTAACGAAAGCAGCCTCGCCACAGCCGGCAACGCCCAATGTGACATCAGCGAATCCGGCACATACTGTTCAAACAGTACGTTTATAACTGTATTTACCTGTGAATTGTAATCAATATCCAGTCTTAAATTAACAAACGGCTGACTGCTGCCGAATATCTTTTGATACAATCCGGTATTTTTTGTATAATGATTCCTCTGCGAGACACACTGCCTGTAAAAATATGTTTCCAGCAACAACTCAGGCGACTTGATTTCTTTCTGATAAAATTCCTCCCAGATCTCACGAAACGGATATGCATCCAGCGGCGTCGCATCCGGTTCGTCATAAATCAAACGGCTCCGCTCCAGCTTATTTCCGAGTATCATGTCCTCTTGCCAGTTCGTCACATAAGCTTTCTCCCGGTTTTCATAAATCAGTTCATCAAGACGTTTGAAAATACGCAGATAATCTTTCTCCTGATAGCCAAACAGCCTTTCCGCCTCTGTTACATCCACCTCTGCCGGCGGCAGCAAAAATTTTTTTTCTACATCGTAAAAACCGTAGCCCGGTTTCTTTAAAATATCCTGCGCCTCGCTGGATGTGCCAGTCAGTTCATCAAGCAGAACCTGCTCTTTTCCGCTCGGATTTTTCAGTTTGGCCAGACTTTCTTTTACTGTTTCAAAGATTTTGCCGTCTTTTTGTTTGAGCCAGAGCGCAAGGTCGAGAGCGCCCATATGGCATTCTTCAGATGATGTTTTTATAAGACGGTCAATACAGCCCGCAATCTGCCCCGCGTCCTGTTTCTTTAAAATTTCAAGCGTTCCGCTGCGTCCTTTCTTGTATTTTAAATTCTGTTCAATCTCTATGTAATCTTCAGGCAAAAGCTCCATATCCTTTACCAGATTCTGCGCGGTACTGAGCGTGTTTTCTTCCGGATTATGCAGCAGGGAAAAGAGCACTTTCTTTCTGATTTCCGATTTGGGCCGATAGAGCAGTACACGAGTAATTGCCGACCTGGAGGAGTAGTAACTGTTTTCCCCCTGTCCTGCCTGCGGAATCAGCTCCGCTGCTTCGTCCAACAGTTTTTCTTCCTGCAGCATATATGCGATCAGACACATTCGAACGACTAAATCAGAACGACTCATCGACACACGATACCATGGAAAAATAGGGATCTTTTACAAATCCCTTTTTCGGCACCTGTTCAAGTATCCCTTTTAACAGATCATACATCTGTCTTGCTTCGTCCCTGCTCTCAAACATTTCCTCCGTGCCGATAATTTTTGGTTTCCTGACCTCCTTGTCATAGATCGAAAAATATCCGCCGTCCTCCTTTTCCAGAAGACTGTAAAACATTGCGCCTGCTCCACTCATAAAAGCCGGCATAAAACATGCGACAAGTTCCATCTGATCCGGGTATTCTTTGATCACCTGCATTGCCGCCTGATTTTTTAATTCCGGCCTCTGCAGTGACGCGTTGAAATAAGATGCCGTTATTTTCTGATTTTTTGTACCGGTTCTGATTAACTGCTGCATCGCTTCAATCGCATCGTCGGCGTCGTAAAAACCTTTTGCCCAAAGCGCACAGCTGATCGCTACGGAGTCGTTTGTGGCAAGCTGCTCTTCACAAAACGCCCCATCGCGCACGCACTGCCCCATCAGACGCATCAGTTTGTCAGTGATACGATCCATGCTGTTTTCATTAAAAATACCGATCCATGTGCTGACAGCGCGTTTCACGGAAGAATAGCGAACCAGATTGTTTTCTTCAATCACCGAAAACAAATGCAAAAACGCTTCCGGACGTCCGGCATCCATTGTCTCGCAGACTGCCTGGCGTGCGCCTTCCTGCAGCCTTGCCGCCAGAAGAAATTTGCCGAGCAGTTCATAGAGCTCCTCACTCTTACTCATAACAATTCCGCGAATCATTTCATGGCTGATCATCGCCGTATTTCCCTCTCCCAGCAAAATATCTTTCAGCGCCTCCACGATTTTCCTGTTGCCGCGGTCGATCTGAGCCGCTAAAATCGCATCATAATCAAATACCTCGCATCTTGCATGATCGTAAATTTCCGGATCGACATTTCCGGTTAAAATATCTGCCAGATCTCCGCCGTAAAATTCCAGTTTGGAAAAAGCGCGTACCAGACGCACGCTTTTTTCTACAAACGGCTCATAACTGCCGGAGCGCACACTTCTGCGGTACCACCCCTTTGTCATCTGGTAACAGTTCATCTCGTCAAGCGCATAATAAAATTCATCCTGCATCTCTTTGGGAACACACGCTTCTACAACAGCCGGAAATTCTCCACGGTAGAGTTCACTCAATGTGCCGTATGTGCCGTTTTGCAGTAATTCCCGCATTTTTTTTACAGCAGTCTGCGGAATATAATATGCGCTGACATCCGGAAGCATTTTTGTCGCGATCTCATCAAACTTTTTTTTATCCGCTTTCGCTTTTGCAAATGCAACCCACTTTTTTGTTAATTCTCTTCTTGTCTCATAGGTATATGACATATTTTCCCCCTTTTTTTGCAAATTTCACACGAACCAACATGCCGCGGCTCTGCCGCGACTCAAATCTGAGCGGAGAATCCCCTGTTTTTGGGGATTCTCTGGTGTGAGACTTAGAACTTCTCAGCGCGCGAACCTGTTTCGCGTCAGCGGATCTGCTGCGAGCTTTAGAAGTTCTTCTCACACTAACCGGCCAACATGGTCAGCCTGATAAACGTAAATACCAGATCATCACTCCATGGAATGGATTCGTCAAGCTTTTTCATTTCATCCTCGCCGGCAAATATACGGTATATACCGTCTTCAAAACATTGCAGCGCATTTGCCGCCGCCTGCTCCGCCGATGCGTCTTCGCCGCCTCGCATACCAAAAGAAATCTTTCCCTCAGCAGCTTTTCCCTCGATCTGCTCTTTGGTCAGCCACGTTAAAATACGCTCTTCTTCTCTTCTTGCGTTGTAGTCACGCACGCCAAGTTCTGTCAGCGCAAGAATCAGCTGCCGCACCGTTTTTGGTTTCTCGTCAAGAACAAACGGAACAGGCGCAAGTTCCCTTGCCTTTTGCTTCCCGATCCGTTTCATTCTTGCATAAATTGTAAATGACATATGCTCCCCCTCTTTTGACAGTCCGATGCGCTTGTCAAGCTGCACTGTTTTACTCCATTTCATCACAACAGTCTTCCACTTCCTGATACATCTCCCACAATTCTTCCGATTCTAACATCCTCCTGTAATAGTCAAGCCATTCTTTACAATGATAGTGTATGCTGCATTTCCTGTCATACTCCTGAAATGTTTTAATCTTATCTTTTGCCTTTTTCTTAAGAAACATAGAAAAGGCTTCCTCTAAATATCTTCTGGTCCGATCCCTCGCCGTTTGTGCAGTTGACGCATTCTGCATCTCGGGTCGTTCCATTAACGCAAGATACAGCATTTTATCAATCTCAATACTTTCGGCGTCATAAAAGTCTTCCAGGTAGATCCTGCCCTCCTGCCGTTCTTTTGCAGACGGCGGATAATTTTTCAGCCATCTGTCCCATTCCTGCTCGCTTTCTATCATGTCCCCGGACGTCTGCGGCTTGTTCAGACAGCACTTTTTATATTTTTTTCCGCTTCCGCAAGGACACGGGTCATTTCTTCCGACTTTTTTACTGTGAGGTGCAGATTGATGTAATTTAAGCATTCTGCTAAATTCCCGCAAGTCTTTTTCTGTCAATTTCTTCTGTTTTTGGGTCTTTGATTCCTGTTTGAACATTGCCCATCCCCGCATGATACCGACATCAATCGATTCCTCACACAGGCGTCTTTCTTCATATTGGAACATCTGGTCGACGCAGTCTTCATAGTAGCCGTTGACAAATGGATCCGCTCTGTCTGACTCATAAAGTTTCCACAATTCCGGCAGCATTTCGATAAAATGACACTGACAGATCAGGATTGCCAATTCCGAATATATGTAGTCGCCAATCTCCTCTTCTTCATTCACGATCTGCCGGATAAACTCCTGCAGCTCCTCCTTTGCTACATTACCGTCCAAATAGAGCTGTCCCATAACCCGAAGCATACCGCTTCTTGCATATTCATTCAGAGCCGGATTTTTTACCGCTTCTTTTATGATTTCCAGATCTCCGTTGTAAGTGATGTAGAGGATGTCTGCCAGATTTTCTGTAATCGCATCCCCTAACAGGTAATCGAGTACTTCCGAATCTACAGAGGCAAGCTGCATAATCAGCGGGAAACATGATTTCTCCCGAAATTGTCCAAGAAAAAATAACGCATAAAAATGCAGCTCATAATTTTCCTCAAGATTGCTTTGCTCTTTCACCGCTTTTTTAATTGCAGCGCGCAGATAGGGAATGGCCTGCTCTTTATTTTCTGATATAATGCGAAATTGATCCTCCGGATATCGGTCGCTTGCGTAAGTAATCTCCTCAATCGCTTTCCGTAATGTCTCTTCCATAATTTTCATCTCTCTTTTGCTTTTTTTGTGCAGGTTGCTGTTGTTTTTTCCTTATATGATGATTTCATTATATGCTTTGTTCAAAATATCGTCAATATTGATCTTTCTCGACAAAGCTTTATAAAAAAAGCGGCGTTCCTGTTCTCCCGGGAGTTTGACAGTTGAATATTAGATAAATACCTTGCAGGTCGCATAAAAC
>CAMUGE010000020.1 GCA_947088345.1 uncultured Roseburia sp.
TCCCCATTTATTATAGCAGATTTTTCAGGACTTGGCCAAAAGACTTATTGAAGTTCTGTAAAAATTTGGTGGCATTTTTCAATGGTATTTGCTATAATAATAGGAATCATGTTTAGATTAGGAGAATATGCTTATGCCATCCATTCTGAAAAATAAATATTATCTGTATCTGACCGAGTTTTTTTCCGGTATGGCTGTAATGGCTGTGGAACTTGGGGCAAGCCGTCTGCTGGCGCCTTATTTTAGTTCCTCTCAGATCGTTTGGACAATTATTATCGGTACGATTATGATTGCTATGGCGCTCGGTAATCTGTGGGGCGGCAGGAGCGCGGACAAAGATCCGAATCCGGACAGGCTTTATGTGCGCCTGATCATTGCGGCGGTATGGATCGGAGCAATTCCGCTTATCGGAAAATATATCATACTTGCGATTTCAGGTATCCTGATACTTACAGTCAGCACAAATTTTTTGGTTATTGCGGCTTTTGCGGCCTGTATGGTGATTTTTGTCTATCCGTTGTTTTTGCTTGGCACGGTAACGCCGTCGCTTGCACGATATACGGTTGACAGTCTGGCGGACAGCGGGAAAACAGTCGGGACGCTTGGGGCGTTTAACACAATCGGAAGCATTCTGGGCACATTTCTGCCGACCTTTGTGACCATACCGGCTGTCGGAACTTCCGTGACATTCCTGATTTTTTCCGGAATCCTGCTTTTCCTTGCTCTTATCTATTTTATCAGCGCTAAGACCGGCTTCAAAAAATGCGCCCTATCACTGGTATTGTTTGTTTTATGCAGTATATTTGGTCATTCCAACAGTTTTGCATTCTGGGAGGAAGACCTGATTTGCGAGGATGAATCCATTTATAATTATCTGCAGGTAAAAGAAACCGATACAAGTGTGATTTTGTCTACAAACGTTTTGTTTGGCGTACAGTCTGTGATGAAAAAGAACGGTACGCTGACAGGAATGTACTATGATTATGCAATGGCGGCGCCTTTTATGGCAGGCATAGGCACAGAGGATCGGGCGGATATTCTGATTCTTGGAATGGGCACCGGCACCTATGCGGGGCAGTGCAGCCGTTATTTTCCGAATATCAGCGTATCCGGCGTGGAGATTGACCAGAAGATTACCGATCTTGCCGGCCGGTATTTTGATCTTTTGGATACTGTTCCGGTTGCAACTTATGACGGACGGGCCTGGCTGCAGGCAGTGGATCAAACATATGATGTGATTATGGTGGATGCGTATCAGGATATCACAATTCCGTTTCAAATGTCTTCCGTTGAGTTTTTTGCGCTGGTCCGGGAGCATTTAAACGAAAACGGCGTTATGGTTGTAAATATGAATATGAAATCAGACGGGACAGACAGTATCAACGCATGGCTTTCTGACACAATCGCAAGCGTATTTCCGTTTGTATATACGGTGGATGTGACGGGAACAACGAACCGGGAGTTATTTGCGTCAAATAACAGTTCCATGCTGCAGGGGTTCGAACAGAAGACGGCAGAGATAACAAATGATGAATTGTCATTGCTCATGCAGCGCGTAAGCAGCGGGCTTTCGGCCCATGAGGGCGGCAGCCGAATCCTGACGGACGATAAAGCGCCGGTGGAACTGCTTGGCATGCGGGTGATTGATGAACTGATACAGGACGAGATCGGATATTATAAAGAATTGTTTCGGCGTGACGGGATTTCAGGGATTCTGGAGGCAACCTGACGGGAGCGGCTTTTAATCGTGTGAATGTTAATTCACACGATAACTTTTTTATAATTGTCTGGAAAATCAGGGCACAGTCGTGTATAATACAAATAGCGTCTCTCAGGCGCCGAATTAAATTGCTTTGGAGGAACTATATGAAAAACCAGAATGATCAGGAACCACAGGAGGAAAAGAAGCCGTCGCTGGCAAAAGAAGTATTTAGCTGGCTGCTCTGTTTTACGCTTGCATTTCTCGCCGCATTTTTTCTGAAAAATTATATCATTATCAATGCGGATGTCCCGACGGGCTCCATGGAAAATACGATTATGCCGGGGAACCGGCTGATTGGCAACCGGCTTGCCTACTGGAAAAGTGATCCGAACCGCGGTGATATCGTAATTTTTCGCTATCCGGACAATGAATCCGAATTGTATGTTAAGCGTGTTATCGGCCTGCCGGGGGAAAAGGTCGTGATTGAAGACGCAAAGGTTTACCTGAATGACAGCGATACGCCGCTTGCGGAGCCGTATCTGAAAGAGGAGTGGACCGTTGCCACAGGCCCGTTTGAGTTCCAGGTTCCCGAAAATAGCTACCTTGTGATGGGCGACAACCGAAATGATTCGTGGGACGCTCGCTACTGGTCCAATACGTATGTCAAAAAAGATAAAATATTGGGGGAAGCGGAGCTTGTTTACTGGCCGTTTTCTGATTTTGGGAAATTAAATTAAACAGGAAAAAATAATCGAGCAGGGAATAATTTCCCTGCTTGATTTTATAGAACGTCGTTACGGTGTGATAACTGCAGCCTTGGGATCGCGGTATACCATTTCTGAAATACCTTCCCGCAGGATAATCCCACGCGATCCCGTCACATTTACGCGGATCATATCGAGATCCGTAACATAGTCAAGGCTGACGGCAACCAGTGAGGAATTTAAGTAAATAGTGGATACTTTTTCGTCGTTGACAAATACTTTTGTATTTTTTGTAAAATTTTTGCCTGAGATATACAGCAGATGATCTTCCTCATCTTTTCGCAGTGCTGTAATGGAGACATCCTCCACATCCATCACAAGGTCTGTGGCAGGGTATGGATTTTTGCCCTGGTATGCGTACCGCTTTCCATATAACAGGTCATACTGGAGTGTTTCAAGGCCCTCGCTGTAGTCGGCGTCATCTGCTTTTGTCTGATGGTAGTTAAAAATAGTGCCCTCATGTATGCCGGCCTGATTCATGGCAGCGGCAAGAAGCTGATACGACGTCAGATCCGCGTCTTCTTTCGGAAGTCCCATATTATTCCAGGTGACATATTTTGTCTTGAAGATATCGCCTGATTTCATATCGGAATCAGTAAGATCCATAGTCGGGAGGTGGTCGCCAAAAAATACGATAATGGTGTCTTCCCCGCGTTTCTCTGTGGCAGCAATCAGATCGCCGATAAAATCGTCAACTTCATGCATCATATTGACATAATACTCCCAACGGTTATCGGAAGCTTCATCTCCTGCGCCGGATACGGCGATGGCCGGGTTTTCGAGAATTTTTTCACTCGGATAATCGCCGTGTCCCTCCACTGTGATGGTATAGACAAAATCAGGTAAATCCGGAGTGGAATCCATGGATTTCATTGTCTCCTGTATCAGAATATCGTCAGTCGGCCAGCTTCCGCTCGGCGTGTACTGTGTGATATTCATCAGCTCTTTGCTCGTAAATGTGTCAAATCCCATCATAGAGAACGCATTGTTGCGGCTGTAAAAGGTGGCCGTGTTATTGTGGACGACATGCGTTCCGTAGCCGAGATCCGACAGGTCGGAGGCAACGCTCTCGCAGTCAGTATGTTTTAAAATTGTTTTGTAAGGGTACTCCCCTGTACCGAAATATTGCATGCTCATACCCGTAAGTATTTCAAACTCAGTATTTGCAGTGCCGGCGCCCACAACCGGGACAGTCAGATAACCGGTCGAGAAGTGTTCTTCCAGCTTATGAAAATTCGGCGTCGGATCTTGTGATAATGACAGAAAATTTACTTCATAAGGATCGCAGAACGATTCCAGCAGCACGCAGATGATATTTGGCGCCGTCTCTTTCGTAACCGTCGTCTCCTGCCGCAATGTGTTTACTTCTGCCAGAATCCCGGTTACTGTCTCATCGGAATAATTGTCCGGTTTGCTCATTCCGCGTCCGACAACACTTGTAGAAAATCCGTAAACAAATCCGTAATCTGAATATCCTTCGGCAATATTGGAAAAATAAGAAGCAAGGATATTGGTATACTGGGCAGCCTGCGTCGTCACCGGGATGCCGATAAAGCACAGAGCTGCAATTGAAACCAATGTTAAAAGGCTGTGGCGTTCTCCGCGGTATTTGGGCCCTTTGACAAAGAAAAATATCATAAATGCAACAAAAAATGCGATTACTGTCACAATCACGGCAGCTTCGCGCGCCGTAAAATAATTGGTATTCTGCATGGCAAACAGGTCGGAAAGACATTTTAAATCAGTATAGCTAAACGGAGTAACACGGTTAGAGAGGATCAGTCCGTTGATCGTTCCGAGAAAAATCCATGCGCCGCTGATTAAGATGCGCAGCTGTGCACGGTAGCGCGACAGGTACACAAGAGACAGGGAAGCAAAAATAATCAGCGCATTGTAAAGAAATGCAAACGTATGGTGCCGGATAAAGGTTACGGCGCTGATAAAATTACGTCTGGATATCAGCTCAATCACAAAAATAAGCAGACATGCCAGCAGAAAATGAAAGGCAAGTGAATATTTATTAAAAACAGCGACAACCCTGTCATATTTGGTTTTGTGTTCCACGTTGATTCCCCCGTTTCATAAAAATTTCGTCCCCCAAATAATATCTTATGAAACTATAGCGTTATTTTGCGTCAAAATCAATCGGAAAGATGAATAAAATATCGTTCTATTTGCTCCAATTTTAAGAAAATATAGACAATTTGTGAATAAAACGTGGATAAAATATGGAATTATTGTAAAAGATCACGGCTTCTGAAGACGCAGACAATGGAAAGAAGAAATCCGAAGAGAGTTTGGACTGAAAAGATCGGCGGAATGTAAAGGCGGCTGCAGACAGGCTTGACCGTTTGCAAGAGCACGGGGCTGCCGCACGAAGCAGAATACACACTATATAAAATATATGTGAAAGTCTTGAAGCAATCTATTTTGAGACATTCTTTTTTAGTGCGACAGCCTTAAATTCATTTATTTATTGCTCTTTCTCCAGATATGCATTTTTTCAGCTTCTTTAATTAAATCATCGCGGAAATCCGGATGTGCGACGGAGATGATCGCCTCTGTTTTTTGCCAGGTAGAAAGTCCTTTTAAATTTACTTTACCAAATTCTGTGACAAGATAGTGGATGTTCGCGCGTGTATCGGTGACAATAGAGCCGGGGTTTAATGTGGGCAGTATACGCGATTTTAACTCGCCGTCCTTTGTCTTAAATGTTGAGGAGCAGCAGATAAAGCTTTTTCCTCCGTTTGAGAGGTATGCGCCGAGTACAAAATCAAGCTGTCCGCCTGCGCCGCTGATATGCTTTGTGCCCGCGGACTCGGCATTTACCTGGCCGAACAGGTCGATATCTACGGCATTGTTGATGGAAATAAAATGATCCAGCGCAGCGATTGAACGGATATCGTTGGTGTAATCGACCGGAGCGCTTAAAAGTTCGGGGTTATCGTCCAGATAATCATACATTTTTTTCGTTCCCGCGCCGAATGCATAAGTCTGGCGGAAACGGTCGATATTCTTTTTGGAACCGTTGATCTTTCCGGCCTTTGCAATATCGACAAATGCGTCGACATACATTTCGGTATGTACGCCAAGGTCCTTTAAATCGGACTCTGCAATCAGTGAACCGACGGCATTGGGCATCCCGCCGATACCGAGCTGCAGACATGCGCCGTTTGGAATTTCTTCTACAATTAATTTTGCTACTGCTTTGTCTACATCGGAAGCGGGCCCGCCTGCTCCAAGCTCTCCGATCGGCGGATTTTCGCCCTCTACGATATGTGTTACTTTTGAAATATGTATGCCGTTTTCGGTACCGCCAAGGCAGCGCGGCATGTTTTCGTTGACTTCTACGATAATATGTTTTGCCCTCTCGCACATTGCGCCAAGGTGAGATGCGCTCGGCCCGAAATTAAAGTAACCATGCGCGTCCATCGGGGCTACCTGGAACATTGCGACATCGTCCGGGCAGTCGATTTCCCGGTAATAGCGCGGCAGCTCCGAGTAGCGGATCGGCGCATAGAAAGCGCAGCCGCGTGCGATCAGCTTTCTCTCAATACCTCCCATATGCCAGGAATTCCAGGTAAAATGTTCTCCGGCGTCTTCACGCTCAAATACGGTAAGCGGTTTTAAGATAATTCCGCCGCGCAGCTTAACGTCGGTAAGTTCGTCCGTCCGCCTGGCAAGCGCTTTGTCAAGTGCATCTACCGTATTGGTACACCAGCCGAAATCAACCCAGTCTCCGGACTTGATCAGTTTGACCGCTTCGTCGGCAGATACAAGTTTGTCTTTGTATTCCTGTGAAAAATCCATCACAATACCTCCCATATTTCAGTAATTTTCCTTATTTCTAATCCTATCACGTTCCGGACGGTTTTACAAGAAAAATGACCGTCCGGGCAGCTGTTTTTTGTGCGGCGCAGAGCAGATTAGCGGCAGGCCGGCAATGATTACTCCAGGGATCGTTCCATTTTTTTAAAATATTTCTTAAATGTAATAAAAAATAATACTGCAGAAAGCGCTGCGGCAAGGTAGTCAGTCACCGGCTGCGCCATGGCGATCATGCGTGCGGAGTCAAAAACACGGGAAAAGACCGCCAGGATTGGGATATACAAAAGCCCCTGTCTGCTCACCGAGAGGATCAGCGACGGGATCGCCGCGCCGGTTGACTGGATCGCGTTGATAAAGACAAATAAGATGCCGATTATTGGACCGGACAGGATATAGGTTCTGGAAAAAGACATCCCAAACCCGAACGCGTCTGCATTATCCAAAAACGCGGTGACAAGCGGCCCGGCGAACACATAGCACACAACGGTCATTATCAGGCTTAAGCCAAATGCAAGCGCAAGTGAAAATTTCAGCACGGCCAGATACCGTTTTTTGTTGCCTGCGCCGTAACAGAATCCGAGCAGAGGCTGAATCCCGCTTCCAAGGCCGATTAACAGCATTACGACAATCATATTCACTTTCATTGCAACGCCTAGCCCGGCGACTGCCATATCGCCGTAACGCGTCATAACATTGTTGATCAGGATATTGGAAACGCTCATTAAGATACTGTTGAGTGATGCCGGGATGCCGATGGCGCAGACACCTGAAGCAATCTTGTTTTTTGCCTGATAATCACCGGGGCGTATGGAGAGGATGGTGCCCTTTGAGAGCAGGTGGCGCAGATAAAACGCGGCTGATGCGATATTCCCGATTACGGTTGCGACTGCAGCGCCCGCCACATTCCAGTTCAGCAGCAGGATCATGATAGGATCTAACACAATATTCATCAGGTTTCCGATGATCATACCCGACATTGCTGTTTTTGCTTTTCCCTCCGCGCGTATAATGTTACTGAATGCGTTGCTGACAATTAGAAACGGGATGCCGATGGCCACAATATTCAGATACTGGCAGGTGTATTCCATGGTATCAGCGCTTGCGCCGACAAGACGCGCGACCGGTTCCACGAAAATCCAGATCAGCGCCATTGCAATGACTCCAATGACAAGGCCGGTCCAAAAGCAGAACGAGGACGTGTTTTTTGCCTTATCCCCTTTGCCCTCCCCCAGCATACGGGAGATCAGTGATGTCCCGCCGATTCCGAATAACATGCCGACTGCCATAAAGATTAAAAAAACAGGCGTCGCAATGGAAACAGCGGCCACCATATAAGCATTTTTCGTCTGCCCGATAAAAAACGTATCAGCCAGATTATACAAAAGTACCATAATCATACTTATAATAGAAGGTATGATATTGCTGATGACTGCCTTTGGGACAGGCGCGTTTTCAAATAGTTCGGTTGTCTTATTTTGCATTATTTTCCTCCTTTTCGTCCGTGTGATATGTTTGTAAAATGCATGTTTTCCTATTATAATACACTTTCAGAAAAAATCAAATTAAAATTTTCATTAAATTGATTTCGTTTTGTAATGGCATCTTATATTTTTTGGCCGCCATACATTTTTTTGGGAGAAACCGGCAATACTTTTAAAAACGGAATGGAGGTAACTATGGAACAATATACACTTCCCGCTACAAACGAAAACGGATATTTTGAAATACGTCTGGAAAGCATAGGCGGTCTTGGCGCGAACCTCTCCGGAAAAATGTTAGGAGAACTTGGCGCAAACGTACTCGATTTCAATTCACTTAGTTTCTCAAGCTATGGCTCGGAAAAGCGCGGTTCACCTGTGAAAGCATATGTCAGGTGGTGTCCGAAAGAAAAACCGCTGCGAATCAACAGTCCGGTCACACATCCCCATATCTTAGGGATTTTCCACGCCGGACTGATCGGAACATATCCTGTCTTAGACGGGGTGTCTTCTGATACGAAGATAATATTGAATACGCCGCTTGCGGCGGACGAGGCCGCAGAGAAATACTCGATTTCACTCGGCGAACTTTACTGTCTGGACGCGCTGTCCATTGCAATGGAATGCAAGTCCCGCGTTAATATGGTTATGCTGGGCGCGATTGCAAAGGCGTCCGGATTTATTCCGCTTGCGGCGGTACAGAATATCTGCCGCGAGACGCTGGGAAAAAAATATCCGGCTCTGCTGGAAGCCAATTTAAACGGAATGAAAAACGGATACGATGCTGTTGTTTTAGCAGCGGCGGATCGTGATTTTGCTCCGATGCCGTCCGGAAAAAACGAGACTTTTATCTGGGGATACAAAAACGCGCCGATTGGCGGCATTAACACGCGTCCCGGAAGTACGGTATCAAATGATCTGTCCGCGTCGCGCGAGGGCTATATTCCGCTGTTTCTCCCCGAGAAATGTATCAACTGCGGGCTCTGTGATTCAACTTGTCCAGATATGGTATTTCAATTTGGAAAAGGAGTCTATAAAGGGAAAGAAGGAATGGTTAACAACGGGCTTGACTATTACCATTGTAAGGGGTGTCTGCGCTGCGTAGCGGTATGTCCTACCGGTGCGCTCGTATCCGCGCTGGAACGCGATTATCCTGAAAAGCCGCATTTTATGCCGAATAAAGATCTGCTGCCGGATGCGATCTCCTATCAGGAAACCGGAGCAAATTCATGGGTGACAAGCGATTCTCCGTCGACGATCGCGCGTCCTGACACTGGCAGTATGGAGGTACAAGAATAATGTTAGAACAGAAAATGTTTTACGACAGCGGAAACGAACTTGCTGCCTACGCGGCAAAGCAGATAAATTATCATGTGATGGGCTATTATCCGATCACGCCGTCAACGCAAATTGCAGAAAATCTGGATCTGATGGGCGCCAAAGGGGAGCATGACATTAAACTGATTGCGGCCGAGGGCGAGCACAGCGCAGCGGGCATTTGCTACGGGGCTTCTGCAGGAGGGGGCAGGGTGTTTAACGCGACCAGTGCAAATGGACTTATGTACGCGTTAGAGCAGTTCCCGGTGCAGTCCGGAACACGTATGCCGATGGTGATGAATGTGGCCTGCCGCACTATATCGGGGCCGCTTTGTATTAAGGGCGATCACAGCGACATTATGTATCTTTTAAATACAGGGTGGATTATTTTATTTGCAGATGAGCCGCAGATGGTCTATGATATGAACCTTCTTGGCCTAAAACTTGCGGAGGCGGTAAACCTTCCGGTTGCGATTGCGTTTGACGGTTTCTTTACAAGCCACCAGAAGCGCCGCTGCCTTGTTTTTGCAAATGATGAGGATGTACAAAAGTATATCGGGCCAAAGATGGCATCCGATAATCAGAATATCTCTTCTCTTGCAAAAGACTCTGCAACCGGAGAAAACTGTTTTTACAGCGTTCTTGATCTGGCTCATCCGATTTCGGTCGGTTCCTATATGAATGAGCCGGATGTCATTAACAACCGTTATCAGATGCATCTGGCTATGGAAGAAGCAAGAAAGAAACTGCCCGGGCTTTTTGAAGAATATGAATCCATTTCCGGCCGTTCTCTGCATTTGTGCAGTGGTTACTGCCATGAGGACGCCGAGATTCTTCTGTTTATACTCGGTTCCTCCTATCATACGGCAATGGAAGCAGTCGATCTTATGCGCAAGGAGGGGATTAAGGCCGGCGTGGTTACGCTCTATGTGCTTCGCCCGTTCCCTGCCGAAGAACTGCGCGAGTTGTGTCAGAATGCGGAAGTGATCATTGCCGCCGACAGACAGGACAGCTATGGCGCGGGAGGCGGAAATATGTCGCTGGAGCTGAAAGCAGCGCTGCAGAGCTGCAGTCATGCTCAATGTAAGAAGAAAAAAGTACTGACGCGTATTTACGGGCTTGGCGGACGGGATTTTTATGTGGAAGACGCCGTTGCCATGTTAAAAGAGGGACTTTCGGAGAATGCCAGGGAGTTTGATTATTACGGCGTCACGGAGGGTGTGGACGGGAAAAAACAGCCGCAGTATTTTAAACCGCTGACAAAAGAAGATACCACACTGGGATTAACCACCTGTATTTTTGATGAAAAGACGAAAAAAATGAATGTCACAGGGGGAAATCTTCGCGACTTAACCGCAATGCCAAAACGTATTGCGCCGGGTCATGGCGCGTGTCCTGGCTGCGGAATTTTCGTCAATTTAAATCTTCTGTTAAAAGGAATTGAGGGGAATGTTGTGTTTTTGTTCCACACCGGCTGCGGCATGGTTGTCTCAACCGGATATCCGAAAACGGCGTTTCGCGTGCCCTATGTCCACAACCTGTTTCAGAACGGGCCTGCGACATTGAGCGGACTTGTGGAAGTATTTCATCAGCGTCAGAAACGCGGCGAGTATCCGCAGGGTGAGATTACGTTTATTATGGTGAGCGGTGACGGCGGGATGGACATCGGTATGGGGTCTGCGATCGGAACGGCATTGCGCGGACACCGCATGATTATTTTTGAATATGACAACGGCGGTTATATGAACACCGGATACCAGCTGTCCTATTCTACGCCCAAAGGCGCCAAGAGTTCCACATCGCATGTTGGAACCGCGCAGTATGGCAAGACATTTTTTCACAAAGATACGCCGGAGATTATGTCCGCTACGCATATTCCTTATATTGCCACCGTCTCCGAGTCAAACCCGACAGATTTTATCAAGAAAGCTGCGAAAGCAGGGGCCTATGCAAAAGAGTTTGGCACGGTCTATGTAAAAGCGCTGTCCGCCTGCCCGCTGAACTGGAATGATAAACCTAATTTAGAGCGCAGCGTAATCGGCGGGGCAGTGGATTGCTGTTATTTTCCGCTCTATGAAATTGAAAACGGAATCACAACGCTCTCTTACGATCCGGAGAAAAACGGCAAGAAAATTCCGGTGACAGAATGGTTTGCTATGATGGGAAGGACAAAGCATCTGGTCAAAGAGGAGTATAAAGAGGTGACAGAGAGTATTCAGAATGAAATTGACCGCAGATTTGCGCGGTTAAAGGCGCGTGCAGAAAATCCATTATTATGAGAAAGGGTTCGTCAAATTACCGGTTTAACCGCAGCGAAAGACGAGTGAAAAGCATCTGCTTTTTGCCCGTCTTTTTGTTTGCGCGCCATGGGCGCGCTCTAACGGGTGAAAGTCCCGAACACGCCCAGGCAACGAGGAAGTGTATAGCCGAACAGCAAGGGTGTGAAATGTGAAAGCTTATGACTTTCCTATGCGATAACATATGATGCGCGCTGCATGAAAAAGGAAAGTGGAAGCATAAGCAGCCGCGCTCCACTGCAAATTTTTCCCAGGGCGCATAATTTTGCGGATGTGAAATTTCACAGACTTTTCATGGATTCTTCAAGCGAATTTAAATATTTTGGGTTATCTTAGTTTCATTAACAAAAAAGGAAGGGAAACGATGAGACTTTTATTAGCGGAAGACGAACGCTCGCTGTCGCGGGCCGTTGTGAAGATATTACAGTCGTATCACTATGAGGTAGACGCTGTGGACAACGGAAGCGACGCGCTGGAGCGCCTTGGGTCCGGCAACTATGATGCTGCCGTGTTAGATATTATGATGCCCAAAAAGGACGGGATTACCGTGCTCAAAGAGATACGCAGTTCCGGCAGCAGGCTGCCGATTCTGCTTCTGACAGCAAAAACAGAGATTGACGAGAGAGTATTGGGACTTGACTGCGGAGCAAATGATTATCTGACGAAACCGTTTGACACAAGGGAGCTGTTGGCCAGAATTCGTGCGATGACAAGAAATCAGACGGCGGACGCATCCAAACTTTACTGCGGCAATATCTGTCTGGACCGCGGTACGTTTGAGCTGTCCTCGCCGAGCGCATGCTTTCGTCTGACAAACAAAGAGTTTCAAATGCTCGAACTTATGATCACAAACACAGGGCATCCGATTTCATCGGAGCGTTTTTTCGAAAAGATCTGGGGGAATGAACAGGATGCCGAATCCGGGATTGTCTGGGTCTACATATCATATCTGCGCAAAAAGCTGGAGGCGCTGCATGCCGATCTTAAAATCAGCGCTGATGCAAAACGTAATTATACACTGCAAAATAAAGGATGAACCGGTGAGAGGCGACAGAAAGGTGTGGTATTGGATATGATAAGAAAACTGCAGATCAGATTTATCGTATTGTCAATGTCAGCGCTGTTGTTTGTACTGGTTATCATTATTTCCGGGATCAATATTGCAAATTACAGAATTGTTCTTTCCAATGCAGATAAAATTCTGGAACTGCTCGCTGACAATAACGGAGATTTTCCGATGGATCAGGAAAATTTACATTTCGATCTTCCGGAGGATATGTCGCCGGAAGTTCCATACGAATCCCGATATTTTTATGTTACGTTAAACAACGAAACCGTATCCGCAATCCAGACAGAAATCAACCATATCGCATCCGTGGACTCTCTGGGCGCAGTTAACTATGCCGTGACGGCGATCAAAAACAACAGGCCGACAGGGTTTGTTTCCACCTATCGCTATATTTTGCGCAAAAGGGCCGATACGACGTTGATTATCTTTCTGGACTGCGGAAGAAAGCTGCTTTCTTTTGAGTATTTCCTGTTTGCCAGTATTATAATTTCACTGGCCGGTTATTTTTTGGTGTTTCTGATTATCGCCTTTTTTTCCAATCGTATTGTCCGTCCAATCTCGGAAGCATATGAGAAACAGAAACGTTTTATTACAGACGCCGGACACGAGATTAAAACCCCCCTTACCATTATCACGGCGGATGCGGATATTATAGAAATGGAGCATGGGGAAAGCGAGTGGGTTTCCGATATCAAAAAACAGGCAAAACACCTGACGGATCTGACAAACGACCTGATTTATCTGGCTCGTCTGGAGGAATCCCAAAAGACCATGCTGATGGTAGTTTTTCCTGTCTCGGATGTGGTAGAGGAAGCGGCCTTGTCGTTTCAGTCGATTGCGCAGACGCAGGGAAAAAAATTTGAGTGCGTCGTTTTTCCGATGCTCTCCATGTGCGGTAATGCAAAAGCTGTTGCGCAGCTGATCAATATTCTGCTGGACAATGCGCTCAAATATTCTCCCAGTGGGGGCAGCGTTTTTGTGCGTTTAGAAAAACTAAATAAGTCGATACGCTTATCGGTTTACAATACCGTAAAAGAGCCGTTAAAAAAAGAAGACTTAAGCAGACTGTTTGAGCGCTTTTACCGACCGGATGCCTCTCGTAACTCAGGCGCCGGCGGGTACGGGATCGGCCTGTCTGTTGCACAGGCGATTGTTTTTTCTCATAGTGGAAAAATACAGGCCGTGGCGCCGGACAGTAAGTCGCTTATGATAACAGTGACATTTCCGGCAGCATAGGGAGAACGGCGGGATATGCAGTAGAGATGCATTTCTTTCATATGAAAATGTAAATTTGTCAAAAAGTGGGGAGCAAATGATTTAAATTGCGGAGGTATTTGATTTGACATATGAAGATTTTTATGGACCTGCTCTGACGGGCCTGACAAAAACCAAACAGCAGATCTGCGATCTGATTTCATTATATTCCAGCGAGAACCCGGATCATGCAAAATCCGTGATCTATTGTTGTTCCCGTTTGAAAACGCCGGAAAGTATGATACAGAAACTTAAGAAGCGCGGTCTGCCGGTGAATAAACAGGCCGCACTTTCACAGGTATATGACGCGGTCGGTATCAGGGTTGTCTGTTCGTTTGCGGAGGATGTATATCAGATAGCTGCATGGCTGAAAAACAGGGCGGAGTTTCGCATCCTCGAAGAGAAAGATTATATCGCATATCCAAAGCCAAACGGGTATCGAAGTCTGCATCTGCTGCTTCAAATGACAGAGGGGGAAGGGAGCGGACTTTTTGCGGAGATTCAAATCCGTACGATTGCCATTGACTTCTGGGCGGCTCTCGAACACCAGCTTAAGTATAAGAAAAATCTTCCGCATGAAGCAATGATACGGGAGGAATTAAAGCGCTGCGCGGATGAAATTGCGTCGGTGGATCTTTCAATGCAGACGATACGGGATATTCTAAGAGAAAGCAGCCCCTGAAGTTTTATGGGCTGCTTCTCCTTAGGATTAATAAAAGGATTCTTCTTCCAGTTCTTCCCGATTACCCAGACTGTTTTTAATCATTTCCAAGTACGGATCGGTAAGGTTCATTCTAAGCAGTGAAAGTTTTTCTTTTTTCTCCAGTAAATGGTAAAATTTTTGCATAGCGTCTAAAATATAGGGATCTGTTTCTGAATAGACGCTTTTTAGCATATCGCGCATCTCGTTTAATTCTTTGTTGGTGATATTAACCGCAAAAAGCTCAATATATCTTACCTTTTCCGAAACATAGGAACTCACAGAAAAGGATTTCGCTTTTTCAATATAGTATTCGTTGCTGTATATTAACTGTTTCATCAGGTTTTCGCCTTTGCGAAACAGCGGTTCCGCAAGAGAAAGCGTCCCCTGTGAATTGGCAAATTTCAAAAAATTTCGTGCAATTGCATGTTGGATTTTAAACGATCTGGGCTGAATGGACTGCGATTTTTTCAGATAAGAAAAAGCTTTCGGATAATCTCGTTTGCTTTGTTCATGCAGGCCACGCTGTAACCAGTAATAACTGATATTTTTGTATGCCTCGCTTAAATCATTCAATAAACTGTCAAGGTCGCGATTCGTAAATTTGAAAGCTTTTTTCAGGTTTTCCTGATTGCACAGGCTTTGAAAAATGATTGTCCAGATATCGCGTCTTCCTTCGTATACATGCGGCGCGATTCGCTCCAGAAGGTCGTAGACAAGCGTATACAGTTCGTTATTATGGGTCTTTATTATTTCGTTTTGAAAAAGCGAGTTTCTTAATGCAATTCCCTGTCCGTCATATTTAATATAGTCAGCAATTCTTAAGTTGTTAATGTCCGGTTTTTGAGATTTGGAAAGTATGATCGATTTTCCGTATTTTTCAACATACAACTCAATCGGATAATATGCGATATCTGCATAATTAAAAACCGCAATTTCTAACAGCAGCTTTTCTTCTGCAGATGATAACTTTTGCAGGATACGCATTTCCTTTTGAATTTTTTTTCGTATTCCGTTTCCATATGTCAATTCAAGCAGCAGATTAAGAATTGTTTTTTTTCTTGCAATTTCTCTTATGCGCTCTTCCTCTTGCTTATAATCATATAAATATCCAAGAGCGTTTTTGGCGTCTAATCTTGGATATATTTTTTCTGCATCCGGATATTTGATGGAATCTTCGCAGTTATATTCCTGAAAGTAATTGCCGTTTAAATAGTATTTCTTTTTGCCATGGTAATAGGTTCTGGATGCGCATAAGATCACCAATTCTTTATGCGCGTAATTAATTTTTAGCAGCTGTTCAATTACAGGGTAATAAAATGCGGCATTGTCGATCAGCAATGCATATTTTTCAAAGCTGCTTTCATTGATGTAATCAGTAATTACTTTACGGTTTAAATATACGCCATTATATTCGAGCACTTCATATTCACGCTGGAAAAGGTAATATCCCAATTGTTTTAATAACGTGCTTTTTCCGGAAAACGAACTTCCATAGACACAAAAACATTTTGTCTTTGAGTTTTCTTCCAATAGCCTTTCCAATTCATTGCGTGCGTTCAAATATACATTATGCTCAAACGTCCAGTGTTCGAAAACGTCCTGCCATTTACAGGAAAATCCCTGGTAGATATTACTGTCATAGGAGGGGTCGAACATATGTATATCATCTCTGAGACGGTAAATCATATTTCGGTTTAATATAAGTCTTGCAAGTTCCTTTTTTTCCGGATTATAATTCAGATCAGAGACAAATGTTAAAAATTGTTCCGTATTCCATTTAATAACGGTTGCGCCTAATCTTTGTTCCCATTGCTTTAACGTTGGGCCTGGAGAGGGTTCGATAAAAAAGATTTTACTCTGTTTACGCTTAATTTCCATATCTTCGTATAATTGAAGGTAGTATTCTAAATCCGGTTCATCCATGGATGCGCCAATAAAAATGATGTCATTGGATGAGAACAGCTCATTCGTAAATTCAGTTAACCCTAAATGTAATTTCTGGTTGATCAGAGTATTATATTCTTTTTTACTGAAAATATAACCCTCGTCTGCATTTCTGACACAGCCGTGAAGCTTAATTAATTCCATTCCTTCTCGATGTTCCGGCACATCTTTTTTGGCGGAGATACTTCGGTATTCTTTGTTGGCGCTTTCATAAATATTTTCTACGAGATCATCAATATTAACGGTATAGATTCTTTTCCAGGGATATTTCAGTAAGAGTTTATGGTAGCCTTTTCTGTTAGGACGGACTCCTTTTAGCCTTTCGGTTAGAAAGGTTTCCCGTTCTGCTTTCCCATTTTCAATAAAGGCGTCAATGTAATCGCATATTTCCCGGAGATTATACTTTTGAATTATTTCTTTTTCTTCGTCAGGCGTGTTAGCAGCCAAAAATATCTGAAACAGTTCATCTTTTAATTCAGAGCCGGTGGGCATAATGCCTCGACGGCAAACGGCTTCTCTTGAGAATCCGGCGCCCAAAAATAAAGTCGGCATATTATTAAGCAAAGAATTTTTTAAATTTTCTATATTTTTTTCCATAGTATCCTCGTATTTTCCTTTCTAATATATAATTCCAGAACTATTTTTTTAAAATATTGTTGTGTATATGATACCTTATCTCGCTTGTCGTTTCAACTACAAAATACAATAGAATTGAAAGATTTAATATAAATAAAAATATTTTTTATTATTTGCAATAAAACGATTCCCCTTTGCATTATCTAAGTAACAAACAACAACAAAGTTAGTGTGAAGCGAGTAGTGTTGGCGCGCTTCAAAGCCATAAATGGCTTGCCACAAAGTCGCTTATGTGCATAAAGCTAATGCGAACTGTGCTCGCAATCAGAAATGGAGGTTATTATGAGAAGAAAAATGAACGGATTTGCAGCGGGATTAATGGCAATGAGTTTGGCAGCGGCAGCGCCTCTTACGGCGTCGGCGGGAGCGGTTTCTGAGACGCAGACGACAGCGATCACGGCGGAGACAAGAGCAAAGAAGCCGGATGCAGGCAAGCAGGATAAGACAGACACAACAAAGCCAAATAAAGCGCAGAGCCAGAAAGCAGGCAAAGTAACCTGTACGGCGGCAGGTAAGGTAAACGTTTCATTCAAGAACAAGGTGGTATACACAGACAATGTAAGAGCAGTCATTACAGACGCGCAGGGAAATGAGATTGCATGCAAGATTTCCAAGAAGAACAAAAATTTGCTGACAGTATCCGTGTCCGGACTGGTAGCGGGCCAGACGTATACGATTACGATCGACGGTATTGTGGGAAAAGATACTGCGGAAGCTGTAACGATTACACAGAGTTTTGTGGCAAAGGGAATGAAAACAAGCTGCAAAACATCCAAACCGGTCGTTTCAAACAACAAATTTGTGACAATTAAAATGAACGGTTCTGCATACTACAAGGATGCGGCGGTTGTCGTTACGGATTCCGACGGCAACACCTGCGATGCAAAGATTGTGAAGAAAGCAAAAGGAAACATCAAGATTCAGATTACAGGGATGCAGAAAGGGAAAACGTACACGATTACAATCAATGGAGTGAAAACGAAAAAAGAGAAGAATTTTGGTTCCATTACAAAGACTGTTACGGTAAAATAGTTTAAGGCAGTCTTTCCGTATAACAAAAGTTGAAAGGGGTAAATCCGAATGTGGGAAAGCGCTCCAAAACGAAAAGTCAAAATTGACGAGCAATTATTTGAACGTATTTGTCAGGGAGAAGCGGATGCATTCCGGGAACTGTATGAAATTACATACAGACCGCTCTATGCATTCCTGCTTTCCCATACCCAAAATTCGGAAGACGCACAGGATTTATTACAGGATACATATATACAGATTTATAAAAACAGCCATTTATATCAAAAACAGGGAAATCCGATGGCATGGATCATGAAAATCGCAAAAAATCTATTCCTGATGAAATGCAGAAAAGACAGGGAATCGATGGTTAACTATGAAGATGTGGAAAATGAACTGGGGTTTGCGGACATTTCAGATGCGGATAATCGCATGATACTTGAAGCTATGTTCCAAATACTTTCCGAAGAGGACAGGGATCTGATCATTCTGCATAATGTAGGCGGGATGAAGCACAGGGAAATCGCAAAACTGTTAAATATGCCTCTTGGAACAGTGATCGCCCGATATAACAGAGGAATCCGGAAATTGCAGAAAGAATTTGGTGAAAAGCTATGAAAAAAAGGGAATTAAAGAAAAGAATAGAGAAAGGCTTTAATGAGCTGGCGCCAGATGTATTTGATGCAGTAATGGAAAAAGCACAGGAGCAGAAACTGTTCGCGTCCATAACGAATGCTGAACAACAGTCGGTAGATTCAAGGTCAGAGAAAAAAATAATGAAACCGGAAAAAATGTTTGTGAAAAAATTTACCGGATACGCAGTTTCTGCCTGCGCAAGCCTTGCGTTAATCTTTTTGTGTATATATGCCGGCCTTGGAGTTAATCAAAACGCTGTATACATGACGTTGGATATCAATCCAAGCATTCAGATAAAAATGGATGAGTCTTTTCAGGTAAAGCAGTTGATAGGACTGAATCAGGATGGAAAAGATGTGGTCAGCGAATTAAGCTGGAAAAAAAGAGAACCGATTCAGCGGCTATTGGACGGATTGATTCAAAAGATAGCGGAAAAAGCGTATCTTACGGAAGACGGCAGTATACTGGTGACGTTGTCTGCTTCGCGCGAAGAAGTCTGCGACGAACTGGAGAATGTCTTTACACAGCAGGTAGACGCAAAATTAAACGAACTTGAAATTTCCGGTATCATGATAGCATATCAGAAATCAGATGATCGGTCGGCGGGCCGCGGACAGCTGGAAGAAGAGCTGGTAAGAATGTGCGGCCTGTCGGAGGATACGGTAAGTAAAATGACAGTAACCGAATTGATCCGTTATTGTCAGGAACACACCTCGCTCAATTTAAAAACGTCAAAAGTTTCCGCTTCTAAACATACGGAATCTTTCGAGAAGGATAAACAGAAAGATATTTCTCTTCAGAAGGAGACGGATGATACAGGCCGTTTACCGGAGGAAGAAAATATAAAAGAAATACCCTACCCATACGAGCAGCAGGAGGTTTTGGATACGACGTCAGAAAGCCCGGCAGAGGACGAAACCGGGGGAGATGAATCGAAAGAGAAAGAGCCGGAGAAAACAAAAACTCCTAATGACCATGTGCTTCCTCCCAAAAATAATGGTCAGAAACCAACAGATAGTTCCCAAAACCAGACGGCAACAGAGAGTTTGCCAGCACAAAATACAGATGCTCCGGCACAAACAAACCCTCCTGCCCAGCCGCAAAATCCTGTGCAGTCGGAACAACCGCTTCCGCCTGCGCAGAATCCGGCTGAATCCACAGAAAATACGGGTTCAGACAGCGGAAATAAAGATAAAGACAAAAATAAGGACAAAGACAAGAATAAGGATAAAGAAAACAACAAGGATAAAGACAAAGAAAACAATAAGGATAAAGACAAAGACAAAAATAAAGACAAAGAAAACAACAAAGATAAAGACAAGAATAAGGATAAAAATAATAAGGATAAAGACAAAGAAAACAACAAAGATAAAAACGAAGACAAAGAAAACAACAAGGATAAAGACAAAGACAAAAATAAAGACAAAGATAAAAACGAAGACAAAGAAAACAACAAAGATAAAGATAAGAACAATAATAGCGATAAAGAGCAGGATAGCAATAACGATGAGAATCCGAACCAAAATACGCAGGATTCTTCAGATAAGGTTTCCGGCGCGGATCATGCACAGAATAATGTTCCTGATAAAGACAGCAACAGGAATCAGATTCCCGGTAAAGGAAACGGTCAGGCACAGCAATCTGCAAAAGCCTGCAGTGAAAATCGGCTTTCTGCCCGGGCCGACAGCGGGAGTGACTGTCACTGATTCAAAAGTCAGGCTTCACTTTACGTGCTGTTTTGTGTTATAATACCCGTATAGCAGTAACCGTACAAATTGGGAAAGGGTGATGGAAATGGACGAGACGACAAAGCAGATTGCAGAAAAATTTCAGTGCAGATACAGGGTATTTGAGCGGGGAACCGATCCAAAACAGGTTGAGGAGGCATATAGGGAAGCATATGCAGCGGGACAGAAAGAAGGATTCTTCCCGGCGATTGTCTCGCTGGATGAATATGTGGTGGAATGGCTGAATGAAGTGGCTGCGAGCGAATATGACAGAGATCAGATTATTGCAAACTGCGGCAATAACGGCAAAGAGATTTTAGAAGAACGTTTTGCAGAGTATACGGAGGATTTTGACGAAGAGGCGCTTGCGGAGTTTATCGGAAATGAGACAAAAGGAGACACGCTGGATCAGTTTATTGGATATATGTCTTTTAACGACGGAATGCTGGAAGCAGACACGCTGCTGCTGTTTATTCCGGTCAAAAACCCATGGGAAATTGTCGCATACGTGCCGCTGGGAGGATGGAATGAATGCCCTGCAGCGGACGATATGATCGCGATCTGCAAATACTGGTATGACAAATATAAAGCCGTTCCTGCGTCATTTACGCATGATGTCATGGAGTTCTACGCACCATGCGGTATTAACGGTGTTGACAGTCTCGAGGCTGCAAAGGAACATTATGCATTTTGTATGGACCGGGTTGATCAGGGGACAAGGACATACAAACTTTCTGAACTGGCAATGGGACTTGTGGAGTCGGACGTTTGGTATTTCTGGTGGGATTGACGCAGGCAGACGCCTGCCTGCGGCCATGAACCGGATTAAGGAAAAATTTGGGTTAGGGGAATAAAAAATGCGTATCGGAGTATGTGACGACCTGCAGGAGGCAAGGGAGCTGATTGCAGAAAAAATAAAACAGCTGTGTCCAACGGAAACAGTTACCTGTTATAGTTCCGGAACGGCGCTTTTGGACGAGGCGACGCTGCCCGATGTTTTGTTCCTTGATATCCGGATGCCAAAGCCGGACGGAATGGCTACAGCAAAACAGCTGCGTGAGAGAGACCGAAATCTTATTCTTATCTTTGTAACTGCTTTTCCGGAATATGTGTTTGAAGCGTTTGATGTCGGCGCTTTTCACTATCTTGTCAAACCGTTTTCAGAGGATAAATTTGCAGAGGTGCTTTCCAGTGCGCGCAGACAGTACCGTGAGAAAGCTGCTTGTGCCGTTTTTCTTAAAGAGCCGCTCTCTATTGGTACGCACGGGCAGCATATTACAGTGAACCCGGATGATATTGTTTATGCCGAGGTGTTTAACCGGAAAATAACAATTCATACAATGGATTCCGATATCGAGTACTACGGTAAAATGAAAGAACTGGCAGCGCGCGTGGGGGACGGATTCTTCCGCCCGCACAGAGCATATCTGATTAATTTTGCCTATGTCAGGAAATACGATAGCACAACAATTAGTCTGCAGCGCGGGGAGGCCTTGATTGCACAACAAAACTATGCGGAATTTGTCAAATCTTATCTGAAATATAACCAGCGCAGACGGCCTCGCATGTCACGTTCTGATTAATTCATTTTGTTCGGTGAGTCTCCGATTTGATTTACATATGTCTTGTAAAAATTTGCATAACTGTTGAAGCCGGCATTCAGGCTGGCCTGCGTTAAAGTCTGACCATTTCGGTGCAGTTCCTGTACCATTAAAATTCTTTTATAGTTGATATAATTGCTGATCGTGTAGCCTGTATTGGCTTTGAAAATCCTGCACATTGCATTTTTTGAAAGAAAAAATTTTTTTGCCAGCATGTCCAGACTTAGCTTTTCAGACAGATGGCTGTTAATAAATAAAATAATATTGCGTACTCTCTCATCTTTTAACACAGCAATTTTTTGTTCCCGAGCCTGTTTGTGTTCATTGAACAGATACAGTAATTCATATACGATATGTTTTGCTACATCGTAGGCCTGCTTTTCGCTGTACCAGTACAAACGGTGCATGCAGTCTCTTAAAGTATGCCCGGCGATGCTTTTTGAAATACAGTTTCCGGCGCCAAGCGGCCTGTTTTCAAAGACATCGCGAAACGGTTCGCATAGATTATTTTTAAAATAACTGGACTTGATAAAAAGAACCAGCCTTTCATAAGTTTTTTCAGTTAAACACATCATTGTGTGCATTTCAAACGGACGCGTGAACACAATATCATGAACCTGAAGCTGATAGATGTTTCCCTCCACGCTAAATTCGCAATCTCCATTGAGAAACAAAATAATTTCATACAAATCATCGTGATTATGAAGCGGCGAGATGATTCGATTTGGGGGATCGTCAATGTCATGTACAATTCCAAAATCCTGATCCGAAAAAATCTCGACTGTTTTTCTTCCCATTTTTTACCTCCGTTACTTTTCGAAAACGCGCGTCTTCTGTAGAAATATTTTCATGTATAGTTTGATCTATTTTATCATGTAATGTTAAGATTTGCAATGTTTTAGGTGATATGATAAAGGAATATTTACTATTTTCATGATATTCTTAATTTAGATACAGCGCTCTGATCAGAACATTTCAATTGCGGATGCGGCATTGTGGACGGCAGAAATTAATCTGCCGAATATAAAAACGGGGAGGTGAAAACGAGGCTGTTGTTGACGATAGAATGATTTTGGGCGTTTGAAAAAGCGAAATGAATTACGGGAAAGGAGATTGGTATGGGGAAGCAGGGCAGAAAAGCAGGGAGACGGGCGTTGGCGATAGGGCTGGCCATAGCGCTTGCAGTTTCATCGGGATTCTCTGCGGCAGAGGTAAAAGCGGCGGAGAAAGCGCCTGCAAAAATTTCTTTAAATGTGACGAAAAAGACGATTGAGGCAGGAAAAAAATTTACGGTAAAAGCGGCATCCGTAACTCCGAAAACAGCTTCGAAAAAGGTTGTATTTAAGACAAGCAACCGCAAGGTTGCCACGGTTACAGACAAAGGCGTGGTAACGGGAGTGAAAGCCGGAACGGTAAATATTACGGTGACATCTGCCGTCAATAAATCGGTAAAAGCAGTATGCAAGGTGAAAGTAACATCGCCAAAGGCGACGAAAATCACTGTAAATGATGCCGTAAAAAAGACGCTGGCAGTTGATGTAAAGAAAACGATACAGGTGAAGCCGACCGTACTTCCGAAAGGCGCAAAAGTGACGGGATATACATATACGGTCAAAAATAAGAAAATTGCCACTGTCACAAAGAACGGAAAGCTGAAAGGGAAAAAAGCAGGCAGGACAACACTGACCATTAAAAATAAAAAGACGGCAGGTACAAAAAATCTTTCCTTAAAACTTAATGTGATTGTTCCGTCTGTGCCGGTGAAAGGGGTAACGCTGGACCAGACAAAGCTGAATCTTAAGGTAGGGGAAAGCGTATCTCTGAAAGAAAAAGTGACACCGGCAAATGCTACGACCAAACTGGCAGGCTGGTCTTCATCCAATGAGACTGTTGCAGCCGTAAGTGCGGACGGTAAAGTAAAAGCATCGTCTGAGGGTACCGCAGTGATTACGGTGAAAACATTAAATAATGCCAAAAAGGCTGCCTGTGTCGTGACAGTCACAAAAGACGATTCCGAGACACCGGGAGGAAGTGAGAATCCGGGAGGAAGCGAGACGCCGGGAGGAACGGAGACACCGGGAGGAAGTGAGACGCCGGGAGGAACGGAGACACCGGGAGGAAGTGAGACGCCGGGCGGAACGGAAAATCCGGGAGGAAGCGAGACGCCGGGAGGAAGCGAGACACCGGGAGGAAGTGAGAATCCGGGAGGAAGCGAGACGCCGGGAGGAACGGAGACACCGGGAGGAAGTGAGACGCCGGGAGGAACGGAGACACCGGGAGGAAGTGAGACGCCGGGCGGAACGGAAAATCCGGGAGGAAGCGAGACGCCGGGAGGAAGCGAGACACCGGGAGGAAGCGAGACACCGGGCGGAAGTGAAAACCCGGGCGGAAGCGAGAACCCGGGCGGAACGGAAAATCCGGGAGATACAGAGAATCCGGGCGGAGACGAAGAAGATGGTGAAAACAAAACGGTATCCGGTTATGTTTCTGTTGTAAAAGGCGATATTACGCTGGCGGAATCGGGAAAAACGACAACGATCTATGTGGACGCCGCCGATGATAAGAGCGTGATACGTGCCGCGGGCGATCTTGCGGAAGATATAGCAGCCGTTACAGGAATTACGCCTGAAATCAGCAGTGATGAGACTGTTTTAAGCAGCGGCGCCGTTACCGTGATTGCCGGTACAATCGGAAAGAGCAAAGCGTTGGATTCACTGATCGAGAACAAAAAACTGGATGTAAGCGCCATTCAGAGTAAATGGGAGAGTTTTACCGTACAAAATGTGGACGGCACGCTTGTAATCGCAGGATCAGATAAGCGGGGGACTATTTTCGGTATTTATGATCTGTGTGAAAAGATCGGCGTTTCTCCATGGAAATGGTGGGCCGATGTAGATCCGGTTCATGCGGACGCGCTTTATATTAAATTGCCGCGCGGCGGCTATACGGAGGGAGAGCCATCCGTCAAATACCGCGGAATATTTATTAATGATGAATACAATTTAAGCCAGTGGTCAAAAGAGCTTGGCGGCGGAACGGCAATGACACATGAGACATACGAGAAAGTGTTTGAACTGCTGCTTAGGCAGAAAGCAAATTTCCTGTGGCCAGCCATGCATGCATACTCTCCGGCATTCCATTCGGACGAGGAAAATGCAAAGCTTGCAGACGAGTACGGTATTGTTATGGGGTCTTCGCACTGTGAGCCGCTTTTGCGCAACAATCTTGGCGAACTGGATGCATTTCAGGATAAGTGGGAAGCGGAAAATCCGGGTAAGACATTATATAAAGCGTTGAAAAACGAGTCCGGAAAAGCGGTGGCATATTATTGGACTGATCATGACAACAATAACAATCCGGTTGACAACAGAGAATTTCTGGAAGCGTACTGGAGGGAAAGCGTTCAAAATTATGGTTCGTATGACAATATCTATACGCTTGGCATGCGAGGCGTTCATGACGGATCATTTCAGACCAACATGGATTATGCGACAGCGCTGCAGGAGATTATTGATGTTCAGAGAAAGATTATTCAGGAAGAGATCTGTGATAAGACAGGACAAAAAATAGAAGATATCCCGCAGGTTTTTATTCCGTACAAAGACATTTTAAAATATTATAACGACGGGTCGATTCGTATTCCGTCCGATGTCACAATTATGTGGCCGGATGATAACTTCGGATATGTGCGTCAGAATGCCGACGACACAGAGCGCGCAAATGCAGGGCGGACAGGTATTTATTACCATGTTTCCTATTACGGCTATCCGACCAGCTACCTGTGGCTGACAACGACGCAGCCGGGACTGATCCGTGAGGAAATGGGCAAGTCGTATGATATGGGCGCAGATCGAATGTGGATCGTAAATGTCGGTGATATCAAACCTGCCGAAAACGATATCGAATACTTCTTAAAATTAGCTCACGATATCAATATGAGAGACAAGGATATCCATGATGTATTCGCGGAGAAAGCACAGCGCGATTTTAACTTAGGCAAAGAGGATGCTGCGGAATATGCAAGGATTATGGACGAATTTTATGAACTGGCCAACGCAAAACGTCCGGAATTTATCAGAAGCGGCGAGATATCTGTGACAGCATTCGGCGACGAGGGCGCGCGGTTTCTGGAGCGATGCAAAACGCTGGCGCAGGATGCGCAGGCGCTCTATGAGAAATTGGATGAAAATAAAAAGGATGCCTTTTTTGAGCTGACACTTTACCCGGTTCGTTCCTTTAAAAATATGATGGTACATTATATCCAGACTGACCGGGCAAATCTTTACAATGAACAGGGGCGCGGGACGTCTCCCTGTCAGTATGCAAAAGAGGCTCTGGACGCGGCAGCGCAGATTGATGCCGATACGGCGGCTTACAACGCATTGCGCGACGGAAAATGGAACGGAATTATGAATTATAATCCGTCCAAACTGCAGGGATGCGACGCGCACATTACGACAAATCTTGCCGCAAACAAACCGACTGCGCTGGATTACACGTCTCTTGCAGTTGCCGTTGATTCAGAGACTGTGCTTACAGACAATGCAGCTTTGAATCTCTCGGTATATGATACATATGAAAAGTTTATTGATGTAATTAATCAGGGCTATGGCTCGTTCGATTATACAATTACATGTGATCAGGATTATGTGATCTTCAGTAAAACAGAGGGAACGGCAAACGGAAGCGACCGTGTTTTTGTCACACTGGATTCGTCGAAAACTCCGTCCGGCAACGCGGCGGCAAACATTGTTGTTTCGCAAAAACTTGGCGGCCTTACGGTCGATACGAAAGAGATTGCGGTAAATGTTGAAAATCCGGATATCTCAGCAGCAGAAAAAACATATATAGAAGCCGGCAAAACGGTTTCCATTGAGGCCGAGCATTTTTCGAGCGCCGTTTCAAAAGGCAGTTATGAGTGGAAAACAGAAAAAGATTTCGGCAGAAGCGGGGATTCGGTCAGAGCATATCCGGATCTGGCAGCGGAGGTTACAACGCCGAACACCTCAAATTCCGCCTATCTGGAATATGATGTATACTTTACGGGAAGCGGGACGTATACGTTGGATGTGTACCGGATGCCTACGTTAAATGAGCGCGGCAGCATGAAATTTGCGATCGGAATTGACGATGGGCAGCCTGTGGTATTTACAGGAAGAAATGCAATCAGCAACGACACCAAAAATAAAAACGATCCCTGGTGCAGAGGCGTTCTTGACAATACGCAGAAATTAAGCCAAACGGTAAATATTCCGGCGGCAGGCCTGCATAAAGTGAGACTTTACAATATGTCATCCGGCGTTGTCATTGATAAGATGGTTCTCACCAACGGTACGGATGTGACACGTTCCTATTTTGGGGCGCCGGAGAGCTACAACACAACATTTTGCACCTCGAAAGAGGAGCCGTATATGTTCGGCGATACTGCTGTTGATGAGGAAATCAAAAAAATATATGAACCTGACATTATAATCGGGATGATTGAAAAATCAGGATCACTGATCAGCGGCGTAAAACTGATCAAACGGACGGAAAATCATAACAGCGCCGTCGCAGCCGTCGCAGCATATGATAAAAACGGAAATCTGGCGGCAGTTGAAATTGCAAAAGCCAATCTGGCGTCTGTCGGCATTAACAACGAGATAACGGTTCCAATCCGTCTTACCATGCCCGATGCAGCGGTGGCTTACGCTGTGATGGTATTTGACAATTTTACAAATATGAAGCCGATCGCACAGATGAGAGAATACGGAACAATTGTAACAGAGGCGGACGGCGATTCTATCGGTTTAAAGACGGATCTTGAGAGCTGCGTCGGGAAGAAATCGCTTGTGCTGGTTTCCGACGCCGAGATTACGGAAGATATTACGGCGGCGCAGATTAAATATCTTCATGGAGAGACCGTTACGGCGGGCTCCTACAGAAAGATTCCGTTTGAGAGTCAGCCGCAGGGCGCTTATTATATACGAACCGGAATCGACGGGGCTGATACAATTAACGAAAAGAAAAATACGCTCGTGAATATCCTGCCGGACAACGATGGTGTGACAGAAACTTTGAATACATGGAGTTTTACAGAGAGTTTAAATGATGACAACGGCAAAGACCCGTTTTCGCTGACAGGAGGGGCATCCCGCACGGACGACGGACGTATCAGAATGAACACGACTTCAACGGGCGCTGCAGAGATGGCATATGCCAATCCGGTTACAGTATCACAGGGCGGAAAGGTGACGGTTGAATTTGACATTTATTACGGCAGGCTTTCCAGTAAGACAATGTCTTATACAATCAGTGATTCTGCAGGCAGCCGCCTTGTGTCCGTATCCTTAAACGCATATGATCCTTCCAAAAATGCAAGTGTGACAATTGGCGGCATAGAAAGGCTGACGGATTATACAGAGCTGTCCGGCGCTGTTTCACGTTCCAAAAATACAGCGGCGGAGAACGGACCTACACATTATAAAAATGTATTCGATTTCGGAGACGGAAAGGCATATATTACGGTTTCCTCTGTTGCAGGTACGGCGGAGTTTTCCGGAAAACTGGACAGCGCCACGGCAAATAATATAAAGACAATTAAATTTGAAACGTCTTACAACAATAATGACCGGGCGTGCCTTGTAGATGATGTAAAAGTAGTTGTCCAGTCGGCGCCGCAATATGCGATAACAATTGGCGCCGTAGATAATGCCGACAATACGGCAATAGACGGGGCAGTCATTACTGTGGCAGATGCGCACAGCCAGGCAGAAATATCACCGAACGCGCAGGGCGCGTATATGCTCTGCGAAGGAGAGTACAGTATTACGGCTGCAGCAGCAGGTTATCGAACCGTGACAATGCCGTTTGAACTTTCACCCGCGGTTGAGTCAAAGCAGATAAAGATACCGATGGTGTCTGATGCGGATCTGACTCCGGCATCAGTGACGATAAAATATCTGGACGAAGAGAAAAATTCGATCCGGGAGGACGTTCATATCACACAGGATTTATATGTGGGAGATCAATATACGGTTCCTGACATATATACTGCCGAATTTACGGTGAAGGATTCGCAGGGTAAAATAAATCTGTATCGGTTTAATGCATCGGCATCAGAGACAAACGTGATACTGACAGAAAATACGGAACTGATACTCGTATTTCATCTGATGGAACAGTATGATTATTATGAAAATTTTAATGATTATATTGTGGACGAGAGCGCCTGGAAGAAAAACAAGGGAGGTTATCCGGTTGTTGCAGACGGTGTGATCAGCTATTCCGCAACATCTACTTCTTTAGGTGCGTATACGACATTTGATGAAATTTCCTGTGAAGGCAAGATGGTGAAGATAAAGGCCAGATTAAAATTCGCACCCAAAACAATAACCGGAGACAGCCAGTTTTCGATTGGCGATTCAGCGCCTACGTTTAGCAGCAAAAACATTGACTATGGCGTAGAAAATGCGACAGGCCATATTTTAAGCCTTATCCACAAGAAAAACAATGCGGCATTCCTGGTAAACGGGGAGAGCGTCAGCACGGCTCATATCGGCGACTGGGTGGATGTGGAGGCAGATATTAATTTTGCATCAAGGAAAGTTACGGTAACTCTGACAAATGACAACGGATACAATGCTGTTGTAGAGGATGTCAATTTTTACAGTTCATCAACGGCAGATCATATTGGTTCGTTTTATCTGCGGGCTGCCGGAGGAAACGGCGTGGTAAGTCTGGATGAACTGAGTGTTTCCGTGACAGGAGATGCACCGCCTGCCGTACCGGAGATAGAGAGCGTTATTAACTATAAGTCTGTCTATGCATTTGGCGACAGCATTGTATATGGCCACAATGATCCCGGCAATGCGTTTGTGAACCGTATGGCAGGCAAATACAGTATGAAGTTATCGAAATATGCAAAAAATGGTGCAACAGTGATTGACAGCAGTAACGACATACTGGCGCAGATCAACAGCGCGCCTGCGGAGTCACCGGATTTTATCATATTTGACGGGTATACAAACGATGCCTACGGTCCGTCGGAAACTGACAGTTTTAATGCCGCAGGGGATTATGCCGATGTGACAAAAATACTCGGAACGCCGCTTGGCAGCAGCGCGTCGGAATTTGAGAGCACGACATTCTGCGGCGCTTTTGAAGAGATCCTGTATACAATGAAGCAAAAATGGCCAGGCAGCAAAATTATGTTTGTGACGATTCATAAATCAGGCGCACGTGATTTTGAAGTACAGCAGAATCTGCATGATTTGACAGTGCAAATGTGCAGTGCATGGGGGGTAAATGTACTTGATATGTTTTCGGACTGTACACTTGATACAAGAAATGCGGATGAAATGGCACAATATATCATAGGAGGCAAAGGTTCTCATCCCAATGCGGACTGCTGTGACACTTATTATGTGCCAATGACAGCGGAAAAGCTGATCGGATTATGTGAGACAGAATAAGCATATTTTATAAAACATCATATGCCACAGAAAACAGAGGGAGAAAGCAGTGTACTGCTTTCTCCCTCTTAACTTTATCTGCCTGGTTTATGTATCTTCCCTGGCGATTTCGAGCAATCGATTCAAATCCCCAATCAGTCCGTTCGAGTATTTTTCCGCTTCCCGGTATATTTGTTCCGCTTTCTGAAAATTTTCTGCACGTAAGGCTTCCAGCGCCTCCTCGCCAAACTTATGGAAGCGTTTGTGCTTCACATTTAATCCGGTCCAGATCGGCAGTATGCCGGGTATTTTCGGCGTCAGAGAATGGTAAAAATGCCCAAAGCCGCATTTGGTCGAATCCAGCTGCAGCGGAATCACAGTATGTTCCGTAACCATTTTTTTAAGATTGTTAAGCCAGGTGGTGTGCGCTGCGATTGCACTGGAGACATATTGCGAAAATTCTTTGTTTTCCATATGGAAAAATGCGTCGTCGCTCATGGAACCCATCTGTTTCACCGATTCATCTAAAATACGCTCAATTTCGGCAACCGGTTTTGTCTCCTGCTGAATGTCCGCTCCTACCTGACGCATAAAGACAGTACTGTTCATCAGCTGGTTTTCCATCTCGGTCATGGAACTGCTTAGTTCCTCGCTGACAGCTGCGATCGAACTGATCGAATCGTTTACTTTTGATACATGCGACTGGCTCTCACTGTTTAATTTCCACACATGATCTATTTTCTGCGCGATGGCGCCGAGGGCGTCGATTGTGCTTGTCGCGCTTTTTACGCTCTTTTCCGAGGCATTTTTGATGCTCTCAACAAATTCTCCCATATTGCCGGTCAGCTGCTGTGTCTGCTCGGCCAGTTCGCGTATTTCATAAGCCACAACGGCAAAACCTTTTCCGGCTGCGCCTGCCCTTGCCGCTTCAATTGATGCATTCAGTGCGAGCAGGTTTGTTTGCAGCGAAATGGATTCGATGCCGGAGATCACTTCATTCATGCGATCCACCACCGAAAACAGATGATCCATGCTCTTTTGAAGTTCCTTTGAGACGTTAAGCGCCTGTCCGGAAAGTTCTTTAATGTTCGTCAGCTCGTTTTGGCCTGATTCGATTTTGCGGTAGACTTCTCCTGTTTCAGAAGAAACCTCAATAATGGTGTTTGTCAGTTCCTCGTGCTGATTATTGGAATTGCCCGTGAGAGCGCCGCCCGCGGATACACCGAAAATCGCTTCCGTTGCTTTTTCCACATTGCGGGAGATTTCCATAATTTTTTCTGTCTGATGCTGCATTGCCAGGTCGAGGGAGCTGATCTGCATCACAGCCTTGATATTCTTTTCCAAGACCTCGGCAAACTGTTTTCTTCCTTTGACCAGACGCTGGTACATACCGCTTAACTCCGGAACTTTGGAGTAATCTGCTGCTTTTAATTCTGAAACTGAACGAAGCAGTTTCTTATTCCTTTCCATTGCCATTTTTACCTCTTTCGTCGCTGTTTTGCCTGAAATGTCAGACAGTCAGATTTTCTGTTTATATTCATAATATGAAATTTTAACATATTTTGCAACCTTTTTCTATTTCCTTTTACAGGTATTTTTTCAAAGTTTCACCTTACGATTTTGCCCGGGATTAAACTGTATTGCATGTGGTTTTTCTGGTTATGAAGGCGCCAAAATGAAAGCGTTGGAGTAGTTTGTGAGTATCAGGCTGGTTGTATTACTCCTCAAACTGGATTCCGATCATCGTAAGGCCATGCGCCGGTGCGGTCGGTCCGGCGGCGCTGCGGCTGCGCGCTGACAAAATTTCCGGTATCTGCTTTGGGGAAAGCATACCTCCGCCCACCTGAATCAGAGTTCCGGCAATAATTCTGACCATATTGTACAGAAAGCCGTTACCGGTAACGCGGATCGTAACGATATCCTCTTCCCTGAAAACATCACAGGAAAAAAGCGTACGCACTGTGGATTTTACCTGTGAGCCGACTGCGCAGAAGCTTTTAAAGTCGTGTTCTCCAATCAGATATGAAGCAGCCTGTTTCATTTCCCCAACATCAAGGCGGTGGTGGTAAAAACAGGTATCAAATCGTCTGTTTGGGAGAGGGAATGTTCTGTTTAAGATACGGTACTCATAAGTTTTTTTGCTTTTCCGGTAACGCGGATGCCAGTCCGCGGGAACCTGAGAAGAGCCGGTGGCGGCGATATCCTGCGGAAGACGCCTGTTGAGCGCGAAAGCAATCTTTTCGGCAGGAATCCTTGTTTCTGTGTCAAAAACGGCCACGTTGCCAAGTGAATGGACGCCGGAGTCTGTCCGGCTTGCGCCTGATACGGTGATTTCTTCGTTCAGGAGCGCCGAGAGCTCCCGATTTAGAACTTCCTCAATGGTAATGCCGTTCGGCTGAATCTGCCATCCCCTGTAGTTTGTGCCGTCATAGGCCACAGTTAATTTGATACGTTTCATAAAATTGAGATCCTCCCGGTAAAAGGGAATTTTGCCGCGGTAAAATACGGGGCGGCAAACTGCATTGCAGTTTGCTGCATTACAATTTGCCGTCGGAATACTTTCTTTTGTTTTTGCTATTGCGGCCATGGCAGGCGTATTCTGCATAATATAATGACAGCAAAGTACACAAGCAGAAAAAGATAAGAGACTTTGTCCCTTTTTTCATAGTGGAGGGGCTTCATTTTTGTGCGGCCGCTGCCGCCGTGGTAGCAGCGGGCTTCCATAGCCATTGCAAGATCGTCTGCCCGGCGAAATGCCGAGATAAACAGCGGAACAAGAAGCGGAATCATGTTTTTGACACGTTTCAGAAGACTGCCGCTCTCAAAATCAGCGCCCCGCGCCATTTGAGCTTTCATGATCTTGTCTGTCTCCTCAATTAAAATCGGGATAAAACGGAGTGCAATCGACATCATCATAGCGACCGCATGTACCGGAACGCCGACTTTACTAAGAGGCATCAGTGCTTTTTCCATGCCGTCTGTCAGCTGATTTGGCGTGGTCGTAAGTGTCATAATGGATGTGCCAAGGATCAGGTAACTTAAACGTATAATCATAATCAATGCATTTTTGATGCCTTCTGCGGTGATTTTAAAGATCCAAAACCGTACCAGCGGTTCGCCCGGTGTCAGAAAAAGATTGAACGCTCCGGTGATCAGCATTAAAATAAGTATGGTTCTTAAGCCTTTGATCATAAAACGAAACGGTACTTTTGATATTTTTATGACAAGAAATAAAAATGCGGTTGCCACAGCCAGTCCGGCAATTCCATTTACACAAAACAGGCTGATAATGTAGACCAGCGTACCAGACAGTTTGACACGCGGGTCGAGTTTGTGGATTACGGACTCGGCCTGATAATACTGGCCCAGAGTAATATCCCTAAGCATGGTTTCCCTCCAAATAAATATCGCGCCGGCCGGCGTCAAGTCCCATCAGCGCTTCCAGTAATGTTGCTCTGGCCTCTTCGATTGTTGTTGCCCCTGTGTCGACCATAATGCCGTGGTCTTTCAGTTCATGCATCAGATATGTCACCTGTGGGGCTGCAAGGCCTGCTACTTCCAGTTCTCTGTAATGGGCAAATACATCCCGCGGGGCGCCATCCAGCATCACACTGCCCTGATTCATTACAACAATGCGTTCGACATATTTTGCAACATCTTCCATGCTGTGCGAGACAAGTATGACAGTTATGCCCCGCTCTTTGTGCATACGCGCTACAAGATCTAAAATTTCGTCGCGCCCTGCCGGATCAAGACCCGCGGTCGGTTCGTCGAGAATTAACACTTCAGGCCGCATGGCAAGTACGCCCGCAATGGCGACGCGTCTTTTTTGTCCGCCCGACAAATCAAATGGCGACTGGTAATAGAGTTCTTCCGCCAAGCCGACGCTGCGCAGAGCCTCAAATGCGCGAAGTCCTGCTTCTTCTTTGGACAGATTCTGGTTTTTGGGGCCGAAGCTTACATCGTCGAAGATTGTCGTCTCAAACAGCTGGTGTTCCGGATATTGAAATACAAGTCCCACTTTGCTGCGCAGTTCCCTTAAATTATAATCTTCCTCATAGATATCGCGGCCGTTAAAATAGATCGTTCCTGACGTCGCTTTCATTAAGCCGTTCAGGTGCTGTACAAGCGTGGACTTTCCCGAACCGGTGTGTCCGATCACGCCGATAAACTGACCGTCTTTTAGCTCAAGGTTAATGTCCTTTAACGCCTGGATACGATCGGAAGTGTCTGCGCTGTAGACATAATTGACTTTATCTAAAATAATTGACATGAATTTCCTCATTTCTCTGCTGAAAAGCAAACGGGCGGCTTCGCGTAACGGAAGCGGATGTGCAACTGTATTTCAGCATATCCTTAAGATGGCTTCCAGCAATTCCTGACGTGTTAAAATCCCCAGCGGTATCGGGATGCCGGACTGTCGCAGAAGATGCGCGAGGATTGTCATCTGCGGGACGTCCAGCCGGTATTGTTTCAGCTTGTCTACCTGTGAAAAAATTTCACGCGGCGTACCGTTTAGCACGATTTTTCCCTTATCCATCACATAGACTTTGTCGGCGTCAACCACCTCTTCCATATAGTGGGTGATCAGAATAATCGTTACGCCCTTTTTTTTGTTTAATTCGTGGGCGGTGCGGATTACTTCCCTGCGCCCGTTCGGGTCGAGCATGGCGGTAGGTTCGTCGAGTACGATACATTTCGGCTGCATGGCCAGAACGCCGGCAATGGCAATTCTCTGCTTTTGTCCACCCGAAAGTTTATTTGGAGAATGATGACGGTATTTTGCCATTCCGACTGCAGTAAGGCTTTCTCCGACGCGCGTCCAGATCTCGTCTGTTGGCACGCCGATATTTTCGGGACCGAATGCGACGTCTTCTTCGACGACGCTTGCGATGATCTGATTGTCCGGATTTTGAAATACCATGCCGGCTGTCTGCCTCACAGGAAAAATATTTTCTTCTTCTGAGATGTCCTTTCCGTCGACCCAGAGCGTTCCCTCAGAAGGCATAAGGAGCGCGTTGATATGTTTTGCCAGTGTGGATTTTCCGGAGCCGTTGTGCCCTAAGACAGCGATAAACTGTCCTTCGGATACGTCGATGTCTATGTGGTCAAGAGCCGTATCTATGGATTCGACATTGCCCTCCTCGTCTCGCCTGATATATTCATGCACCAGTTTTCTTGCCTTGATTATACTCATGTTTTACTCCATTTCAGACGGTGCAGCCGACCTTCCAGCTTCATATTCGGAAACTGATTTTGCCGCAGCGCTTCGTATAAAACAATCGCTGCAGAGTTGGAGAGGTTCAGCGAACGCGTCTCGCCAATCATCGGAATGCGAATGCAGGTATCCGGATGACTGACTAACAGTTCCTCCGGGATACCGCCGCTCTCTTTGCCGAACAGTAAAAAACAGTCGGGTTCGTAGGAAACATCCGTATAGACACGGCGGCCTTTTGTTGTGGCCATATAAATTCTGGCATCCGGGTTTTTCGCCGTAAAATCGTTCCAGTTCATATATGTTGTTACGTCCAGCTCGTTCCAGTAATCCATACCGGCGCGCTTTAATGATTTTTCGTCCAGACGAAATCCGAGCGGTTCAATCAGATGCAGTTTTGTGCCGGTTGCGGCGCAGGTTCGTCCGATATTTCCTGTGTTTGCCGGGATCTCCGGTTCGTATAATACAATGTTGAGTGCTGTCATAGTGATTCCCGCTTCAGGTTTTTTAGAAACAGTTCAATTCGGTCAAGCGCTTTTTTGAGTGCGTCAAGGGAGTAAGCATAGGAAATACGTACAAATCCTTCGCCGCAGTCGCCGAACGCAGTTCCCGGAACGACTGCGATTTTCTGTTCGTTTAGCAGACGCGTGGCGAACTCGTCCGAAGTCATGCCAAATTCGCGGATGCATGGAAATACGTAAAATGCTCCGAACGGTTCAAAACAGGGCAGACCCATCTCGCGGAAACGCGTTAAAAGATAGCGTCTTCTGCCGTTGTATTCCTCCCGCATTTTTGCAACGTCCTCATCGCCGTTTCTGAGCGCATCAACTGCAGCGTACTGGCTTGTGGTAGGGGCGCACATAATGGCGTACTGATGTATTTTTAACATCTGTTCCAATATTGTTTTTGGTCCGCATGCATAGCCGAGACGCCACCCTGTCATCGCATATGCTTTGGAAAACCCATTGATTAAAATGGTGCGCTCTTTCATATCAGGAAGAGATGCGATCGTGGTATGGCAGTCCAGGTATGTAAGTTCGGAGTAGATTTCGTCGCTGATCACATAGAGGTCATATTTTTTTATAACTTCGGCAATTGCTTCCAGATCTTTCTTTTCCATAACAGCGCCGGTCGGATTGTTCGGGAACGGCAGAACAAGAAGTTTTGTTTTCGGCGTAATTGCGGCTTCGATCTGTTCCGCAGTCAGCCGAAAGTCATTCTCTGCTTTCAATTCGATAATCACAGGAACGCCGTTTGCCAGAACGCAGCAGGGCAGATAGGACACATAACTGGGCTGAGGAATCAGCACTTCGTCTCCCGGATCTAGCATTGCGCGCATGGCAATATCGATAGCTTCGCTGCCGCCTACCGTCACAATAACTTCTTTTTCACAGTCATAGCAAACCTGATACCGCCGTTTTAAATAGTGGCAGATTTCTTCTTTTAATTCCTTTAAGCCTGCATTTGAAGTGTAAAAAGTACGACCGCGTTCCAGCGAATAAATGGCCTCGTCTCTGATATGCCATGGGGTGTCAAAATCCGGCTCGCCCACGCCAAGAGAGATGGCGTCTTTCATTTCGCTTACAATGTCAAAAAATTTTCGGATTCCGGAAGGCTCGATGGTCACGATTGTCTTCGATAACGGATTTCTCATGGCGCTACCTGTATCCTTTCATCCTTTTTCTTTTCGGCAATAACCGTACCGTGGTCTTTGTATTTTTTCAGGATAAAGTTTGTCTTTGTGCTTAAGACGGAATCCAATGTGGATAATTTTTCCGAGACAAACTGCGATACCTCTCTTAGTGTCTTTCCTTCCAGAATTACCATAAAATCAAAACCTCCCGAGATCAGATAGACGGAGGTGACTTCCGGATAATTGTATACGCGCTCCGCTACCTTGTCAAATCCCATACCGCGCTGCGGCGTTACGCGTACTTCAATCAGTGCCGTTACTTTTTCAATGCCGACTTTATCCCAGTCGATAATGGTATGATAGCCGCAGATTACATGTTCCGCTTCCATCTGTTCCAGTTCCTGCATCACCGAGGATTCGCTTACACCTAACATAATGGCAAGCTCTTTTAAATCAACACGGCTGTTTTTTTCAATAAATGTTAAAATTTTTTCACGCATTGCTATACTCCTTTTTCTGCCTGATATAATTCGTCTATGTCCGGCGGTTCCAAAAATCTGCGTTCCTCCCCGTTTAACAGGACGCGGTCGTTATCATCGGTCGCCTTTCCGATGATCGCCGCCGGAATTTTTGCCTTTGTCAGTTCGCGAAGAAGGCCCGTTCCGTCTGAGGATGCCATTAACATACAGCCGCTTGAAATTAATTTATAGGGATTAATGTCAAAAAATTCGCAGATTTCTACAGTTTCCTGTCGGATTGGGATTTTTTTAAGATCAATTTCAAGACCTGTACCAGAGGCCTCCGCCATCTCCCAGAGCGCGCCGAAAATGCCGCCCTCGGTCACATCGTGCATTGCTGCCACCCCGAATTTTACAGCGATTTTTGCCTCTGGCAGCACCGAAATATATGTATCAAAATTTTGGGCTGTCGCAAGAAATGAGGATGAAAAACGCGTTGACAGTTCGGTTTGCTTATCTTTTGCAAGAATGGATGTGCCTTCGATCCCGATCCATTTCGTGACAAGAAGATCCATACCGGGTTTCGCGCCGCCTGTTGTGACAACGGCGTTGTCTTTTGCCTTTCCTACGCCGCAGACGGAGATCAGCGGTTGATTGACTGCGGCCGTAACTTCTGTATGTCCGCCCATAACCTGGATATTCGCTCCGGCGCAGGCGGTTCCCACTTGTTCCATAATCTGTTTTAACTGAGATTCTCTGGCACGTTTCGGCAGCAGTACGGTCAGCATTACGCCAAACGGTTCTGCTCCGGAGCTTGCCAGATCGTTTAGAGTAATCTGGATCGCAAGTGTTCCGATATCGTTTATGGTACCCGTAATCGGGTCTGTCGACATGACGAGCGTCTCATCCGGCGCAAGTTTCAGCGCCGCGCAGTCCTCGCCGATGCCGGCGCCAAGAATTACTTCAGGCCGTTTTGTGCGCAGCTGTTTTAACACAGCGCGTTTTAATACGTTCTCCGGAACTTTACCTGTTTTCATTTTAAACCTCCGGTATTAGGGTTTTTATGATCTGATAAGACGCCATATAAACCGTACCGAAAAGCAAGGTCCATATGGCGTTCTATAGGAATGGTAATTATTGTGGATTCCATGTTTCCTGCGTCGGCTGCTGATCCGGCGGCGGTGCGACTGCTGCCTGCGCCTGCGCAACTGCCGCAAGAATCGCCGCCTCGTCGCCTGACTCAAGCGCCGCGCCGATAATTGCAGAAATATTCGGGTCGGGGGAAGCCGTGCCGACATTTACGATTTTCGGCGACGCCTTGTAGGTACTCTTGTTAAAGATTTCCCTGCTCTGCTCCACGCCGTCAACCGTGACGATTTTCCAGAGCTGTGCGACATAGCCGGTATGTTTTCCCTGCGCCGTAGCCATTGATCCGGCCGGATCGCCGGTTCCGACATATTTTGTAGGCGGATCGTCCGTTGATACCACCTCGCTCTCAAAACTGATTTTTCGATTTGAGGGCCTTGTCTCGGCGCCGAATATATTAAAATACAGATCTTTCCCTGCCGTATATCCTTCGATATAAATCGGGGAATCCTGATTGTTTTTAAACCTCAGATCTTTGTAATCGCCTGCAATTGCCGCATCCATGGACGGTTTTACATAAGTTACGATCATGGAATGGTTCGAGCGCTGTGTAATTTCAAGTTCCGAAAGGATTACGGCATTGTACAGCGTGGTAGATACCTGACACACACCGCCGCCGTAAGATTCCACGGTCTGACCGTTTTCATAGGCTCCGGCCAGTTCATATCCGTTTGCCGCATCCATCGGGCCTATGGTCTCATAGACGGAAAACTCTTCGCCCGGATAGAGCAGCGTTCCGTTTATTTTTCCGGCTGCCACCGCAATGTTGGTGCACCGGTTGGACGAGGATGTGCTGAAGTTTGTGCTGAATCCGCCGAGCAGGTCTTTGACTTTGGAGAGTTCTTCCTTTGTCCCGCGCGGTTCGACAACATCCGCCGCCAGTGAGATCGTTCCGGATGTTTCCTGATCCCATTCGGTATCAATATATGCCAGGACCTTTTCGACAGAATCATCTATATTAACCTGTATCCCCTGTTTCCCGTCTACAATCTCAAAAACTTCGCCGTTGCGTGCAAGCTCACAGTCTACCGCCTCCTGGTTGAGATCGCCGGCCTTTTCTTCCAAAAGGGATTTGACAGTCTCTTTGTCTGCGCTTAACGAAAGCTCAAATATTTTGTCGCCGTGTTCCAGATCTTTTTTATCTTTATAGCGCTTGATCAGACTGCCGGTCTTACATACATCCATGGCTTTCATAACGGTAGTCTGGTCCGGCATACGAAGTCCGAGATCACTGCCGGATACGGTAATGCTGTTGCTGCCTGCCGCGAGCGTAAACTGTTTTGTTCCCAGCCCGTCGACATAGCTGTTTACGGCATCGACTGCTTCCGCTTCTGTCATTCCGCCGACGTCTATACTTCCGATATAAACGCCGTCGGCAATGGTATCGGTGTATTCTGTTTCGGCGTGTACAACGACGCCTGCGTATGCGGCGGATGCAACGCACACGGCGGCAAACAGCGGCAAAAGTTTTTTCTTCTTCATTTTTTTCCTCCATATAATTACGAAAGAGCAAATTTTCTCTAGTGGGAGTATGCCGCAATCACAGGAAAAATATTCCCAATACGGCATAAATGTCCCGATAATCGAGATCTATAACGGGATTATAGCACAATCCGTCTGTTTTTCAAGATGCATAGATACAAATATATTTGACTAGTTCCAGAAATTTTAGTATATTTTTAACATGGTGTGTTTACAGCAGCGCGGCAAGTATCGTTGTGAGCACCATGGACGCGATCAGGATAATGATGATTACCGCTAAAAACTTTTTATTTTTTTTGTTGTTGAAATTATACATATGTTCCTCCGTTCCGAAGCATGACTGCTTCTGTACAATAATTTTGCATGAAATAAATGAAAACTGCGTAGTATGAAATTAGTAATTTCATGATCCTGGTTTATATGGCTGCGCGCTGCAAAGCCGTAAACGGCACGCCATAAAGTCGCTGATACGAAAAAACGAATGCGAACTGTGTTCGCAATGCAGAAATGGAGATTAGTATGAAATTTTTGGGTTTGTTTATCATTGTGGTCTGTATCATTTCCGCGGCCGGAAAAAAACATGCGCGCAAGCAGCGCGATGTTAACGATGCGTTCTGGGATCGCGAGACGGCCGCCAACTATGTGAGGAAAAAGGATATCAGTAGTCTTCCCTATATTATCATACCTTTGGAGAAATTTCCAATAGGTATTGAAAAAAATGACGAGCTTCTGGAATATGAATCTGCGTTAAAACAGTTGTCGGAGAAAAAAATCCTGAATCTGTCCTCGCAGACAAATACAGATTTAAAGCTTGCCTATGGGCCGGCAAACCTCCCGGCGCTGTCGGAATACGACCAGAATTTCTCGACATTATGCACAACGCTGTCGGCCTACGGAGAGCGTCTGCTCGCGCTTGGCCATGAGGATGAGGCGCGCGCTGTCTTAGAATATGGCGTCGAGATCGGCTCTGATATCAGCAAAACTTATCTGACGCTCGCCGGGATCTATCAGAAGCACGGGCTTACGACGGAGCTTGCGCATTTAAAGGAATGCGCCGAAAAACTTGATTCCATTATGAAGAGGACAATCTTGACGCGCCTTGCCGAGATTTCGTAGTTACTTCGGCATTTTGCCATAGCGTCCAATCCAGTAATCCAGCTGCCGTGACGCTTCGCTTCTTGTCATTGCGGCGAGGTTTTTTGGCAGAGGCAGATCAAAGCAGAGCGCATACCGGGCCAGATATTCTTTCTGGCGTTCGGTCGCGGGCTGCTGTTTTTTTGCTTTATAAAAAAGCGGCTGCGGTGTAAATGCAGTCATAGTCTCCTCGCTTTGTCCATACATTATTTTCATTTTCTCAAACAACAGCTGTGTTTCCAGCGAGTCATCCAGCGCGCGGTGCGCATTGCGCCGCGGGATATGAAAGTGGGTACAAAGCGCTCCAAGGTTTTTTTTCTGGCCTTTTGAGAGAAATTTCTGTGCCAGTTTTAAGGTGTCCACAGCGTTACAGTCAAAATTTTGGTCATGGTTTTGTGCCCATTGTTTGATAAAGCTGAAGTCAAAAACGACATTGTGCCCGACAATCACATCATTTCCAAGAAAAGCAATCAGTTCCTGCATCACTTCATCACAGTCTCTGCCGCATGCCGCCATTTCCTGCGTGATACCGGTCAGTTTGGTGATTTTTTCCGGCAGCGGAAGCGCTGTATAGATCAGGGCCGAGTAAGTTTCAGATATGGCGCCGCCTCTGACGCGCACAGCGCCCGCTTCCAAAATGCGGTCGTTTTTTGCACTCAGACCTGTCATTTCCAGATCAATCACCGTATAATCGTCTACCATTTTCTATTCCTTTCTCATGCTTTGGCCAGGGGCAGCGTAAAGATAAATTCTGTTCCGACGCCTTCGGTGCTGATGACGTTGATATTTTCCCCGTGTGCCTGTATGATTTCCTTTACAATGGAGAGTCCAAGGCCTGTGCCCTTTTTGTCTTTTCCACGGGACAAATCTGTTTTATAAAATCTCTCCCATATTTTTCCAAGGCTTTCCCGCGGGATACCGATGCCGGAATCTTTAATGGAAATAAAGATCTTTTCATTCTTCTCCGTTGTCTCCACCGCGATCGCCGAATCGGTGTGGCTGAATTTTATCGCATTGTCAATCAGATTGTAGAGGACCTGCTGAATTTTGCTCAGATCTCCGGACACAAATAATTTTTCGCCGGTCAATATCAGATGAAATGTGATATGTTTTTCTTTACAGATTCCCTCAAATGTCTGCACGGTCATGCGAATGGCATAGTTGATATCAAAAGAAGTAATATCGAGCATTACGCCGTGCGAGCCGAATTTGTTTAATTCGAGCAGGCTTTTTGTAAGCTTATTCAAACGCTCTGTTTCAAAAACAATAATATTTAAATATTTTTCCTGCATCTCGAACGGAATGGTGCCGTCTAACATGGCTTCTGCATAACCTTTGATCGAAGTCAGCGGAGAGCGAAAATCATGGGAGACATTTGAGACAAATTTTCGCTGATCTTCTTCCAGCGTGTGCAGTTCGTTTGCCATATAATTTAACGAAGCGGCAAGATAACCGATCTCGTCTGAGGATGTCACCGGAATCTGCTCGTCAAAATTGCCGGAGGCGTACCCGGCGGCGGCTTTTGTGATTTTTCGTATCGGAATGTAAACAATATAGGTGAATAAAATCAGAACGACAAAAGCAGCCAGAAATAAAAGTGCGAGCGTTTCATAGGCGATATTGGTCAGACGGTTTGCCATGGCAACGATCATGCTCGTCGGCTTATGAATGAGCACATAGCCGCGCACTTTGTAATTTACGGTGATCGGAGAAAAAACGCTTAGCATTTCATTCTGGAAATAGCCGTAAAATGTACCTGTCTGATAGTATTTGCTGCCAAAGTCTGTTACATCAAAATCTATCACTGTCTCCGGCGGCTCGGAAAATGACAGCGCCGCGGTATTCAGTATAATCTCGCCCTTTGTGTTTACAATCCAGATATCACCGGAGAGGTAGGAGCTTATGGTGTCAAGCTGGAGCTTTACTTCCTCAAGCGTCATCTCGTCGTCGAAAATGTCTGTCGCATAATTTGCGGAAATCAGGTTGGATTCCCGATAGAGTTTTGAGGCTTCCTGCCGTTCCAGAAAACGGTATGTCATGTGGTATGTAAAGGTAGCTATGACAATAAAGCCGATGGTTCCATAGAGCAGGTAGCCTAAAAGCAGTTTCAGGTATAAAGTGCGCTTCATTTTTTTGCCCTTCTGTTTCAAAATGTCGCTATATGTTTTTTACTTCAAATTTGTATCCAATGCCCCAAACGGTTGTAATATTCCATGCTTCATGGTCTTTGATTTTTTCGCGGAGTCGTTTTACATGGACGTCAACGGTTCGCGTATCGCCAATATATTCATAACCCCAGATATGGTCCAGCAGCTGTTCCCTGGTAAAGACCTGATTCGGGGATGAAGCCAGAAAATATAACAACTCCAGTTCTTTCGGCGGCATTTCGATCGGCTGCCCCCGGTACAATACCGAATAATTGGACAGGTTTATTGTGAGATCGGGATAGCGGACACATTTTAATTCTGCAGATGCTGCCGGCGCTTTTACCGGCTGATATCGTCTTAAGACTGCTTTCACACGTGCGACAAGTTCTTTGGAATCGAATGGCTTGATCATATAGTCGTCAGCCCCAAGCTCTAAACCGAGCACCTTGTCAAAAATCTCCCCTTTTGCAGAGAGCATTATTATAGGTACATTTGATTTTGCATGTACTTCCCGGCAAACCTGGTATCCGTCAATGCCTGGGAGCATCAAATCCAGCAAAATCAAATTTGGGCCATACTGGTCAAATGCGCGTATGGCTTCTTCCCCGTCGTTGACAATTTTTGTGTCAAAGCACTCTTTGGTCAGGTACAAAGAGATCAGTTCCGCAATGTTATTGTCATCGTCCACAATCAATATTTTTTGTTTTGCAGCCATAGTCTGTCCTTTCTTTATTAATCGGTAAATTCCGCGATGGTAACGCCGGCATCACCCTCGCCATATTCGCCCAGATGGTAAGATTTGACATATTTTTGCCGCTTTAAATGTGCATGAACGGCATTTCTCAATGCGCCCGTCCCTTTGCCGTGCACAATACGCACCGACGTGAGGTGAGAGAGATAGGCGTCATCCAGATATTTATCCAAAAGCGGGAGCGCTTCGTCTACCAGTTTGCCAATCAGATTGATTTCGGCGGAGATATTTGCTGATTTGCTCATCTGAATTTTACCGGCGCCTGATTGATTAAACTTCTTTTTGGAGGGGGTGCTTTCTTCCAGCAGGATCAGGTCGTTTATATTTACCAGCGAATTAAGGATTCCCATTTGCACAAAGAGGTCCCCTTTTGCATTCGGAAGTGTGTGAACCGTGCCTTTTAAATTCATGCTGATGACTTTTACACTATCGCCGATTCGTAAATTTTTCGGTATCTTATGGCTGGCGCTTTCCGTTTTTTTTCTGTCGCTCATTCCGGTTTGGGCCTGGTTCATTTTATCGCGCAGTCTGGCTCGTTCTTTTTCCATCTCGCTGACAGGCGCGCTGCCCTGTCCGTATTTGTGAAAATTGCGTATTGTTGTATCTGCGACTTCTTTTGCCTCCCGGATAATGCGGTAAGCCTCCTCGTTTGCCTCGCGCAGAATTTTATCGCGGTTTGCGTCGATGCGCTCCTGTTTTTGTTCCAGCCGATTTTTTAAGGACTGGATTTCATCCTTCTTTTGCTGTATTTCAAGTTGTTCCCGTTCGATGGTGATACGGCTTTTTTCCAGGTCTGCCAGCAGGTCTTCGAAACTTTTTTCACTTTTGCCGATTCGCCTGCGCGCATCCTCGATGATGGCTTTCGAGAGGCCGAGTTTTTCGGAAATGGCAAAGGCGTTGCTCTTTCCCGGTATGCCGATGAGCAGACGATAGGTGGGGCTTAATGTCTCCACATCAAACTCGCAGCATGCGTTTTCGACCTGTAAAGAGGAGAGTGCAAATACTTTCAGTTCACTGTAATGCGTCGTCGCCATGGCCACAGATCCTTTTTTCTGCAGCGTTGTCAGAATGGAGATCGCAAGCGCAGCGCCCTCTGCAGGGTCTGTACCGGCGCACAATTCGTCAAACAGCACGAGCGAGCGGTCATCCGCCTTTTTCAAAATGCGGATGATGTTGCTCATATGGGAGGAAAATGTACTCAGCGATTGTTCGATGCTTTGTTCATCCCCGATATCTGCAAATACATTTTGAAAGATTGCAAGCTCAGAGCGGTCGAGCGCGGGAATATGAAGTCCGGCCTGACCCATCAGCGTCAGCAGGCCAACCGTCTTTAAGGAGACTGTCTTGCCGCCGGTATTAGGCCCGGTTACAATCAAAAGCTTAAATTCTTCGCCAAGGCGGACATCAATCGGAACGACTTTCTTTTTGTCTAACAGCGGGTGGCGTCCTTTTCTGATATGAATCCGTCCGTCTGTGTTAAAAAGAGGGGCTGCGCCGCTGTATGTTTTGGCAAATGTGGCTTTTGCAAAGATAAAGTCAAGTTCAGTCAGAATATGGTAATCAGCAGACAATGCGTCAGCATAATCTGCCGTCCGGCTGCTTAAGTCGGCAAGGATTACTTCGATTTCTTCCTGCTCTTTTAAGAGCAGTTCTTTCAGCTCGTTATTGAGATTGACTACGGCCATAGGCTCGATAAACAGCGTGGAACCGGAAGAAGACTGGTCGTGTATCATACCGGGCACCTGGGCTTTTGCTTCTGCTTTGACCGGCAGGCAGAAGCGTCCGTTTCGCATTGTGATCACGGTATCCTGCAGATAGGAGCGTGTTGTTGTACTGTTAATCATTGCGTTCATCTGTGCACGGATTTTGTCATTCATGCCGCCCATGGAACGTCGGATCGAACGCAGGCGGCTGCTTGCGTCGTCTGCGATCTCATCCTCGGAGATTATGCAGCGGCGAATTTCGTCGTGCAGTGGGGTAAGAGGCTCTATTTGTGCGAAATAGGAGCTCAACGAGTCGTTTGTTTCCTCTCCCATGCGTTCGGAGCGGGAAAAAGTTTTTGCGCGTTTTGCCATCTCAAGCAGCGAGCAGATGCGCAGCAGTTCCGTCGTACCGAGCGTGCCGCCGATTTCTAAGCGCTTGAGAGAATCTGTGACAGTATGGACGCCGGAAAATGTCAGACCGCCGTATTTTAAAATACGTGAAAGCGCGTCCGCGGTCTGCTGCTGGTACAATTCGATTTTTGCCCGGTCTGTCAGCGGGCGTATATGCAGACAGCGCCGTTTCGCCTGTTCGCTTGCGGCATATTCGGCAAGCTGTTCCGTAATTTTATCAAATTCAAGTGTTTTTAGTGCCTTTTCATTCATAATTTTTCCTATGCCTTTCCTGATTTGCGCAGACTTTGTTATAGTATATCCTATTTTAATTGTGTTTTAAAGCTATTTTTAACAAGAAACTATTGCAAGCCTAATTATTTCAATTTATAATAGGACTTATATGTGGGAAATAAGTTCTACCCCGGTCCGGCGTCTGCGGTCAAACTGCAGTGCGCCGGAGCGCCTTAAAATTTGTATGTATGGTAGCGATACCATAAAATATAGATAAAGAGGGAAAACTATGCAGGAGAAAGGGAACGGCAATGAGCAATATTCCTTTATCAACGAAAAGCGGAAAGAAAAGCCGGTCAATAAAAAAAGGCTTGTTTTGTATGCGGGTTTTACTGTGGCCATGGCGGTTTTGTTCGGCTTGGTCGCAAGTCTCGTATTTGCTTATTTCCGGCCAAAATTTGAAGAAATGCTGTATCCGGAAAAACAGGAATTAATTAAAATCCCCAAAGATTATCTGGATACCGCACAGACAGAGCGGCAGGAGAGCGCACCGGAGGATACGCAGGAGTCCCTGGGCGGGGATGATCTGTTTCCGACGGAGACGAACCTGCCGGAAACAGATCATCAACCGGATGAAACTGCGCAGGGGGGTGAAAACAGCGTTGAAACTGTGGTAAAGGAGTTGACGATTCAGGATTACCAGAAGATCCAGAATCAGCTCTATGATATCGGGCGGGAGGCCAATCGTTTTGTGGTCACTGTTACTGGTATCAAGAGTGATACGGACTGGTTTCAAAACGATTATGAGAGAAAAGACCAGATTTCCGGCGCTGTGATTGCAGATAACGGAACGGAGCTTCTGATTTTGACGGAGCGCAAAATGATTGCGGATGCGCAGGAAATTTACGTCACATTTTCCACCGGCTTTCAGGCCGCGGCCTCTATGAAAAAATATGATGCCAACACAGGTGTCTGCATCCTGTCGGTGCAGATTTCGGAGCTTGACGAGACGACGAGAGAGTCTACCTGCGCTGCGGTGCTCGGCAATTCCCTGATCACAAAACAGGGGGAGATTGTGATTGCCGTGGGCAGTCCGCTTGGGACAAACTATTCGATTCTGACCGGAAACATTACATCGACGACAAACAGTATTTCTACCGTTGATTCAAAATACGGATTGTTTACGACAAATATTGTCGGCAACAGCAGCGGCAGCGGCGTTTTGTTAAATGTCAGCGGGGAGATCATCGGGCTTGTGATGCAGCAGTACAACAACAGGGATGAGGGAACGCTGACGGCTGTTTCGATTTCCGAGCTGAAAGCGCTGATTGAAATGCTCTCCAACAATATGGATATGCCATATCTTGGCGTGGAACTCACGACTGTCACCGATGCGATTGCTGCAGAATATGATATCCCCAAAGGAGCATACGTTAAGGACGTCCGAATGGATTCGCCGGCAATGGCCGCAGGGATTCAAAACGGGGACGTGATTGCAGAGATCGACGGGGACGCTATTTTTACCGTGGACGGATACCGGAACAAACTTTTGGCAATGGTTCCGGGGGAGACGGTTCAGATTATTGTAAAACGCCAGGGGGCTGACGGGTATGCAAATATTTCCTGTCATGTGGAAGTTGGTGTGATGCATTAATCGCAGGAATGGAAAGAGACTTTTTCTTTGCGAAAGAGGAAAAATTATTAAAGCGCCGCTGTCAGTACATATGTTTTATGAGCCTGCAGCGGCAGCGGAATGTGAGGAATAAAATGAAGTATATTGAAAGTCTGCACGAAGGCGAAAGAATCACCGAAATTTACATTTGCAAGCAGAAAGTGTCTGCACTGACAAAGGCGGGAAAGCCGTATGAATCTTTGATTTTGCAGGACAAAACAGGAATGTTGGATGCAAAGATCTGGGAGCCGGGTTCAAGCGGAATTGACGATTTTGACTCGCTCGACTACATTGCGGTCACGGGGGATGTCACCTGCTTTCAGGGAAATCTGCAGTTAAATGTCAAGCGTGTGCGAAAAGCGCTGGAGAACGAGTACGAGCCGAAAGACTATCTGCCGGTCAGCAAGAAAGACATAGACGAAATGTATGACGAACTGATCCATTTGATTCAGTCAGTCGCACAGCCTTATTTAAAGAGGCTGCTGGAGTCCTTTTTTGTGGAGGACAGATCGTTTATCGAGCGTTTCCGGTTTCACTCGGCGGCCAAGACGGTTCATCACGGATTTGTGGGAGGATTGCTTGAACATACGCTCGGCGTTGCAAAATGTTGTGATTTTTTTGCGGGTGCATATCCAATTTTAAATCGGGATTTAATTATTTGTGCCGCGCTTTTTCATGATATCGGCAAGATGGATGAGATTTCGCCGTTTCCGGAAAATGATTATACGGATGCGGGGCAGCTGCTTGGCCATATTATGATCGGCGCAGAAACGATTACAGAGAGGATTCGCGGGATCGAAGGTTTTCCGGCACGGCTTGAGCGTGAACTGATTCACTGTATTCTGGCTCACCACGGCGAACTGGAATTTGGTTCGCCAAAGAAACCGGCGCTGCCGGAGGCGCTCGCGCTTAGTTTTGCCGATAATCTGGATGCAAAGATGGAGACAATCCGGGAGATTTTTGAGAATGTGCCGGAAAACAATTTGAAATGGCAGGGATACAATCGTTTACTTGAGAGCAATATCCGCCGTTCGGGCAGGGACTGATATGCAGAAAAATGATATTATTACATTGACAATTGAAGATATGGGGATAAACGGAGAGGGCATTGGAAGATATAACGGCATGACTTTTTTTGTAAAGGATGCGGTGGTCGGAGATGTCCTCTCCGCGCGCATTCTGAAAATAAAAAAGACGTATGGCTATGCAGGGATTATATCTGTGCTGACGCCGTCAGCAGACCGGGAAAAGCCGCAGTGCGCATTGTACCGAAAATGCGGCGGCTGTCAGATTCAGCCGCTCAGATATGAAAAACAGCTTGATCTGAAACAGAAAAAAATCTTTGACAGTCTGGTTCGTATCGGGGGTTTTGACAGAGAAGAAATTGCAGGTATTTTTGCGCCGATGGTTGGAATGGACGTACCGTATCGTTACCGCAATAAAGCACAATTTCCGGTTGGGACGGACAAAAACGGAGATCCGGTTGTCGGATTTTACGCCGCGCATTCGCACAATATTATTCCCGTTTCTGACTGTTTGCTTGGCGTTGCAGATAACAGGGGTATCGTGGAAGCCGTATTGGCATATATGAAAGAATGCCATGTGCCGGCTTACAATGAGACGACGCGAAGCGGTCTGATCCGCCATATTTTAATTCGGTATGGATTTTCCACAAAAGAGATTATGGTCTGCCTGATTATAAACGGAACAAAGCTGCCGTTTTCGGACAGTCTGGTCAGCCGTCTGGCGTTGATTGAGGGGATGAAAAGCATTTCTGTCAATCAAAACAGGGAGAACACAAATGTAATTCTTGGCGACAGAACAGATGTGATCTGGGGCCAGGCTTATATTACAGACAGGATCCGTCTGTGGAAATGCGGCTCCCGGATTGTTTCGGATTCTTCGGACGAATTTTCGCTGACAGATCAGGCGGTTTCCTACCATATTTCGCCGCAGTCTTTTTATCAGGTCAATCCCGTCCAGACGGAAAAGCTTTACAGTATTGCGCTTGATTTTGCGGGTCTTACCGGATCAGAGACAGTCTGGGATCTATACTGCGGGATCGGCACGATCTCGCTGTTTTTGGCCGGACATGCAAGAGAGGTTTACGGTGTGGAAATCGTACCGCAGGCTGTTGCGGACGCAAGGGAGAATGCCCGGCGAAACGGTATTTCTAACGCCTCTTTTTTTTGCGGAAAAGCTGAGGATATTCTGCCGGCATTTTACGATAGAGTCGTGCAGTCTTCCGTTCACGGAGAACATGAGGACGCTATGCTGCATCCGGATGTGATTGTCGTAGATCCCCCCAGAAAAGGATGCGACGCGAAATGTCTGGATACAATTCTGAAAATGCAGCCGCAGAGAATCGTTTATGTCAGCTGTGACCCGGCCACACTGGCAAGGGATCTGAAAGTGTTGTGTGGCGGCGGGTATCGACTGGTAAAAGGACGGGGAGTGGATCAGTTTTGCCATACGGTGCATGTGGAGACGGTTGTAATGCTTTCCCACAAAAAACCTGATAGCATAATCAACGTAAAAGTCGAGTTTGGCGAGGGTGAGGGCAAAGTGCCGCTTGATAATATTGCCAAGAGAGCCGCAGCATACAAGCCGAAAGAGCGAGTTACATATAAGATGATTAAGGAGTACATAGAAGCGAAGTATGGCTTCAAAGTACATACCGCATATATCGCAGAGGTAAAACGGGATTTAGGTTTGCCGATGTATGATGCGCCTAATGCGGTAGAGGAATTGAAACAGCCGAGGAAACATCCGACGGCGGAGAAAGTGGAAGCGATAAAGGATGCTTTGAAACACTTTGAGGTAATCTGATGAAAGGGCTACTTGTTTAAAATAAGCAAGTAGCCCTATAAGAATATATTAAAAAGATATGATGAACAGATGAGGTAGAGGTTTCATATGGGGAAAAAATTATATAGATACAGGACATTTAATTCGGAAATGATAAATGATTACAGCTATATACATAATGGTGTCATTAACATTGAAAAATGGAAATTTGAAGCTTTTGAAGGATTGGTATTTCCATCTTCACCGCTTTATTTTAATGACCCATATGATTGTGAATTTTGTTTTCAGCCAGAGGTCTTAGACTGTACAATTGAAAGAACAACATATATACAGCTTTTGGAAAGAAAATTTTCACTAAAACAGGATGAAAAGAACAGACTTCTTTATTCTGATAATATTGAAAGAGCATTAGATATTGTTTTGCAGGCACATGGAGAGAGATTATCTGCTTCGTGGAAAGATATTATATTAGAAGCCTTAAGTAATGGAATGGAGGAGATAAGGGATGCAGTAAGAGTGGTCTGTTTATCGGAAGTATTTGATTCTATGCTTATGTGGAGCCATTACGCACAAAATCATACAGGATATTGTTTAGAATATGATTTTAGCGAAGCAGATATGTTTTATAAACATCTTTATCCAGTGGTATATACAAAAGATAGATATGCAGTTTCAAAAGATGAGATGTCAAACGGAAATACAGAATGGATTTATAGGTCAACTTGTCGAAAAGCAGATGTATGGTCGTATGAAAAGGAATGGAGAATTGTGACGGCAAATTATGATAAAATTATGGCACAAAAACAGCAATATACTGATAGGAAATACGTATTGGATTTAAGAAATAATGTTAAAGCGTTTTATTTGGGGGCAAAAAGTTCAGAAGAATTTAGAGAAGAAATTATAAGATTTGGGAAAACGAAAAGGATTCCAGTTTATCAGATGGTATTATCTCATAATAGTTATGAATTGAAAGCTGAGAAAATTGTATAATGTTTGGAAAGTGATTGTATGTATTTTGCACCTTTGAGCATTATCGTCATTTTCTTGTATAATGAAGCCAAGAAAGGACGGTGAGTTTTATGGGAGAAAAGAAAAACCATTTATATGTAGACAGCCAAGAACGGAGCATTTTATTACATAGCCTTGTGGAGCTGAAAA
>CAMUGE010000021.1 GCA_947088345.1 uncultured Roseburia sp.
CTTGTTTATATTACCACCTAAATTCTGGTATGTCAACACTTTTTTTCATTTTTTTACAAATTTTTTTTCTAACAGATGACACGCCTATATTACGCGTATCATCTGCACGATTTTTGACAGCTGTTTTGATTTCTCCTCGTAGGTTTCTTCGGTCATCGCATCAGTAAAAAATCCGATTTCCTCGGAAATGTCAGGTACTTCCACATACTCTACGTTGCCAAATACGGCTTCTATGGACTCTTTTTGATCTGTTGTACGAACAAAATAGCGGTTTTGCATTTTTCCGGGATCTGACAGAATCAATTTCTCTGGTTTCCACTCCACTGGCAGATTCTTCCCGACATTTTTTGCAATTTCTACCATATCGGCAACCACTGCGCTCGCAGTCGGAAGTTTTCCTGCTCCGCTCCCATAGAACATCGCATCCCCCAAAACATTGCCATGTACAAAAATTGCATTAAATACGTCGTTAACGGCGTAAAGCGGATGAGACGATTTCAAAAGATACGGCGCTACTCTCACAGTATACCCGTCCTTGGTTTTTTTACTTACTGCTAGAAGCTTAATTACTCTGCCCATCGCCTTTGCATACTTCATATCTTCGGCTGTAATCTGTGTAATTCCCTCTGTCGGAATATCCTCGTAATCAACCTGCTGTCCGCTTACAATTGAAGTCAATATTGCGATTTTACGACAGGCGTCGTATCCTTCGATATCTGCTGTCGGATCTTTTTCCGCAAATCCTTTTTCCTGCGCATCTTTTAATACCTCGTCAAATGCCAGTCCGTCCTGCGACATTTTTGTCATCATATAGTTTGTCGTCCCGTTCACAATACCCGTAATTTCCTCAATGACATCTGCAGTCAGGCAGGACAAAAGAGGACGGATAATCGGAATACCGCCGCCAACGCTTGCCTCAAACATAAAGTTTACATTCTTTTCTCTTGCAAGCTGAAGCAGTTCCGCTCCTTTCACTGCGACCAGCGCTTTATTTGATGTGGTAACATGCTTGCCGGCTTCCAGCATTTCTTTGACAAATGTATATGCAGGTTCCACACCGCCCATTGTCTCCACTACTATTTTTATTTCCGGATCGTCTGCAATGATCTTATAATTATCAACAATTTTATCCTGAATCGGTGATCCGGTAAAATCTCTGATATCCAGAATATATTTTACCTCTATCTCTTCTCCAATACGTTTCGCGATGCTCTCCCGGTTTACTTGCAATACTTCTACCACACCGGAACCAATTGTGCCGTATCCCATTACTGCTGCTTTCATAACTATCACCTTTCCTTTCCTAACTTCTATGCCGCGGCTTCCCCGCGGCTCTTATCCGGGCGCAGAATCCAGCCCCATTCCTGGCATGTGTCCGGGCATTCTCCGGTATGAGACTTAGAATTTCTTAGCGCGCAAACCTGTTTCGCGTCAGCGCCTTTGCTGCGAGCTTTAGAGTTCTTCTCACGCGAACTCCCATACGCCCGCTTTGGCGGGCATACAAATCAGGATTGTGAAATTTTTAATTTCACGCTGCATTCCTGTCAGGATCGTGAACTTTCTGATTTCACGCTATTCGCTGCCCAGTATTTTCACATAATGAATACCGTCCTGCTCCTCTATATGAGCAACCATTTCCTCAATATCCCCGGTCTGCGGCAAAACATCAATGCTAAGCGTCAGGGATGCGATGCCGTTAATCGGGATGCTCTGATGAATTGTTAAAATATTTGCATGAACCTCTGCAACTGTCTTTAACACGACAGAGAGCAGGCCGGGTTTATCGTCCAGCTGAATCACCATTGTGATTGTTTTGCCTTTCGCCGTCTCGTGAAACGGAAAAATATCGTCTTTGTATTTATAAAAAGAACTTCTGCTGATTCCCATTTTCTCGGCAGCCTCCTGCACCGAAGCTGTTTTTCCGGAATCCAGCAGCCTTTTAGCCTCTACAACCCTTAACAAAACATCCGGAACCGCTCTTTCTTTTAATACAAAATAACGTCCTTTTTCCTGCATACATTTTCAGTCCTTTCATCTCTCCGCTGTCTTTGGGACGCTTACAACTGTTTTCACGAAAAAGATCATAACACAAAGAGGCTGCTGCCGCAACCTCTTTTCCCAAAATTCAATTTCAAAATTTCCTGCTTCCGCCGCCATGACTGCGTCCACTGCTGCTATGGTGCGTTTTACTTCGCGCGCCGCCTCCGTTTGAAGAAGCGCCCCCGCTCGAAGTCTGTATCCTGTGATGGCTGATATGCTGACCGATCAGATTATTTTCATTTCTTCTAAGACGCAGACTTCCAAATTGATGGGCGTCGTACCCAGAGACGCCAAATTTAAGCCGATAACTTCCTATGATCGACAAAAAGACAATCACCCCGACCATACAGGCAACAAAACCTGCGATCAACGCTTCCGCCAATGTAATCTGCCGATACCTGGAAACCTCCCCGGTCTGCTCATCATAGTTATACTGCCCCTTTGGGATTCCCTCCTCATAAGCACTGCAAAGACCCGTCAACATTTGAAGAAAACAGTCTTTGTATGCGCCGTCACTGACATAATCATATGCCTGATCCAATGTCCGCTCAATTCTTTGGTCCGTCATATAACGAGTGGCGGCTCCGCAGGTAGAAATTGTGATTTCACGGTTATCAAGATCAATCAACAGCGCCGCTCCATCCTCCTGGTCTGCAGAATGCCTGTCAAAAAAATCGTCTGCGTACTGCCTGGCTGTCTTTCCTCCCGTATGATCGGTTGTAACTGCAAAGACGTTCCATCCCGATTCCTCCATGAACGCGGAGAGTCTTCCGTCCAACTCGGCAATTTCTTCTTCCGTTAAAATATTTGCATCATCATAGACTGTTCCGATTTGCGCTGCCAGAATCGGCGCAATGTAATATACAATCAAAAACAGCGCAGCCAAAATACCGGCTGCTGCTTTTTTTTGATCTGAACGACATTTCACCATAAATAATATCCTCCTGCCAGACCGATTGCAAAAACTGCCAGCGCGGAAAGAATGCTTGCCAGCAATACTTTCCCATAGTGGATCGGCAGTTTCCCGCACACTTTTCCTGTCTGGGCATTCATGGAATAATAATAGACGTTATTTTCCGCTGCTTTGTATGTAATCGTCCAGACCGGAAAAAGAGCATATCTGAATTTCTCATCCGTCTCGCGAAACACAGCATTTTGCACCGTGACAGAACTGTATCCCGTAATAGTATCTGCCATCAGCGTTTTTGCATGATGTTTCATTGTATTTCGCGCATCTGACTGCATTTCTTCCTGTTCCACATCACGCCGCTCGGCCAAAAATCCGGACAGATATCCCATTCGAAACGGCTTCATCGTCTCAAACCGATACGGCAAAATCCCCTGCGCCAACACGGCGTTCGCTTTCTTTAACGCATTTACGGAAAAATTTTTCAGCGTAACCTGCCCTTCGCGCAAAATTCGATACTGTTTTGTCTCCGTATACTGCACATTCCCGGAGCGCCAGCTGCGTATGTTTTTTGCTTCTCCCTGGACGCTTCCGTCATAGGTAACATCATACAGCCAATATGGGAAATATACGCCGGAAATGCTCTCGATCTGCTCCTTGTTCCAAAAAGCGCGCGGGACGAACTTCTTCTTTTTTACATAGTCAAGAAATCCCTCCACCGCTTTTTCTTTTGTAATTTCAAACGGGATAACAAGATCCGGCAGATACCGGCCCTCCAGCCGGCCGCCTAATACGACGGGATTGTGACAGTAGTAACAAAATGTCGCGGCCGTCGTACTGTCGGTGACAATCTGCGCACCGCAGGACGGACAATGATAGACAACTGCGTCATCCTGTTCACGCTCACTTTGCCCGCCCTCCTGCGCCTGTTCCTGTCCCATGTCGTCTAACTGCCGCTGTGTAAAATAAGAGATACAATATTCGCATTTATATTGCTGCGACGCAGGATCAAACAGCAATTCGCCGTCACAATTCGGACATTTGTAACTGATCGACGCCATAAAATTCCTCCTGTTTAAACGCGTGCAGCGCCGCAGTTACTGCAGAATTTTCCTGTGTTTTTTGCACCGCAGGCGCATGCCCATTCCGCGGCAGGCGCCGGTTTCCCACAGTTACTGCAGAACTTTCCTGTATTTTTTGCGCCGCAATCACATACCCACTCTGCCGCGGACGCCGGTTTTCCGCAGTTACTGCAAAATTTTCCTGTGTTTTTTGCGCCGCAGGCGCATGCCCATTCATTTTGGACCGGAGCGGACTGTGCTGCCTGCCGATGATTCATCTGCATCTGCGCAAGATTTGTCTGGGAGGTCATTCCCATCATAGCGCCGCCTGCATTCATTCCCATAAATCCTGCCACAGCGCCGTTTGCATTGGAACCTGCCGCTTCCATTCCCCTTGCAAACGCCCCCTGCACATAGCCCTCCCGGACAGACGGATCGCCCAGCATCGCGCCCTGATTGCGCATATTGATCAGCTTTTGAGATTCTTCGTCATAGGTCAGACTCGCAATCCCGACCGACTGCACTTCCATCCCGCGCATCCGGTTCCAGTCTTCATCAAGCGTATCCGCCATATATTTTCCGAGTTCTCTCGCTTTTGAAGTCACAAAAGAGATTCGCGTACCGTCTGCCGACATCTGATTAATGGATGACTGCAAAGCCTCCAAAAATTCAGAAATATATTGCTCATTGATGGAATCAATCTCAACCTGCTCTTTATTTCTCGGAATTACCTCGGAATAAAACAACAGAGGATTTGTAATTTTAATCGAGTATGTTCCGTGTGCGCGCAAAAACAGTTCTGCATTATAAAAATTATCAAAATAATTGATCGGATTTCTTGTTCCAAATTTGATTCCCTTGATTTCCTGCAGATTGATAAAAAATACCTGCTGCGCCGACGATGCGGCGCCGCCATATCTGATACGATCAAATACTTCGCGCAGCGATTCGCCAAACTCTCCGTTAAACATGGACGGCATGGAAGAATTCTGCACTTTATAATACCCAGGCTCCGCCGTATAATCGACAACTTTGCCGCCGTCTACCAACATCATAAACTGATTGTCATATACATGGATCAAAGACCCGTTGGACACTGTGTTGGGCGTCTTTTTTGTATTCTGGCCGCTTCGCTTTGCAACACTGCCCGTAAATACGGTATGCTCGCCCATATCAGCCGCCTCATACACTTCCAGCCACTGGTCGGCAAGCCCTCCTTTTATTGTCTGCGCAACAGCTTTTATAATTCCCATGATAACCTCCATTTCTGCATTGCGAACGCAGTCTGCATTCGCTGTATCCGCATGAGCGACTTGCGGCAAGCTATTTATCGCTTTGAAACGCACAGACACAAATCGCCGCGTAATAAATCGTCCGTTTCCGCCACAGACCCGCAAACACTGGTCCGCCGGCGCAAAGCTTAGCGCGAAATTTCGTACTTCTGCGCACGCGAACCTGTTTCGCGTTAGCGCCTTTGCTGCGAGTGATCAGAAGTACTTCTCTCACGCTAACCCTCTGGCATGAGCATTACAAGTACTTTTCACGCTACCCCCCATGTCGCGGCTCTGCCGCGACTCAAATCTGCGCGGAGAATCCCCTGTTTTTGGGGATTCTCTGGTGTGAGACTTAGAACTTCTTAGCGAAGCAGTATCTGCTGCGAGCTTTAGAAGTTCTTCTCACACTATCTTATTTTTACGTTTCTTCCTCCTGGCCGGATCTCTTTGGACATCCCAGAGAAAGCCACTTCAGATATCCGTTCATAAACAAATCTATCTTGCCGTCTAATACGCTGTCTACATTTCCGGTCTCCACACCGGTTCTGTGATCCTTAACCATCGTATACGGCTGCATCACATAGGAGCGTATCTGGTTTCCCCAGCCGATTTCTGTCACCTCTCCGCGTATGCCCGCGGCTTTTTCAGCATTTTCCTGCTGCTTTAAAAGATACAGCTTTGCTTTTAACATTTGCATCGCTTTATCCTTGTTCTGAAACTGCGAGCGCTCATTTTGGCACTGTACGACTATTCCGGTCGGAATATGCGTAATTCGTATCGCGGACGACGTCTTATTGATATGCTGTCCACCGGCGCCGCTGGAACGGTAAGTATCAATCCTAAGATCGTCCTCGTTGATCTCAACGTCCACATCCTCCTCAATATCGGGCATCACATCGCAGGATACAAACGAAGTCTGTCGTTTTCCGGCCGCATTAAACGGTGAAATACGCACCAGGCGATGCACGCCTTTTTCCGATTTTAAATATCCATAGGCATTAGCTCCGTTAACCTGAAATGTAATGGATTTTATTCCCGCCTCGTCCCCGTCCAAAAAATCAAGTACTTCGGCAGAATATCCCTTATCGTCAGCCCACCTTGAAAACATACGATATAACATGGAAGCCCAGTCGCATGATTCTGTCCCGCCGGCGCCGGCATGCAGAGAGACAATCGCATTGCTGCCGTCGTACTCGCCGGACAAGAGCGTCTTGATCCTGATATTTTCGAACGTTTCGCTAAAGTTTTTCAGCAATTCTTCAATTTCAGGAATCAATGAGGCGTCACTCTCCTCATATCCCATCTCGATCAATGTCTCCATATCCTCGAACTGTGTCTTTAAAGCGTTATAAGCTTCCATATCGTCTTTTATACTTTTTAACTGTTTCATTTTTTTCTGGGATAATTCCGGCTGTTCCCAGAAATCGGGCGCCTCCATCTCGCGCTCTAATTCCTCTGCCTGCTGTTCTTTATTTGGCAGGTCAAAGTGAATCCCTCACTTCCTGCAGCGGAGCCCTGTATGCGTTCAGGGTCACTTTAAATTGATCTAATTCTACCACAGTATCACCTCTTTCATTTTATTCTATCTATTATCAGAAACAAAAACCGTTTCAAATAACCTTTCCTTATTTTCTATTGTTTTCCGCTCTGTCTTCTGCGCCGCCCAATCTCTGAAATGCCAAAGATCAGCGCCGCCGCGATCACGGCTCCCGTACTGTCAATCAAAACATCTTTGACGCTTCCGGACCGCCCCGGCACAAACAGCTGATGAAATTCATCCGACGCGGCATACAGAAAAGACAGCAGGATACAGAAAAGACAGCAGCGCTGTTTTGTTACGTCCATGCAAGCTAAAAACAGAAACAAAAGCGCTGCCAGCACTGCGTATTCGGTCATATGCGCCGCTTTGCGAAGCGGCGGATTTAACAAATCTGCATACATTTCTTTCTGATGCCCGCTCAGGCGGTTTCCCGTTATTTCATCTGCAATTGTGATCATCCGGTATGCCAGAGTACCGCTGACTTCTCCCGACTCTTTCGCAGGCTGCGCGGAAAAACAAAAAATCAGTATCATCCACGCAAGCAGCAATCCCCCTGTCAAAATACGGCAAATCGTTTTTTTCATCCTGTATCCTAATCCTTTTTCTGTGTTAATGCATCCTCTCCGCCTGACTTCAAAACTCTCCTCATTTCCCCTGCAGTACTTCTATTGCTTTCTGCAGCTGGTTATCATATTGTTTTTCGTACTTTTCTCCATCTGGATTCAGGTATTCGTACGCGATCTCGATATCAGGCTCTATCCCAACGCCGTGTATATAATTCCCTTTCGGAGTGAAATATTTTGCCGTCGTCAGTTTCACGGCATCTCCGTCCTCCAGCGGAAATATATTCTGAACAATCCCCTTGCCGAATGTTTTAGTGCCGATCAAAGTACCGTACTCATAATCCTTAATTGCGCCCGCAAATATTTCGGATGCGGACGCGCTGTCCTGATTGATTAAAACAGCAATGGGCAGATCAATCTGCGTGTCGCCGCTCGATGTATAATCTTTCCGGTTGCCCGCCTTGTCTTTTACATAGACCAACAGGCCTTCCGGCAGTATATCGTCCAGGATTTCCACCACAGAATCCACAAGTCCGCCGCCATTATAGCGCAGATCAATAATCAGCGCACGCACTCCCTGCGACTGCAGGTCACGGTAAGCTTCTGCAAACTGTTTTCCGGTATTGCGCTCAAAACTCTCGATTAAGATATAACCGATCCGGTCGGAAAGCATTTCATGCGCTACGCTCGGAAGCGTAATGTTTTTCCGCTCGACATCAAATTCCAGATTTTCTCCCGTAGAAGGACGGTATACCGCAAGATGAACTGTCGTTCCCTCCTCGCCTCGTATCAGCGTAACCAGATCCGTGACCTCCATCGAAGTTCCTTCCGTACCATCCACTGACAAAACAACATCGTCAACCAAAAGACCGGCCTCCTGCGACGGCGTTCCGTCATATACTTTTGAGATCGTGACAACCATCGTATCCTTATCCTGCTGCAGTCCGGCTCCAATCCCATAATACTCCCCTGTTGTGCTGACAAGCATCTGCTGATAATCTTCTTTATTATAGTAGACGGAATAACGATCCCCCAGCCCCGCTATCATACCCTGACAGATACCGTCCTGCAGTTCTTTTATGTCGGATTCATCATAATAATATGCGCTGACAAATGCATCCAGCTCTTTGATCTTCCCTTTGACTTCATCATTTAAAATTTCTCTGTCATTCCCATAATTGTTTCGAAATTCAATCTTTTTTCCGGTCAGCGTACAGAGAAAGAACAGACCGATTGACAGTACGGCAAGCGTACCGACAACGCCATTGCGAACGCCTCTGCGTAAAATACGCGCATTCTCTCTCTCCTGTTCTCTTTTCGGGTCAAACTCATCCTGCTCTTTTTCCAGTCTTTCCATTTTCTCTCCTATCAGGCAGCATTTCTATTTATAATATGTTATCATCCTGCCGATTAGTCAAACGATCGGCAAAAGAGGATGCCCCGCGAAAAGACATCCTCCCCCCTTTCCTCATCCGCCCAGATAACTCCACGGGCTGACATAAACTCCGTTCAATGAAACTCCAAAATGCAGATGATTTCCGGTTGAAATCCCGGTACTGCCGACCTTTGCGATCACGGCGCCGGCTTTTACTTCATCTCCGGCCGAAACCAGCAGAGCCGATGCATGCATATAAACCGTATAAAGCCCGCTTCCGTGATCTATCATCACATAATTGCCGGCTGCGCTGCTGTAAGTCGCGGCCCGCACCGTACCGTCCGCCGCCGCTATAATGTCTGCGCCGCCTGCCGCGCCGATATCAATTCCCTTGTGATCGGCCGAGGCTCCTGTCGTCGGAACTTCCCTTGGCCCATACTCGCTTGTCACACGCGTGCTGCTGGGGCACGGCCATAAAAACGGTCCGCCGGTATACGCGTGGTTTGCTACGCCCGCCGCAGCCTTTTCCGCTTCCGCCCGCTTGATCGCGGCGATCACTTCCTCCTGGGCCTGAATCTCCGCCTCAAAATATGCCGCCTCGCTCTGCGCCTGCCCGATATCCGCGGAGAGACTTAAAAGTTCGTTTTCCCGTTCCCGCATCATCGCGGCAACCGACGCCTTGTTTTCCTCAACCGACTGTTTCATCATCTCCAGATCTTCGTAATCCTGTTTCAGTCTTTCTTCTTTTTCGTTGATATCGGCCACGGTCTGTTCATATTCCTCCAGCTTTTGCCTGTCATAACTTTGGATCTGCGAAATATAATCGACCATATTCAGCAGATCGACAATATTTTGCGCATTGACAAACACTTCCATATAAGAACGGTGTGAATTTTCATACATATACTGAATCCGCACTTTCATATCCTCATATTGCTGTTCCTCTTTTAATTTTGCTGCCTCAAGCGCCTCCCTTGCAGCAAGAATGTCCTCGTTTTTTTGAGTCAGCTCATTCTCCAGCTCCTCAATGCGCGCCGAAATACCGACGAGCTGGCTGTTTAATTCGACAATCTTGTCTTCCACATTACCTTTCGTCTGCTTTAATTCCGAAATTGTCTGCCGTACGAAAGACAGCTCGCTTTCCAGTTCTTCTTTTTCTTTTTCGGCATTTTTTAATGACGCCGATTTTTGGGGAGAAACATTTTTTTTCGACGATGCCGCCGCCGGCGCCGTCATGCAGATCAGCAGAAATAAAACGCTAAGAACTGCCAAACGCTTTTTCAGTAAATTTGCTTTTTTATTCATTGCTCCTTATACCTTTAAGTGTTTGCGAATTGTGATACGGCTGCCAAGCAAGCCGATACCCACGCCAAGGATCAACCCTACCGGGATCAATATATGAAATACTTCTTTTGCACTTAAGAAATTTAACATTCTGCCGATGACGCTGAACTCTCCGGAGATATACTGAATAATTTTGTCATAGACAAGATATAAAATCCCAAGCGGTATCAGCGCTCCGATAATTCCGATTAAAATCCCCTCCACGACAAACGGCGCGCGCACGAAATAGTCCGACGCCCCGATCAGTTTCATAATCCTTATCTCCTCCTTGCGCGCCGCAACGCCTGCCGCAACGGTTGAACTGATCAAAAAGACTGCCACGCAGAGCAAAACGAGAATAATCCCCGCCGATATGTAACCCACCAAACTATTAAAATCTGTCAGTGTCGCGGCTATTTCTTTTGATTCCTTGACTTCACGCACTCCCTCAACAGATCTTAAGAATGTAACAAGCGTATCCTGCATAGAAATATCGTTCATGTAAATCGCATAGCTTGCGCAGTTTGCCAGCGGATTATCCCCGGCAAAGCTTGACGCGGCCTGCTCATTTCCCTCAAAATAGACATCCTTAAAACTGTCCCATGCCTCCTGCGCGGATGTAAATTTATATTTGGAAACTTCCACTCTCCCGTCCAGCAGTTCCCCGATCTCTTCGATCCGCTGATCGGAAATCCCCGGTTCAAACAAAACTGTAACCGCAACCTGTGACTCCGCATCTTTTACCATGGATTGGAAATTGACGACGATCATATAAAAGAGTCCAAAAAGAAAAATACATGCCGTCATTGTGGCAACAGATGCAAGCGAAGACGTTTTTTTTCGCCAGATATTGACGATCCCCTGCTGAATCGTATAAAAAAAAGTACTAATCCTCATCGTTCAGCGTCACCTCCGTCATCTATCCCGCCAAAACCGTCCGACAAAAATTCATCCTCCTGTTCGTCAAAAAAATCAAACGATACATCGCCGTCCTCATTTTTGCTGTCGCCGACCACCACACCGCGGTGTATCGTAATCACACGTTTGTCCATTGCTTTCACAATCTCCAGATTGTGCGTAACAACAATCACTGTTGTACCTGTCCTGTTGATCTCATCCATCAGGTTCATGATTTCCCATGCATTATTGCTGTCCAGATTCCCGGTCGGCTCATCGGCAAGAAGAATGCGCGGCTTATTGATCAGCGCTCTTGCGATGGCAACGCGCTGCTGCTCTCCGCCGGAAAGCTGCTGCGGGCGCGAACGGTATTTTGCGGCAAGCCCTACCATCGAGAGCATACTCGGTACGTTTTTGCGGATGGAACGTCCCGATTCCCCGATGACTTTCTGCGCAAATGCAACATTGTCATATATATTTCTGTCCTTTAACAGGAGGAAATCCTGAAACACAACGCCAATATTGCGCCGGAATTTCGGGATCTGCCTTCTCTTTATTTTATTTAACTTTCTGCCATTTACAGTAATTACGCCGGACGTCGGTTCCAGTTCTTTTAACAGAAGCTTAATCAGCGTCGATTTACCCGAACCGCTGTCGCCGACAATAAACACAAATTCCCCCGCGTCTATGCTCAGATTCACGTCATTGAGTGCAGGAACCCCTGCTGAATATGCCTTGCTGACATGTTCCAACTCTATCATACGTCTGCCTTTCTAATAATCCATTGACTCCATGTACTTCATATACTTTACAACCATCAGTGCAATTTTAAATGTGATCGCATCTTCAAAAATCCGCAGATCAAGACCTGTAAATTTTTGAAGCTTATCCAAACGGTAAACAAGCGTATTTCTGTGAATATAAAGCTGTCTCGATGTCTCTGACACGTTTAAGCTGTTCTCAAAAAATTTATTAATCGTTACCAAGGTCTCCTCGTCAAAATCATCCGGCGTCTTCCCGTCGAAGATCTCCCTGATGAACATCCGGCAAAGCGGAATCGGAAGCTGGTAAATCAGACGTCCGATCCCCAGCGTCGAATAAGCGATAATTTTTTTCTCCTCAAAAAAGATTTTTCCCACGTCAAGCGCCATACGCGCCTCTTTGTATGAGCGCGACACTTCTTTGATCTCTCCCACGATCGTACCGTATGCGACATGCACCTCATTGTCCGCATCCGAATGGAACAGATTGACAATCGCTTCCGCGGTCTTGTTTAACTCTGCATATCCCTCGTGTTCCGCGACTTCGCGCACTACGATAATATTCTTTTCGTCTACAGCCGTCACAAAATCTTTTGTCTTTGTGCCGAAGATACTGCGGATTTTCTCCAGCTCGTTTGTCTCCTTTTCGCGGTTTACTTCCACAATAAACACAACTCTGCGCACTTCGGTGTCAATGTGCAGTTTTTTGGCGCGATTATAGATATCAACCAACAAAAGGTTATCGAGTAGAAGATTTTTGATAAAATTGTCCTTGTCAAACCGCTCCTTATATGCTACCAGAAGATTCTGTACCTGGAAACTGGCAATTTTTCCCACCATATACACATCGTCGCCGTCACCGCTTGCCAGCAGCACATATTCCAGTTGGTGTTCGTCAAATACTTTAAAAAATTGAAATCCGTTTACCAGCTGACTGTCTGCGGGAGAATCGACAAACGCCTGCGCAGGCTCTATGTACTGATCCGCCTCGGAAAACGTTGTCGCGACAACGTTGCCCTCCGCATCGATCACACACAGATCAATTCTTGTAATCCCTTTCAAACCGTCAATTGTATTCTGAAGTATCTGATTTGAAATCATATATTCTGCTCCTTCTTGATGCCTTAAAAATAGATCTAACACTCCGCAATATATTTTAATGCAAAACAACAAAAAAAGAAAGAGGTATTGCATAAAATTCAGACATTTTTATGCAATTTCGTTACTGTTCACTCCGTTCGCAGCAACATTCACAATTCCGTTTAAAATTCGCTTCGCAAATGGGATCTGTTCACTTAAAGAGAGGGTAAAAACCCTTCTCCAAAAACCTCCCTTGCATCCGAAACAATAACAAATGCTTTGGAATCAACCTCCGCCACAATTTCTTTTACCCTGATAATTTCTTTTTTGGAGACAACGCAGTAGAGCATACACTTTTTCTCACCCGAGTACATACCGGACGCGGAAAGGCCTGTGACGCCGCGGTGCAGTTCTTCCATGATACGCTTTGCCACAAGTTCGTACTGATCCGTTATAATATATGCGGCTTTGGAAAATTTAAGGCCTTCCAAAATCGTATCGGATACTTTGCTTGTCACAAAAATTGCGACAAGTGCATAGAGCGCTTCATGCAGACCGAAGAAATACAAACCGGTCAATATAATGATTCCATCCAGCAAAAGCATGATCTGTATTATTGAATATTGCTTCAGATAATGCTGAAGAATAGAGGCCACCATATCCGTACCGCCGGTCGTCGCTTTTGCAAGCAGGACAAAACCGAGACCCGCGCCATAAATCAAACCGCCAAAAACCACGGCAAGCGCAAAATCCCCCTGCGCAAAATCTCGCATTGGAATGAAATACAGCCATACAGACAGCAGCACCGTTCCAAAAAAAGCTCTCTGTACAAATTGTTTTCCTTTTATAAAATACCCTGCAATAAAGACAGGAATATTTAAGACCGCATTTGTAAACCAAAGCGGTATTCCACCCGCATACAATCCCTCGCTGATTTTCTTTACAATAATTGAAATTCCCACAAAACCGCCTGTGACAAGATTCATCGGATCGTAAATACACTGGATTCCAAATGCCATCATACCGGTCCCGACAACCAAAAGCAGATAATCAAAAAACATTGTGTGGCGTATCCGCATAGCTACCTCATTTCTTCATATTGATTGATCGTGTTTTTAAAACGGCTGATCTGCATCTTTCCATGGAAAAAAGCCCTGACGCCCGTCTTCGCGTTTCCGATTTCTTTTGCGCCCAGACCGCACCAGACGTTTGCATTGATTTTGTCTTTGTGTTCAGCCAGAAAATGTTCCTGGTACGGACTTGGAAGAACAGAAAGAACAACATCCGGCGTAGTAACGTTCAAGTCGTTGATCACCGTCTCCGCGTCTCCGCCGCAATGCTCCATCGCATACTCGCCTGCAAACAATAATTTTGGAAATTTGCGCGTAATGATCTCCCTGCACTCCGTGAGCTGCTGCGACGTCTGCCCGAGTAAAAAAATTCTTTTTTTATTTCGTTCCAACCGTTTGAAAAATTCGGACAGAAAATCGTTGTCCTTAACCTCCCGCAGACGTTGTGCGTCATGAATGCCCATTGCCTGCAAAATCTGTTTCTCACCCACTACCGTCAGGCTTAACGCTGACAGCGTCTCTTTTAAAACACTGTCCGTCCGCGCATCCATCAGCATCTGCATCGTAACGCACTCAATCGTATTTAACATCTGATCTTCCAGAAAAACCTCTACCTGGCGGATTGCTTCCCTGACTGTATAATTATCCAGTTCAATTCCCAATAATTCAATTCGTTTAATCATGTTACACCTGTATTATTTCTATTGTTATTCAAAAATATACCCGAATAGTATAGCAAACCGATTGTTCAATTGCAAGTTTTTCCATATTTAATTCTCAGAATATGCTAATTTTTACAAAAATAACCAAAACGCCTGTTCCGTTTTTTATTTCTTATTACCTGCAGCATTTTGTTTTAAATTGTGGATAATGTGAATAACTTCGTGCATAACTCATTTTTTTTCATATTTTAACGCTGTTTTTTGTGGATAACTGTGTGGATGCAGAAAGGAAATTTTTATAGAATTTGTCGATTTGGCTTATTTTTTGTGAACTGTGTACAAAAAACATTTATAAAGAAATCTTCTTTAACAATCATAAACTGCCGGAACAGGGCCGCGTTCTCACAGAATATTCTGTACGCGATCGCCATATCCCGGCAGCTCTCTTTCTATACTAATATCTGACTAGAAAATTCTTCTTACACAGATTGGTGAACGATAATTAACATTGGAATACTTGATACCTGTCGACGGTGTGCTCGCATGTACAATCGTACCGTTTCCTACATAGATTGCCACATGTCCGCTGTAGCAGACGATATCGCCCGGCTGTGCCTCGCCCAGTCCGACTTCATAGCCGACGCCGCGCAGCGCGCTTGAGGAGTGCGGAAGACCGATTCCGAAATTAGCATATACGCTCATTACAAATCCCGAACAATCCGCCCCGTTTGTCAGGCTGGTTCCGCCATATACATATGGATTGCCGACAAACTGACCTGCAAAATTAGCAACTGCCTGTCCGTTTGATCCGCTCGGCGCATTGTATGTAGATTTGCTCTTTCCGGAAGAAGATGCCGTATTTTTTGCCGCATTCTTCGCTGCGCTCTTTCTTCTGGCAGCTTCTGCCGCTTCCGCTGCCGCTCTTCTCTCCGCCTCTTCTTTTGCAAGCCTCGCTTCTTCCTCGGCTTTTGATTCAGCATGTACATATTCGGTGGACAGAGAGACATAATCTTTCGATACATACCCCTCGCCCTCTTCTGTCGTAACTTTTACCCATCCGTCAATGGACTCGTCCAATACAACAAGATCGTCCTCGATCGGAACCATTGTGAGAATGCCTGCTTCTGTTGTCGGCTCTCTTCTGACATATAAGGTTGTCGTGTTTACTTTTGCATAACGCGTGCTGACCTGCTTTGCCAGCTCTTCGTCTCCGGTCACGACATATTCACATTTTACATAGCCCTCCACATTTCCGGAAGCAATCTTATACCAGCCGTCGTCTGTGACTTCCAGTACGGTCGCCGCCGAGTTGTTGTAAAGTTTTCCTACTACTTCACTCTCTGTATTTGTCTCGGTGCGCACATTTACAAAATTGTCAACCTGCGCAATTGCAATATCGGCATACTCAGATTTTACAATCGGAACACCGTTCGCACTGACTTGTCCGACACTCGCAAGCATACAGTCTGTCATCGCCATGGATACGCCGACTGAAGCTCCTGTGCCGACACTCGTCTCAATGACATCGGATACGCCTGCAACCGGCGCTGCGTATGTATGTATCTCCGGATTACAGAGGAACATTGTCCCTACCATAATACCGCCTGTTATCCTCAATGCTATTTTTCTGTTCATAAATCCCTCCATAGGATATCTCATTCGCATATGATTTGTTACAACTTTGTTACAACTTTTTACGAAGCTATTATAACAAAGCTGCTCTCTTCTGTCAACCGTTATTTTGGGACTAAATCAGATACAATTTTAACGAAAAACAGAAAGCCCGGGAACACAATACCCAGCGCTTTCTGTTCATCATTACTTAACAATAATTTTACATTTAGCCGTCTTGCCATTCTCTGTTTTTACCGTGATCGTCGCGCTCCCTTTTTTTATTCCCTTTACCACTCCACTCCTGCTTACTGTCGCAACCCTTTTATTGGATGATGTCCATTTCAATTGATCGGAGGAATTACCCGGGTTCATCACTGCTTTTAAACGAATTGTTTTCCCCACTTTAACGGATGCCGAAGTTTTGTTTAGTGAAACAGATAATGCTCTCTGTTTTACCGTAACTGTACAGGTATCTTTTTTTCCGCTGTCCGTCTTCACTGTGATTTTTGCCTTGCCCGGCTTTTTCGCCGTAAGAACGCCGTTTCGGTCTATTGTTACTACCTTTTTATCAGAGCTGCTCCATTTTATCCGCTCGGTGCTCTTGCCTGGAGATACCGCTGTTTTCAGCTGAATGATCTGCCCCGACGTCAGCGAGATCTTTCTCCTGCTTAATTTCACTCTGACCGCTTTTACTGCTTTCTTTACAACAGTAACTGTGCAGACTGCTTTCTTACCGCTCTCTGTAGCGGCCGTAATTTTTGCTGTTCCAACTGCAATTGCGCTGACGTTTCCTTTCTCATCCACCCGCGCTGTCTTTGGATTTGACGATTTCCATTTCACCGCTTCTGTCGTATCAGCCGGCAGTAATGTTGCGGCTAATTTATTGTTTGTACCCTCCGTCATATTTTGAACAGGAAGAAGATAAATTTTTTCTGCAGGTGTTATCACCCGAACGCTGCACTGCGCCGCAAACTGTCCGTCGGACACGGACGCTGTTATTACGGCAGTCCCGTTTTCTTTTGCTGTGACAATACCGTTTACCACTTCGACAACCTTGCTGTCGCTGCTGAACCATTTAACGCTGTGGTCCGAAGCATTTTCCGGCTCAATCAATGGCAGCAGCGTCTCCTGCCCTCCCCGTTTTAATACCAGTTCTGTTTTGTTCAACCGGATTGCCGTCACCGATACTGACGGATTGCTATCACTTCCCGGATTACCCGGCTTATTCGAGTCGTCCGGTTTTTCCGGCTCTGTCGGTTTACCCGGCTTATTCGGGTCGTCCGGTTCACCCGGCTTATTCGGATCATCCGGATTTTGGGGATCGTCCGGTTCACCCGGCTTATCCGGCTCTTCCGGGTCCGTCGGTTTACCCGGCTTATTCGGGTCGTCCGGATTTTCCGGCTTATCCGGCTCTTCCGGGTCCGTCGGTTCACCCGGCTTATTTGGGTCGTCCGGTTCACCCGGCTTATTCGGGTCGTCCGGATTTTCCGGGTCCGTCGGCTTACCCGGCTTATTTGAATCGTCCGGATTTTCCGGCTTATCCGGCTCTTCCGGGTCCGTCTCCATAGCGATCAGATGATAATATACATATTTCGTCTCGTCATCGGCTTTACAAGTTACCGCACAGCGATATACGCCCAATTGATCCTCTGTCCTGATCAAAACACTGCATTCCGGCATTGAAGCTCCCGTAATCGCCTCGTACTTTTGAAAAGAAGAATCCGCCTTTTCCCACTGATACTGCAGTTCATGGCCACGACAGCACGCCACGGCACGAAGCTTTGCCGTCTGCCCGACAATGACCCCCACATTTTTTACATTAGAATAGGCATGTTCCGCATTCGCAGTTAACAAACCAGAATCGCTGTCCATAATCTCCACATACAAATCATAAACAACCCGGTTCACTGTAATCCTGCAGAGATAACTGCCAAAATCATCGGGGGTATTTACCGGCAGACTGTATTCCGCCGATGAAGCGCCGGAAACAGGATAATACCCCGTATCCTCTGCTTTCCCCTTTTTCATCCACTGATAAGAAACCGCTTCACCCGCCGGAATATCGGCGGCGGCTGTCAGACGAACCCTGTCGCCATAACCAGCATAAAAGACATAGCTTTCCTGACCCGGCTTTCCATTGATGGAAAACCGGTCTGTACCGTTTAACTCATAGCTTAACCGCAGCGTCTTATCTCCCGCGCTGACGATACAGACATAACTGCCCAGATCGTCCGGCATAACCACATCAAAAGTGAGTGTTTCTGTTGTCGCGCCGCCAATCGGCAATTCCTCCATCTCTCCGTCCTCATTGCAGACCGCCCTCATCCACCGGTATGTAACCGGCACACTTTTATTTCCATAGGTCACATCTGCGTTTAAAGATACGTTCTTCTGCCCCGGATAGACTGAGACCGGCCCCTCTTTTGAGCGGTTTTCAAAATCATATGCGACAACCGGAAATTCATAGGAATGTATCTCGTTACCATCTGTTATCTCACAGATATAGACGCCGTATTTCGTATCGTCTATTCCTGTAATGCTGCAGGTCGGGCCGCTACCGCGAAGATCTGTTACCTCGACCTCCCCGTCGGCTGTGACAACAGACTTTTTCCAACGATATGTAACCTTTTGGGGCATAATAGAGTACGCCTCAACCGCAAGCTTTACACTCTGTCCTGTTTCTGCCCGGATCACACCTGATGCATCCAACTGTGTCAGAGCTCCCGAAGCCAGTGTCTCCTCCGGCCGAATAAAAAACTCGGTACTGAACGTACTGGTATCCCTGTTTACTACGGCACAATAGAGTTCCTCATTTTTATCCAACTCGTCTAAATTCAGCTCATAGGTACGCTCCTTGCTGTCCAGACTTACCCAGTCATTTGTGTCTGTCCCGTCAAAATCCCTGTCCACCTGCCGGTACCATGCGATTCGAAGTCTCTCTCCTACGCTGCTTCCCGCTTCAATTCCGGGGTCCAGCAGCGTACTCGTTCCGTATGCCCTGTTAAAGAATACGGTATCCTGCCCTTTTATCACAAACATTTCATCTGAAGTAAGCAGTGTGATATCATTTGATTCAAAGGATTCATAGATCTGTCCGTCCTCCTCTGTCACCTTACAATAATATACACAGTCCCTGTTTTCCTGTTCAAATGTTTTTATCAGTGTCCTTTCGGTTGCCCCGGCAATCGGGGTTCCCTCTTCGTCACCGTTATATAGTTTCTCATACCACTGGAAAGACACATTTCCGTCCAGACCAATCTCGTTCATCAGGTCGCTTCCCACGGTATAAGTGATATCATTCCCGTAAAAACCTCCGATTGCCGACTGTCTGATACTGTACTTATAGCGCTCCAGCGAACAGTGGATATCGCGCGACTCCCCGTCGCCCCAGGATACTCTGCAATAATAATCACCGTAATCATCTTCCCGCACTTCCGAGAACTTCAAAACCATTTTCGTCTCGCCTGCTAAAAGTTCATCGTCCCCGTATCCCGTATTCTTTTTGTACCACTGGAATGTCACGTCAGAAAGATCAATCCCCTCCGTTACCTTGATATCCAGGTCAAAAAAAATCGGCTTTCCCGGTTTTGCATATCGCGTACTGCTCATGTCGGTATCTACATCCTTAAAAGCCGGATAAACATAATTAATCAGCGTATAGCTGTTTGTCCCGTCCGTAATCCTGCAGGAGTATTCCAAAACGTCATGACCGTTTTCCAAAATAGTAACCTGGCTCCCGGACGCGCTGCTCACCGGCCACGGCGCTCCCTGGTTTATCTTTCTTTTCCTGTACCACGTGTATTTATATTCTGCATATGGATTATAATTGACCAGCTTTACATCCCACACTACTTCCTGCCGTGCCGGATAATAATAGGTGCTGCCATTTGGCTTTAATCTGCCGGGCGCCACAAGCTCTGCGGAAAAATTATTTTTCTTTGTCAAAACTTTAAATTCTTTTGAGACAGCAGAAACGCCGTCCGTGACTTCGCAGCGGTAAAAAACCGTCTCGCCTTCCTTTCCCGAATGAGGAACCGATAAGACGGAGTCCGTTTCACCGTCCAGATATTTCCGATTTAGGTACCACTGATAAGAAACCGGCTTTTCCGGCTCACCGAAATCTCTTGCGGATATTGACAGGTTGACCGGCTCACCGACATAGCATTCTTTTTCGGCCTCGCTGCCATACTCCACAGAAAGCGTAGTTTCCAAAAATACCTCAAACTCAATCTGTTTCTCATCCACACCGTCGGAGATAACACAGCGATAGGTTCCAAAGCCGCTCTCTCCTTCTTTGTCCGACAGATCCGTGATCGTAAGCGTATCGCCCTCTTCCTGCATCTCATAGCCGTTTGGATCATACCAGTAATAATCCAGTTCGTCCCTGGTACTCCACGCATATACTTTCATCGTGACGTCTGTGCCGGTACGCCTGCAAAATTCTGTCCCGCTTAACGCATATGCGCCAAAAACGATCTGTTCATCCGGTTTCTCGCCCCATTCTGTCAGCGCGTCTGCAGCCTTAGAGCCATCCAGGACAGCCGCTGCACTTCCCGCTTCCTGTGCGGCAAATGCGGAAACATCTCCCGCTCCGGCAGTCAAACAGCCGCAGAGAACCGCAGCCAGCACGGTTCTTACAGATACCTTTCTTCTTGTTCCGGTTAACTTCATTACTCCGCTCCCTCTCTTCCACAGCATTCTCATTGACCATATTTTCAGATACAGCATACGCTCTATCCGCCGATCTGTCAACCTTTTCCAGATCATCTGCTGATTTTGCGCAGCGGCTTTGCCTTACGATAATATGTGAGCGAAATCGCTCTGTATGAAATTTTACGAATTACGCAGGCGCCAATATACCACGTCGAAACATTTTGTGCGCATCCGGCATGACAGTAGAATATCTGTCAGAGCATACGCTCTATGGATGTAATTGCATTTGCTCCATCGGCTGCTGCGGTAATGACCTGGCGAAGCCGTTTTGTCCTGACATCGCCTGCAGCAAATACGCCCGCGCAATCAGTTATACAATCTTCTCCCGCTATGATATAGCCGCCCTCGTCCATCCCGACTTTTCCTTTAAACAGCTCTGTATTTGGGTGCAGGCCGACTGCGATAAAGATTCCTCCGACTGCTATGGTTCTATGTTCTTCTGTTTTCTTGTTAAATATCAAAAGTTCGGATACCTGTTCTTCTCCTTTGATCTCCTCGACTACGGTGTCCCGGCAAATTTCAATATTCGCTGTTTTCTCTACCGCTTCCTGTAATATTTTTGCCCCGCGGAATTCATCGCGCCTGTGCACCAGATATACTTTGCCGCATCCTCTGGCCAAAAACAGCGCATCCTCAAGCGCCACATCACCCCCGCCGACAACGGCGACATCTTTTTCGCGAAAAAAAGCTCCGTCACAGGTAGCGCAGTAAGAAACGCCTTTGCCCGAAAATTCATCCTCGCCTGCAGCATTCAGTTTCCGGTGCGACGCCCCGGTCGCAATCAGAACCGTCCTGCCCTCATATATCTGTTCCGTTGTAGCCACTTTTTTCACATCGCCGGAAAAATCTACAGAAACGACATTTTGGGTCACACTCTTCATCCCCATTGCGTCCGCATGAGAGCGAAATTTATCTGCAAGGTCAAATCCTCCAATCCCGTGCAGTCCAGGATAATTGTCAACTTCATAAGTATTGACAATCTGACCGCCGCTAAAGGGCGCTTTTTCAATCACCAGCACATCAAGTTTAGCCCGGTTTCCGTAAATTGCAGCAGAAAGCCCTGCAGGCCCGCTTCCTATTATAATTACATCATACATATCTTGCTTTCTCCTTTTTTATGATTGCCTTGCATTTTAAACAGCGCTGTGCGATAATAAAATCAGTTTAAATGAAAGGTGGGATTTATATGGATATCGGAAATGTCAGTGCGGCACTTAGTTCTTTGTCTTATGTCGACTCCGGAAGCCTTGCCGAAGCAGTCGGCACTGCAATGCTTTCAAAAGCGCTGGATTCAAACGAAGCTTACGGAAGCGCACTCACAAAAATGATGGAACAGTCTGTAACACCGGAACTTGGCGGCAATATTGACCTTTATGCTTAAAAAGCCGCAAACAGGCGACGACAGCATCCGCTGTGCTGAGCGTCAGATAAATCTGCCGCTTGGTATAACCGGACGCGCACAGCCGCATAAGAAACTATGCCGCTTTGCAGCTGTATCCAGCGCGATACTCACGGCATATTTCATCGGCCGTGAGTTATCATATGCCGCATAACGAAATATGTGAGATAACGCCGGTTTGGGCAGCGTATCTCACATATTTTAGTTTCCCGCTATTGTCCTTTTTTATACGCAACTGCTTCTACCTCAATCAGTACATCTTTCGGCAGACGCGCCACCTCCACACAGCTTCTCGCCGGGTAATCGTCCTTAAAAAACGTCTCGTATACCTCGTTAATCGAGCAAAAATCATTCATTTCCTTTATAAATACTGTTGTCTTTACGATATCCGACATTTCGCAGCCGGCCTCCTGCAGCAGATTTGATAAATTGTCAAGCGCCTGTTTTGCCTGCGCCGCCGATCCCTGCGGAATCTCTCCGGTAGCCGGTACAACCGGTATCACACCGGATGTAAAAACCAGATCGCCTATTCTGACTGCCTGTGAATACGGCCCGATCGCCTGGGGCGCTTTGTCTGTACTTATAATCTGTTTCATCTTAATCCTCCATCTTAATTTATTTTTGTGATTGCATTCTCCAAAATTTCAATGCGGCGCTCCTTATAAAGTTTTCCAATTGCGCGTTTAAACGCGCTTTTACTCAGTCCTGTCTCCCGTTTGATTACTTCCGGCGACGCTTTATCGGTAAAGGGGAGTCTGCCGTTATATGCTTCTATGCGCTTCATCACGTTTTCTGCGTCATCGTCCATCTGCAGCCAGGCTTCTTTGCGCAGCGTAAGATCTAATTTTCCGTCCGGCTTCACATTTGTAACCCTTGCCTGCACGACATCGCCGATTTTTCGTTTTCTGCAGTCCTCATGTGACGGAATCATCGCTGAATAGAGATCATCCACTGCTACAAACGTTCCAAAGTCATGGCCAAATTCATAAATCCTGCCCTGTATGGTATCACCAGCATGATAAGGGGAATCCCTCTTTAATAAATGATACAGATTTTTCATACTGGCGCTAAGCCGTCTGCTCTTGTCAATATAAAGCGTCGCCAAAATTTCCATTCCCGGCTGAATTTTTGCAGTCATCTCTTTATATGGAAGAAACAGATCTTTTTCCAGTCCCCAGTCCAAAAATGCCCCGATCTCTCCGACTTCCCGCACTGTTAAAACCGCAATCCCTCCAAGCGTAAGCTTTGGCCTGTTTGTCGTCGCAATCAGACGATCTTTGGAATCTTTGTACAAAAACACTTCCAGTTCATCCCCGATTTCAGTTCCTTCCGGAACCTGTCGGATCGGGAGAAGCACCCGCTCCTCATCCTCGGGGCGTACCGAAAGATAAATCCCGAAATTCAGTTTTTTTACTACTGTAAGTCTCTGATATTCGCCCAGTTTCATCTCGTCCTCCTGCCGTTTTTCTTAAAATTTATGAGGAAAAAGAAATTACCGCATACGGCTTCCTCTCTCTGTCACTCAAAAGCACTGTCACATTACCATTTTCGCTGCTGACCGCCGGACAAAGCACATCGCCAAGTTTTGCCGCTTTCTTGTATTCGGCGCGAAGACTTGCGACCTTAAAACCGTCCGGAAGATACTCCATCGCCACCTGGACATATTTGCTGTTATTCATATGGCGGTTGGTGTCAATATAGTATCCCACAACCGGGACCGTTTCTTTCTCCTCGCTGCATTCAGGCATTGTAATTTTGCGCTCTGCCCATGTTCCCGTAAGCGGCTCACGGAACGCATCGCGGTACGCATCTGCCAATTCCTCGCTGATCTTTTGGGGCCGCATTTTTTCTGTGTCCAAAAACACCCAGACAGAATTTGCTTTGGCGATCACATTACCGTTCTCCTCGCAGGCCGCAAAATTTCGATATCCGTAAAATCCTTTAAACCCATACGGCCATGTGGAAATACGGATTGCCTCATTAAACTGCGGATAGCGCAAAATTTCAATCTGCCACGAGGATAACACCCACGCAGCCTGTTTTTGGGCCAAGTAATCCACACCAATCCCTAATTCTTCTGATTCAAATGTACAGCAGTCCTGAAAATAATCCAGAAGTGAAGATAATAGCAGCTCCTTGCTGCTGTCCACTTCACTGTAACGTATTCTGCTATTTAACGTATACATAAAAATCCCCATTTCTGCACTTCATCTGCGCATAAGCACCTTTATCGCGCAGACACAAATCGCCATGTGAAAAATTTATTTATCACACGAACCAACATGATTCCGCTCTGCGGAATCTCATATCAAGAGCGTGAAACTTAGTACTTGTTGGCGTGCGAACCTGTTTCGCGTTTTGCCCTCTGGCATGAGCCTTACTGGTACTTTTCACGCTAATCTCCTGTCCCCGCCATTATAAACCCAATTCTTTTTTCCCGCAAGAAAAACTTTCTTTTTTTGGTGTATCGTGTCAGCCGAAGAATATTTTACCTTTTCTATTTTTATAAATATTTTATTTGACATTGGTATATAATAGATGTAGTATATTATAACAAGTAGTATTAAAAACCACATATCAAAGATGCAACAACTATACTAAAAAGAAAGGTCGGAATTTCTATGTTAAAAGCGATTCGTGAACCAGGAAGTGCACTCACTCATTTCTGCGCATTGGTATTGGCGGCGCTTGCCACAGCGCCTCTCCTTCTGAAAGCGGGTATGACCAATAATACGCTTTGCGTAAACTCTATGGTAATTTTCATGGGAAGCATGCTGCTTCTCTATGGCGCGAGCACGCTCTACCACTCTGTCCGTGTCCCGCAAAAGATATTGCGTCTGTTTAAAAAAGCAGATCATATGATGATATTTGTCCTGATCGCCGGCTCCTATACGCCGGTCTGCCTGATTGTACTGGGAGGGAAGACCGGTTCCGTCCTGTTTTCCGCTGTCTGGGGAATTGCAGCGGCAGGTATGCTGATTAAAGCATTCTGGGTCACCTGTCCGAAATGGTTTTCTTCTATCATATATATTGCAATGGGATGGGTCTGCGTTTTTGTATTCGGCCCACTCTTACACGTACTTCCTGTCGCGGCTTTTCTCTGGCTATTGGCAGGCGGCATCCTCTACACGGCGGGTGGCATCATCTATGCGTTAAAACTATCTGTCTTCAATGCCAGGCACAAATATTTCGGCTCGCATGAGATTTTTCACCTCTTCGTGATGGGAGGAAGCATCTGCCACTTTATCTTCATGTATTTTTATGTCGCATAATCACGTTGCTTCTTTGAGCAGCCGTTCTACCAGGCGCACACATTCGGCCGCGTCCTTAGAATAACCGTCAGCTCCAATCTCTTTTGCAAAGCTCTCGGTTATTGCGGCGCCGCCGATCACAATCTTTGCGGTGCACCCCTTTTCTTTTGCAGCGAGTACCACGTCTTTCATTCGCATCATTGTCGTCGTCATCAGCGCGGAAAGTCCGATTACTTTTGCCTCCTCCCGTATCGCCGTCTCGACAATCAAATCAGCCGGAACATCTTTTCCGAGATCTGTCACATGGTATCCGTAATTTTTCAGCATTAACACGACAAGATTTTTTCCGATATCGTGAATATCCCCCTCCACGGTCGCAACTACAATCTTTGCTTTTTCCTCCCGATTGGCCTGCTTTAGCTTCGGTTCCAGATATTCGATCGCCAGTTTCATCGAATTGGCAGAAGAAATCAGCTGCGGAAGAAAATACTTCTGCTGTTCAAACAGTACGCCCACTTCATTGATTGCGGCAATCAACTGTCCGTTTAAAATTTCCTCCGGCTCACTTCCGCGATCCAGCTCAGCTTTTACCTCATCAATAATGGTGTTTTTATTTCCCTTTAAAACAGCCTCATAAACGGGTGTTATTTTCGCGCCGGCTTCTGCAGAGCCGTTGACACAATCTGTTTTTTCGCCGCCTGTTCCAGCCGCAGACTTTCCTGCCGCAGGCAGATAGACGCGCTCCATCCCCTCGTATTTCTCGGACAAAAAATTCATACGGTCTATATAACGGATATCGCTTTCCTTTTTTGCGAGCAGCAGATCGGACGCATATGCCGCGTTCATCAATAATTCCTGCGAAGGGTTCGCGATTGCCATCGTCAGGCCATTTGCAATCGCCATCGTCAAAAATGCCGTGTTGACATAGCTGCGTTCCGGCAGCCCGAATGAAATATTGGAAAGTCCGCAGACGGTCGGCAGCCCGAGGTTTTCACTGCAATACGCAAATGTACGAAAACAATCCAACGCTGCATTTTGATTAGCTCCAACTGTTGCAACAAGCCCGTCCACAATAATATCTTCTTTTTTCATGCCGGCTGCGATGGCCCGATCCATTACATCCCGTATAATCTTATGCTTCTGTTCCGTGTCCTCTGGCAGTCCCTCGTCCGACAAGGGCAGCAAAATAAACATCGCTCCGTATTTTACGGCAATCGGAAGCAGTTTCTCTATTTTTTCATGCTCCATAGAAATCGAATTGATCAGCGCACGCCCCGGATAAATACGAAGCGCCGCCTCAATTACCTCCGTATAGCTGGAGTCGATGCAAAGCGGGCAGTCCGACGCAGAAGTTACCTCGTAAACCGCCTCTAGCATCATCTGTTTCTCGTCAATTCCGTTCATACCCATATTAATATCCAGAATTGCCGCACCGTTTTCCTCCTGCTCCATCGCCATCTGACGCACCAGATCAAGTTTTCCGTCTCGAAGCTCTGCCTGCAGTTTCTTTTTTCCGGTCGGGTTAATGCGCTCCCCGATCACTAAAAACCTGTCTCCGGTAACAATTTCGACACTTTTGCGCTCTGACGCAAGCACGCGCCTGGAACACTGCAGCGGCATCCCGGGCGTCATATCTTTTACTGCGTCTTTTAATGCGCGAATATGCGCCGGCGTTGTACCGCAGCACCCGCCAATCACCGAAACTCCGGCACTGACAAGTTCTCTCCCCGCAACGGCAAATTCTTCCGGCTCCATACAGTAAATCGTAACGCCGTTTTCCAGTTGGGGCATTCCGGCATTTGGCTTTGCAAGAATCGGCACTGTCGCATATTCCGCCATTTCTTTCACGGGGCCCAACATATCGTACGGCCCGGTCGAACAGTTCATGCCGACCGCGTCTGCGCCAAGACTCTGCAGTACAACAACAGCTGTTTTCGGATCTGTCCCATATAATGTCCTTCCGTCCTCATTATAAGTCAGCGAGACAAGTACCGGCAGATCGCATGTCTCGCGTACTGCCAGCACTGCGGCCCGGCACTCCTGCAGACTCATCATTGTCTCCACAATAAACAAATCGACCCCTGCATCTGCAATCACGCGCACCTGCTCTTTGTAAATCTGCACCAGCTCCTCAAATAACAAATCTCCGAGCGGATAGAGCTGCCGTCCTGTCATTGTAAGGTCTCCGGCTACAAGCGCCTCTCCCGCCGCCTGCTTTGAGAGTGCGACAAGCTGACGGTTTATCTCAACCAGTTGACTCTCCAGACCGTATTCCGCCAATTTGATTCGATTTGCCGTAAATGTAGGCGCAAGCAGAATATTCGTACCCGCCTGTACATACTGCCTCTGCAGATCCGTCAGCACTTCGGGGTGCTCTATGATCCATTGCTCCGGACAGACGCCGACCGGCATCCCCGCCTTTTGCAGATTTGTACCCGTCGCACCGTCCAATAAAAGCACGCCTTCTTTTTGCAATTCCCGAAAATCTTTTTTTGTCATATTGAGTCCTCCCCATCCAGCCATAATCAAGTATTCAAAACATTAATTCTGATGTGAATTTTACCATTTTTACTTTTCACGTGCAACAATATTCCGCCGCAGTCTTGTCTTTTTGATTCAAACAGGGTATAATTTTCAACGAAAGAGGTATCACGCTATGAGACGTAAGATAAAACTGATCGCCCTTGATATGGACGGAACTTTATTTAATCATGAAAGCAAAATCTCAAAAGCAGACCAGACTGCAATTCGCGCTGCCGTACAGCGGGACATTCATGTCGTAATTTCCACCGGACGGCCGTATATCGGGCTTCCGAGAGATCTTCTGCTTGAGATTGGAATTGAATATGCAATTACTACAAACGGCGCCGCTCTTTATCGGCTCTCTGACAATACCTGCGTTTATTCGGACTGCATGGCGCCCGCTCTTGTCTGTCCGCTGATTACGCAACTGCAGAAAAAAGAAATCCACATGGATGCCTTTATCGACGGAATCTGCTTTTGTCCTTCCGTCTGCCAGCCCAAAATTGATCTGCTTGCAATGCCCGCGTCCATACGCGCCTATATCCATGCCACACGTACCTTTGTGGAAAATCTTGACAGCCATGTCAGATCAAACAACCTGTCCGTACAGAAAATGACGCTCAATTTTTATCCTCTGCCGGACGGTTCTTTTCTGGAAAGAAACTGCGTCCTTGATTTTCTTTCCGGCTGTCCGGAAATCTCTGTCTTATCAGGCGGCTACCATAATCTGGAATTTACAAAACGCGGCGTCACAAAAGGCTCCGGTTTACTTCGCCTGTGCAAATATCTGGACGTTATGCCGGAGGAAACTATGGCCTGCGGCGACACACAAAACGATATTCCAATCTTAAAAACGGCAGCCGTAGGGGTGGCCATGGGCAATGCAATCCCTGAAGTCAAACAAATCTGTGATTACACTACACTTTCAAATGAAGAAAGCGGTGTCGGTCATGCCATAAGGCATTTCATCGGATAATGCCGCCGCCTGCCACATAGGCGCCGTCATAAAGCACAAGCGCCTGCCCCGGCGTGACTGCACGCACAGGTTTGAAAAACCGACAGTGTATCTCGTCTTCTCCGGTTCTTGTCACTCTACACAGACTGCCCGCATCTGAGTATCGTATTTTCGCCAGCAGCTCAACTTCCCCTCTGATCTCCTCCAAGGCCATAAAATTAAGCCTGTCCGCAAAAAGTTCTTCTGTATAGACATCCCGGTCCTCCCCGAGCACAACCTCGTTTGTTTTCGGCCGGATCTCCGTCACAAATACAGGATGGCCAAGCGCAATCCCAAGTCCCTTTCTCTGCCCGACTGTATAATGCGTAATTCCCTTATGCTCTCCTACAATCGTGCCGTCCTTTAAGACAAAATTTCCCGGCGGCGGAATCTGCTCTTTGCTCTCTCTGTCTATAAAAGCAGCATAATCGTGATCCGGTATAAAACAGATCTCCTGACTGTCGCGTTTGTGCGCCACCGAAAGTCCGATTTGTTCGGCAATCGTACGAATTTCCTCTTTTCGATACGCGCCGATTGGCATCAGCGTATGCGCCAGCTGCTCCTGCGTCAGATTATAGAGCGCATATGTCTGATCTTTCTCTGCCGTAACCGAAGTTTTGACTGCATAACGACCATTCTGCAGCTGCTCTATATTTGCATAGTGTCCCGTCGCAATATACTCAGCTCCGATTTGCAGGCTTCTGTGAAGCAGCGCTTCCCATTTGACAAAACGATTACATGCAATACAGGGGTTTGGTGTTTTGCCGTCTACATATTCTTTCATAAAGTAATCTATAACTTTTTCCCGGAAAACCCTTTTAAAATTCATGACATAATGCGGAATATTCAGCTTCCGTGCCACCCGCCTTGCATCCTCTACGGCGCTCAGTCCGCAGCAGCCGCCGTTTTCCTCCTGCACTGCCGTATCCTCATCCTGCCAGATCTGCATCGTCACACCGATCACATCATATCCCTGCTCTTTCAGCAGATACGCTGCTACGGAGGAGTCCACGCCTCCCGACATACCGACTACTACTTTTTTTCCCATCGCTGCCTCCGTCGATTTTTACTGTTTTTCTGCCATTTGCTGCAATCAGAAAGGAGTGAAAGATATCTGATCTCCCACTCCTTTGGCATTTTTTCTCTTAGTTCCGAGATTTCTCCTCCGTAAACCGAAGAATCAGCGGATGTCAAGCATCCCGATGGTTCGGATCAGATCTTGGAGCTGAACATGGAACTGTAATCGAAATAATTGTACTTACCGCTCTGTGAATAAGTATTTGTCACTGCCGCGGCGCTCTTCGCATATGTGTTCATCAGCGATGCCTGTTTTGACATCTGCTCTCCATAGGAATTTTTTCCGCTGAAAATGGATTTCACTGTCTCCATATCCGCATTTTTAAATTTTTCCGCATCAATGGAAAGCTGATTATTGGAACCGATGGAAATGCCGATAGCACTTAAAGAATTGCGGTATGCCTCCGTATAATTTGTCATCGCCCTTGTGGTGCGCACTACATTCGTGGAAGTTGACTGTGCTCCCGTTGTCAGCGTTGCATTGTAATTGTTTACAAAGGACTGCGCTGCCTTATAGATTGCATCCGTATCGTATTCCATCGTGGCAGAACCATCTTCCTGCTCTTTGCTGACTTTGTCGTAGATGGAACCGGCGCCGGACTGCGTCAGCTTATCTAAAGACTCTTTCATGGAAGTTGCGTTCTTCTGAACCGTAGTAAGCGCTTTCTTCTCTGTGTTCTCTTTTCCGTCGGTCTTGTCTGTGCCGTCCGTCTTTTTATCTTCGTCAACCGCATACCTGTCCGCTTTATTTTTTACTTCGAAGCGATAGGAATTTGCCTTGGAATTTGCTGCAGATGACGCGCTGCTCTTATTGCCATATACTGCGCCGACCAATTTACGGTAACTGCCATTTTTAATCGCTGCATAATCGCTTAAGTTAAACCCGACAGACGAACCGGACGAACTGCCAAACATTGAACCGAAGTTGAATGTTGCATTAGCCATAGTATCTCCTCCTCTTTTCTTTTTTTATTATTTTTATTTTAACCCGTAACCCTTGATTTTTCAAGCATTTTTTACAACGAATACCATCCCGTTCACTACATCCGTTACAATTCATGGTCGATAAGCAGCACAGAGTAACATCCGGGGAGGCATTTCAAGTTTCGCAGAAACCGCCCCTCATTCCTGTCTCCTGGCCTCATGTAATACGCAGCGCGTGTTCCTGAACCATAAAAAATAGCCTGTTTCCATCACTTTTGCCAAAAATTTTAAATCTTGTTCATAGTCTGTTCACATATAAATGATAGTATATTTACAACAGAAAAGACCTTTTGTCAAAATACTTGATAATTTTTTCATACTTGCCCGATCACTTCGGTGTTCGGGCCTCCTCATTTTATCCGTACACTTCTTTCTTCCTACTTTTATGTGTCCTCCCCGGCAGATTCGTTTTCTTTCTTACCGAACCTAAACCGTCAATTACTCACACAATGCGCTGGCCGCCCTGTACGCATCAGCTTTCCAGGCAGGCAAAGCAGTCATGCAGTGATATCATCCTCTCGCGCGAACGGCATCAGAATAAAAACTGCCGCTGAAAGCATAGCCGGCATCCATACAAATTTATTCTGCACTTCTATTTTATGCAGGCCGCACTCTCAACGACAGTTCTGTTTCGTTTATTCGATTAAACCGGGTAAGCCCCGTTCTTCGTATCCGCGATCGTCGCGTCTACTTTTTTCTGCTGCGCCTCGCGATACTTAAAAAACTCGGTGGCAACCTGCGGGAACAGCGCGTACGACAATACATCCTCGTCCTGCTGCTTCCACTGTTTCATCTCTGCCTCGATCTTATCAAGCTCAGGCTCAAGCAAATCGGCCGGACGGCAGGTAATTGCGTTTTTCTTTTCCTCGCCAAGTACCTTATCGACAATATCCGGATTAAACGGTTTAACGGTCTGGCCGTATTTGCCGAGCAGCACATCCTTTGTCTCTTTTGTAGCAACTTTATAGCGCTCGCCCATCAGCACGTTAAATACTGCCTGTGTGCCGACAATCTGGGACGACGGTGTAACAAGCGGCGGCTCTCCCAGATCTTTACGTACACGCGGCACTTCCGCGAGCACTTCCTCATATTTATCTTCTTTCCCCTGCTCCTTTAACTGAGAGATCAGATTGGAAAGCATTCCTCCCGGCACCTGATATAAAAGTGTCTTAATATTAACACCGAGCACTTTCGGATTCATCAGTCCGCTCTCCAACGCTTTCTCGCGCATCGGACGGAAGTAATCCGCGATTTCCGCAAGTTTGTTCTGCTCCAATCCGGTATCATACGCGGAGCCTTTAAATGCTTCGACCATAACTTCTGTCGCCGGCTGTGAAGTTCCCAGTGCAAACGGTGACATTGCCGTATCAATAATATCGCATCCCGCTTCCACCGCTTTCATATAAGTCATTGAAGCTACGCCGGATGTATAGTGCGTATGAAGCTCTATCGGAAGTTTCGTCGCTTTCTTTAACGCACGCACAAGTTCATCCGCCTGCTGCGGAACGAGAAGACCGGCCATATCTTTGATACAGATGGAATCAGCGCCCATCTCCTCAATCTTTTTGGCCATATCCGTCCAGTACTTTAACGTATAGGCATCGCCGAGCGTATAAGATAACGCCACCTGTGCATGCCCCTTTTCTTTGTTGCACGCGGTAACTGCCGTCTGCAGGTTGCGCAGATCGTTTAAACAGTCAAAAATACGAATAATATCTATTCCGTTTGCAACAGATTTCTGCACAAAATACTCTACCACATCGTCTGCATAAGGACGATATCCCAGAATGTTCTGTCCACGGAAAAGCATCTGAAGTTTCGTATTTTTAAACCCTGCCCTTAATTTGCGCAGACGATCCCACGGATCTTCCTTTAAAAAGCGAAGAGAAGCATCGAATGTAGCGCCGCCCCAGCATTCTACGGCATGAAATCCCACCTGATCCATTTTATCAATGATCGGCAGCATCTGCTCTGTCGTCATTCTTGTCGCAATCAGTGACTGATGCGCGTCACGCAGCACAGTCTCTGTGATTTTTAACGGTTTTTTCACATCTGACATGAATTATTTTCCTCCTTGACCGCGGATCTATGATATCCGCTGCTTATATACCAAAAATAGCCATAAATACGCCGGCTGCCACTGCAGTACCGATTACTCCGGCAACATTTGGCCCCATCGCATGCATAAGCAAAAAGTTTGTCGGATCTTCCTCGGCCCCGACTTTCTGTGACACACGTGCGGCCATCGGAACGGCGGAAACCCCGGCCGAGCCAATTAACGGGTTGATCTTACCCTTTGTGATAAAGCAAAGTAATTTACCGAACAATACGCCGGCCATTGTACCAAACATAAATGCTACCAGACCAAGAATTACGATCTTGCCTGTCGTCCAGTTCAAAAATGCCTCTGCGCTTGTAGAAGCGCCTACGGATGTCCCAAGTAAGATAACGACAATGTACATTAATGCATTGGATGCCGTCTCTGTCAGCTGGCGTACCACGCCGCTCTCACGGAACAGGTTGCCGAGCATCAGCATTCCGACAAGCGGGGCAGTCGTTGGCAAAATTGTACAGACAACGATTGTAACGACAATCGGAAAGAGAATCTTTTCCAATTTAGAGACCGGTCTTAAATTCTGCATCTTAATGGCACGCTCTTTTTTCGTCGTAAATAATTTCATAATTGGCGGCTGGATAATCGGTACAAGCGCCATATAGGAATATGCCGCTACAGCGATTGGCCCCATCAGTCCTGACTGCCCCAGTTTTCCGGCAAGGAAAATCGAGGTCGGGCCGTCCGCACCGCCGATAATCGATACGGCTGCAGCTCCCTTGTCATTAAAGCCAAGCAGGATTGCCAGAAAGTATGCGCCGAAAATACCAAATTGCGCTGCCGCGCCCAGCAAAAAGCTGATCGGATTCGCAATCAGCGGACCGAAATCCGTCATCGCGCCTACTCCAAGGAAAATCAGTGACGGAAGAATGGACCACTCATCCAAAAGATAAAAGTAATGTAATAAACCACCCACTCCATTACTTGTCTGTTCCGATGTCGCAAAAATATCCGGATAGATATTTACCAGAAGCATACCAAATGCAATCGGAACAAGCAGCAACGGCTCAAACCCTTTTTTAATCGCCAGAAACAGGAACACGCACGCCACGGCAATCATAATATAATTCCCGACCGTGAGATTAAAAAACGCAGTCTGGTGCAGGAGATTGTCTAAAGTCTCCGTTATATAACTCATTGTTATCCTCCTAAATTAGTTGTTTAATGTAGCCAGCAGTGCGCCTGCTTCCACCATATCCCCGACATTCACGTTAATGCTTGCAACTGTTCCGTCCTCGCTTGCGACAACCGGCGTTTCCATTTTCATAACTTCGAGAATCAAAATCGTGTCGCCTCTCTTTACGGAAGCTCCCACACTTGATTCAATCTTAAATACTTTACCTGCTGCTCCGGCCTCAATCTTAACATTTCCCGCGCCGCCCGCTGCCGGTGCAGGCGCTGCTGCTTTCGGCGCTGCCGCCGGCGCAGCTGCACGTCTCGGCGCCGCCGCCGCAGCCGGTGCGCTTCCTGCAGCAGTCTCTTCTACCGTTACATCGTAAACATTTCCATTGACAGTAATTGTATAACTCTTCATTTTAAGTTCCTCCTAATATTAAATTGACATATCTTGTTTCTATCGTCGCACGAAAGACCGTATCACGGCTTCGCTGCAACTCAATTCCGCAGTGTGAGACTTCGTACTTCCCGGCGGGCGAACCTGTTTCAGGATTTGCCCTCTGACATAAGTCTTAGAAGCAGCCTTTGCTGCGAGTGATTAGAAGTATTTCTCACACGAATCCACATGATTCCGCTTTGCGGAATCTCAAATCAAGAGCGTGAAACTTAGTACTTGTCGGCGCGCGAACCTGTTTCGCGTTTTGCCCTCTGGCATGAGCCTTACACGTACTTTTCACGCTAACCCACATATCGCGGCTCTGCCGCGGCTCAATTCTCCGGCGTGAGACTTAGAACTTCTTAGCGAAGCAGGATCTGCTGCGAGCTTTAGAAGTTCCTCTCACACTAACGCCTGCGTATCGACCGCACCACAAATCCGTCTGCCGGGACGCCCTCGCTTGCCGCAACAGCAGCGGCGATCACTGCTGCCAGTTCAAGATCGTCTGTAAGCGCCTCCTCCACTGCAGGCTGCGGCGCAGCAACCGGTTCTTTCTTCTCCGGAACGGATTCTTTTGCCGCAGCTGATTTCTGCTGCGCCGATCCAATAAAACGGAAGCAGTAGATAATCAGGCTGATCAGAATCAGTACTGTAAATACGGTTCCCATTCCAAGCAGCGTGTTCATTCCGGCTTTTGACATCTTCTCGCCCATGGTATAAATCAGGTCCGCATTGGCGTCTGTCGGCTGCAGCTGCTCCGCCGCAAAATTATATTTGAATACGAATGTCACACAGATATCTCTTTCTTCCATCAATGCAATCTGCTCAAGTGTGATCGTATCCTGTGCTTTCGTAATTGTAAATTCGCCAAGTCCCTGATATTGCCCCTGCTCTCCCGCTACAGCATTCCATGTAACGACTAAATTTTTTATCACATCATCATCTATTGTCTCGTAATACGCTTTCTGCTCGTCTGTCATGCCGGCAAGCGCTTCGACGTTCTGCTGCGCATAATTTTCAAAATCCTCATATTTCATGCCGTAATATTCGACATCTTTCGGATCTGTTCCACATGCCGCCAGGCCAAAGACCATAAATACAAGACAAAGGAAAAGAGATAATTTTTTCTTCATAACTTCACCTTTCTATTTTGTTCCATGTTTCTTATACGGCACGCCGGAGCATTTTGTATATAACAATTCAAATGCGTTGATCAGATATTTCCTTGTGTCGGCAGGCTCTACGATCAGATCCACATAGCCTCTCTTCGCCGCAGAGAGGACGCTTGACTGCAGCGCATCGTATTCTTTTGCTTTCTCTGCCAGAACATCTGCGGAAGCATCCGCATACATAATCTTTGCCGCCTGCCCGGCATCCATCATTCCGATTTTAGCATTCGGCCACGCATATACAAAATCTGCGCCGATTGATTTTGAATTCATTGTCACATAGGCGCTGCCGTATGCCTCGCCGACAATCAGATTTACTTTCGGGCATTCCGCCGATGCAAATGCGCTTGTCAGGATTGCAGCTGCTTTCGCCATATTTTTCTCCGTGCACATTGTAGCGCGGTATCCTTTTACATTGGTTAATGTAAGAACGGGTATACCGAATGCGTCGCAGTAATTGACAAATTCCGCCGCTTTTCTGCAGCCCCTTGCCGTAAGCGCTTTCTCAAATTCCTCCGTCTTTTTGCCCTCTTCGTCATAAATCTCGGTACAGTTTGCTACCGCGCCGACTGTCATACCGTTTAATTTGATAAATCCGGTTACCATCTCTTTTGCGAAACCTGCTTTTGTCTCAAAAAACGCATGTGCATCCGAAATCTCACCGAGCAGATACCTTGGGTCGCCTTTCATTGCGTCCATACTCTCACAGCTGCGGTTTAAATCATCCATACATGCGTCCGTATAGACATCCCCTTCGTTGTTGAGCGGTAAAAATGTAACCAGCTCGCGTATTTTTGCGAGAATCTCGTCCGTTGTGCCAACCGCGTCAATACATCCGTTCTGCTCTCCCTGAAACGACGCCGCGGAAGTATCGCACTTGTCTATGCGGTTCCCCTCGATTGCATTTGGAGAATTGATAAACATTTTTCCTTTGGCTGATTCAATAAAAGCAAAATCACTCAAAGCCGGAACTACGGCAAGCCCGCCGCCGCAAGTACCAAAAATGGCAGTAATCTGCGGAACCACACCGGAAGCCGCGACTTCCTTTGCGAAGATTGTGCCGAATCCGTCCAGCGCGTCCACCGACTCCTGAAGTCTCATCCCGGCGCAGTCAATCAAACCGATGACCGGCGCCCCCATCTTCATCGCCATATCATAGACCGACGCAATTTTTTTTGCGTGCATCTCACCGATTGTTCCGTTCAACACGGAAGCGTCCTGGCTGTAAACAAAAACCAGATTTCCATCGATCAGACCGTGCCCCGTGATTACGCCGTCAGACGGCGTGTCAGCTGCAGCAAGATTAAAATCCGTGCTTCGCGCGGTCACGAGAGAACCGATTTCCATAAAACTGTTCTCGTCGACTAACCCGGTAATGCGCTGCATAGCCGCGCTACCATTACTACTATTCATTCCTTTGCCCTCCATCTATAAAATATTTGCCTTATCCTATGATACGGCGGGTGAATAATGTAAGTTTTTCATTACAAAATCACAAATTCCTCTATTGTTAGATTATAGAGTTTTTTACACAAGATTTCAAGTCAAAATGCTTATTTTCTTTCGAAACATAAACAGCAGAAAAGCAGCCGTTCCATACTATCAAAACCGGCTGCTTTCCTGCTGCTGCAGATCAGTGTGCAGGCAATGCCAAAACAGCTGTTCCTGCCCCCGTACCCCTATCTGCGCCAAAAGTAAAACCTGGAACTATATCGTTTGCAAATTTATACCCACAACAACTCTTTCACACGCAAAAAACACCAGTCAAAATCAATTTCACCGGTTCCCTCCGTAAGCACAATCGGGCACTCCTTTAGCACCTCGTCCCCAAGGTAATATGTAATTTTACCGATACGGCTGCCCTTTTCGACCGGGGCGGTCAGATGCTGCTTGATCTCATACTTTACCGTGATCTCCTCCCAGGCCGCCGCCAGTATTTCCTCCGTTCCCTCCGTCTGCTGCAGAACAGGCGTCAGATAGACTGTCTCACCGATAGATTCTCCCTGTCCGTTTTCGACAGCGATCGGATTTAGAAAACTTTCGTCAAGCTCACAGTCGGCCAGACTCTTTTTCACATAATTTTCAATGCCGTAATTCATCAGTTTTTTGGTATCCGCCCACTTATAGGTCTTGTTGTTTGGCCAGCCGCAGGCAAGCAGCGCAACAATATATGTTCTATTGTCCCGTGTGAGCGCGCCTACATAACAGTACCCTGCATTTCCGGTAAAACCGGTTTTTCCGGACAGAGCGCCCTCCATCATCTGCAGAAATGCATTGTGGTTGACACAATTATAATTTCTTTTTCCGTCCAGGTCGGTAAAGGAATGCTGCGACGTCTGTGTCAGCGCAATAAATTCATTTGCTTTTGGAGACTGCTTGATACAGTAGCGCATAATAAGCGCAAGGTCGGCTGCCGTCGTATGGTGGAAACCGTTGCCATCCTGCGCGTCAAGCCCGTTTGGCGTAATAAAATAACTGTCTTTACAGCCGATTTCCTGTGCTTTGTGATTCATCATCGCGGCAAATCCCTCCACGGTCCCCGCGATGTGCTCCGCAATTGCAACCGCACAGTCATTAAAAGATTCCAGCATCAGCCCATAGAGCAAGTCAATCAGGCAAAACTGCTGCCCTTCGCGCATCCCAAGACGAACTTTCGGACGCGAAGCTGCATACGAAGTCACTGTTACGGAACTGTTCAGATCACCGTTTTCCAGGGCCAGTATACAGGTCAGTATTTTTGTCGTACTCGCATTTGCCAGCGCCTCCCCACCGTTTTTCGCATAGAGGATTCGGCCGGAATCGGCATCCATCAGGACTGCCGATTTCGCAAACAATTCGCTTTCTTTTGGTGGATCGGATGCGTATGCCTTACCGCAATCAGAAAAAATCAGAAAAATAACAAGAAATAACCCCAGAACCTGTTTCATGTACCGTACCTATCATCGTTTTTTACGAGATTATATGTAAATTTATCATTTTTATGCAAAAGACTGTCACATCCCATGTCTTTACTCTGCCATGACTCAAACAGGCGAAAAAAACAAACGTCATCCATAGAATTGTGAAACTTCTAATTTTAGATTAAATGCCAAGCTTCAAATGCATCTCCGCCTCCGCCTCCTGTTTAAATTCCTCCAGCTGAACGGGGTTTAAGGCGGGAAGTTCGTCCACAGACTGTACGCCAAAACTTCTGAGAAAATCCTCCGTCGTGCCAAAAAGAAGCGGTCTGCCCGGCGCGTCGAGCCTCCCGAGTTCCATAACAAGATTATACTCCACTAACTTATTGACTGCATGATCGCTCGAAACGCCGCGTATTTTTTCAATTTCTGCTTTTGTGACCGGCTGCTTGTATGCGATAATTGACAGCGTTTCAAGCAGTACGTCGGTCAGCACATGGCGCTTAGGCTGTTTCGCAATGCGGATCAGGTATTCATACATTTCATTTTTGGTACACATCTGGTATGCGCCGTCCAGCTCGATAATCTGAATCCCGCGATTTTCCTGATTGTAATCTGCCATCATACCCTCGATCACCGCTTTGGCCTGCTCTTTTTCAAGCCCCAGCGCTTCCGCAATTTTGTCAAGTTCCACGGATTTGCCCATGGTAAATAAAATCGCCTCGATCGCTGCCTCATACTTTCTTTGTTCCATCTTCCCTCTCATTTCAAAAGACTACGCTACAATCTTTGACCGGATATCAATATCGTCAAACGTCTTTTCCTGCGCAATATAAATTTTGCCTGTCTTCATCAATTCCAAAACGGCCAAAAATGTGACAATTACTTCCATTTTTCCCATCTGAGCTTCCAGCAGGCTGCGAAAACTGAAATGACTGTGTACCTGGCAGTACGCTTCCAGATATGCCATTTTCTCTTCCAGCGATATTTCTTCTTTTTCGATTTTACCGAATTTGGACCGGATCGGATCAATCTTGTCCGCCTGCTTTTTCATAATATTGCGAAAAATCCTGTTTAATTTGGCGAGCGTCATATCGCTCACCAGCTCGGATAAATTAACCGGTTCCTCATATTCCAGCACTTCGGGCGGAATCGTCGGCTCTTTAAACAAAACGCGCTCCGCGTCAATCTGGCGGTCCTTTAATTCACTGGCCATACATTTGTACATTTTATATTCTAAAAGCTGACGCACAAGCTCGGCCCTTGGGTCCTCCGCCTCTTCCTCCTCCTTTTCGGGTGCGGGCAGGAGCATACGGGACTTAATATCAATTAATGTGGCCGCCATAACCAGAAATTCACTCATAACATTTAAATCCTGACGCTGCATTTCAGCTATGTATTCCATATATTGGTTTGTGATTTCTACAATCGGGATATCGTAGATACTAACTTTATTTTTTTCCAGAAGGTGCAGCAGCAGATCCAGCGGCCCCTCAAACGCCTGTAATTTTACTGTCATTTCCATCGAGAATCCCCTCCTCTTTTCCAAAGAATGCCAGCTTTTTTATTCTACCCTGCTTTCCTGTAAAATTCAAGAAAAATTTGACATGATCGCGCACATAATGTACAGGCATCACATCTAAATATAGAATATATCATCCTGTTTTAAAGGAGGCTTATCTTGAAATACCATGTATCGTTACGGCTCCGGCTTGCGGCTGTCTTTCTGCTCTTTTGCCTGTTATTCCCACAGGCAGCCGTACACGCCGAAAATGACGCCGCACCGCCGGAACTTTCCGTATCCGCTCCGAGCGCGCTGCTGATGGAGGTCTCCACCGGCACTGTTCTCTATGAGAAAAATTCCCATGAGATCCTGCGCCCCGCCAGTATCACAAAGATCATGACGCTGATTCTGATCTTTGACGCAATTGCCAACAACCAGATCACTTTGAACGATACGGTGACAGTCTCAGAATATGCGTCCAGTATGGGCGGTTCGCAGGTTTTCCTGGAGGCCGGCGAAACACAGACTGTTGACACCATGATCAAATGCATCAGTGTTGCAAGTGCAAACGACGCCTGTGCTTCTTATAGATCCGGTAGTCATGAGTCGCTTTGCGGATGAAAAAATTTATAGTATATGGTAATTGAACTGTCGCAGTTGACTTCAATTTTATCAATCAGTTCCAAAACCACATCCCTGGTCAGTTCTTCAATATTTATGTAGTCTTTAAACGACTCCACCCACGCATCGAATTTCCCGTTCTCCTCTTTTTGCAGTTTCATCTGCTCCAAAAGCAATGATTGGTGCTTTTCCAGCTCCTCAAGTTCTCTCTCATAACGATTCTTATACTCTAAATATTCTTCTTTTGTAATCAGTTCCTCCACAAAATTCTCATAAGTCTTTTGCCTGTGTAAGAGCACACGTTCTTTTCGCTTCTGAACTTTTTCAAACATCATAGCAAAACTGTCTGCGTTTTCCGTATCGCTCTGTATGTCTGACAGCTCCCGTATCTCCTCCTCCCCCAAAATGGATCTCGCTTCTTCCCTGACAGAGGCTAATAATGCTTCCTGCAGCTCTTTTATGTGAATACTATGGCTTGTGCAAAACTGTTTGCCATACGTTTTGTATGTCCTGCAGATAAAGCCAATCGCTTCGCCCCTATTTCTTGCATATTTGCGGACCATCGCATGTTTGCAGTCCGCACAGTACATCAGGCCGGAAAATATGCCGTTTTCTTCTGTCTGATCCAACGTTCTGCTCCGGGTCTTTTGCAGCTTTTGCGCCAGTTCAAACAGTTCCTGGTCTATGATTGCCTCATGTGTATTTCTCACTGTAATCCATTTTTCTTTTGGCATCGCTTTCTTTTTTTTATCCTTGTAAGAAAAAGTATTTACTTTATTCTGAACAAGGTGCCCTGCATAAGTTTCATTATTTAATATGGTATGAATCGTCTGATACGACCAGTGTCTTGTCGTCGGAAGCGCTTTGGAATTGTAATAGTTCTCTCCGAGAACCTCTCTTTTGTATCGGGTGGGAATCAGTATTCCCTCTGTCGAAAGCGTTGCGGCTATTTTTGTTTTCCCATATCCGGATACATACATTTTATATATTCTTCTCACAATTTCAGCCGCATACGGATCTATCACAAGATGATTGTGATTTTTGGGATCTTTTCGATACCCATACGGGCATGACGACCCTAAAAATTGACCGTTTTGCATTTTAATCCGGAACGAACTGCGGATATTTTTGGACAGATCCTCGCAATACCACTCATTGACAAGGCCGTTGATCTGTCTGCTCTTTTTATTTGAGTCAATATCCGTATCCACTCCATCGACAACGCCGATAAACCGAATCCCCAGATTCGGCAGGTCGTGATGCAGGTATCTCTCAATATGCTCCATATTCCTGGAAAATCTTGACTGTGTCTTTGCAATAATAATGTCAAACTCACCCAGTTTTGCATCTGTCATCATTTTTTCAAAATCAGGCCTGTCATCATACAGGCCGCTTTCATCGTCGTCCGAATATATTTTTACGATTTGAAATTGATGCGCAAGCGCGTAGTCGGTTAATAAAAGCCTCTGATTTTTAATACTTGCACTGTCATCCCCTTTGCTCACTTTGTCAGCGTCCTCTTTGCTGAGCCTCAGATATAATACGGCTCGATTTCCGTTCATCTGCTGTACTCCCACTTTTTTATTATATGCTTATACAATATGCGCAAAAGTTATGATACATAATTGACAATTAATTGCATGAGCGGCAGAAGTTATCCGTTTGAAAAACGCCTGTTTTTGGCGTTTTTCCGCGTGAAACTTTGTACTTGTTGGCGAAATGACCTCTGGCATGAGCCTTACAAGTACTTTTCACGCTACCCCCCATGATTCCGCTTTGCGGAATCTCTCATCCGTTTGAAAAACGCCTGTTTTTGGCGTTTTTCCGCGTGAAACTTTGTACTTGTTGGCGAAATGACCTCTGGCATGAGCCTTACAAGTACTTTTCACGCTACCCCCCATGATTCCGCTTTGCGGAATCTCTCATCCGTTTGAAAAACGCCTGTTTTTGGCGTTTTTCCGCGTGAAACTTTGTACTTGTTGGCGAAATGACCTCTGGCATGAGCCTTACAAGTACTTTTCACGCTAGTTTCGTTCTTTTTCTGATTACATTTTTCATACAGTCCACTAACCTTTTTTTTCCGTAAACTGCCGTTACCCTGACTTTCTTTTCCCCGTTTTTCAAGTTTCTGCCCTGTTGTTTCCTGTTTTTGCATTTTATTCGGCGGTATGGTTGTCTTATCACACAAACCAATCAGGTGTGAGACTTAGATGTTCTCAGCGCGCGAATCTGTTTCGCGTCTTGCTCTCTGGCGTGAGCTTTAGAACTTGCAAAACTGGCAAATGCCGATGACTGGGAGGAAGTTGAAATTTTCGCAAAGTCTAACGAAGAATTCCTAAAGCAGTACATTGAAGTGGAAAACGGCATCCTTTTCATAATCAGTGGTTCGAATAGACACGTTTTGTCAAACGGGATTTGTGTTTCGCACAAACTCGATATGCACAAAAACTGCGCAAGAATGGAGATTTTTATGAATATTTATGAAACCTGTCCCGTGTTGGAAAGTGAAAGATTTGTAATCAGATTACTACAGCATACAGATTGCGATGATTTATTGACGGTATATAGTGACAAAAATGCATTGCCATTCTTTAACAGTGATAATTGTGACGGAGACAATTTTTACTATGCAACAAAAGAAAGAATGGCAGAGGCTATTGATTTTTGGAAGCTGTCATATGATAACGGATGGTTTGTAAGACTTTCTATCGTTGATAAGACTGTATCCGGCGTAATTGGAACAGCAGAATTGTGTTTGAGGGTGTCAGAAGATGAATTTAATCATATGGGAATTTTAAGAGCAGATGTAAGAAGCGATTATGAACAGCAGGATATGTTATATGATATTTTTTCACTTATCGCACCAAAATTGCAGCAAATGTCAGGGTGTAAGGGAGTGATTACGAAAGTTCCAATCTATGCGGCAGAAAGAATGACAGCAGTTCAGAAAGCAGGATTCACGAAATCTGAGTATTATCTGATTGGAAAAACAGGATACGCTTATGATGGATATTGGATCATGAAATAATATGCAAAGCACACGGAAATATTTTGTGGAATGATAAAGTGGTTTATGAACTACAAATTTAAGCTTTCCTATTGACACTTATTTTTCTATATCATATAATAAATATGACATCGAAACGTTATTTCATGTATGATTCCTGTCAACGGTTCTACCATATCTAAGGAGGTGATTCCCTTGCCGTCTGCATTCTGTACATAACTCAATTGATCCATTTTTATATTTAATTTGTCACGTTTTTAATACGGTATGCTAATCCCAGAAAAACTGCAGGAATCATGGCATATTTAATTAATTGAAAACGTTACAGTGCAATTGGATGGAGGAACACTTAATGAAAAATACAAAGAAAATATTATCCTGCATCATGATTTTCAGCTTATTCTTATGTCTTTTTACAAACAGCGTTTATGCTGGAAACTCCATTTCAAATATTTCAGACACCATTTATGCCGCTCAGGAAATTACGCCAAGAACTCCAACTGATAGATGTGTTTGTGGTGAATGGATGATTTTTTATTGCTTACGGAATCAGTCCGTCCTTGCAGAAACAGGAACACACGGAAGCTGTACAAGAAAAATGTGGAAATCTCCCAGCATGTACAAATGCTCAAGTTGCGGATATAAAATATATACCAATGCCTATCATTACTGCTTTATGATTCATTCCTCATGCTGAGCAGGAACTGAATGGTGGTGTCCCTGCGAAGCTGTCTATATCCCTGATTACGCGCGGTGAAAAATCAGAAACGCGATTTTGTTTATCAGTTTAGGAAAGGAAAGGAACTGCCGCAACAGCAATATCTTTATATGGCAGATCCATGGTAAAAATTATGAAAGCAATCCATAAACAGCTGCTGGCAATAGTTGGAGGCTTATGCCTCTCCTGCGGGTGCGGCAGCTCCCCCAGTGCAGCCGATATCACAGATGATACGGCACAAAATGCCGTACTGCCGGAATCAGAAACCACCTTTCTCCAACGAGAGACAGAACAAATGCAGGGTACGGCAAATGAAACTTTTGGCGAAGAGCTGCAGACCGCAGCAGAAGAAACAGAAGCGGTTTCGGATCAAGATCCCTGGGAAAAGATGCGCTGGCAGGATTCCGTACCGGTAACGGAGCTTTCCCCGGAAGAAATCGCGTTTGACTACCAGTCCTTTCATTTTCTCAGCGGAATGGGCGTTGACGAAATCCAAAAGGCGGCCAATCGGGAACTGGACTTTTTGGAATATTGGAGCGACAGCATGATTTACACAGATTCTGAAAAGATCAAATACTATTTTCTGACCGAACAGGACGCATTCTACTGTATGGAATATGACACGCCGGATGCAAACGACGCCCTGTCGCTCGCACAAAACTGTTATGCGGAAATCTATGCGCTCTATGGCGAAAATCATGTCTATCCGGTACAGTGGAACATTCATGAGATCGAATCCGCAGAAGAACTGGATCAAAATAAGTTCAGGAAAACCTATGGAGAGAAGTGGCCCGTATTATACAGCGGCAGGATGGAAGAAAAAGTAAAAGATTCCCTGTCGACAGACAAAGTACGCCTTTCACTGTATATCAATACACCGGTATACCAGGAACAGGGTTACTATACCGTTGGGATTTCCCAGGGTTCCGGCTCTCTGGATGCAGAATAAAAGCATCTGCGGTCTGGTTCCGTTTTTTCACGATCGGATCTCTGTTAAATCAGCCTCTGAAAGCGATTCTGTTTAAAAGGGAAGACCGGGTGTTGCAGTTGGTACAGTCTGCAGAACGCTGACTGCAATCTCCCGTTCTTTCCTTTTCGATTGCCGCTGTACTTTACCAGTCGCGCGCGCTGATTGCATCCTCCACATCCAGCACAACATCAAACCATTGCAGAATATACGCTACAGTTTCACCGATACTGTCGCGCGCAGCTGTTTCGATTTCACTGTCATTCTGCTCGAACTCCCCCTGCAGCTTATTGACAGCCAGCGTCATCTCATCAAATTTTTTCTGAATTTTTTGAAGATCTGTTTCTCCCGTCTCCAAAAATGAAATCGTATCCATAAGCAATTCCCTTATTTTATCCACCAGAAAATCCGGAAAATATTCGTCCTCATACATTGCCGAAAGCAGACTGTAATTTTGATCAAATTTTTTCATAGTTATAATCGCCTTTCTCTTAATTTCTGTCAGTCACAATCCACCCACAAAAGATGTTTTCCACAGTGAACGCACCGGAACAGATACCCCTGGACGCTGCCGCCGTTGACCAGATCCTTTAATAATTCTTCCGGCTCCTCTCCCCAGTCGCTCCAGACAGAATCCTCCAATACCTCATCCGCAATGCCCAAATGTTTTAATTCACGGTATCCTGCATATCCGATAAAAGCACAGTAGTCACCGCAGTGGGCACGCCAGTACTCCTGCTGCCACCCCTGGTAGCCCGGAGTACGATGAATCAATTCATCCAGCCGATTCTGATCGTCTACACCGTCCTCAAGCGAATACTCGTCCTGAAACGCTCCGTCAAACTTTTCGGCCGCCCTGCCGTTTGCAATACACTCCGGACACAGACAGCTGATATTCTCCACTGCGAAAAATGGTCCGTTATAATAAACGGAAACCGATTTCCCACAGCACTCACAGGTTTTCGGCGGATCGGCCAGAAGAAATGCCTCTGTTTCCAGTGGGTTGGGGTGATATCGAAAAAATGGCAGCTGCGTCAGCAGCGCCGCCTGCCTGCTCCTGTCCTTTCCGCCTGCAGGACGATGCAGCGCAAACCTGTCTCCGCTCCACGCCATGTCTTTAAGCTTTGCCAGCCGCCGCTGCGCTTTCTTGTCTGTCCGCACAACCAATGAGCGCAGTGTCTCAAATGCACTGCGATACAGCCCCAGCGTCTCACATACATCGGTCAGTACCCATTTGGCCTCGGACGTATCCTGCGCCTCCAGAAAATCCTTAAATTCATAAAGCGCCGCAACACTGTCCACATCATCTTCGGATTGTTCCAATTCCCTTTTTAATTCCATGAATTTCAGTTGGTAGTCATTCACAGGCCGGTCCCCCTTTCTCTCTGTCAAAACAAGCCATACTATTTCTAATACGCTCCTCCCATGTCGCGGCTCTGCCGCGACTCAAATCTGCGCGGAGAATCCAACGCCATACATGGCGTGTTTTTGGGGATTCTCTGGTGTGAGACTTAGAACTTCTTAGCGCGCGAACCTGTTTCGCGTTAGCGCCTCTGCTGCGAGTGATTAGAAGTACTTCTCAAACGAACCTTATATAAATATTTCCATTTCATCATACCATTTTTTTGCTGTATATTCAAGCTTACTCCTCCCTGAAACACGACAAACGCATGAATGACTAAACCATGAACAATGTGTTACCAAACATGAAATTTAATCAAACTTTTATTTCAACTTTGAATACACTATGTATAAACATTCAATATTGTGTATTTTTTCTGCATATCTATTCGTTTTATTAATCAAATGTTCATTCATGCGTTTGTCCTGTCCCTGAAAAAAGTGCGCAGTCTGCGCATTTCGTTAACAGGAAAGTAGAAATATTTATTTCAATGTGCTATAGTAGTACTGTTGCCAAAAAATTTCCAGTTGAAAGAGGAAGCATAATGAGATTAACCGGTTTGCTAATACTTGTATTATTCTACACGTTTTATTTCAGCAAGATGATATTGCAAAAAAGAAAAGGCATACAAACAGACCAAATAGCAAAAGGCAAGCAGAAATCAAAAGTTTTCTACATTGAATTAACTATGAAAATCGCTACTTATGCTGTTGTTGCCGCGGAAGTCCTCAGCTTTCTCCTGGTTCCTATGCGCTTTCCTCAAATTGCTATCATCATCGGCGCCACTCTCGGTCTGGTCGGCGACGTACTTTTTGCCGTATCAGTCATTACCATGAAAGACAGCTGGAGGGCCGGCATTGCGGAAAATGATAAAACAGTAATCATCACAAGCGGAATTTACAGCATTAGCCGAAATCCCGCATTTTTAGCTTTTGACTGCGTCTATATCGGTTTATTGCTTATGTTTTTCAATTGGATACTGCTGATTTTTTCTGTCTTTGCTATAATCATGCTTCATCTTCAAATTTTGCAGGAAGAGCAGTTTTTATCAAAGGTATTTGGCGCAGAATACTTAAACTACAAAAGAAAAGTCCACAGGTATCTTGGTCGTTACTAACGCCGCTGTTGCACAATACCGCAAACTTTTTTTGAAAATGGTTGATTATCTCAAAAAAGCCTTGATTTACAGGCATACACAACGGTGGCGCAAGGCGGCGTTCATCTTTACCGTTGACTTCTCAAAATCGTTTTTATTATTTCATCAATCCCTTTTTCTTCGCGTAATCACAAATAAAGGAGACAAATGCCAATATCAACAGCATAAAGACAGTCAGCATATCCCATACATCAAGAACAGGCTCCTCTATCATTTTTGACAGTATTACATTGACAATAATCATAAATGGAATCGCTGCTAAAAAAGTTGTTCCTAAAGCAACTAACTTCCTTTCCATACGCTTAAACACTGCAGCTATTATCCACAAGAATACGATCGAGACTGCCGCCATCACTGCACCAACTGAAAATACTTCTTTCGCTTTTAATAAACTGCCCAGTAAGAACAAATAGGGGACGATAAAAACACTAAGTGATATTAAACTTACGATAATCCCTCTTTTTCCCAAAATAATACTGGGAAAGGATATCACCCATGCGAATACAATAGAGCTGACCGGAATTAATGACCATGTTAAATTGCCGGATATTGCGATATTGCAAATAAGACATACCATAATCCCTATCAATAGTGTTGCTGAAAAAAGAATTGAAACGATGACATTTTTTGTCATGTTATTTTCGTCTTTCTTTTTTAAAGCGATCAAATTTTCATCTGCCTTTTTTTCATAACTCTGCATGTCGATTTCCTCCCCGCTTAACAACTCGTTTACTGTGATTCCCAGTATCTCGCAAAGTTCTAACATTATAGATGAATCGGGCATACTTTTTCCTGTTTCCCATTTGGATACCGCCCTATCTGTAATGTTCAGTTTTTCCGCCAACTGTGCTTGAGTTAGTTTTTTCCCTTTACGACATTTGGCAATAAATTTTCCAATCTCTATCTGGTTCATCATTTTTTCTCCTTTCGCCTTGAACGATACACCCTTCTATATGCTTTTTACACGAACCAACGGTTGGATAGGGGCGATTCAACCGTTGGTTGGGAAGTATTTTGTCGCTTTCTGTATCATTTTAGCACATGGTTGTAAATTTTTCTATCTTGCTCTTAGTAACTGACAAATTCCGCTGTGCGTCGTTTGCGGACATCCACCCGTTCTATCGCCCCACGGCATACCCGTTCATGCGTGACGTGGATTCCGCCAATTTTGCGGCGGTGTTTTCTTCCGTGATACAGCCGGAAATAAGCAAAATGGGTGCAAAAAAACAGGAAACCTTTTCTTTGATTTCCTGTTTCGTATCCTCGCCAATAATGGCGGTTATCCTGCTGTTATTTACGGTTGCATTTATGCCGAAAAGGGGGAACAGCATTTGGCATTACTGTTCCCTAACTGCTCATTACTCACTCAAGCTTGTTATCATAGACAATAGTGTGTCTGCGATACTCTGCGAAAGCATTTTATTTTTCATTAGCTGTATCACCTCGGCTTTTTGATATTATACTATGCCCGGCTGTCAACTTCAAACAAAATTGAAAATACTATTTATCACTCAAAAAAGATATATGTGACATGAGGGATTCCGTAGTAGTCGGCATTGGCGCCTGCTTTTTCATGGTGTGCAACTCATTTCGTTAAGGGTGCGCGCTTCCCCATTCCAATATCACCATGCCGCTGAACTATTATGCACACGCAGCTTTCACTTCCACAGCCATTTATTGATTTCCTGTCTTTATGTGCCGTTCCATGCAAAAGCTGTTATTCCGTTTTCATGTGAGTCGGATTCTATTTGCCCTGGTATTGTTCCTTTGTGCAATTACAGCAAGTAATTATTTTCCCGGTTTGCAATCTGTAAACCGACTAATTTGTAGGTTGCATATCCTCCCATAACCAGCGGCTCTGATTTGCAAATTTCTTCTGCTTCTTCACGGTTATCCGTTTTTAGGATATACATACCTGCCATTCCCGGATATCCCTTAAAGACACCGCAGATTTCCAACTTGCCATCATCGTCCAGCTTTCTTATGTTCTCAACATGTTGCATAACTATCTGTTTTGTCATTTTATTATAGGTCTTGCTTTTCTCAATCATCATCATGTACATCAATTTTTCCATACCGTTTTCTCCTTTACATTCTATGGGGCGCTGAGGGTATTATATTTATCCGGAAATATCAATCCGCCTGTCAGTTTCCGGAAACGAATTTCTAATGCCGTAAACTTCCATTCATCTTAAGAAAGCCAATCTCTTTTCATCCCATTCTCTCCTTTATGCCAGCATTTGCGTTTTTATTGCTGTCCTCTCAGCCAGCAGGAAAATTGTCTAAGCACGTTCATATACAGTTCGTTGTCATCTGCCCTTTCCAAGTCATTCATCTTGGAAAATCCAGTGTTGTCCTGCTTTCTGCCGGGCATATCATCGAGCCTCTCCAAATACTGGAATTGGTCATCTCCGATTCCAATAAACTGAATAAATACATTCATTTCCGATGATTCGAGGATAATTCTGTCTGTTTCAATCCTGTCGAAATTATCTCCGTCTGTAATAAAAAGAATGAACGTTGGATCTGCTTCATCTACGATTGCCTCTGTCTTTACTGCTTTTCTGCCCAATCCCAAAAATCTGCGCTGATAACTTACGCCGCCTCCTATAATTGCGCTTAATACGGGTGCATAATTTGTACCGCCCATGGAGTAGCCTGACGCGGCGATCACACTTTTAACATAATTGTCGTAATTGCCCAATGATAAATCTGTCATCTTCCTATAGTCATTTTGGAACAAGTATACGTCAATGGAGCCGTTGTCATCAAAGGTGAGTCCAAGCGGAACAAGCCTGTCAATGGTATGCTGTACGGTTCCGTTTTTGTAAAGTACGCTCATCGACGCACTGTAATCGAACGCGACGACCACTTTCGCTTTTGCAGATCCAAGGTTTACACCGCTTTCTTTGCTGAGGCTGACAACACATTTGCTCAGGTTGACAACATGCTTTTCAAGATTTACCTTGTCTTTCGACAAACTGATTTTTCCCATGATTTTCTGAGCAAGTTCCGCCTCGGTATTTTCCGGCGCAGAAAGCGTTGTTTCAGAAACCGGACGCGCCGGGGATTCCGGAACCGTCTGCAGACTGGGAGGTACTGTATTCACGGCGCTCGGCGCGGCAGGTTCTGTATTGGGAGACTCTGAAAAAATCTCCGTGCCGCCATATGCAGCCAATAATGCAGACAATCCGCCGTTAAAACCCCTGGCAACTGCAGCGATGCGCCACTCGCCTTTTCTATAAATTTCGACAGAGATTATTGCTTTTTCCTGTTTGAAATCCGAACCGGACAGTTCCATTACAATCCGTTGCGTGTTGTCTTGTGACATTGTAAAACTATGTGTGGTAATCTCTCCCATAGTACCGTTTCCGTCTATACTGGCGGTAAATACCAGTTTCTCAATACTGGCTGGAAGCTTTGACAGGTTTACAAAAAATTTTGCAGAATTATTATCCGGTGTCAGCGTGATTTCCCCCGCAGGCGATACCGTCTGGTTGTAGAATATCATGTAGCCGTCATCCGAGAGTCTGCCTGACTGGTCGATGCCAAAACAGCTGAAATCATAGACTGCGGAACCAATGATGCCCATTTCAATACAAAATTCCGAGTCCGCATCAATATAATTTGCGATTTTATCACGCATGCCACGTTGTAAGTTCATAGTTATATCCATTCCTTTCGCTTCGCTCAGGCACAAAACGTAATGAAAATGG
>CAMUGE010000022.1 GCA_947088345.1 uncultured Roseburia sp.
TGCTCTGCTCTGCTCTGCTCTGCTCTGCTCTGCTCTGCTCTGCTCTGCTCTGCTCAATAAATTATCCATTTTTTTCAAAATTTCTGTCAACCCCTTTCCTGTATAAATTTAAACTATTTGCAACAATTCTTTCTAATAATTCCGCAAGTTATGCAGGCGTCAAAATGCGGCTTTGGAGCATTTGGCGTTTATCGGGCATGACAGCGAAGCCAAAAGATGAACTATTCTAATTATCCCTCTGTTTTCCGTTAATTTTTAAAGCTGTGGATCGGCGCCGGTATCCTGCCGCCGCGGTTGATAAAAGCGTCGCAGGAAAACGGATTAACCGGCATAATCGGAGCGTAGCCAAACAGTCCGCCAAATTCAACTGTCTCCCCGACGCCCTTGCCTATCACCGGAATCAGCCTTGCGGCTGTCGTTTTCTGATTAACCATTCCAAGCGCCATTTCGTCTGCAATGATACCCGATATTGTTGTTGCCTTTGTATCTCCCGGTATCGCAATCATATCGAGACCAACCGAGCAGACGCAGGTCATAGCCTCCAATTTTTCTATTGTGACAGCTCCCGCCTGCACTGCGTCAATCATACCCTGATCTTCACTAACCGGAATAAATGCGCCGCTTAAGCCTCCGACGTAAGAGGATGCCATCACACCGCCTTTTTTCACCTGGTCATTCAGCAGTGCAAGCGCCGCTGTTGTCCCCGGAGCGCCCGCATATTCAAGTCCGATCTCACAGAGAATATCCGCGACACTATCGCCGACCGCAGGCGTGGGGGCAAGCGAAAGGTCTACAATGCCAAACGGTATGCCAAGCAGTTTTGAGGCCTCTCGCGCAACTGTCTGTCCGACTCTTGTTACTTTAAATGCCGTCTTTTTAATTGTCTCACAAAGCACCTCAAAATTTTCTCCGCGCACGCTCTCTAACGCTTTCTTCACAACGCCGGGTCCGCTTACGCCGACATTGATCACAGCATCCGCCTCTGTCACCCCGTGGAATGCGCCCGCCATAAACGGATTGTCATCGGGCGCATTGCAAAATACGACAAGCTTCATGCAGTCTGCACAGTCCCTGTCTTTGGAACGCCCGGCTACTTCTAACAAAATTTCACCCATCAATTTTACGGCGTCCATATTAATACCTGTCTTCGTAGACGCCAGGTTGACCGAACTGCAGACGCGTTTTGTTTTACAGAGCGCTTCCGGAATAGAGCGTATCAGCATCTCGTCCGCCCTAGTCATGCCCTTTGACACAAGCGCCGAATAACCGCCGATCAAATTTGCGCCGACAGCCTCCGCCGCCTGATCAAGCGTCACTGCAATAGAAGCAAAATCTTCCTCGCTTCTGCAGGCGGCAGCGCCCACCAAAGTAATCGGAGTCACAGAAATCCTTTTGTTTACAATCGGAATCCCATACTCGTTTTCTATCTTTTCCGCTACAGTGGCGAGATCCTTTGCAACCGTAGTAATACGCCGGTAAATATTTTCTTTTAACTGTTTTAAGTCGGAATCCACACATTGCAGCAGACTGATACCGATAGTGATGGTACGCACGTCGAGATTTTCCTGCTCCACCATCTTATTTGTCTCGTTTACTTCCCAAATATTAATCATGAGTCCTCCCGTTAAATCCGATGCATCATCTCAAAGATTTCTTCCCGCTGACATTTGATCGAAACTCCGATCTCCTCTCCAATCTGATCCAACCCCCGCTGACAGTCTGAGAAAGACTGTTTTCTGTTCTTCATATCTACAATCATCATCATATTAAAAAATCCGGAAACTATTGTCTGGGAAATATCCAATACATTGATCTCGTTTTCCGATAGATAAGTACAAACTCTCGCGATAATGCCCACGGTATCTTTTCCAACTACAGTAATCACCGCCCTGTCTGCTGTTTCGTTCATTGTGCCTCCGTTCCGCCGCAAAATCTGCGGCTTACTCTTTTATTTTATCGAATATAAATGACTTCCGACGGTTCGTCCCGTTTTGCAATTGCAATCGGGAAATCAGTTCCGCGGTAAGGGTTATCCCCCATTGTTACTTCCAGCCTGACCGCCTCATAGGCGAGCGCCGGATAATTGTTTTCCTTGCTCAAATGGCCGAGCAGTATACTCTGGAAACCGTCGTGCAGAATTTCACCCAGCAGACGTCCGCAAAGTTCGTTGGAGAGATGCCCTCTGTCCCCTAAAATACGTTTTTTTAACAGATACGGATACCGGCCTGCCTGCAGCATATGTACATCATGGTTGGCCTCCAGAAGTATCGCGTCCAGATTTTGCAGCTTACCGATTATTTTTTCGTCATAAGTGCCAAGATCTGTAATAATTGCGGCCGACTTCCCATGACTTTTGAATTTGTAGGCTGCAGGCTGTGCGGCGTCATGTGAAATCTCAATCGGTTCCACCAAAAGATCATCTATCTGAAACTCATACCCTAAATTCACCTCATGAAATAGAGACTCGTCTATTTTTCCGACGGATTTTGTATTTAAAACAGCCTGTATTGTCCCCGCCGTTGCATACATCGGCAGCCCGTAGCGTCTTGCCATTACGCCAAGGCCGCCGATATGGTCCGCATGTTCATGTGTAATCAGTATGCCTTTTAGCTCCTCCGGTTTTAAACCGAATGCAAAAAGCCCCTCTTCGATACGTTTTCCGCTGATTCCGGCATCGACCAGAAGATGGCAGCGGCCGGCGCCCACACAAATACAGTTACCGCTGCTGCCGCTTGCTATACTGTACAATTCCATTGCCTATGCCTCTTTCCAGGCAAGTACAATCTGATCGCCATGATTTAACTCTTCTGTATATTTCGCATTTTCTCCGTTCACTGTTGTAATTACCTGCCTGCCGTTTGACGCAGTCAGGTCAAAATCATAATAATTGAAAATGTCGACAAAAATATATTTTTTCTTTCCAGTCATTGTAACTGGAACGTCATTGACATATACAAGCAATTCTTTCGTCATGCCAAGGCTGCCCGAACCGAAAATCTCTTTTGCGCTCTCCTGTATTCTTGTGGTATATTTCTCGCTCTGCGGCGCGCCGAATATTTGCTGAGGCGAGGCGGCCTTAATCTGCCCCTGGGCAGACGACGTCGTTTCCTCTTCCTGTTGTTCCGTCTGTGTTTCCCCGTTTTGTTCCGTCTCTTCCTCGTTTAATCCACGAAACGTATACTGTTTTCTGGATGTTCTCTGTTCTGTATCCGCTTTCCGCGCCTGCTCCAAAGTCACTGCGTTCTCTGCCGTTTCTGATTCCGGCGCTTTCTGTTGCGAATTGTCCTCCTTTTCGGATGCAGAATAGTCCGATTCCGGAATATTGCGAATTTCGGACATCTGCTTGGGCGTATGGTGCGGCGCCAGAGACGGCGCCTTTACTGTCACATTCCTCTCCTGTGACAACTCAGTTTGCACCGAATCCTGTTCTGACTTCAGAAGCTTCTCTGTTACAGACACATTTTCCACATATGAAATTTCCCCTGCAGCAGGCACGTTTCCCGTTTCCGCCGTCTGTCCTGTATGCGGCATATTTTCTGAAGCTGATGCCAGTCCGGATGCCGTCATACGCCCGGTTTCCGCCGTCTGTCCTGTATGCGGCATATTTTCTGAAGCTGATGCCAGTCCGGATGCCGTCATACGCCCGGTTTCCGCCGTCTGCTCTGTAACCGGCTTTGCTGCTGATTCCGACCTTAATTCCTGCCCGGGCCACGTCTGCCCAAAATCCCTCCTGCCGCCTGGTTTAATTTCCGACATAGACTGTGACACTTGTCCGTACCGCGCCGTGCTTTTCCACGATACCTCAGCCCGATCCGGCGCCTGCTGCACCGGATGTCTCTCAGTTGCCGGCATATCCTCTCTCTGCATAGACCTCATATTCATCTGACTCTGTGCGTTCGCCTGCTGTCTGATCGCCTCTGACTTTCTTAGATGCTCTTCCGGAATCGGTTCTGGCGGCACATCTGCAGCTCCATAAGAAAGCACGACCCACTCAATCGTAAAGTTTTCGTAGATCAGTGTGTCCAGATTGGCCACTCTGTTGTTGACAAGAATCTCATGATCCATATCAACTTCCACATCCATAAACTGCGCCAGCTGTCCGACCGTATAAAATCCCCTTGTATCAATCCGGTCGTCCTCCTGAATCAGATAAGACGAAAGTTCCAGACTGCCGTTTACCTCAAGAAGCCGCGGACAGCGGATAATTCTGCCGTTTACCACAAAGACAACCGTTGATTCTCCGTACTCATCCAACTGTTCTAATGTACACTGCGCATCCTCTCCCTGCGTAGACGGCTCAATAATAATATCGCTGTTTGGCTCTAACGGCGTGTTAATATTTGCAGGTCTGTCATTCATAAAGACAACCGCGGATTCTCCCGGATTACCGCGCACAATGCGAAGTACGCCGTTTACTACAAACTGCAGTTCTTTCCCGCGTTTCGGGAACAGATCCTCATTTGGAAAATCCGCTGCAAGCGCGGCGTCCACTATGGTAAGCCTGCTGTTATTATACATTTTAACGCGCTCCCCGTTAAAACGCACCATAATAAAATTATTTTTCTGATCATAATAATTTAGACAAATACCAACCGGTGTTACCAAAAGAGGATCTTTTCTGATATCGCCCTGCTCAAAAATAACCTCCTGCAGCACCTCCTCGCCGCGCAGCGCCACACGCTCCTGCGGAAGATCCAGTTTTTTGGCAAGAAGCTCTGTATATCCGTGAATCTTACCGCCGCCGCCTACAATAAATGTTGCGCTGACAGTCTGTCCGCCGTTTAATTCCTTAATTTTTTCCGCCACATCCGTTGTCATCCTGTCGACAATCGGTTCTATCAGATCCCAGACATCAGAAGCCGGAATCGTGTGTTCGATCAGCATAATATCTTTGTATGTGATCTCTTCTTCCGTACCGCTTGAGAGCTTGATATGCTCCGCCGTTTTAAAATCCACAAGATAATTCTGCACAATCAGTTCCGTCAGTTCATCCCCGGCCAGCGGGATCATTCCATAGGCGATAATACTGCCGTCCTTTGTGATACAGATATCGGAAGTACCGGCGCCGATATCCACAAGCGCAATATTTAACATACGGTATGTCTCCGGTATCGCGACATTGATTGCCGCAATCGGCTCGAGCGTCAGATTGGCAACGGAAAGCCCCGCAAGTCCTACCGCTGCATAAAGGCCGTCCACGACATCTTCCGGCAAAAACGTTGCAATGATATCCTCGCTGATTTTATCGGCCTTATGCGATTCCAGGTTGGAAAACGGCTCGTCATTGATAAAATAACGCATCACCGAATAGCCGACACAGTAAAATTTATATCTGGTATCATTGTAATCTTTTAGAATCTCCTGTGCCTTTTCGATCCCCATCAGATCAAGCGTATGGACATCTTCCCCCGTGACGACTGTCTCCTCCGGAAACATATGCGCAATATTCGTTGTAACTGTCTTTAACACACGTCCGGCAGCTGCAATACAGACTTCCGTCAGTTCCAGACCAATCTGGCTTTCCAGCCGTTCTTTGATCTTTCGAATCGTATTGCCGACGCGTCCGATATCATGAATCTGGCCGTCCAACATGGCTCGCGTCTCATGCTCCATCACACACTGTGCTACAACAATAAATTCCCCTTCCGTCTTGTAGCCGACAGTCCCGACCACATTGCGGGTTCCGATATCCAAACCGAATACCAACGGTTCCTCATATATTTTCTGCTCGCTCATTTGCTGTATCCCAACTCCTTTTTGTTTGAAAAGATTTTCAATCTGCGCATAACAGTCCTCGATTGATCCGTCATTATCAATCACTGCATCCGCATGTGCGCGGTATTCCGACTCCGAAAGCTGGCTATTAAAAATCTGCTGTATCTTCTCCTCTGAATAGCCCCGGGATGCAAGCAATCGCTTTTTACGCACTTTTTCCGACGCAAAAATATACCAGAGCTCGTCGCAGATTTCATCGTAATGTTCTTCAATTAACAGCGCAGCTTCCAGAACAAGCAATGTAAGCCGCCCGGCCCTGCGCTCCCAGTAGACTTCTTTTTTCACATACTCTTTAACGGCAGGATGCACAATTGCATTTAACGCCTGACGCTTCTCCCCGGAAGAAAAGAGAACCGCTGATAGCGCCTCTTTGTCTATTGTGCCGTCCTTCCCAAAAATACCGTCGTTGCCAAACACCTCCGCCAGTTTCTCATAGCACTCCGTACCCGGCTCCATCAGCTGGCGCGCAATTTCGTCGGCCAGCATTACGCGAACACCCTGCATTTTCGACATATATGATAAAATTTCTGTTTTTCCGGCTCCGACGCCTCCGGTAATCCCGATAAATTTCATTTGACCATCCCACCCATTATTTGGCTTCATACCAGTTCTCCCCGCTATGCATATCAATTTCAAGTGTTACCGCCAAATCAGCGGCTCCCTGCATCTCCTCGGCAAGGATCTGCTCCACTTTCTGCTGTTCCTCTCTTGCTGTTTCTACCAGCAGTTCGTCATGAACCGTAAGAATCAGGCGCGACTTTAAATTTTCTTTTAACAGTCTGTCGTGGACGCGAATCATTGCAATTTTAATAATATCCGCAGCCGTACCCTGAATCGGCGAATTCATCGCGATACGCTCTCCAAACGACCGCTGCATATAATTGCTGCTGAAAAGCTCCGGAATCTGACGTCTTCTGCCGAACATTGTCTTCACATACCCTTTATCTTTCGCTTCTTTGACAACCCCGTCAAGAAAACTTTTTATCTTTGGATATGTCTCAAAATAGCGCTCAATATAATCCGCGGCCTCTTTCTTGCTGATGCTCAGATCCTGGCTTAACCCAAAGGAACTGATGCCGTAGACGATCCCAAAATTAACGGCTTTCGCATTGCGCCGCTGTAAGGAGGTCACTTCCTCAAACGGGATATGAAATACCTGAGAGGCCGTAATCCGATGGATATCCTGTGCCTGCCGGTATGCATCGATCAGCTTCTCGTCTCCGGAGAGGTGCGCCAAAACTCGCAGCTCAATCTGTGAATAGTCGGCGTCCACAAATACAAACCCCTCTTTTGGCAAAAAAGTTTTTCGAATCAGCCGTCCAAGTTCAATGCGCATCGGAATATTCTGAAGATTTGGTTCCGTACTGCTAAGACGCCCGGTCGCCGTAATTGTCTGATGAAACGACGTATGGATACGACCGTCCTGCCCAATGCAGGAGGTCAGCCCGTCCGCATAGGTGGATTTTAATTTGGTCAGCTGCCGGTACTCCAGTATATCCGCGACAATTTTATAGTCCTGCGCCAGCGGTTCTAAAATGTCTGCAGCCGTCGAATATCCTGTTTTTGTCTTTTTCCCGCCCGGAATTTTTAACGTATCAAACAGAATCGGCCCCAGCTGTTTGGGCGAATTGATATTAAACGTTTCGCCTGCTTCCTCATAGATTGTATCCTCCAGTTCACGGATACGTACCAAAAGCTGATCTCCGTATTCTTTTAATGCGGTTCCGCTGACAATGATCCCTTCATGCTCCATATCGCACAGCGTATAGACAAGCGGCATTTCGATCTCACGAAACAGGCGGTCCATCTTTGCCGCTGCAAGCTGCTCCAAAAGCGGCTTCTTTGCGGCATATGCGACATAGGCCATATAACAGACGCAGAGCAGAAATTCTTCTGGAAGCTCCCGCTTTGCCTGATAAAAATCCTTTTTCTCAAACAGGTCTTTCTGCGACGGAATCATAAGGCTTAAATAATCTTTTGCGACGTCCTCATACGTATATTCATTTTTATTTGGATTTAACAGATAGGCGGCGATCATGGCATCAAACGTATTGTACAGGCCGATTGTTCCTCTGCTGCTCTTTTCCACCATACCAAGCAGCGGAAGCTGCGTTTTTAGGCCAAGCGTTGCATACGACGACGCCCCGCTCTCTAAAAACATCTGCAACAATTCCTCCGCCCCGATTTTTTCGCTGACCGGCACAAAGAAAACCTCCTGCTCGCCGCAGGCAATCGAAATCCCAAGAAAATCCGCGGATTCTTTCTTATTTTCAAATAAACTGAGCTGCCCGTCTTCCTCGACATATGCGTTGTCTCTTGCTCCGGAGGGCACAATGAAAAAACCGCACTCTTTCCCCCGGATCTTTTCTATTACCTTTTTTGCGTCTTTTAGTGTTTCAACCGTCTTAAAATAAGACGCAGCATCGCTCTTTGGCACATCCATATGAAAACGTCCGAGGAAATTTTTAAAATCCAGCCGCCTGCACAACAGAAACGCCTCTTCTGTATACAGATCAGAAATATCGTTTAATGCCGCTCTCTCCAAATCATAGTCAAACTCCGCATGTATCTCGATCGTCGCAAGCGTCTTGCTCATCACGGCCATATCGTAATGCTCTTTTAAATTTTTGCTCGCGCGCGGCGGACGAATTTCATCCACATGCGCATACGCGTTCTCAATGCTGCCATACTGTGCAATCAGCGCTGTCGCCGTCTTCTCGCCAATACCGGGAACACCTGGAATATTGTCCGAAGTATCGCCCATCAGCGCTTTTACATCAATAAAAGCAAGCGGCGTTACCTGGTATTTTTCAATCACTTCTTTTTCATTGTAGTCCTCAATCTCCGTACCGTTTTTCTTTGTCTTTGGAATCCGGATTTTTATTTTATCAGTCGCAAGCTGCAGCAGATCCCGGTCGCCCGACACAACCGAAACGGTAAGCCCCTGTTCTTCGGCGTACTTTGCCGCCGTCCCGACAAGGTCGTCCGCCTCGTACCCGCCCTTTTCAATTGTCGTCACTCCCATTGCATGGAGCATCTCTTTGATTAACGGCACCTGTTCCCGGAGTTCATCCGCCATCGGTTTTCTCGTTCCCTTATATCCTTCAAACATTTTATGGCGGAATGTGGGCTCCGAAACATCGAACGCAACCGTCAAAAAATTCGGTTTTTCTTCCTCCAGGATCTTAAACATAATATTTAAAAATCCATATACTGCGTTTGTATGGAGCCCCTCGGAATTTGTAAGATCAGGAATCCCAAAAAAGGCTCTGTTCAATATACTGTGCCCGTCAATCAATACCAGCTTTCCGTTCATATCTTCCTCCCAGTCAGTTACATTCAGATCTCCCTCGTGCAGCCCAAAAGCCACGCTCTCTCGTCTTCGTCCAGGAAATCAGCCAGTTTTTCATAGACAACACGGTGGTACTCATTGAGCCTGCGCCGCTCCTTTTCGTTCATCTGTTCCGGTAATATGGCGTCCAGATCAATCGGGACATAAGTGATAATTTCAAATTCCATAAACTGCCCGTTCTCGTTTTTCTGTGCTTTTTTACAGAGCAGTTCATTTTCTATGCGGATCCCGTAAAGGCCCTCGCGGTAAACGCCGGGCTCATCTGTAGTGATCATACCCTCCTCTAAGGCGGCGGCATCCGGCGAATCCGGATTGATCTTATACCGAAATGCGTTCGGTCCCTCATGCACATTTAAGATGTGCCCCACGCCATGGCCTGTCCCGCATTTATAGTCAATGCCAAGTTCCCAGAGCGGTTCCCTTGCCAGAATATCCAGACTGATACCGCTTGCGCCATATAAAAATTTTGCGTATGCAAGATTTAAATTTGCCCGGCAGACTGCCGTGTAATGCTCTTTCATCTGCTGTGTCAGCGGCCCAAGAACAATTGTCCTTGTGATATCCGTTGTCCCAGTAAGATAATGACCGCCGGAATCCACCAGCAAAAAGCCCTCCTCTAAAAGCAGCGTATCCGCATTGGGATCTGCGGCATAATGCATTTTCGCTGCATGGTCTCCATACGCGCAGATCGTATCAAAAGACGGCCCGATATATCCGTTCTGTTCTCTGCGCCTCTCTTCCAGATAAGCGATCGCAGAACATTCCGTGATCGTTTTTTTACCGATATTATTTTTAAGCCAGTAAATAAATTTCGTCACGGCAATGGCATCGGAAAGATGGGCCTGTCTCGTATTTGCAATCTCGGTCGGATTTTTGACAGCTTTCATATGGACAGTCGGATTTTTTGCCTCCACAATTCCTACGCCTTTTGGGATACGCTCCACGATGCCGAAACTGACTGAATGCATGTCAAGCAAAACGCGTTCATTTTGACCGATTTTTTCGGCTTCCGTTTGAATTTCCTCGTATGGTTTAACAGTGATATTATGCGCGGCCAGATACGCCGCCAATTCTTCATCCAATATCTGCTCGTGTATAAACCATTCGCAGGTATCCCGGCGGATCGTCAGATAGGAAAGAGGAACCGGTACGCATTTCATGTCATTACCGCGTATATTGAACAGCCATGCGATATCGCAGAGAGAAGTCAGAATATGAACATCCGCTTCCTTCCGTTTCATTTCCTCACGCAGCCGCTTTAACTTTCTGTCAGTACTTTCACCCGTATATTGTTCTTTCAGCCGGTATACCGGCTGCACCGAAAGCGCAGGACGCTCTTTCCAGATAATGCCGATTAAATCTTCCTCTGTATAGAGACTTCCTCCTTTTTTTTCAACAACTGTTTTTAACTTTCTGCCCCACGCGGCGTTCACAACCCTGCCGTCAAATCCAAGACGGCCTCCGTCCGGCAGCTTTTCTTCGATCAGTTCTTCGATACCGGGAACGTTTTCTTCCCCGCTGCGGTAGAGCTCTATGCCGCTGTCCAACAGTTCCTCTTCCGCCTGCAGAAAATAACGCCCGTCCGTAAACAATCCCGCCTCCTCCTTAAAAATAACGGCGGTACCGGCCGAACCGGTAAATCCTGTGATATATTCGCGCGCTTTAAAATACGGACCGACATATTCCGACTCGTGAAAATCTGCCGTCGGTATCAGATAGATATCAATACGACGCCGCTCCATCTCTTTTCTAAGAGCAAGAAGCCTTTCCCTGATTGACATAGCAGTAACCATACCTTTCCGTCAGTCCACAGCCTGCTCATTATTTGCATATTCAAAAAACTTCGTGTCAAGCTCCGGGTAAGAGCGTTTCAGTGAGATCGGCCTTCCCGAACGATTTAAAAAGCAGTGTGAGCTCTTCCCTGTCGCGCGCAGCTCGCCCGTCTCTTTATCTGTCATACGGTACTCCACTTCCATGCGGATACCGGTGTATTTTAACATTTTTGTCTCAATCACAACCGTGTCGTCAAAATGTACCATACTGTGGTACTCACAGGCGATAGAGAGCACAGGGCTTATAATTTCCATTGTCTCCATCGCCTTGTAGGAAAGCCCCATCTGGTTCATCAGATCCATACGCGCTTCTTCCATCCACCTGATATAATTGGAATGATGGATAATTCCCATCTGATCCGTCTCATAATATTTTGCATGGTGCTCATACGGATGAAATTTGATATGTTCTGTATGGCTGCCATATACTTCAATTTCTTTTCCTGACATATGCTATCCCTCCATTCAGATGTGATCCTTTCAACTTATTCTTCACATTTTATCCTATACTTTACCACAATCTCCCACAAATTTCAATGTCCGCTTTCTTCCTCGCTGTGAATCGTAACTTTCTTTCTCGTAAAAATCTGAATCAGAACAAACGACACAATACAAAACGCGGTGATCAGCGCGCCTGTCAAAAGTTTTGGGGTACGGTATTTTAAACAGATCTCATATTCCCCGGAATCCAGATACAGACTGTAAAGCGCGCCCTCAAACCCTTCCGCGCAATCTGTCATATCTTCTCCGTCTACATAAATCGACCATCCCTCCTCATACGGCACAGAAAAAATCAGCCTGCCCGCTTTTTGTACCTGTATCGTTCCTTCGATTTTTGTATCGGAGAACGCAGTCAGCTCCATTGTCTGCTCGCTTAAAGTCTCATATGCCTCTCTTAGCGCCTCTTCATTCAGGCGGTAAACGGTCAGTCTTAAATTCTCGTTTTTTTCATTGCGTATCCAAAGCGTACTCCCGGCATAATTGTAACCAAGGTCCAGCGTATATTTATGAGATACATGCGTATAGTCTCTTGTTCTGCCGCCGCTTGTCTCAAGTGTCAGCTTGTCGACGCCCGTCGACTCATATCTGGCATACAGATATCCGTCCTCCGTGGCATGGATCGTCGTCTCGCCCTCCACCGACACCGAAGATACCTGCGTAAGAAGATCTTCCTTTGCGCCGAGCAGTTTTGCCAGCCTGTTCTGCGCTTCTACCTGCTCCATATCCAAAAACTGCCACTCTTCTATCACATCTTCGTCCATCATAAAGCCAAGCGGAAGACTGTATTTGTTTTTATACAGATAACTGTCGCCGGACGAAGCAAGGTACTCGCAGATTGGACTCTCCTCAAGCCCGTTGTCCGCCAGAATATATTTTACAGAAAGCATAGCCGAAATAAGCGGCGTCTGGCCGTTATAACAGTAGTAATTTTTTCCGCCCTCCATACCTACTTTCTGGTAGAAATGACTGATTTCAATATTCATCAGAGAGGAAAATAAAGTTGCGGACGAATATCCGTACAGCGACGCGTCATTCTTCGTCTTGCGTTCCAGCTCCTCAACGCGGTAAAAACCGCCCCCATCAGAATCATTGTCTTCTTTTGCATACGCGGTAAGCATATCATAGTCCGCCATACGCGCCACATAAGTCGGCCGGTAAACCGGGACAAATCCCGTTTTGTGAAAATTGAGCGTAATTTCTGTCAGCGCCAGAACACAGACACAGCCAATCAGAATATTATTTATTTTTCTTACCTGAAAATGCAAAAGCAGACTAAAAATCAGATATCCGGCCAGAAAAACCGCCGTAAATAAAAATGCGGCCTCAGATACCTGTTCAAAATCGGCCCTTTTGTATGCAACCGCCCAAAAAACAGCATTCAACACGGCAGCCACGGCAAAATGCCACAATTTATTTTCACGGATCAGCAGAAATGCCTCAAAGGACAGCGTCAGGAGAAGGAAAATATATAAAAACGACTGTCTGCCCGGCAGCGAATCCGGAAAATGAAACCCATGCCAGATAAAATCCAGTATATTATTTGCAAAACTGAGAAAAAAGAATACGAAAAGCAGCAGCTTTAAAATTCTCTCTTTTAATTTAATCTTCCCGTTGAGCGCGTAAAGTATCACAAAACAAAAGACAAAAACTCCGCAATAGAGATTCGGCCAATGGCTTGTCCCGGTATAGATGTCCGTCAGAAAAGCATGGCGCGCACCCTGGTCGATCAGATTAAAATACCATTTTATCTGTTCCGGAAACGAAATTCCCTGCGAGCCGCTGTACCCCAAAATGACAGCCTCCGGAATCATAAACACTGCTCCTGTGCCGCCTGCAAGCAGAGAATACAAAGCAAAACGTAAAAACGCGCGTATACCGGCTTCTCTGCTGCCAACCCATGTGATCAAAAACCAGAACACCAAAAACATACAGATCAGAAAAGAAATATAATAATTGCTTAAGACACTAAGAGCAAGCGTTATGTAATAAAGCCCGGATTTTCCCTCTTTGACAAGCTGCTCTACCCCCATGATAATCAGAGGCGCAAGCACAATACAGTCAAGCCACATTACATTCCAGGAATAAGCCGCCATATAGCCGGACAGTGCATACGCCGTCCCAAATACGGCAATCAGGATATGGTTGGATTTAAAATGACGACGCAGATAAGCGGCGAACGTCAGACCGCAAAATCCGATTTTTAACAGAATCAATACGGACATAAACTCTATGATAAAATCCCTGGAGCAAAAGACCAAAAGCCAGTTGAACGGACTCGCCAGATAATATGCAAAATGCGATATATAATCCGATCCAAGCCCCAGCTTCCAGGAATAGAAGAAACTGCCTCCGTTTTGCAGTTTTTCCATCATCTCAATGGAAAACGGACAGTATTGATGAAACATATCAATCTGCAGCAGGCAGGAGTCCCCAAACGGATAAATGCCATGCAGAATACAGATCAGAACTGCCAGTGATAACGGCAGAAAAAAAGCCAGAACCAGCGGCAGTCTTTGCAACTTTTCTCTCATAATTTACCTCATTTCCCAAAAATCTGATAATACTGCAGTTTTTTATATTCCGACAGCTTCTCAAGAGATTCGTTCCCATCTCCATCTGCCTGTTCGGTGTTTACTGCAGATAAAATCGGCCAGGTCTCCTCCAAATCCATCACAAATTTCTGATAGCCGCTTTGGGGCACGCCGGCGCGGCTTAAAACCTCCGCACCCAGATAATTTGCACTCAGGTCTGCATTTGTCTGCGCCTCGATCTCAAAATTGGCCCAGATCACATACGGCACCTGATAGCGCAGCTTAATCTGCTCATCGTTAAGAGCGTTCCAGCGCATTCCGTTCGCCGCAAGCACCGGCGCCGCCACTGCGTCATTTGGCTGATGATCCCCGAAAAAAACAACTACGGTCTTTTCCTGCTGACCTGCAAAATAGTCAATCAGGTTAGAAAGCGCCTGATCCGATAAACTGACAAGCGACAGATACTGCGAAAGCGATACGCTGTTCATACCCTCCGCCGAGATATCCGGCGAAAAATTCGGATAAATTTCCTGATAGCCCCCATGGTTTTGCATCGTAACGTTAAACAAAAACAGCGGCGTGCCTTTTGCCTTTTTCTCATAGAGGTCTATGATTTTGTCCACACATGCCTGATCGCTGACATACTGCCTTACGCGCTCCTCCCCATAAAAATCCCGCAGAAAAATACTTCTTTCAAAGCCAAGCAGCGGATAGACACGATCGCGCTCCCAGCCCGACGACTGATACGGATGCATCGCAACCGTACGATACCCAAGCTGCTTTAAATGCGAGGCAAGGGACGGCATCTCCTGTTTGATATACTGCTGAAAAGGGATACTCCCCTGCGGAAGAAACGCCATTGTATTTCCGGTGAGAAATTCAAATTCCGTATTTGGCGTGTTGCCGCCGCAGACAGAGACATGAAGCATTCCGGTCACCGTGTTTTTCGCCCCTTTTTGCAGGCTGTGCAGATACGGCATGACGTCTCGGTTCGTCACAAATTCGCCAAGCGCCGATAAATCCGCAAATGACTCGTTCATCATAACAATGATATTGGGAAGATCTGCTGTCTGCTTCTCTGCCGTCTCTTTTGCCTCCTCCTCAAGATCAGAAAACATCTCTTCTGCCTCTTTTGCCGAATATCCGTCCGGCTTCTCCACAAAAACATACGGCAGGTTCATCACAAATGTCACGGCGAGCCCGTCTGCATTTGCCATGAAAACCGGAGTAAACCGCTTGTTATAAAGCCTGTAACGATTCTGAAACTCCTCTTTTTGCAGCATATAGCAAAAACCGACAAGGGCCAAAGCTGCGACAAACGCGAAAAGGAGCCGAACCCGGATCGTAACGCACCGAATGGACACTCTCAGAAAATAGAAAGACACAAACAACAGCAAAAACAGAACTGTCACCACAGCAATCCTTACATCCGGCGTAAAATTATAATTATCCGCCACACTCGCCGCCGTCTTAAGTGAAAAAATATCCCACGGCACCAGAGGAACTGACCGAAACCGCAGTACATAGGCATTGATCAGCCCATACAAAAACGATACGCCGCCCAATGCGGAAAGGGAAATTCTCACGCTGCCTGTCAAAAGGATCAGCACGACGGCCGCAAGTTCAAACAGGAAAAGATTAAACGCCTGTGCATACGGCCTTACGTCCGCCCACGGATTATGCGTAAAATTTTCGGTCAGATAAAAAATAAGAACCGGATAAACTGCCGCAATACATAGTTTTTTGCTAGTACTTTCTTGAATTTTTGTTAAATCTGTCTGCTGTTTCATGTATGTAGTATACCACACTCTCCTCCGTTTACAAAACATATCTGAAAAAAATGAAAAATACACCCGGCTGCGGCTTAAAAAACGCATCGGGTGTGTTTTAACTTTACAGATGAAGCACGCGTTCTTTTATCTCCTGCGTACGCCCCTGGTTCCAGAACTGCGTACCGATATAGCCGCAGGTACGCCTTGCCACGCTCATCATATTCTGATCGTGGTTGCCGCAGTTCGGACATTCCCAGATTAACTTGCCATGGTTGTCGCTGACAATTTTAATCTCTCCGGAGTAACCGCATTCCATACAGTAATCGCTCTTTGTATTTAACTCTGCATACATAATATTGTCATAGATAAACTGCATAACAGAGAGAACTGCTTCCAGATTATCCTGCATATTCGGAACCTCGACATAGCTGATTGCGCCGCCCGGCGACAGTTCCTGGAACTGTGCTTCAAATTTCAGCTTATCAAATGCATTCATCTCCTCCGTCACATGGACGTGATAGCTGTTCGTAATATAATTTTTATCGGTAACGCCCCTGATAATGCCAAACCGCTTCTGCAGACATTTTGCAAATTTGTAGGTCGTCGTCTCAAGCGGCGTACCATAAAGGGAAAAATCTATGTTGTGCTTCTGCTTCCAGCGCGCGCAGGCATCGTTTAAATAGCGCATTACAGAAAGCGCAAATTCTGTTCCGCCCGGTTCCGTGTGAGAAACGCCTTTCATATACCTAGTACACTCACACAGCCCCGCATATCCCAGCGAGATAGTTGAATACCCGTTATATAAAAGTTTATCGATTGTCTCGCCTTTCTCCAAACGCGCGAGCGCTCCATTCTGCCATAAAATTGGCGCCACATCAGACGGCGTGCCTTTCAGACGTTCGTTGCGGATCAAAAGAGCCCTGTAACAAAGATCCAGGCGCTCGTCTAAAATCTCCCAGAATTTTTCCATATCCTTGCCGGAGGAACATGCCACATCCACAAGATTGATTGTGACGACGCCCTGGTTAAATCTTCCGTAAAATTTAAATTGATCTTCCTCGTCTTTGTATACGGTCAGGAATGACCGGCATCCCATACAGGTATAGCAGTTGCCCTGTTTTAATTTCTTCATTATCTTTTCGGAGATATAATCCGGAACCATGCGCTTTGACGTACACTCCGCGGCAAGCTTTGTCAGATACCAGTACCGGCTGCCCTCTCTGATATTGTCCTCCTCCAAAACATAAATTAATTTCGGAAAAGCCGGCGTAATATAGACGCCCTTTTCATTTTTTACGCCTAAAATGCGCTGATGAAGCATCTCCTCAATCACAGCCGCCAGATCGTCCCGCAGCTGCCCTTCCGGCACCTCGTTCAGATACATAAAGACCGTGATAAACGGAGCCTGCCCGTTCGTCGTCATCAGCGTGATCACCTGATACTGTATCACCTGTACGCCGCGGTTAATCTCTTCTTTGACACGCAGCTCCGCAATCTGGTTGACACGCTCGTCCGTCACCTCAACACCTGCAGCGGCAAGCTCCACTCTGACCTGCTTTCTGAACTTCTCGCGGCTGACCTGCACAAACGGAGCCAGATGCGACAGCGAGATGCTCTGACCGCCGTACTGTGAACTTGCAATCTGCGCCACGGCCTGTGTCGCGATATTGCATGCTGTCGAAAAGCTTTTGGGGCGGTCGATCATTGTCTCGCTGATCACAGTCCCGTTTTGCAGCATATCCTCCAAATTAACCAGACAGCAGTTGTGCATATGCTGCGCAAAATAGTCCGAATCGTGAAAATGGATCATTCCTTTTTCATGCGCTTCTACAATATCCGGAGGCAGAAGAAAACGGCGCGTGATATCCTTGCTGACTTCCCCCGCCATATAATCGCGCTGTACACTGTTGACAGTCGGATTTTTATTTGAATTTTCCTGTTTTACTTCCTCATTGTTGCACTCTAACAGACTTAAAATCTGCTCGTCCGTTGAATTTGACTTACGGATAATTTCGCGCTTATAACGGTATGTGATATAATTGCGCGCCACATTGAACGCCTTATTGCTCATAATCTGGTTCTCTACCATATCCTGTATCTCTTCAACGCCCGGAGAATGCTTCATATTTGCACAGGCTTTTTCCACATTAATCAAAATATTCTGAATCTGGGAATCAGACAGTCTTTCATAATCAATTACGCTGTCGTTTGCCTTGCGTATCGCAGCTTCAATTTTCTGGATATCAAATGCATCCTCCGTACCGCTTCTTTTAATAATTTTCATAGGAACCTCCATTCCGAGAACGTTTCTGTTCGGGGAACCGCAGGAAAAATCTGCTATGCAGATTTCTCCTGTCGGACCAGGGCTTATTTGTGACGTTCCCGGCACAAACAGCCATGTAAAAAATAAATGCATCCGTATTTTTATCAAACATACAACAGTACCGCAATGACCATTATACAATATCTTGTATCTTTGTCAATATATGACAACAAGATTTTGTATTTCTTTTTTCAATCAAATCATACTGATTTTATATTGACAGTGTTTCATATTATAAAGTATAACTATATAATATGGAAGAAAGTCTTACGGCCAAAATAAAAAACGGAATGGAGGAACTTTATGTTAAAGACCCTAGGGGCACAGATAAAAGAATTTAAACGGGATTCTCTCTTAACGCCCGTCTTTATGAGCCTTGAAGTGCTGATGGAAACGCTGATCCCATATCTGATGGCCTCCATCATTGACGACGGCGTAGGAACCGGCAATTTACACCACATCTATAAAGTAGGAGCCTTTATGACTGCTGCCGCCTGTTTTTCACTGTTCTGCGGAATTATGGGCGCAAAATTCGGTGCAAGAGCTTCGACCGGATTTGCGCGCAATTTAAGAAAAACCATGTATCAAAACATCCAGACTTTTTCTTTCTCAAACATTGATAAATTCAGCACGGCAGGTCTGATCACACGTCTTACGACAGACGTGACCAATCTGCAGAATGCCTGGCAGATGATACTGCGCATGTGTGTGCGTGCTCCTGCCACATTGATCTTAGCCATATGCATGGCTTTTCTCATTAACCCGCGCCTTGCCCTGATCTATCTTGCCGCAGTCCTGCTGCTTGGCGCTGTGCTTGCAGTTATCACGCTGCGCGCACATCGCTATTTTATGGAAGCGTTTCCCAAATACGATGCGTTAAACGCCTCGGTACAGGAAAATGTTTCAGCAATCCGCGTTGTCAAAGCCTATGTACGGGAAGACTATGAGAAAAAGAAGTTTACTGCCGCAAGCGAAAATATTTACCGCATGTTTTTAAAAGCCGAGAGTATCCTTGCGTGGAATAATCCGGCCATGCAGATCGCTGTCTACAGCTGTATCCTTGCTTTAAGCTGGCTCGGCGCAAAGATGATTGTACAGAAAACGCTGACTACCGGGGAACTGATGAGTCTTCTCACCTACTGTATGAACATTATGATGAGTCTTATGATGCTCTCTATGGTATTTGTTATGATTACTATGAGCATCGCAAGCGCCAGACGTATCTGTGAGGTGATAAACGAAACGACTGCTATCAAAAACCCCGCGCAGCCAGAGCAGTTCATTGCGGACGGAAGTATCCGTTTTGATCATGTAACTTTCCGGTACAATAATAATGCCATGACGCCAGTCCTGGACGATATCTGCCTTTCCGTTCAATCCGGAGAAACCGTTGGAATTATCGGCGGCACGGGCAGCTCTAAATCCTCGCTGGTCAACCTGATCTGCCGCCTTTATGACGTTTGCGACGGAGCCGTATACGTCGGCAATACAGATGTGCGCAGGTTCGATCTTGAACTGCTTCGCAGCGAGGTTGCCGTCGTACTGCAGAACAATGTGCTTTTTTCGGGTACAATCTACGAGAACCTGCGCTGGGGAAAAAGCGACGCAACGGAAGAAGAATGCCGCCGTGCATGCCGCTTAGCCTGCGCCGACGAATTTATCGAGCGGTTTCCCGACGGCTACAACACCTACATAGAACAGGGCGGAACAAATGTCTCCGGCGGCCAGAAACAGCGCCTGTGCATTGCGCGCGCACTCTTAAAAAAACCGAAAATCCTGATTTTAGACGACTCTACGAGCGCCGTTGATACGGCGACTGACGCAAAAATACGCCGGGCGCTGCTGGAGGAGATTCGGGATACCACAAAAATCATTATTGCACAGCGAATTTCCTCCGTGCAGGACGCCGACCGTATTCTTGTGCTTGACAACGGAAAGATAGACGGCTTTGCCTGCCATGACGAACTGTTAAAAACAAATGCAATCTACCGCGACGTCTACGAATCACAGATCAGAGGAAGCGGTGATTTCGACGAAGGAGGTGCGCTTTCATGACTCAGGAACAAAAAAACACAAAAACACTGCGTCCTCCCGGAGGCCGGGGAGCAAGAGGGCCGCTGCCAAAAATAAAACATCCCGGGAAACTGTTAAAGCGGCTTCTTGGCTATATCTGCCGCAGCTATACCGTCTTTTGCATCGTCGCTGTCATCTGCATTTTCATTTCGGTCATTGCAAATGTGCAGGGTACCTGGTTTATTCAAAAACTGATTGACAGCTATATCGCGCCTCTTTTGCTGCAGAAACAGCCAGATTTTTTACCGCTTGCCCGCGCAATGATAAAAGTCGCGGCCTTTTATCTGACCGGCGCAGCCGCGGCTTACGCGCAGACGCGCATTATGGTAAATGTAACACAGGGAACACTGCGGCGCCTCAGGGATGATGTTTTTACGCATATGGAAGAACTGCCCATCCGATATTTTGACACACATCCGCACGGCGATATTATGTCCACCTATACAAATGATATAGACGCGCTGCGCATGTTAATCAGCCAGAGTATCCCGCAGTTTCTGATGAGCGGCGTCACAATTGTGAGTGTTTTTTTCAGTATGGTGCGCCTGAATATCCCGCTCACCGTGCTAACGCTCCTTTTGATATCGGTCACTGTCTACAGTTCGAAAAAGGCGGGTTCTTTAAGCGCAAAATATTTTGTCGCACAGCAAAACGACATTGCCAAACTAAACGGCTATATAGAGGAAATGATCAACGGTCAGAAAGTAGTCAAGGTATTTACGCATGAAGCAAAGAGCATGGAACAATTTGAGCGTCTGAATGACAAACTCTTTGTAAGTGCCGACAATGCCAATAAATACGGAAACTTTTTAGGACCGATCAATGCCCAGATCGGCAATATCAGCTACGTATTGTGCGCCGCCGCAGGCGGCATTCTCGCCATAAACGGTTTTGGCGGCTTTACGCTCGGAAAACTTGCCAGCTTTCTGACATTTAACAAAAGCTTCGGTCAGCCGATCAACCAGCTGAGTATGCAGATCAACAATATCGTAATGGCGCTTGCCGCAAGTGAACGTATTTTTGCCCTGCTGGACGAAGCTCCGGAAACGGATGACGGGTATGTCACCCTGGTTCGCACAAAAGAACAGCCGGGAACTCCGCATACAGACAGCTTTGACGACTCCCTGTCGCCTGTACTGACTGAGACAACAGAACGCACCGGAACATGGGCATGGAAACACACGCATCAGGCCGACGGGTCTGTTGACTATATCAGACTATGCGGGGATGTTGTCTTTGACGATGTGGATTTTAGCTATACGCCAGAAAAGACAGTCCTGCATCATTTAGACCTGCATGCATCGCCCGGACAGAAAATCGCTTTTGTCGGCTCCACCGGAGCCGGAAAGACAACGATCACAAATCTGATCAACCGCTTTTACGATATTGCAGACGGAAAAATCCGTTATGACGGCATTAATATCAATAAAATTCGCAAAAACGATCTGCGCCGCTCTCTTGGGATTGTACTGCAGGACACCAACCTGTTTACTGCAACCGTAATGGATAATATTCGATACGGAAAACTGGACGCCACCGATGAAGAGGTCATTTCAGCCGCAAAACTGGCAAATGCCGACTATTTTATACGACAGCTTCCGGACGGATATCAGACAATGTTAAGCGGCAATGGCGCCAATTTAAGCCAGGGGCAGCGACAGCTTCTTGCGATCGCCCGCGCCGCCATAGCCGACCCGCCCGTACTGATTTTAGATGAGGCGACAAGTTCGATTGACACGCGCACCGAGAAAATCGTGCAGGACGGTATGGATGCACTGATGCGGGGCCGTACAACATTTGTCATTGCTCACCGCCTTTCTACCGTGAAGAACAGCGACTGTATTGTTGTACTTGAACAGGGGTATGTGATCGAACGCGGAAACCATGCGCAGCTGATAGCACAGCAGGGAAAATATTATCAACTGTATACCGGAAAAACCGGCGCATAATCTTTTCTATGACAGGAAAGTCATAAACTTTAACACTTCACACCAACAAGATCTTTCCTGTCATAGAACAAAAAACGCCGGGACATGGCAGGTTTACAGGATATCCTGTAAACCTGCCATGTCCCGGCGGCTCCTTTATTCCGTATTTCATCTAATCAGCTTTTCATTTCGCGTTCCCTGACTATGTCCGCGATCAGCTCCCGCTCATCCATATGGTGTTTTACCCCTTTGATCTCCTGATAGTCCTCATGGCCTTTGCCGGCAAGGACAATCACATCTCTGGCAAGCGCATGGTCAATGCAGTATGCAATCGCTTCTTTCCTGTCCGGAATCGTCACATATGCGCCGTCCGATTTTTTTACTCCGGTCAAAATATCCGCAATGATATCCATGGGTTCCTCAAACCGGGGATTATCGGATGTGACAACTGTAAGATCCGCAAGACGCGACGACACTTCCCCCATCTCGTAACGCCTTGATTTTGCGCGATTGCCGCCGCATCCAAACAGACAGATCAGGCGTCCCGGCTTATATTCCCGCAAAGTTGTCAAAAGACTCTCCAATGCCATTGCATTGTGCGCATAGTCAATCATAAGCGTATATTCCTTTGATACCGGAATAAGCTCAATCCTCCCTTTCACAAATGTATGCAGGAGCGCATGTTTCATCTGTTCCCGCGAAACCTGAAAGTGGCGGCACAGCGCAATTGCCGCCAGAGAGTTGTATACCGTAAATCGCCCCGGGGCATTGACAGTCACATCCATATCCAACAGACCGGATACCTGGTACTTAACGCCCGGTACGCCATCCTCGTAAAACAGCGTTGGTTCCGCCGCGCGCAAATCCGCCTGTTTGCTCAACCCATATGTTTCCACTTTACAGGTGTGGCCGTTTAAAATTCCGCTCAGATGTTCGCTGTCCGCATTAAAAATCCCCTGCGCGCACTGGCGGAACAACAGGCTTTTTGCATGCATATAATCCGCAAAATCTTTATGTTCATTTTCTCCGATATGATCCGGCTCAAGATTGGTGAAAATACCGTAATCAAATGTAAATCCGGCAACACGATTCATCATCAGCCCCTGTGAAGATACTTCCATCACAACGGCTTTCATACCGGCCTCAGCCATATCCGCAAATATTTTCTGCAGCTGATACGATTCCGGCGTTGTGTTTTCGGAAGGAATATGCGTTTCACCGATAATTGTCTCGATCGTGCCGATCAGTCCGGTTCGAATACCGGCTGCTTCCAGTATAGATCGGATCATATAAACCGTTGTCGTCTTTCCTTTTGTCCCTGTCACGCCGATCGTTGTCAGCTTCTTGGCCGGATGCCCAAAATATGCGGCTGACATAAGCGCGAGCGCATACCTTGTATCCGGTACGCGTATCACTGTGACTCTTTCGTCTGCTTTCACCTCTCTCTCTACAATAACAGCCTTTGCGCCGCTTTCTGTCACCTGCGGGATAAAGTCATGTGCGTCACGCACTGTCCCGGAAATACAGACAAATACACTTCCCTCTTTTGCTTCCCTGGAATCACACGCAAGCGTTGTGATTTCCGTCTCACAACTTCCCTGCAGCAGCGTATATTCCAGATCTTCCAACAGCTTTGATAAAACCATAACAGCGATCCCGCCCTTTCCACAATTACTTTTATTTGATAACCCGGATACTCTCTTACATATTTTCGGGCATACCAGTTAACATTCCTGTAAAAATGTTCCTTCAAATACAGTCTCGGCCGGCCCTGTCATATAGATATGCCCGCTTATTCTGTCATAATCAATCAAAAGATCTCCTCCTTTTAAATGAACCAGTACATGATCTTCTGTATATTCGTTTAAGATAGCCGCCATGACGCAGGCGCAGGTCCCTGTTCCGCACGCAAGCGTTTCCCCGGAACCGCGCTCCCAGACACGCATCCGCATCTCAGTCCTGCTTAAGACCTCCACAAATTCCGTATTAACACGATTTGGGAACCGCGTATGATGTTCAAATTCCGGCCCGATCTTCTCAAGCAGCAGATCGTCTACCGACGGCACAAATACAACGGCATGCGGATTTCCCATTGACACACAGGTCATCCTCCAGTCCCTGCCGGCCGCAAAGATCTGTTCATCCAGCACAATCTCCCTACTGCAGACAACCGGAATCTTTGACGCCTCGATAACCGGAACACCCATATCCACCCTGACCTGCTTTACTTTCCCGCTTTCCGTTATCAGCTGCAGTTTCAAAACGCCGCTTGCTGTTTCTATCGCAATTTCTGTCTGATCTGTCATCCCATGCTCATATACATACTTGGCGACACACCGAATCCCGTTTCCGCACATTTCTGCCTCTGAACCGTCGGCATTGTAAATTCTCATACGAAAATCTGCCTGATCCGATGCTCCGATTGTAATCAGCCCGTCACCGCCGATTCCGATATGTCTGTCGCTTACTTTGCGCGAAAGCTCGGACGCGTTTTCTATTGTCTCCTCCAGCAGATTTACGTAGATATAATCATTTCCACAGCCGTGCATCTTTGTAAATTTCATAGACTCCCTCCTCATAACCAATACCAGCCGCCCGTATGCTCAGATTTTATTCCAATCTCTGTTTCTATGCAAACGGCTCAAAGATCCTGTTTCCATTATATGTGAAAAACGCTTATTTTTGTCAAAAATTTTTCCCAAAAATACAAATATAAATACATCGAAAGGGCAGTTCGCGCAGCAAACTACCCTCAACCCTCTATACGTTTCCTATATCTCCTCCGCCAAAAAATTCATCAATGTCGGAATAAACTGTTTTTTTCGGGAGACAATTCCATCCAGAAAGACGCCGCCCGCTTCTTCCTGCGTTCCAAACGCTCTGGTCAGTATTTTGCCTGCTTCATTCCCGTCGCAGATGACTCTGGAAGACTCCTCCAAAATATCGGTCAGCATGACAAAAACCATATCCAGCTTTTTCTCAGCCAACACATTTTTCAGATAAGGCAGCAGCTCGTCTCCCACTTTGTCAAGCTCCTCACGGCTCATAGCATTTACCTGCGCAACGCCAAAATCACTGTCCTGTGTATGAAAAATTTTAAAATCCCGATAAAAAATCTCCTCAGCTGTCTTATTCTTAAAATCACTGCCCGCCCGAAACATATTCCTTGCATGTTCCTCAATCTCAATACCCACGATCCGTGCAAGCTTATTCGCCACATCCTTATCGAGTTTCGTACAGGTAGGAGAACGAAACATCAGCGTATCGGATATAATCGCCGAGAGCAAAAGCCCTGCAATCTGCTCGGGAAGCTCTACCCCCTGCTCCTCATACATTTGATAAATGATCGTCGAGGTACATCCAAGCGGCTGATTTCTGAAATAAACCGGTGAGATTGTCTCCAAACTGCCCAGCCTGTGGTGATCGATAATCTCGCGAATCTCTGCCTCCTCAATTCCGTCCACCGCCTGTGATTTCTCATTGTGATCGACTAAAATCAGCTGTTTTTTGTGCATTGTCATCAGATTCCTGCGGGAAATCATCCCTTCGTAGCCGCCGTTTTCATTTAAAACCGGAAAATCACGATGCCTGACTTTTGACATCGTATCGCGCACATCGTCGATATAATCATCAATTTCAAATGTAATCAGCTCCTGGCGCGTCATAAACTGTTTGATCGGCATACTTTGGTTAATCAGCCTTGAGGCAGAAAACGCATCATATGGCGTCGTAATCACAACACAGTCGCGTTTTGCCGCAATCCGTTTCACCTCATCCTCTACCTTTAAGCCGCCGCAGGCAACGATACAGCTTGCATTCAGCTGAATTGCCTGCAGCTGTTCTTCCCCCCTGTCGCCCAATATCACAAGATCGTCATTCTCAATATAATCCGCCATATAATCCAGGTTTGAGATTGCAACAACAACTTTCCCCCGCATAAAATAGGCATGTTCATTTCCGACAAGCACCGACCCTTCCAGCGTCTCGGCAATCGTCTTGTACTGCGTCCTTGCCTTGGACAGCACCCGGTTATCCAGAACATCCATGTAGGAAGTTGCGATATCTTTTGTCACGATCACACCCTCTAATTTACCAAAACTGTTTGTAACAGGCAGTGTGACAACCTCAAGCTCTTTCATCAATTTCCAGGCGCGCTTCAATGAAATCTGGCTGCTGACTCCCTCGGTCTTTCGTATATTGATATCGCGAATCTGCGCGCCGACATAAGTAATTAACTCCGGGTCTTCGACATGAAAATAGTCCAGTACATAACGGGTCTCTTCATTGACGGCTCCCGCCCGCTTCGCCAGATATTCATGTGTCTTGCCCTCCGCCTGATTTTTTAAATATGCATAAGAGATCGCGGCGCAGATTGAATCCGTATCCGGATTTTTATGACCGACTACCCAGACTTTCTGTTTACTCATCCCCATCTTTTCACATATGCCTTCCTTTATTCAATCCGCTACAGCAAATTGGCTCATACAATTCATTCACACAACACTACAAAGACTCCTGTTAAAATGATGTCTGCATCAGCGTGACAAGAACTGTCGCAAGTACTCCAATCAGCGCAACAAAATCTATAACTGAAAAAACAGTTAACACCTTTACAAACGTCTTCATTTTTGCTATATCTTTTTCCATTATCTCCAGTTTTTCTATCTTTGAATCAAAATCGGTAAATAAATCCTGCACATTCCGATAACATTTTACATTCTCGGAATGTACCTTTTCGGAAAGCTCTGTCTTTAAGGCATCGACCTGCGAGGAAGATTTCTCCAAAAGATTTTTGACATCAACGAGCTGTCCCTCAGACAGCTGTTTTGTCGCCGCTGCCTGCTCTTCCAGCGACTTCTTAATGGAAGCCATCTGATCTTCCACCAGTTTCTTGTTCTCGACTGCCTGTTCCTGTAAAATCTGCCGGTTTGTCTCAATCTGCTCCTCAAACAACTGTTTGTTTTTGGAAGACTGTTCTTCCAACAGCTTTTTGTTCGCTTCAATCTGCTCCTCGTTTAACCGGCGCGTCTGCACCATCTGCTCCTCGCTTACCGACTTGGTATCGGCTACCTGGCGCGAAATATTTGTCTCGATCTCCGACATCTTGCCGGCCACACGGTCTGCCAGTATATCAATCCTGCCGGTCACATCCGACAACAGGCTGTCCGCCGCCTCCTGACGCTCCGACAATATCTGTTCCAGCTCCTGCGCTTTGCCCTCTCGCTCTCTGACAATCGACTGTAATTCCTGCGCCTTGCTCTCCTTGGAAGCCATCAGTTCCTGCAATTGCCTGGCTTTCTCCCGAAACTCGTCAATCTGGCTTAATAAGAAATCCTGTTCCACTTTTTTTTCTGTCCTTTCTGCCGCGTCAGACACACTACTTTTGTCTGCGGACGGCAACACAGTAGAAGAATCCGCCTGCTCTCCTGTCTGTTTTTCTGCAACAGTTCGCTCTGCCACAAAATTTTCTGTTTTTTCTACATTTTTATGCGTCTTTTTCTTCCCAGAGTTCATCTGCGTCAAAAAATCTTCCCACAAATTCGGCATAAACGCTTCCTCCCTCTTACCTTTTTACATAAAAAAGGCATTCCTGACTTATTCTAACATTAACAGTTTTTTTTGTAAAGCCATAAAAAGTCATGAATCTGCATAACCCGCTCTGCGTTCCTGTCCAAATTTCCCTGATTTTGGCCAAACCGGTACCGGCACCGGAGCAATTTTCCTGCATAAAATAACATAAATCTTTTATTACAGGAGCTTTCCATGATGGAAGACACCACACCGGCGCTATCTTTTCTGCAGACACTGCTGTACAAACTGCCTTCTGCTGCCGCTGCTGTTACCGGAAATGAAGATTTTCCGGATTTGAACGGTATCGTCCGCTTTTACGCCACACCGTATGGAGGAACTTTGATCGAATCCGAATTTTTTGAACTACCTGTCACAGATAAAAACGGAGGATTTCAGTTTTACGGATTTCATATTCATGAAAACGGTGACTGTACGATGCCGTTTTCAGACACCGGAGCGCATTATAATCCGACCGACGCCAAACATCCCCTGCACTATGGGGATCTGATTCCGCTCTTTGGAAACAACGGATACGCATGGTCCTGTTTTTACAATGAGCGTATCAATATTGCCGAGATTATGGGGAAAAGCATAGTCGTTCATGAAATGCCGGATGATTTTACAACGCAGCCCTCCGGCAATTCCGGTGAAAAAATAGGCTGCGGCGTAATCAAAGATATTTCATAAACACTGAAAACTAAAATAACCGCCTCCGTCCTAAATCCGGATGAAGAATGCCCGTTTCGGGGCATTCTTCGGTTTAAAACTTCGTACATCCCAACACGTAAACCCGGTTTCTATTAACACCCCTGGCGCGACCTTGCGAAGTACTTTTCACACCAAAACCAATTCGCACGCTTTGTAGAGCATTTTATTCCGGCGTAAAATACGACTCCATTGTCAAATAAATTCTTATCGAAGTAATTGACAGAAAAATTTTCGTCCTATATGATAGTATCATAAAAAACGAAAAGGAGATTGTCACAACACGATGAAAAAGATTCAAACCAAAATTACATTATTAATTGTACTTGCAACTTTGGGCATTTCCATCATTAACAGCCTCCAGAGTATCGCAATTACAAGGCTTTCCACGATTTCAGCAATTGAAAAGAATTTGTCTGAAACAACAGAGCTTGCCGCTTTAGCCGCGCAGAACATGATTTCCACCTACACGCTTACGATTGCAGAAATTGCCTCAAATCCAATTCTGCTCAACGATACCGTTTCCGCTGACGAAAAACAGGCGCTGATACAAAACCGGGTTGACGCCTATTATATGAGATTCGGCGGCATGGCAGATACTGACGGATTCGACGTTTACCATAATACAAATGTTTCACTGGAACCTTATTTTCTTACCGCAATGCGGGGAGAAACATACATATCAACACCCTACATTGACGGAGACGACTCCTATCTGATGATATCTGTCCCCATCAAAAAAGATGATTCGATACAGGGCGTCCTCTACTTTCAATGCGACGCACTGATTTTACAGTCTATCGTAGAGGGCATACAGATCGGAGAACTCGGAAGCGCCTATATACTTGACCAGGACGGAACAAAAATTGCCTATCGGGATCACGAAGCCGTAATAAAAAAACAAAACGTCATCCGGGACGCAGAACACAACCCGTCAGACGAAAACCTGCAAAAACTTGCTGCTATTGAAAAGAAAATGATCGCCGGAGAAAAAGGCGTGGACAAATATGTACACACGGTTGATAAAACAGAATATATTCAGGGACATGCTCCAATCCCCGGCACAGACGGCTGGAGTATTGCAGTCACAATTGATGAAAACGAATTTATGCGCTCCGCATATACAGGCAATCTGGTGCAGTTGATTGTAAGCGCTGTTCTGTTTGTCATCGTGCTGATTTTTTCTGTCTTTGTCTGTCGTTCCATTACAGGACCGATGGTCAAATGCACCAAACGTCTCGTGGCTCTATCGAACGGCGATTTAAACAGCCCTGTTCCCAGAGTGAAAGGAAAAGACGAAACCCGCGTGCTTTCAGACTCCACCGCCTTTCTGGTAAAAACACTGCAAACGATCGTCGGAGAAATCGGCACTGTATTAAACAGCATTGCAAACGGTGATCTTACACAGGAATGCAACAGCACAAACTATCCGGGAGATTTTAAAATACTGCAGGAGCACCTGCGTACAATCAATCTTAAATTAAACGACACCATGTCCGGCATTGTCCATACCGCCTCCTCATTATCCAATCACTCCTCACAGGTGGCATTGGCAAGCGACAGTCTCTCCACCGGCTCGATGAAACAGGCAAGCGCTGTCACCGAACTATCGGAGACTGTTGCCGAGATGAGCAAAAGCGCCAAGAATACAACCGTTTTGGCAAGAGATGCAAAATCCACGGTAAACGACGCCGGAACACAGCTTTTAGAGAGCAGCAGACAGATTGACCAATTAAGTGAAGCGATGGATCAGATCACCTCTTCCTCAGATGAAATCCGCCGCATTATAGACACTATTGAAGATATTGCTTTCCAGACAAATATTCTGGCGTTAAACGCCTCTGTCGAGGCATCCCGCGCCGGTGAGGCAGGCAAAGGATTTGCCGTTGTGGCACATGAAGTACGTGACCTTGCCTCAAAATCTGACCAGGCGGCCAAAGCAACCCAGGAACTGATTAAAAATACGATCGATTCGATAGAAAAAGGCAGCATAATCATGGAAAAAGTAACCTCATCCGTGTCTGTTGCCGTAGAAATGGCAGGTCATGCAGTGGAGCAGATGGAAGTTGTAGCCGATGCGGTGGAGCACCAGACCGGCGCCATTGAACAGGTGAACGAGGGAATCTCAGATATCTCAAATGTTGTCCAGACCAACTCCGCCGCTTCCGTGGAAAGTGCAGCCACCAGTAAAGAACTTTCCGGTCAGGCTGTTGAATTAAACAGACTGGTCGGAAGTTTCTCTCTAAAATCAGGGCATACTGGGAACGGAATATCCTCTTTCTAACAGACTGACATACGGATAAACCTGGTGAAATCCGTTGGCTGCTGCAAATAGAAAATACCCTGCTCCAAACAGCAGCCATAAAATCAGCACAAAACGATACATCGTCCGCTCTCTCTTACCGCGTTTTTTCTCGCTGCGGTAAGAGGCGATGATATCCGGAACCGCGATCAGAGAAAACACAAACGGGTAAACGGCAAACCGCTCCAAAATAAAGTGTTTTGTGATATAAAAACTGATCAAAATATTATAAAACGCACTGTTTAAATAGATTGTGCGGGCCGTCGGGTCCGCAATTCTCCTGCGAAACAAGAACAGCAAAACGCCGTACAAAATTGCCGGGACTACATAGAGAAACGTATTCGCATTCCAAAAATACGTGCCAAGATAAGCCGCATATTTCATAGGAAGATACGGCTTTATATAAACAAACAGAGCATCAAATAAAATATAGACCAGCAGAGCCGCCCCCGCAGTGAAAACCCAGTACCTGATGGTCGGTTTTTTTGTCAACAGAAAATAAAGAGGCCATACAAACCAAAGAGAATTGTGTAACAACCCTCCAATAAGCAAAAGCAGCGTAAACGGTATTATTTTTTTTTCTTTTAAAAAGGGGTATGCAAACAGAAAAAAACACAACGCAATCGACTGCCGCACCAGATTCATATGATAGGCCAGAAATTGAAACGTAATATAAAGATAAATACTAACCCATGGCATTTTTGAATAACGGCGCACAAACCAGACCGAAACGGCCATCAGAAAAATATTGATTCCGGCCAGCGCCGCCGGATAAGAGAAATGCAGAAGCTGAAAAAATTTATAGATCAAAAAGAAACCGGGTTCGTACCAGAAATCATGAAAAATAACATCCAGCGTCCACTCCGTTTCCACCATCTCATAGATTAATCGATAAGAAAAATAATCAAAACCGATTGCATAACGAAACGATGTAAAAAAAACCAGAATAATAAACACTAGCAGAAAGTACAGGTCCCTCGTTCTCGTGTGACATTTTTTTTCTGTTAACAGATACCCCAACACCGTCAGTCCAAAAATCGTAACATAATAAATTGTCATGAGGATCTTCCTCTCTCTTCTTTATATACACATACTATAATAGATGACAAATCAAAATTTAGGGTGCCGGTTACTGAATGGATGTCCTGCTTACAACAAACGTAGGCGTTACATTAAATGTCGCATTTTCGGAAACTGCCTGCCCAAGCGTACCCACAACATACATAGCGCCTTCCTGGTTCGCATCCAGTACCATAACATTCATATCCTGTTTTTTATTGGCCGCAAGCCATCTGGCCTGTGTAAGATTGGCCGGCATCTGATTTTTTGTTTCTTCCTGTTTTAATCCGATTGCAATCTGATTTGCACCGACTGTACCATTGTCGCTCCACTCGATATTTTTAATCTTATCCAGGTCAACTTTGGTGTAGGTAACGTCAACCCGCACCGGAACATTTGAATTATTTTTGACATTGATCCTCGGTGATATTACTTTATTCTGAGTTGAAACGCCATTGCTGATATTAAACGGTACAAATGTCGGCATCGTCACGGAAAGGATCGTCGGATCGATTGTTCCAACCATCTCCATCTGGCCCGACCCTCCAACCGGAATATCTCTGGTCGAAGTGGCGTCTGCAGCAAATAAAGAAGACGTATTTGCCGCTGCCGAAAACAGTAGCGATGCAGCCAATGCAAGCTGTAAAAAACGTGTTTTTCTTTTCATAAGTATCCTCCTGCCTGCACCTATTACAGTATGTCTATAACATATTTAATTTTGTATTGTCAGGGTAATCTGCGCCCCTGTCTGTCCAATATACTCCTGCGTCTCCTCGTCATAAGCCGAAAAATAAGCGGTGGCGTGATACGTTCCCTTTTCCAGCACTTTATCAAGTTTCACAGAATCAATATAAGTACCCGGTTTTAGGTATTTGGAGGCATACACTTCCTCCTCCGTATCATCTATGCGGATACTTACCTGGAGCAGCTTTGCATTATTTCCCGGATTTTCAATTAAAAGATTTCCTTTTGATGTTCCGTTTAAAAATACCGGCGACGTATTGATCGAAAATGCAATCATGCTGCGGTCAAGCATTTCCTGCAGCTGCGCTCTTCTCTCATCCAGATCAACGCCGGGCATAATGCCTACCGTCGCATTATCATCATAGAGCAAGTCCTCTTCCGACGATTTTGTAAACAGGAAATAACACACTGCAACTGTAATCAGCAGCAGCAAAAGAATCCCTATCACGGACAGCGCTGCTTTTTTTCTTTTACTCATTTTTCTTTTACCTCCCAGAATTACTACATAGGTAATTATATTCTATGTATAAGAAAAAAGCAAGAAGTTTTCGACAAAAAACGACATTTTTTGAGCGGGAAAAGTAAAAATTCCACTGCACGGGTCTGTGCACAAAAAAACAGACGGCCATTTTAGCCGCCTGTCTTTCTTCTTATTATAATTTTTGATTATTTATATAACTCTACCAAACGAAGCAAATGCTCATAACGCTCTTTCGCTGCATCCTCAGAGTCTTTAAACAGTTTCTCTGCACGATCCGGAAACGCCCTTGTCAGACGGCTGTAACGTGTCTCGTTATTTAAGAAATCCTGATATGTGCCGTCACCCGGTTTGGATGTCAGCGTAAACGGATTCTTGCCCTCTGCCTTTAATGCCGGATTGAACGAGAACAAATTCCAGTAACCTGCCGCTACTGCTTTTTTCATTTCATCCTGGCAGTGATTCATACCGCCTTTGACGCCGTGAAGCTCACACGGAGCATAACCGATGATTAAGGACGGGCCGTTATATGCCTCTGCCTCTGCCAATACCTTAACGGCATTCGCCATATTTGCACCAAGCGCAATCTGTGCCACATAAACATAGCCGTAGCTCATTGCAATCTCTGCAAGGCTCTTCTTACCGATATCTTTTCCTGCTGCAGCAAACTGGCAAACCTCACCGATATTGGAAGCTTTGGAAGCCTGACCGCCTGTATTGGAATACATCTCGGTATCAAATACCATAACGTTTACATTCTCGCCGGAAGCAAGCACATGATCTAATCCGCCAAAACCGATATCATATGCCCAGCCGTCACCGCCGAAGATCCAGATGGATTTTTTCGCGAGATAATATTTCTTCTCAAGCGCTGCCGCTGCATCCGGGCATCCTGCCGCTGCCGCTTTTTCAAGCTCTGCTACAAGGGCGTCCGTAGCCGCTGCGTTTGCTTTTGTATCGTTCTTTGTCTCTTCAAATTTTGCAAAAGCTGCTTTCAATGCATCGTCTGCTTTATCGGAAGAAGCGCATTTCGCTGCACTTGCAACTGCCTGCTCACGAAGCACTCTCTGTCCGATTTCCATACCAAGTCCATGCTCCGCATTATCCTCAAACAAGGAGTTTGCCCATGCCGGACCCTTGCCGGAATCTTTATTTACTGTATACGGTGATGTTGCTGCAGGACCGCCCCAGATGGAAGAACATCCTGTCGCATTGCTGATGTACATATGCTCGCCGAACAGCTGTGTGATCAGACGCGCATAGGAAGTTTCCGCACATCCCGCACAGGAACCGGAAAACTCAAGCAGCGGCTGGTTGAACTGAGAACCCTTTACCGTATTATCTGCCGGCATACCCGGTTTCTTGCCAACGTTTGCAACCAGATAATCGAATACCGGCTGCTCTGCCGCCTGTGACTCCTGCGGAACCATTGCGATGGCGCCGACCGGACAAACGGTGATACACTCGCCGCATCCCATACAGTCAAGCGGGGAAACGCTCATCGTATATTTGTACTCGCCGGCTTTTGGTTTCATATCGGCAAGTTTGATCTGCTCCGGTGCAGCTTTTACCTCGTCCTCGCTTAACATAAACGGACGAATGGTTGCATGGGAACATACAAACGCACACTGGTTACACTGGATACACTTCTCAGCATCCCAGGTAGGAACCGTAACGGCTGTGCCGCGCTTCTCATATGCTGCAGCGCCGTGCTCGAACTGTCCGTCCGGATTGCCTGCAAATGCGGATACCGGAAGAGAATCGCCATCCATTAATGCGATCGGATTCATCAGTTCTTTTACCATCTTAACAGTTTCCGGACGTCCCTTTAACTCTGCCGGAGCCGGGTCTGCCGCCGGGTTGAACCAGGAAGCCGGAATCTCTACTTTGTGTACTGCATCTACGCCGGCGTCAATTGCCTTGTAGTTCATCTCTACGACTGCGTCGCCTTTTTTGCCGTAGGACTTCTTTGCAGCCTGTTTCATGAAGTCTACTGCCTCTTCAATCGGCATTACGTTTGCCAGTTTAAAGAACGCGGACTGTAAGATCGTATTGGTACGTTTGCCCATACCGATCTCAATCGCTTTGTCAATCGCGTTGATCGTATATAACTGAATATTGTTGTCTGCAATGTATTTCTTTGCTTCTGCGTTCAGATGATGCTCCAGCTCTTCGTCAGACCACTGGCAGTTAATCATAAATACACCGCCCGGTTTTACATCCTGAACCATCTTAAAGCCCTTTGTCACATAAGACGGATTGTGGCATGCCACAAAGTCCGCCTGATTGATATAATACGGGCTTCTGATCGGCTTGTCGCCAAATCTTAAGTGGGAAATTGTAACGCCGCCTGTTTTCTTCGAATCATACTGGAAATATGCCTGGATATATTTGTCCGTATGATCACCGATAATCTTTGTGGAGTTCTTATTCGCGCCAACCGTACCGTCTCCGCCAAGACCCCAGAATTTGCACTCAACCGTACCCTCTGCGGATGTAATCGGCGCCGGTTTTACTTCCGGTAAGCTTAAGTTTGTCACATCGTCCACGATACCGATGGTAAATCTTCTCTTCGGCGCGTCTTTCTCCAGCTCTGTATATACGGCAAACAGAGAAGACGGCGGAGTATCTTTGGATCCGAGTCCATAACGGCCGCCCGTAAGCACGATTGTGTCAAGTCCTGCCTCGCGCAGTGTGGTTGCTACGTCTAAGTACAGCGGATCTGCAAGTGCGCCCGGCTCTTTCGTCCTGTCTAAGACGGCGACTTTCTTTGTTGTCTTCGGAAGCGCTTTTAAGAATGACTCTGATACCCATGGACGGTACAGGCGAACCTTGATCAGTCCGACTTTCTCACCCTTAGCCGTCAGGTAATCAATTACTTCCTCCGCCACGTCGTTTACGGAACCCATCGCTACGATTACACGCTCTGCGTCCTCTGCGCCGTAATAGTTAAATAAATCATAATTAGTGCCAAGTTTCTCATTGATCTTAGCCATATATTTCTCAACGATTGCCGGCAGTTCATTGTAAGCCGTATTACAAGCCTCGCGGTGCTGGAAGAATACGTCGCCGTTCTCATGGGAACCGCGCATTGCCGGATGCTCCGGATTTAACGCATGTGCGCGGAATGCCTTTACAGCGTCCATATTGCACATTTCTTTTAAATCTGCGAAATCCCATTTCTCGATTTTCTGAATCTCGTGGGAAGTACGGAAACCGTCAAAGAAGTTGATAAACGGAACTTTTCCCTCGATCGTTGCAAGATGCGCAACCGGGCTTAAGTCCATAACTTCCTGTGTGTTTGTCTCACACAACATAGCGAAACCTGTCTGACGGCAGGCATATACGTCACTGTGATCACCAAAAATATTTAATGACTGTGTTGCGACAGTACGTGCAGATACATCAAATACACAGGGCAGCATCTCACCTGCAATCTTGTACATATTCGGGATCATAAGAAGCAGACCCTGCGATGCAGTAAATGTTGTCGTAAGCGCGCCCGCTGCAAGGGAACCGTGAACTGCTCCCGCCGCTCCCGCTTCTGACTCCATCTCCACAACCTTGACCTGATTGCCAAAGATATTTTCCTGTCCCGCTGCAGACCACTGATCTACGGAATCTGCCATCGGGCTGGAAGGTGTGATTGGGTAAATAGCTGCTACATCTGTAAACGCATATGCCACATGTGCGGCAGCTGTATTACCGTCCATTGACTGTTTTGCTCTGGACATTACTATTCCTCCTTAAAATTATAATGAATTTATGCTTATTTTAGCATTTAATCTGTCGATTGTAAAGGCTTCCTGCTGTACGAAAACAAGTACAACCTGCAACTTTACGCAAAATTTTATCCTGTTTTGTCATTCGCTGTCATTTCAGGAAAGATATTTCTGTTCAAATTCCATCACCGGAATCGGCTTGTCAAAAAGATACCCCTGACCGTAGTCAAATCCTTGGTCGATCAAAAACGCACACTGTTCCTCGTCCTCAATCCCCTCAAAAATCACTTCTTCTTTGACCGAATGAACAAATCTGCCCATACCCGATACAAACGCCTGCTGGCCTTCGAGATGAATCCTGTCCGTAAAGCTCTTGTCTATCTTTACTACATGCGCCGGAATCTCCATCAGTACGCTGAGCGAGGAATAACCTGTACCGAAATCGTCGATCGCGATGCGGAATCCCATCTCCTCCAGACGGCCCAGACAGCTTTTTAACGTGTCAAGATCGTCCATCATCACGCTTTCCGTTACCTCAATTTCAATATACTCCGGACTGATATCTTTAAAATGTTCCATAATAGTCCGGATACGCCCGATAAACTTTTCTCCGCCGTCCGCAAAATGTTTTCTCGAAAAATTCGTTGAGATCGTAAAGAGCTGTTTCCCTGCGTCCTGCCAGCGTCTCATCGTATGCAGCAACTGTTCAAATATGTAAAAATCAAGATCTACGATATACCCCATATTTTCCAGGGGCGTAATAAACTGGAACGGCGGCATCATTTTCCCGGAAGAAAGACGCCATCTTGCAAGCGCTTCCGCGCCGTACAGTTTCTTTTCTTTCAGCAGAAATTTGGGCTGCAAAAACATTTCGATTTCTCCTTTTTGCAGCGACAGATAAAATTTTCCGATCACCCACGCCTCGTTTTCGCTTCGCAGGCGCATCTCCCTGCTGAAAATAAATACTTCCTGGTTTTTCATCGCCTTAGCCTGTTTTCTGGCAAGATTTGCGCTCTCCAGCAGAAGATCAAAAGTTTCGTCATAGCTCTCAATAAAGCAAAGCCCTGTCGACAGCCAAAGTGTCCCCGCGGGATATACTTTCTTTAGGTCCGCCTCAAACTGACGATTTTTCCGGTTGATAAACGCACAGATTTCCTCTCTGCTCTTTCCCGCTTTCAAAACGACAAAATGATCGGAAAACAGACGGCAGGCTGCTACTGTATTTTCTCTTCTGGCCAGCTGCGCGGCAAAATTTTTCAGCACGCCGTCTCCGATTCTCTGTCCGAAGTTTTCATTGATATAAGAAAAATTATTGATATCAATATATGCCATTGCATAGACTGTCGCACTGTCGCTTTTTGCTTCCTTTTGGGCCGCTTTGAGGATATCGGAAACTTTTTTGCGAAACGCTTCTACATTATATATACCGGTCAGGTTGTCCTGGCTCTGCAGATGTTCGATTTTTCGCTGATCGTCGTAAATCTGTTTGCGAAGCGTTGCAAACACGCCAACCGCGCGCGCCAGCTCACGAAGCGTCGATACGGCTTTCGGCGCGAACAGTTCTGCTTTTCTCAGGATTCCGATGAAGAAAATTCCTGTGTGACTGCCGGAATAGACAAATTTAATTCCTGCAATATGCTCCAGCGAAACCGATTCTTCCTCCCAGTTTTCCATATAGAGACGGTTTGTGTTCTCGTCCGCAATCTTGTCTATAAATTCACCGATCTTTGCCTCACGCAGGCTTTTCGGAATCTGAATCAGCCGGTTCTTGGAATAAGTCGGTCCAAAACTGCTCCAGACATTTGTCATCCAGCCCTCTTCTTTGTTTTCCTGCACTTCGATTACGCTGACAACATCCACCAGAAACTTCTTGCCAACCTGTTCGAGCAATACATTTAACGAACCGTTGATATCTTTGGCATGTGAAAGCAGACTAAACGCAAAATTCAAAAAATCCTTGTCCGCTTTAATTGTTTTGTTATAATCCGCATCAATAGACTCGATCGTGCGCAGGCGGCTGTATCCTGCGGCCTCGCCTTTGTCCGCAAATGAATAATTATTTTTTTTATTCTGCTTTGTGTAGTGCATCGCTCCGTTTGCCATCTCATAAAGCGTTTTATAATCGCTGCCGTCCGCATTGTAAAAAGCAATTCCGACACTGAGCGTTAAATTTAAGACTGCCTCGTCGCCAATCAGATTTTTCCTCATCTGGCGGCAGATCCAGTCAGCGCGCTCTTCCACCGCGTCCCTGGAAGCGTTCTTCATCAGTACAAGAAATTTATCGCCGCCTGCGCGTCCGACAATATCGGACGGCCGAAACTGACCGCGGATGGACTGCGCAACATCATTTAAAACCGTATCCCCAACAACATGTCCGAATGTCTCATTGATCTCTTTAAAGTTATCAATGTCGATCATAAACATCGCATGGCAGCCCTTTGGTTCTTTCTCCAGAAAATCCGCAATCAGACGCTCCAGGGCCGCCTTGTTATAAATGCGTGTCAACGGATCAAGCTGGATTTCCTCAGATAATTTTTCCGAAACAGCGCGATCGGAACTGATATCATAGCTGCGGCCGATAATACTGATAATTTTGCCGCTTTCATCCCTGAAACTGCGGTAAATCGTCCGATGCCACAGGTAAAGCGGTATTTTGCCAACCGGTGAAATATTCATCCGGTAATCAATCACACCGGACATTTCCACATCGGATGCGCTGCGTACAAACGCCCTGAATTTATTTTTTTCCTCCTCATAAATATCGAGCAGCATTTCGTCGAACGTCATATATTTTTGATCCGGATCTGTTACCTTGCCGCTCATATGGTATTTTTGCGGCACTCGAAACATCTGCTTCTCCACATCATATTCAAACGGCATTTCATTTATGACTTCTTCCAGCAGACGACTTCTCTCATCAAAATGGCACATTTTTTCCTCTATCTTTTTGTGCCGGTCCCAGTCGATGCATAATAATATGTAATCCTCATCCTTTTGGCTGCATCGGCTGACAAACACATTGTTCCAGTGAAAGCGCCCGTCGCTGCCGCGCATCCGCAGCTCTATGTTTTCCCGTATTGCCGGATCTTTGCAGCGGCCAACGGCATCGTAAAGCAGACTGATCTCTTCGATATGAATCAACTGCGAAAGTTCCCTGCACTCCCCTGCACTCTTCTCACAAAACAGGCCGTTTGCCTCTTTCAGTCTGAAAGAACCGTCTATCACTGCCGCGCTCATGGGCAGTACCGACAACATTTCTCTCCATTCCCCTAATCCACTCATATAACAACCATAACCCTTCTTATTATAAAACCTGTGCTGCTTTTATTATAGACCTTTTTTTCTAAATTGCCAATGCATATTCCGAAAAAAGAGAAAAAAGCATTGATTTTCCGATATTTTACTGTTATTATATACCAGTTAGCGTGAAACTTAGTACTTGTAAGGCTCACGCCAGAGAATCCCAAAACCAGGGATTCTGCTCCCGGATTTGAGTCACAGCGAAGCTGTGACATGGGATTAGCGCGAAAGGAGAATAATTGTTATGATCAGTGCAAATAATGTCACATTGCGAATTGGAAAAAAAGCTTTGTTTGAAGATGTAAATATTAAATTTACGGAGGGAAACTGCTATGGCTTAATCGGCGCGAACGGAGCGGGTAAATCCACTTTCTTAAAAATATTGTCAGGACAACTGGAGCCTACAAACGGAGATATCGCCATCACACCAGGGCAGCGCCTTTCCTTTTTACAGCAGGATCATTTTAAATACGATGAATTTACCGTGTTGGATACTGTTATAATGGGCAACAAGCGTCTTTACGAAATTATGAAAGAAAAAGACGCAATCTATATGAAAGAAGATTTCTCAGATGAAGACGGCATAAAAGCAAGTGAGCTCGAGGCTGAATTTGCGGATATGGACGGATGGAACGCAGAATCGGACGCCGCCGCTCTCTTAAACGGACTTGGCGTCTCAACCGAAGAACATGCGCACAAAATGAGCGATATGCCCGGCGCACAAAAAGTAAAAGTCCTTCTTGCACAGGCGCTGTTTGGCAATCCTGATATTCTGCTGCTTGACGAGCCGACCAACCATCTGGATCTGGATGCGATCAACTGGCTTGAAGAATTTTTAATTAACTTTGAGAATACTGTAATTGTGGTATCGCATGACCGCTACTTTTTAAATAAAGTCTGCACAAATATCGCAGATATCGACTACGGAAAAATTCAACTTTATGCAGGAAACTATGATTTCTGGTATGAGTCAAGCCAGCTTCTTGTAAAACAGATGAAAGAAGCCAACAAGAAAAAAGAAGAGAAAATAAAAGAACTGCAGGAATTTATCTCCCGCTTCTCCGCAAACGCATCCAAATCAAAACAGGCGACTTCCCGAAAGCGCGCACTGGAAAAAATTGAGCTGGAAGAAATCAAACCCTCCAGCCGTAAGTATCCGTACATTGATTTTCGGCCAAACCGCGAGATCGGAAACGAAGTCCTGACAGTTGAAGGGCTTTCCAAGACGATCGACGGCGTAAAGATTCTTGACAATATCTCCTTTATTGTCGGCCATGACGATAAAATCGCTTTTGTCGGCGGAAACGAACTGGCTAAAACGACATTGTTTAAAATACTGGCCGGCGAGATGGAACCGGATTCCGGCAGCTACAAATGGGGTGTGACAACCAGTCAGTCCTATTTTCCGAAAGATAACACGGAAATTTTTCAAACCGACCTTGTGATTGTCGACTGGCTGACACAATATTCGGAGATCAAAGACGCGACCTACGTGCGTGGTTTCCTCGGCCGTATGCTTTTTACCGGAGAGGACGGCGTAAAAAAAATGCGGGTGCTCTCCGGCGGCGAACGCGTCCGCGTATTGCTTTCCCGGATGATGATTATGGGAAGCAATATCCTGATCCTGGACGAACCGACCGACCATTTGGATATGGAAGCCATTACTGCGCTCAACAACGGTCTGATCAAATTTAAAGGCGTCATCCTGTTTGCTTCACGCGATCATCAGGTGGTACAGACCACGGCAAACCGTATCATCGAATTTCTTCCGGACGGATCGATGATCGACAAAGTTTCCACTTACGACGAATATCTGGAAAACGACGAAATGGCACGAAAAAGACAGGTTTATTCCATGTCCGAGAGCGATGCGGACGACAATTAAATCCGGGAAATTTTACTGTCCCGCCTGCCGCAGGGGAAAACGATCCAGCGCATCGATACCCCTGCGGTTTTTCTGTCAAACCTTTTATACCGGCGTCCCCTCGCGCAGCTCATACACATTCTTCTTCAGAGAAAGAACCGCTGCGTCGATATCGGCGCGCGTTGTGCCCCCGCACAATGTCATGCGCACTGTCCCCGCCGCATAATCCTCCGGCACAGAAATTGCGCGAATCACATAGGAAATACGGCTTTCCCCGGTATTGCACGCCGAACCTCCGGACGCGCAAATTCCGTCCTCCTGCAAAAGAATTAAAAGGGACGCCCCGTCGACCCCCTGAAAGCTAAAGCTAACATTGCCCGGAAGCCGCATATTTCGATGACCGTTCAGCCGGGCATTCGGAATCTCATGCAGCACTTTCTCAATCAGATAATTTCGCAGTTTTGTCTCCTGAATCATTTTACGGCGCATATTCCTGTGCGCCAGTTCCGCAGCCGCCCCCATACCGATTATTCCCGGTATATTCTCGGTGCCGGCACGTTTTCCCTGTTCCTGCGCTCCGCCATGGATAAATGAGGGCATCTTGATCCCCTCCCTGACATAAAGAAAACCGACCCCTTTCGGGCCGTGGAATTTATGGGCGCTTGCGCTTAACAGGTCAACCGGATAATGGCGCACGGAAATCGGCAGCTGTGCATATGCCTGTACGGCATCCGTATGAAAGATAATCTGCTGTTCTCTTGCCAGCTTTCCGATCTGAAAGATAGGCTGAATCGTTCCGATTTCATTATTTCCAAACATTACGGAAATCAGGATCGTATTCGGACAGATTGCCTCGGCTACTGCCTCCGGCGATACCATGCCATACTCATCCACATCAAGATATGTGACTTTAAATCCCTGACGCTCCAGGTATTCACAGGAATTTAATACCGCATGGTGCTCGATTTTTGTCGTAATAATATGATTGCCGCTCCCCGCATATGCATCTGCAATCCCCTTTAGCGCCCAATTATCCGATTCGGTCCCGCCCGATGTAAAAAACACCTCCTCGGGTTTGGCTTCAAGCGTTGCTGCCAGAAAATTTCTGGACTTCTCCATCGCTCCCCTTGCCTCCTCCCCATAACTGTAGGTCGTCGAGGCGTTTCCGAATTTTTCTTTTAAGTATGGTTCCATCGCTCTTTTCACCGCATCCGCCATCTGTGTCGTCGCAGCATTGTCCAAATATATCTGATGACTCATTTTTCTCCAAATCCTTTCATATATATAATATTGATAACAAATGTCCCAACGGGCAGAACAAGGAGAACCTTTTGAGCAGCCATACATTCCGGAACCTTTACCACAAATTTTTTGCAGGGAGCTCTTTTCTTGCAGGCACATTCCTCTTAACCGCCGCCGGTCTTCTCACCCGCGTCATAGGCTTCTTCTTTAAAATATTCTTATCGCGCACAATTGGTGCAGAAGGACTCGGAATTTTTCAGCTCCTCTCCCCTGTGATGGTACTTGTATTTGCACTGACCTCGGCAGGAATCCAAACTTCCATATCCAAATTTGTTTCTATGGAAATGGGAAAGAAAAACACTGCCGGAGCAAAACATTACCTGTTTGTCGGACTTACAATCTCCCTTGCGCTTTCTTTTCTCGTCAGCTTCTTTATCTGGAAAAATTCAGGATTTATCGCCTCCTCCTGGCTTGGTGATACACGCTGCGGTCCGCTGCTTGAAGTACTTGCGCTATCCTTTGTACCCGCCTGCATTCACTCCTGTATCAATGGCTATTACTATGGACTGAAAAAAACAGCTGTCCCTTCTTTTTCACAATTACTGGAACAGCTGGTGCGCGTCGGTACCGTATTTATCCTTTATCGGATCTGCCAGAGCGAAAATCGCCCGGTATCGCTTACTTTTATGGTATGGGGAATTGTAGCCGGAGAAGTCGCAAGCACTCTGTTTTCTCTCAGCACGATCCACTTTCCGGCAAAAGACGGCCATTCTGCAGACAGAATTTCCGTCTGTGTAAAAAATCTGTTTCAGATGGCGCTTCCTCTGACTGCAAATCGGGTTGTCTTAAATTTATTTGCCAGTTTTGAAAATATTATGATTCCAAACAGGTTAAAACTGTTCGGCTATACAAACACAGAAGCTCTCAGTGTTTACGGCATCCTGACCGGAATGTCCATGTCCGTCATTATGTTTCCGTCCGTCATCATCAACTCGGCCTCCGTACTTTTACTGCCCTCCGTATCGGCTGCACAGGCAACGCATGACGAAGCGCTGATCCGGCGCACCGTCAGCAAGACGATAGCTGCCTGCCTGTCTTTCGGACTATTCTGCACAACCTGTTTTATTTTTACCGGAAAATATATCGGAAATCTGCTGTTTGGAAATGCTCTCTCCGGAACATTTATCGTAACGCTCGGATGGATCTGTCCGTTTTTATATCTGACCGCTTCTCTCTGCAGTATTCTGCACGGACTCGGGTATCCCGGAATGACATTCCTGTTAAACCTCTGTGCCTGCGGGATACGAATACTATTTGTTATGTTTGCCGTACCGCGATACGGTATCCGCAGCTATCTGATCGGTCTTCTGGCAAGCCAGATCGTAACAGCGCTTCTGTCCATCCTGATTTTGAAAAAAATAACAAAAAGAAACCTCAGATGTTAATGTTGCGCGCTCGTACGAAAGATATGATGTCGCTAAGACGGCCGCACCCGGCGCGTCAAAGCGCCCGGGTCCCTGAAGAATGAGAGAAAAGCCAGCTAAGACGGCCCGGGAGTTGATGCGGACTTATCCGCCCTGTTCTTTGACCGCTGTCTTTGCAAAAATTTAAAACTTCCGGAAAAACGCAGCTTATTTTGCGTCTTCCCGGAAGTTCTTCTGTCTAAATCCTTAAACTCTTGAGAGATATTCTCCTGTACGTGTATCAATTTTAATCACATCATCCTGCTCTACAAAGAGCGGTACATAGACAGTCGCTCCCGTCTCAACAACAGCCGGCTTCGTAGCTCCTGTAGCGGTATCGCCCTTAAATCCCGGCTCTGTCTCGGTAATCTTTAACTCCACAAACAGCGGAGGCTCCACAGCAAATACACTTTCGTTGTGGGAGCACATTTTCACCATTTCGTTTTCCTTTACAAATTTAAGCGCATCCCCGATATCGTCCTGTGAAAGCGCAATCTGGTCATAAGTCTCCACATTCATAAAATAGAACAGATCTCCGTCTGCATACAGATACTGATAATCCTTTCGGTCAATACGTGCCTGTGGAAATTTTTCGGTCGGACGGAATGTCTTCTCAATGACACCGCCGCTCTTGATATTCTTTAACTTGGTCCTTACGAACGCTGCACCTTTTCCCGGCTTAACATGCTGAAATTCGATGATCTGAAAAATATTATTCTCCAGCTCAATGGTAATACCATTTCTGAAATCTCCTGCTGAAACCATATCACTTCCTCCTTACAAAAGCAGCCCGTTTCGACCGGCTGCATGTTTTCTGATTTGATCTGTGTAAAAAAACGCCCAATTGTCCCAACAGCAACCGGCCTTTTGACACCTGTTCCTTATTTTATAATATATGATGCCATATTTCAAGATATTTTTTTGAAAACCGGCAATTTTTTTATGATGCTGTTACTGTTCTTCCTCGATCGCATGAATCATATCAATGCGGACCTGATGCCTGCCGCCCATAAACTCTGCATCCAGATAAGATTTTACAATATCCTTTGCCAGTTCCTCTCCCACAATACGCGCTCCAAACGCAATGATATTTGCATTGTTATGCTCTTTTACCAGCCTTGCCGTCGCCGTATCGGAACACACGGCCGCGCGCACCCCTTTCACTTTATTTGCTGCAATTGAAATTCCGACGCCCGTCCCGCAGATCAAAATGCCGCAGTCCGCCTTGCCTGCAGCAACTGCCTGTCCTACGATTTTCCCGTATTCCGGATAATGGCAGCTCTCGCTTGTATCCGGGCCGAAATTTATTACTTCATGGCCCAAAGAGTTTAAATATTCTGTAATAACCTGTTTTAAGTCTACCGCCGAATGGTCATTTCCGATTGCTATCTTCATTTCTCCTCATTTCTGCGCTGCTCTTTGCGCATAACGAGTTTGTGTCAGGCAACGCACAGACACAAAACTCGCAATTGAAAATTTTATTTTTCACTCTTCCTCCTGTGATAGAAAAAAAGCACAATTTTCTCCAGATAACGCTTCAGTACAATCTGGATCTCTTCTTTCGGATGGATCGGCTTTACAAGAATCGTCCGAATACCGCAGAGGTTTGCCCCGTATATATCCGTAAATATCTGATCGCCGACAAACAGCGTATTGGTCAGATCCGTTCCCATCTGCTCCATAGCTTTTTTGTAGTTGGCCGGATTTGGTTTTTTTGCCTTAAAAATATAGGGCATTTTAACCGCATCTGCAAACATTTTCACACGCGGCTCCTTGTTATTCGACAGAAAAATACACCGGTATCCAAGCAGCTTTAAATGACGCACCAAAGCGATCGAGCGTCCATCCGCAGGATGCCCGTGCGGTACAAGCGTATTATCAATATCAAAAATAATGCCGCGGTATCCCTCTTTGTATAGCGCATCAAAATTAATCTTATAGGCAGAATCCAGATATTCCTGCGGATAGAATTTTTCAAACATACCAGCCATCCCTATTTTATAAGTTTCGAAATCTGTTTGAACTGTTCCGTGCCTGCCGCACCTGTCAGCTCAAATAACAGCGACTCGCAGGTTGTCACGACTGCGCCCTCCTGCACGGCGCGCATAACGGCAATTTCCTTATTGTGCAGATCTCTGGAACTGATACAGTCTTCCACAAGGATGGGCACATACCCGCCCTCCAACAGTCCTGACACTGTCTGCTGCACACAGATATGTGCTTCAATACCGCAGAGAATTACATTTTTCTTCCCCAACTTTTTTAACTTCTCCGCTGCACAGGGATCGTCACAGATACTGAACGTCTTTTTGTCGCAGTATTCCGTAATTCCCGCTGCATCGGTTATTTCCGGCACGTTTTCCCCGAGCCCTTTCGCATACTGGGCCGTCATTATCATCGGAATTTCCAGAATGCGAAGCCCTGTTAATAATTTCACTGAATTGGCAATCAGCTTTTCCTTTTCTGCCATGGTCGGAAGTATTTTTTCCTGATAATCAATAATCACACAGCAGGTATCCTCCGGTTTGATCCGCATAAAAACCTCCTATTTCAACATTTTTTTCAGCTCATCCATAAAAATATCAACATCCTTAAATTCACGGTACACCGATGCAAATCTCACATATGCGACAGCCTCTAAGTCTTTGAGCTTGTCCATTACAAGCTCCCCGATCATAGAACTGGGAATCTCCCGCTCCTCCAGGTTGAAAATCTCTGTCTCCACATCGTCAATCAGCTGATGAATCCGATTGACCGAAATGGGACGTTTATGGCAGGCGCGCAGCACCCCCGCCTCTATCTTGGAACGGTCATACTGTTCGCGGCTGTTATCTTTCTTTATTACAATCAGAGGGATAGTCTCTACTTTCTCGTATGTAGTAAAACGCTTTCCGCACTCGTCGCACAGCCTGCGGCGGCGGATGGAACTGTTGTCATCCGCCGGCCGCGAGTCTATGACTTTTGTATTTTCTTTCCCACAAAAAGGACATTTCATAACTAAGCCTCCCATTATGCGATATCTGTCGTTTGTTTGCTCAGCCTTTGCTAATTTTATGTCTGGCTTCCTTTTCCTCGATGTCGACCAGGATAATATCCGGCCCAATCTTTACAACTTTGCACCATGGAATAAACAACTCGTAATCCCTGCCGATGCAGCCGCACCACTTTGCCGGCCCGGGTACAATCAGCGCCCGTATCGTCCCCTCGCATTCGTCCAGATCCAGATCTTTCACACATCCCAGACATTTACAGTCCGTTACATTGATGATTTCTTTTTCCTCCAGCTCCGAAAAACGCATATACCCTCTCATTCCGCCGCCCCTATTGCTTTTTACAGGGGCAAAAGCTCATTCCTTATGAGATATATATGCATTCGCAGATGATTTTAGACATTAAAGCGAAACAGAATGACATCCCCGTCCGTCACAACATACTCCTTGCCCTCCAGACGCACAATGCCTTTCTCTTTCGCCGCCGCAAGGCTCTTTGCATCCAGAAGATCCTGATAATTCACAACCTCGGCGCGGATAAAACCGCGCTCAAAATCGGAATGTATTTTTCCGGCCGCCTGCGGAGCTTTCGTTCCCTTTTGAATCGTCCAGGCTCTCGTCTCATCCTCACCGGAGGTAAGAAAACTGATCAGTCCAAGAAGCGCATAGCTTGCTTTAATCAGCTTCTCCAGTCCCGATTCTTTTAATCCAAGATCCTCTAAGAACATTGCCTTTTCGTCTTCCTCCAGCTCTGCAATCTCCTGCTCAATCTGCGCACAGATCACAAATACTTCGCTGCCCTGCTCTTTCGCAATTTCACGAACGCTTTTTACATACGCGTTGTCCGCTCCGTCGCCGGCAAGATCATCCTCGGAAACATTAGCCGCATAGATCACCGGTTTTGCCGTAAGAAGATTATAGGAATCAAACCAGTCCCTTGCATCCTCATCTTCAACCAGCTCAAATGTTTTTGCAAGATTTCCAGCCTCCAGATGCGCTTTGATTCCCTCCAAAAGCTGCTGTTCTTTCGCATAAACCTTGTCCATACGCGCCTGTTTTGAAACTTTTGCAATTCTTCGCTCTAAAATCTCAAGATCAGAGAAAATCAACTCCAGATTGATTGTCTCGATATCTCTCGCCGGGTCTACTGTGCCGTCCACATGAACGACATTTGTATCATCAAAACAACGCACGACATGGACGACGGCGTCTACCTCGCGTATATTGGCCAGGAACTGGTTGCCGAGGCCTTCTCCTTTGCTCGCCCCCTTTACAAGTCCCGCTATATCCACAAATTCTATGACGGCCGGCGTCACCTTTTTGGATTGGTAAAGATCTCCAAGTTTTTTTAAACGCTCGTCCGGAACGGCGACAATCCCGACATTGGGGTCAATCGTGCAGAACGGATAATTGGCTGACTCTGCTTTTGCTTTGGTAAGCGAGTTAAAAAGCGTGCTTTTGCCCACGTTTGGCAGGCCTACGATTCCTAGTTTCATAATACTATATACCTATCCGAAAAACCTTGATTTACAAGACTTTTCGCCTTTCTATAAATTTTCTCTACGCCCTTTTTACGCCCTTTTTTCATAACTGGCAGGCGTAGCTGCCTCAAACTGGCGAATGGCGTTTCCCTGTGTCTCGTCCGTCTGCCAATTAACAAACACCAAATCACGCATGACAAGGCATTTCTTATCTCCTGTCCGGCTATGACGATACTCTAAACTTTTACTGACTGTTAGTGTATGTTTCTTCCAATCTATGGAGTCCCATGTCAGACCAATCAATTCAGCCGTCCTCAACCCTGTTTCCAACAGCAAGGCAAATTGCCTGTTATTGTCGAAACGCTTTGCCGCTTCAGGAAATTTTTCCTGCTCGTCAACAGTCAGATACTTAATATCATCTACAGCTATCAAAAAAAAGTCCAATACAAGTATAAAGTATAGCACAAAGACTCTGTTTTTTCAATCCTAACCAACAATTATTCACGACAAACGCATGAACACTCCTATTCTTCCAATTCTCACATTCACTATTTTTTAAAATTCCAAAACCTCTTCCAAATATTTGTTGGTGAAAGGCTTATTACAAATCGTTTTTTCTTCATTGATAATTTCTTCTTTGTCAATTCCATCATCTTTAAAATACTCAAGCTCCATTTCCTGATAATATTGAGATTCTGCGCAGACATTTTATCAAGCGTTGCATTTGCATCTTCACGGAACGTTACATACAACTGCCAATGCATACTCTCTATACTCCAATGACCTCTTAATTGCCCGGCTTATTATTTCTATGTCTTCTCTCAGACTGCTGATATAATATCGGTATTCTGTTTTTTCTTCTCCATTCTTCTCTGTACTTTTCCTCTCCATTGCTATGCTTGAAGCCCCATTTGTTGGCGTTACAGGCTGGCTATAGTGTTACCATTTTTCGCGGTAGCATTGTTTTGTTCGGGCGAAGAATTTCGTCCTGCGCACTCTGTTAGCGCACTTACCATTAAGAGGGCGGCAAAGATGATGGGTAAACATTTTTTCATTCCAAACGGGTGAGATAGATGTCTGCCCCGTCTTTCAGTACCCGGCGTTGGTGTAATCTGATTTCCAATCCCGGAAAAGTAAGTGCGGGGGAGTGGGGCGGCTGCATGGCTTCCACCGGTATCATATCAGCAAGGGTGGCTATGGCTTTCTGCGGAACTGGAACAGGGCAGCGATAAGCCGCCGTTTGATGTTGTCCTCGGTGTCCTTGTTGACCTGTCCGTTTTCAAGGGAAGCAAGCCGGATTCGCTTGCTGTAATGCCGTAAAACCTCGTCAATGGCTTCCGGCTCTCCGCTGGTCGCTCGGATAATGGTTTCATATGGCACAAGTTTAGGATTCCTCACGGAAAAGCACCTCCATTTCTTCATGCAGCATTTGTAAGGCACTGTGTATGTGATGCCACGCCGTACTCCGGCAGCGT
>CAMUGE010000023.1 GCA_947088345.1 uncultured Roseburia sp.
CATGTGTATTTTGATTTGTTCTCCGGAGCAATTCAGACTTATGTATTCTGTATGTTGACCATGACATACATCAGCCAGAATTATGAAACAGAATAAAAAATTTTAGGAGGATTCCACTTATGAATATTACAGGATCAGATTTAATTTTAGCATGTTCAGCAATCGGCGCAGGTTTGGCAGTTATCGCAGGTATCGGACCTGGTATCGGTCAGGGTATCGCAGCCGGCCATGCAGCGGCAGCCGTTGGAAGAAACCCGGGCGCAAAAGGCGATATCATGTCTACCATGTTACTTGGTCAGGCCGTTGCCGAGACAACCGGTCTTTACGGACTGCTTGTCGCAATGCTCTTACTTTTCGTAAAACCGCTGGTATAAAACCTGCTGTAAACAGAAAAAACGGAAAGGAGACAGACCTTGGAAGAGATGACAAGACTCTTTAATCTCGATGCCCAGCTGCTGCACGACCTCGTGTTGATGATACTGGCGATTTTTTTCCTCTTTTTCTTTATGTCAAAATTGCTCTTCAATCCTGTCCGCAAGATGCTTGAGGGCAGACAGGCAAAGATTGCCGCGGATATTAAGACGGCGGAGACAGATAAAGAAGAGGCGAAAGAATTAAAGGCGCAGTATGCGGCAAAGCTTAAGGACATTGATAAAGAAGCGGAGCAGATTCTTGGCGAGGCGCGTAAGAAAGCGCAGGACAATGCTGCGCGCATTGAGGCCGATGCAAAACAGGAAGCTGCGCGTATCATCCAGAATGCAAACGCGCAGGCGGAGCTTTCCAAAAAGCGCGCTATGGATGAGGTAAAACAGGAAATGATTACAGTTGCATCGATGATGGCGGCAAAGGTGGTTGCAGCCAAAATTGATGTTGCTATACAGGAAAAGCTGGTAGATGAGACGTTAAAAGAAATGGGTGAGTCGACATGGCAAAGCTAGTATCAAAAACATACGGAGATGCATTGTTTGAAGTCGCACAAGAGGGAGCGGGCCTTGACGCATATCTGGAGGAAGTAAAGGCAGTGCAGGCAGCTCTTAACGAGAACCCGGAGATTTTCAAATTGATGAATCATCCGAAGATTGTAAAAGAAGATAAAATCAAAGTTATTGAAGATATTTTTACCGGTAAGGTGTCAAAAGAGCTGGTAGGGCTTTTGCGCATGTTAGTGGATAAAGAGCATTTTGAGGAGACAGGGGCGGTTTTGGATTATTTTATCGGCCGCGTCAAGGACAGCAAAAATATCGGAACTGCATATGTGACTACAGCGATGGAACTGTCGAATGCGCAGAAAGAGGCCGTTTTAAAACGCCTGCTTGAGACGACAAAATATGTTGAGTTTGAAATGCATTATGCAGTCGATTCCGCGTTAATTGGCGGAATGGTAATCCGCATCGGCGATCATGTCGTTGACGGAAGCGTCAGGACAAAACTTTATGGCCTGACAAGGGAATTATCGAAAATACAGTTGAAAGCAGGTGAATGCGCTTCATGAATTTAAAACCAGAAGAAATAAGTTCCGTAATCAAAGAACAGATCAAACGGTATGCGGCGCAGTTGGAAGTAGCTGACGTCGGTACCGTTATTCAGGTGGCGGACGGCATTGCACGTATTCATGGGCTGGACAATGCGATGCAGGGGGAGCTTTTGGAGTTTCCCGGCGAAGTATATGGTATGGTGTTAAACCTTGAAGAGGACAATGTCGGCGCCGTATTGCTCGGCAGTCAGAAGAATATTAATGAGGGTGATACTGTAAAGACAACCGGGCGCGTGGTCGAGGTTCCGGTTGGAGACGCCATGCTGGGCCGTGTTGTAAATGCATTAGGACAGCCAATTGACGGCAAAGGTCCGATTGAGACAAAAAAATACCGCCAGATCGAACGTGTCGCATCCGGCGTTATCTCCAGAAAATCCGTTGATACGCCGCTGCAGACAGGAATCAAGGCGATTGATTCCATGATCCCGATCGGGCGGGGACAGCGAGAGCTGATTATCGGCGACAGGCAGACCGGTAAGACGGCGATTGCAATTGATACGATTATCAATCAGAAAGGCCAGAATGTAAAATGTATTTATGTTGCGATCGGTCAGAAAGCATCGACGGTTGCATCAATTGTAAATACACTGGAAGAATTTGGCGCGATGTCCTATACGACCGTTGTGGCGTCGACAGCGAGCGAGCTTGCGCCGTTGCAGTATATTGCGCCTTATTCCGGCTGTACGATCGGTGAGGAGTGGATGGAGAACGGGCAGGATGTGCTTGTTGTCTATGATGACTTGAGTAAACATGCAACCGCATACCGTACGCTTTCTCTGCTGCTTAAGAGGCCGCCAGGACGTGAGGCATATCCGGGCGACGTATTCTATCTGCATTCGAGGCTGCTCGAGCGCGCCGCACGGCTTTCCGACAAATTGGGCGGCGGTTCTCTGACAGCGCTTCCGATTATTGAGACGCAGGCAGGCGATGTTTCTGCGTATATTCCTACGAACGTAATTTCTATTACGGACGGTCAGATTTATCTTGAGACAGAAATGTTCAACTCGGGCTTCCGTCCGGCTATCAATGCCGGCCTTTCCGTATCGCGTGTAGGAGGCTCCGCGCAGATTAAGGCGATGAAGAAAATTGCTGCTCCGATTCGTGTCGAGCTTGCACAGTATCGTGAACTCGCGGCATTCGCGCAGTTTGGTTCTGAGCTGGATGCGGATACGACAGAAAAGCTTGCACAGGGCGAGAGAATACGAGAGATGTTAAAACAGCCGCAGTATCAGCCGATGCCGGTTGAAAAGCAGGTTATCATTATCTATGCTGCGACAAATAAATATCTGATTGATGTTCCGGTGGAGCAGATTCTCCCGTTTGAGGCGGAGTTATTTGACTATATCGAGACGAAATATCCGGAGATTCCGGAGTCCATACGAAAAGAAAAAGTGATTGGCCAGGAAATAGAGAAGAAACTGGTTGCGGCCATTGAGGAGTGTAAGAAGCAGTTTTTAAAATAATCGGTAGAAAATAAGGAAAGGCGGTGAATAATTATGGCATCCATGAGGGACATAAAGCGAAGGAAAGGCAGCATACAGAGTACGCAGCAGATCACGAAAGCCATGAAACTTGTTTCTACCGTAAAACTGCAGAAAGCAAAAAACAGGGCGGAGCAGACAAATCCGTATTTTAATTATATGTACCGTACTGTTACATCCATGCTGGCAAAATCAGGCACGATTGATCATCCCTATTTGAGAAAAGGGGATTCCGATAAGAAAGCGGTTGTTGTAATCACGTCAAACCGCGGTCTTGCCGGTGGTTACAATTCCAATGTCACAAAGCTTGTTACAGGCAGCGGCGAACTTCCCCGTGAAGATGTGGAAATCTATGCCATCGGAAATAAGGGAAAGGAAGCCTTAGAGCGCAGGGGATATCATATCAAAGCCGATGAATCTTCGATTATAGAACTTCCGGTCTATGAGGATGCTGCCATTCTCTGCAATAAAGTGCTGGAAGCTTATACAGCCGGGGAAATCGGTGAAATTTATCTGGCTTATACGCATTTTAAAAATACAGTCAGCCATGAACCTAAGCTTTTGAAGCTGCTTCCGGTGGAGATAGACGCCAAAGAAATTGACAGGGCGTCCGAATCGAGCGTGCTTATGAACTATGAGCCGACGGAGGAGGAAGCGCTTGATATGATTATTCCAAAATATATTACAAGTCTTTTTTACGGGGCGCTTGTGGAAGCTGTGGCAAGTGAGAACGGAGCAAGGATGCAGGCGATGGATTCAGCGACAAGCAATGCGGAAGAGATGATAAGCGATCTGACATTGAAATACAACCGGGCGCGTCAGGGCTCGATCACACAGGAGCTTACAGAAATTATCGCAGGGGCTTCTGCAATTTCATAGTAGTTTTCATTATAATAAATTAAGGAGAAATAAGCGATGGCTAATAATATTGGTAAGATTACCCAGATTATCAGTGCCGTTCTTGACATCAAATTTACGGAAGGCAATCTGCCGGAGATCAACGAGGCTATCCGTGTTCCGTTAAAGAATGCAAAAGAAAAAGATGCGGAACTGATCGTGGAAGTATCGCAGCATCTGGGTGACGATACGGTAAGATGTATCGCCATGGGCCCGACAGACGGACTTGTGCGAGGCATGGACGCAATCGCAACAGGTGCGTCGATTAGCGTGCCGGTCGGTGAAAATACATTGGGACGCATGTTCAATGTCCTTGGCAATCCTATCGATGAAATGAAGCCGCCGAAAGGAGTGGAAAACTGGCCGATTCACAGGCCTGCGCCCTCTTTTGAGGAGCAGGCTACATCACAGGAGATGTTGGAGACGGGAATTAAAGTCGTGGATCTGCTCTGCCCATATCAGAAAGGCGGTAAGATCGGGCTGTTCGGAGGCGCCGGCGTAGGGAAAACCGTGTTGATTCAGGAGCTGATTCATAATATAGCGACTGAGCACGGCGGGTATTCCGTGTTTACAGGCGTAGGCGAGCGTACCAGAGAGGGAAACGATCTCTATTACGAGATGAAAGAGTCCGGTGTTATCGATAAGACGACCATGGTGTTCGGGCAGATGAACGAGCCGCCCGGAGCGCGTATGCGTGTGGCCCTGACCGGCCTTACCATGGCGGAATATTTTCGTGACAGAGGCGGAAAGGACGTGCTCCTTTTTATTGACAATATTTTTCGTTTTACACAGGCAGGTTCCGAGGTGTCAGCGCTTTTAGGCCGTATGCCGTCAGCTGTAGGCTATCAGCCGACGCTGCAAACAGAGATGGGAGCGCTGCAGGAGCGTATCACATCGACAAAGAACGGCTCTATTACATCTGTACAGGCAGTTTATGTGCCGGCTGACGACCTGACAGACCCGGCTCCGGCAACCACATTTGCGCATCTGGATGCGACTACCGTATTGGAGCGTTCCATTGCAGAGCTTGGTATTTATCCGGCTGTCGATCCTCTCGGCTCAACTTCGCGTATTCTGGACCCGCGTATCGTCGGACAGGAGCATTTTGAGGTTGCCCGCGGTGTACAGGAAATTTTGCAGAAATATAAAGAATTACAGGATATTATTGCAATCCTTGGTATGGACGAGCTGTCCGAGGATGACAAGCTTGTTGTAAACAGGGCAAGAAAGATTCAGAGATTTTTATCGCAGCCATTCTTCGTTGCGACGCAGTTTACAGGACTGGACGGAAAATATGTTCCGATTTCAGAGACGATTCGCGGCTTTAAGGAGATATTAGAGGGTAAACATGACGATATTCCGGAAGGACATTTCTTAAATGCCGGTACGATCGACGATGTGCGGGCCAGAATGAACGGGTAGCCGATAGACTATAGTCAGGATGGAGGAAGAGAATGGCGGACGAAAGTAAGATTTTTCGTATCGAAATCATAACGCCTGACCGCGTTTTTTATACAGGTGAGGCGACGATGATTGAGTTTAATACGGCTGCCGGGGAGTTAGGTATCTACAGAAGGCATATTCCGCTTACAACCGTACTTGCACCCGGGATCGTTAAGATTCATAAGGACGGGGAAGAGGATGTAACGGCAGCGGTCCATTCGGGTTTTGCTGAAGTTTTGCCGGATCAGGTAACGCTTCTCGCCGAAATTGCGGAATGGCCGAATGAAATTGACAAGCACCGCGCCGAGGAAGCGAAAAGGCGCGCTGAGGAGCGTCTTGCCAACAAGACGGCGGAAATTGATGTAAAACGTGCCGAGTTTGCACTTCGCAAAGCGTTGGTAAGGATTGATATTGCAAAATAGTACAGGAAAAACAGGAAGCGCCAAGAGACGTTTCCTGTTTTTTTGATTATAGACGATTACCCGGATTGCAGAAGAAGGAGGCTTTGCAGCCGCTTTCTGTTTTTGCGGGCTGTTTCAGAAAAAATGGAGTATGACGACGCAAAATCACCGCAAGTATTGCAATGGACAAAAGTAAGATAAGCATTGCCTGACCAGGGAACGTGTGCTATACTTTGGGGTAAGAAACCATGGAGTTAGGCGGCTGCTTTCCTTGTTTCGCCTGTAGGGATGGTATCATAGGAGAATGGCATGAGTATAAAAGATAAAACGGAACAGGTCTTAAGGGATATCTATATTTTGCTTTCAAAAAGTGAGATTTATAACGGGGATGCGAACAGGTTAATTGTAGATAAAGAACAGATTGTGGAGCTGCTAAACGGGCTGAGTGTCTGTGTCAGCGGACTGATGGATGAGTACGGAATTTCACAGAGCGGACGCGACAGGCTTGAGCGTGAGACAAAAAAGGCAAAGGACGACATTGTGCGTTCTGCAAACCGACAGGTCGAAGATATCTACGCGGCCGCTTTTCTCTATACGGACGAGGCGCTTCGCAGGGTACTTGAGGTAATGCAGGAGACGCAGCAGTCTGTAAAAGCCCTCTGTAAAAAAGTGGAGCTGGATTTTCAAAAAGAGCAGGAATCCGTTAAGAATAATAAAATGGAATTAAGAGGCCAGCTTCGTGTATTCCGTGATACAGATAAATATTTAAAATTGATTGAGGAACAGAATAAGGCGTTAGAGCGTGAACAGAAGAAAGCAAAAATGCAGGAGGAGGGTTCAAAATATGCGAAAATAAAGCCTGAGATCAAGGTGAATGCGGCTTATTTTGAACGCATGGGCATCCCGCTTGAGGATGCGAAAGACGGGGAGGCCAAGGAATCCGCCGCGGGTCTTCGGTCAGCAGCGGATGTTCCGCAGGACGCAGAGAACGAAGAGCAGTTTTCCGATGAATCGAAAGAGACGGTTGTTCCGGAGATTCGTGTCAATCTGGACGCGGAATATTTTAAGTGGCGCGACAATGGATTGAAGATCGAGGAGGAGACGCCGCTGGATGAAAAAGAGGCGGATGCGGAGGTGGACCGGAAGCCGGAAAAGAGGTTTTTATTCGGGAAAAAACGGACAAATAAGCCGGATCAGTCGGATGGTGAAAGGAGCTGAACATGTTCTTATTTCTCATGTCGAAAGAGAAAAGGGAGGAATATCGTAAGAAGACATACTGGTACAGAAAGGAATTTATCTACCGTTCGCCGACGCCGCACGACTGGCTTTTTCCCTATACCGGGACGGAGAGTGATTTTGTATCACTGTTTGGACGTCTGACATTGGCGCCGATGTTTGTATTTTTGTGCATCTGTTTTATTCATTTGATGGATTCGGAATATGAAGCGCGCGTTACGCTTCTGCTTTGTTTTGTGGTGACGGATATTTTTGTTTTGACCGGTTTTGTCCGGGCGGTGCTAAAAAAGAAAAAACGCATGGATCGGGAGTCGCAAGATACAGGCGGGACGTCCGAAAAGAAAGAGACTGTATCACATTTGGATCTCTATGAGGATGATCTGTAAACGCAGAAAAGGAGAAATTGTCCGATGAATTTTGAAAAAGAGAAAAAGAAATATGAGAAGCGATACGAGGAAGAAACAAGAGAGTTATTGGTTCTGACCGGAGAGTATGTCGGAGGGGCCGGCAGCGTCGGAAATGGGATTTGGTCTCCGAGCGCCGATATTCTTGGATATGTGGATCTGAAAACGGGAGAAACTGAAGAAAAAGAAGGTGGTTTAAGCTGGCTTGCGCGTGAGGAGGATAAAGACGGGTGGATTTATTGTCTGGAGGATCTTACCATTTATCATATCACATGCCGTAAAATTAAATCTGGTGAAGTAATGAAAAATGCACCTGAGCAGTTTTTCAATCAGTTTCTGCTGACCGGAGTTGTGGAGCGCAATGTTTCAAATCCGCAGCTGTCCGCCGTTCTGGAAAAATATAAAGAGATTGTTACGCTGGAGGATGGGGACTGCGGCACATTCATACTCGACCGCCATTTTAACTGGTTTGAGAGCGCGCTTGACTGGCTGGGAGAAGAGTGCCAGGTGAATCTGGAATGTGATGAGGATAAAGGACTGACGGCGGAAAAGGCGTTGGCACATTTTAAGCAGATTTATCGTAATCTGAAAGAATGGGACGAAAAATTCCGCCGGTTTGCAGCGGAAAAGCTTGCGGAAAGTGCCTGCGAATGGCAGGATGACGCCTCTGATGAGGAGGGAGAGGAAGCGCCGGTGATTACGGAAGAGATATTTGCGCAGCGTATTAAAATCTGCGAATTTAGCATAGATGCGGAAGGGGATTACGAGGTCTATTATAATGACGACGATATGTTCTTTGGGCATGTGATTATTATAGACGGCAGCGTGGACGGCGAGATGGAGGACGCTTATATTGCCGGGTGACAGTGTGAGAAGAACTTCTAAAGCTCGCAGCAGATCCGCTAACGCGAAACAGGTTCGCGCGCGAAGAAGTACTAAGTCTCACACCAGAGAATCCCCAAAAACAGGGGATTCTGGGCGCAGATTTGAGTCGCGGCAGAGCCGCGACATTGAAGTTAGCGTGAAAAGTACTTGTAAGGCTCATGCCAGAGAGCAAAACGCGAAACAGGTTCGCGCGCCAATAAGTACTTTTCATGCGGAAATATTATGCGCGCCTGCGCGTAAGGTATGATATCGCTAAGGCGGCCGCGACTGGCGCGTCAAAGCGCTCAAATCCCTCAGGATCAGGGGAAAAGCCAGTTGAGCTGGCTTGGGAGTTGATGCGGATTTGTCCGCGTTGTTATCGTGATTTCAGTCGCAGAAAGGCAGCGGTGTGGAGATAAGAAAGGCATATGCAGAGTGCAGTGCCTTTTCTTATTTGGATATTCGGGGATTGCCAGGATTTTTCCTGATTTGTAAGCCCCCAAAGCGGGCGTATGGAAGTTAGCGGGAAATTTAAGAATAGATTAAGAAAACAATGCTACAAATGTTTTTGTTTTCCTGTTACAATGAAAGAAATTTATTCTTAGGAAGTTAGAGGGGGGAGAATATATGCAGACGATATTAGTGTGTGATGACGACAAGGAAATTGTAGAGGCGATTGAAATTTATCTGCAGCAGGAGGGCTATCATGTCTTAAAAGCTTACGACGGCGAAGAGGCACTTTTCATGCTGAAAAATAATGAGATACATCTTCTGATTATGGACGTTATGATGCCGCGTCTTGACGGGATACGCGCAACCTTAAAAATCCGTGAAGAGAGCAGTATTCCGATTATTATCCTCTCGGCTAAAACAGAAGATGCGGACAAAATACTTGGCCTTAATATCGGCGCTGACGACTATGTTGCAAAACCATTTAATCCGCTGGAACTGGTAGCCCGTGTGAAATCCCAGCTGCGCCGCTATACACAGCTTGGAAATGCGGCGGAGGAGACGGATGCGGTTTATTCTGCCGGCGGGCTTTCCATCAACGATGATCTGAAAGAAGTCACAGTCGATGGAGAACCGGTAAGATTAACGCCGATTGAATACAATATTTTGCTGTTGTTGGTAAAAAATCAGGGAAAAGTTTTTTCGATTGACCAGATTTATGAGAGCATCTGGAATGAAGATGCGATCGGCGCGGACAATACGGTTGCCGTCCACATACGTCATATACGGGAAAAGATAGAGATTAATCCAAAGGAGCCGCGTTACTTAAAAGTAGTCTGGGGTGTCGGATATAAGATTGAGAAAAATTAGCCGCGGCAAGGCCGCGACATGGGGGTTGCATGGAGCGAACATCGTACTCTTTAGGAAAGAAAATAACAGGTATTGTGCTTCATCAGTTGTTTACAGTTGTCCTGATGGTTTCCGTATTTTTGCTGGGCATGCTTCTCAGTAAAAATATTCTTGCATTTTCCGATGCCGGTTCCGGGGATTTTTTGGATTCCGGCTACTATCTGACCTGTGTGGAGGAAAAGTGTGATGACTTAAGCGCATATCTTTATTTGAGACAAAAAGGCGACGATAGAAAATCAGAAGAAAATCGCCACTATATGCGGTATTTAAATGAATTTAGAGGAGAGGATTCCAATTTTATTTTTTGGTACAAAAAAGCGGACGATTGGTGTTCCAATCATCCACAGGCCGTGGAGGGGCAGAGTTTTGAGATAAATGATGTCTGTGAAGAAGCAAAAAAAATGGGAAATTATCTGCTGTATGATATGCAGGAAAAGCAGTTTCGCACCGATATCAGGGGGCTTGAGCGGTACTTTCTGGAAATGAGGACAGCAAAGACATTCTGGGGATTTGACAATGTGGCTTTGGTGATTGGAATTGACACACAATTTACAGCAGACGATGATCTGGCATATGCTGCGAGAGAGTATGCAAAGCTGCAGCCATGGATTAAAATCAGCATGTTGGGCGCTATCGTCAGTGTTGTAGGCTGGATTCGCTCACTTGTATATCTTACAATTGCGTCCGGGCACAAGGCGGGCGAGGAATGGGTGATTGTGCTTAATCCGTTTGACAGGATAAAAACAGAATTTCTTGCAATCGGCTTTTTTGTCGTGACTGGCGAAATGATCATTATGATGGCGCGTATTAACAGTCAGGAATGGGATGTAGCCGGACTTCTGGTTGCGTCCGGAAGCATTGGATTTTTGATAGACACGGTATTTCTGCTGTTTTATCTGAGTATGGTGCGCCGCCTGAAAGCCGAGGTTTTGTGGGAAAACAGTTTTGCTTTCTGGTTTAAGACAAAAACTGAAAAACTGTTTCGGGAGCGCTCCGTTACGGTCAAGGTTGTGATGTTGTTTTCCTGCCACGCTGTCATATGCTTTGTTCTGGCAATTGGGGCGTTTTGTCAGCGCCGTCTACTTTCACTGCTGTTGCTGTTCTTTCTTTTTGCGGCCGAAGCCTATTATTTTTTGCGGCAGGCAGTCGAGCATCATAAGATACGAAAAGGTGTGGAGGCGATTGCATCCGGAGAGCTGGAATTTAAAATTGATGAGGATGAACTGCACGGCGAGGACAGAAAACTTGCCGCTGCGATTAATAATATCGGTTCCGGTTTGCTTCACGCGGTGGATGACAGCACTAAAAACGAGCGCATGAAAGCAGATCTGATCACGAATGTATCGCATGATATTAAGACGCCGCTGACCTCAATTATCAATTATGTGAATCTTTTGAAGATTGAAAAAGTCGATAATCCGCGCGTCAGCAATTATGTGCGCATTCTGGATGAGAAATCGCAGAGACTTAAACAGCTGACAGAAGATCTTGTGGAGGCGTCGAGAATCAGTTCCGGAAATGTGAAGCTTGAGATGCAGAAAATTAATATCGTGGAACTTGTGTATCAGACGGGTGCAGAATTTAACGATAAATTTGAAGAGAAAGAACTGACTGTCGTCACAAAGCTTCCACAGAACGCGGTTTTTATTTTGGCGGACGGAAGGCAGCTTTATCGTGTTATTGAAAACCTGTACAATAATGTAGCGAAATATGCATTAAAAAATACGCGCGTCTACGTTGATATCCAGGAGCAGGAGGAGGCGGACGAAGTAGTCCTTTCCATAAAAAATGTGTCAGAGCAGTCGCTTGCAATGGAGAACAGCCAGGTTGCGGATTTGACCGAACGCTTTATCCGCGGAGAGACGTCAAGAACGACGGAAGGCAGCGGCCTTGGGCTTTCTATTGCCAAAAATCTGACTGTTTTGATGGGCGGCCAGTTTGAAATCAGTGTGGACGGCGATTTATTTAAAGTAAATGTGAGATTTCCCGTTTTTTCTGCTTGATTTTTACGGTTAGGCCTTATATAATTTTTAAGTGCCTAGTGTGAGAAAAACTTCGAAAGCTCGCAGCAGATCCGCTAACGCGAAACAGGTTCGCGCGCTAAGAAGTTCTAAGTCTCACACCAGAGAATCCCCAAAAACAGGGGATTCTTGGCGCAGATTTGAATCGCGGCAGAGCCGCGGCATGGGGGTTAGCGTGAAAAGTACCTGTAAGGCTCATGCCAGAGGGCAAAACGCGAAACAGGTTCGCGCGCCGACAAGTACGAAGTTTCACGCTCCGGATATGAGATTTCGCAAAGCGGAATCATGGGGGTCAGTGTGTCAGAAAACGAAAAATTAGATGGGCAGGAATGGAGGATTACTATGAAATTATATGAGAGCGGAGTTTACCTGATAGACGGGAATGAAATTGTTGAGGATGGGGCGGAGGCCCTTTCTGCGATAAAGGCAAAGAGCGGGCTTTCTTTCACAAAAGAGGAGGCGGCGCAGGAAACGATTGCCTATGGAATATTAAAAGAACATAACAGTTCCGGAACTATGGATAAACTCGAAATCAAATTTGACAAGCTGACGTCACATGATATTACATTTGTGGGCATAATACAGACAGCAAGAGCATCCGGACTTGAAAAATTTCCGATTCCGTATGTTTTGACAAACTGCCACAACAGCCTTTGTGCGGTTGGCGGAACGATAAACGAGGATGACCATATGTTTGGTCTGACATGTGCAAAGCGTTATGGCGGAATTTACGTGCCGCCGCATCAGGCGGTAATTCATCAGTTTGCCAGAGAAATGCTGGCCGGCGCCGGAAAAATGATTCTAGGTTCCGATTCGCATACCAGATACGGCGCACTCGGGACGATGGCGGTCGGCGAGGGCGGGCCGGAGCTTGTAAAACAGCTGTTAAATAAGACGTATGATATTGATATGCCGGAAGTAATCGGGGTATATTTAAAAGGCGCGCCGCAGAAAGGCGTCGGGCCGCAGGATGTCGCATTGGCGCTGATCGGCGAAGTGTTTGACCGCGGTTATGTGAAAAATAAAGTGATGGAATTTGTCGGACCGGGCGTGTCAAATTTAAGCGTTGATTTCCGTATCGGTATTGATGTAATGACCACAGAGACAACATGTCTTTCTTCGATCTGGCGTACGGACGAAAAAGTAAAAGAATTTTATGAAATCCACGGAAGGGAATCGGAATATAAAGAACTCAATCCTGGCCGCACCGCTTATTATGACGGTATGATTGAGATTGATCTGAGTGAAATCAAACCAATGATTGCCATGCCGTTCCATCCGAGCAATACGTATACGATCGAAGAGTTGAATGCAAATCTTATGGATATCTTGACCGACTGCGAAAAACGTGCAGAGGTCAGCTTTGACGGCGCAGTAAAACTCGATTTAAGGAGTAAAGTCAGAAACGGAAAACTGTATGTGGATCAGGGCATTATTGCGGGCTGTGCCGGCGGAGGTTTTGAAAATATCTGCGATGCGGCGGATATCTTAAAGGGAAGCAGTATTGGCCCGGACGAATTTACATTAAGCGTGTATCCGGCAAGTACGCCGATTTATATGGAGCTGGTTAAAAATGGCGCGGCTGCGTCTCTGATGCAGACAGGCGCGATTTTAAAGACGGCGTTCTGCGGTCCTTGCTTTGGCGCGGGCGATACGCCGGCGAATAATGCGTTCTCCATACGTCATTCGACCAGGAATTTCCCGAATCGTGAAGGCTCCAAAGTACAGCAGGGGCAGGTGGCGTCAGTTGCGCTTATGGATGCGCGCTCGATTGCCGCAACCGCTGCAAACAAAGGGTATCTGACTGCAGCGACTGAAATTGATGCCACATATACGAAACCAAAATACTTCTTTGACAAAACAATTTATGAAAATCGTGTCTTTGACAGCAAAGGCGTTGCCGACTCGAACGTTGAAATTCAGTTTGGACCGAATATTAAGGATTGGCCGGCTATGAGCGCGCTGCCAAAGAACCTTGTGCTAAAGGTGGTATCGGAGATTCATGATCCGGTTACAACAACAGACGAATTGATTCCGTCCGGCGAGACATCGTCGTTCCGCTCAAATCCGCTCGGGCTTGCGGAATTTGCACTTTCCAGAAAAGATCCGCTTTATGTGGGCCGCGCAAAAGAGATTCAGAAAGCGCAGAAAGCCGTGGAGTCCGGTAATTGTCCGGGACAGGCTTATGAGGAGTTAAAGCCGGTAATGTCAGCAATCAAAGAGTCATTCCCGCAGAAAGATTTTCATGACGGTGAGCTTGCGGCAAATATCGGTTTTGGAAGTACGATATTTGCGGTTAAGCCTGGAGACGGATCTGCGCGCGAGCAGGCTGCGTCCTGTCAGAAAGTGCTTGGCGGCTGGGCTAATATTGCAAATGAATACGCTACAAAGAGATATCGCTCGAACTTAATTAACTGGGGTATGCTGCCGTTTTTGATTTCTTCCAAAGAACTGCCGTTTGAGAATCTCGATTATATTTTCCTGCCGGATATCAGGGATGCGGTAGAGCAGAAAAAGACAGATATCGCAGCGTATGTTGTAAAGGGCGGCGTTTTAAAAGAGTTTACATTACAGCTCGGGGCAATGACGGATGATGAACGTGAGATTATATTGAAAGGGTGCCTGATCAATTACTATAAAGCTTAGGCGGTTTGGATGAGATGGCTGCAGAGAGGTACAAAACATGGATAATAAAAATAATTTAAAACAATACCTGACGATAGCGCTTGTTATCTTTGGAACGTTTTGCTGTTGTACATTGTTTTTCTTTCTGATTTACCGCTATCACGGGTTTGCAGATTCATGGAGAGGGATGTTTAGTATCCTGCAGCCGATTACAATGGGACTAGTGCTGGCCTATCTGTTGAATCCGGTTATGTGCTTCTTCGAGCGATATCTGCAGCCTTTCTTGGAAAAATATATGAAAGATGCGGACAAGGCGAAGACGGCGGCGCGATATATTGCGACAACAGGGGCGCTCGTCTTCTTTTTGGGGATTATTACACTTTTGATTGTTGCGGTTGTACCGTCACTGCGCACCAGCATCGAGGATTTTATCGTTGCACTGCCGGGAGATTTTAATGATTTAATCGACTGGGTTTATGAATTTGTAAAAGGGGACACCCAGCTGGCGACTGCACTGCGCGACGTGCTTGAAAATGCGAGCGAGACGCTTCAGTCTTTCTTAAATGAAGGGATGCTTACACAAGTGCAGTCTTATCTCGTGTCAATTACAAGCGGCGTCGTTTCCGGCGTGAAGTTTGTTATCAATATTCTGGTAGGACTGGTGATCTCGGTCTATGTTATGGTCAGCAAAGAGAAATTCGCAGGACAGGCGAAAAAGATTCTTTATGCTGTTTTTAAACCGGTGCGGGCAAATATTATTATTAAGACGGTGCACAAATGCAATGAGATTTTTGGCGGTTTTATCTCCGGTAAGATTCTTGATTCTGCAATTATAGGCGTACTGGCATATATTATATTGTCCATTATGCAGATGCCGGATGCGCTTTTGGTGTCGGTCATTGTGGGGGTAACAAATGTAATTCCTTTTTTCGGTCCGTTTATCGGAGCGATCCCGTCTTTTGTAATCATTGTGCTGCAGAGTCCGATACAGGGACTTTATTTTCTGATATTTATTCTGATTCTTCAGCAGGTTGACGGTAATATAATCGGACCAAAGATTCTGGGAGATTCTACCGGACTCTCGGCGTTCTGGGTTGTATTTGCAATTTTGGTATTTGGAGGTATGTGGGGCTTTGTAGGCATGCTTCTCGGCGTACCGATTATGGCCGTGATTTATTATATTGTTAAGAACGTTGTGGAGTTTGCGCTGAAAAAACGCGGACTCCCAATGGAAACAGAGCATTACGAAAAAATGACGAGGGTGGATAAAGAGACGAATAAGCTTGTCTATGAATTTGTGCCAAAGACCAAGATACGAAAAAAGAAAAAAAGAAAGTAAGAAATAAAAGAACAAAGAACAGTAGTTTTTGACATATTTCCGCACTTATGATAAACTAGACAGAAACAGTAAAAGGGGCGCACCGAGGATGACGACGTATTTTGAGGTGGCATAATTGGATAAATATGAATATAAATTAAAGCTGGATGAGATGAAATCGCTGTCCGCGGCAGGGCGCACCGACGAGGCCGCCGAGATTGCGGATACGATTAATTGGCATAAAGTGAAAAATGCAAATGATCTGGTGAAAGCCGGAGAGGTATACGAAAAAGTAGACCGGTTTGAGGAGAGCAGGGAATTTTTCCTGATGGCTTATGACCGCTCTCCGATCGGGAGGACGATTATATGCCATCTTGCGGAAATAGCGATCAAAATGGGAAATTTTGACGAGGCGGAGGACTATTATCAGGAATTTGTCGGACTTGCCCCGCAGGACAATTTAAAATATGTATTAAAATATCAGATCAACCGTGCCAAAGGCGCGGATGTTCACGTGTTAATACAGATTCTTGAGGAGTTAAAGGAGCAGGAGTATTCGGAGGAATGGGCATATGAACTGATCAAATTATACCGGCAGGCAGGAATGGAAGAAAAATGTGTGGATGCCTGTGATGAGTTAATCTTATGGTTTGGAGACGGCCCCTATGTGGAGCGTGCGCTTGAAATCAAGATGCTGTACCGACCGTTAAACGAAAAGCAGGAGGAAAAGTACCGCATGTTCCATCCGGAGATCGGGGGCATTACGGAGGTAAAGCAGGAGTCGGGCGCCGCACTTTCTCAGGTGTCGCAGGAGACGATGCAGATTCCCAAAATACAGTATTCTCCGGAGCGTTTTAACACGGTAAATCTTCAGAAAGAACTGCAAAAGGGGATACGCCAGATTATGGAGGCAACCGGCAAAGAAGGCGTGCATGACGGGATTGATTCGCTGATGCGGGCTGTGGAGGAATTGCCGAGTATTGCCATTACAAAAGAGTTTAAACTGCCGGAGCCGATTGAGACTTCTGCAGAAGAAGTATATGCACAATATCATCCCACTTATATGAACATGCTGGCCGAGGAACGGGACGGTCAGATGAGCCTGATGATTCCTGATTCCGTCAAAGAACCGCAAGTAAGCGGTCAGATGAATATTGGAGATCTGATGGCAGACTGGGAGGCAGCACAAAAAGAAGCGGATCGTCGTAATCTGGAAGCGGCGCGTACGCGGGCAATGCGCGAAGCCGGGGAGATTATGGAGCAGCTGGCAGAATTTATTCCGGTTCTGGATTCTGGAATTACACCGCAGGAGCTTCTCAAACAGTACAGTGAGGACGGGAATCTTGAGGAGGAAGCGGCTGCAGAGCTTGTTGTCAGTATGAATCAGATGCTTCAGGAGCAGATTGAACGCTATTCGCAGGAACAGGCGTGGTACGACGCAAAAATTGCCGCTGCCCATGCGATGAATGAAGATGAGCGCCTGGAAAAGATGCTGCGGGATCTGACAGAAACATCAGAGAACGGGCCTGTCGGACAGGAACAGGATATGGCAGTTGGCAATGAACAGGCGGATTTTACGGAAGCGGAGTTTGGGAGAACTGTAGCCGGGGCATATGTACAGAGCGTCAGTGCAAAGCAGGCGGATGACGGGCAGTCAGCTGCTGTGCCTGCGGACAGTCAGTTTTCTGCTGACGGCGATTTTGGCGGGCGGCAATATTACGGAACAGATCTGTCTGCAGAGAGTCAGAATACATTTTTTGACGGGAACGCCGACTTTAGCAGTCCGAATCTGTCGGCACAGGATGAGAGCGCAGTGGCGGAGTTTGGACAAAACAATCGCTGCGCCGACGAATTTGCGGATCAGACAACAGATGCGGAATGGGATGGAAGAAATTCTGATGAAAATGCGTATGAAATGCAAACAGGGGTATCCGGCGATGGATTGAGTGCGGATGAAGCTGTTATTGCGCCTGCAGGTGAGACGGAGGAATTTTTCGACAATGCAGAAAATAAGAGAATAGAATATAACGGCGAGACGGAATATCAGGAAAATACAGGAACCAAAGCGCATGGAGAAAGAGACGCAGGAACCGGGGAGCATACAGGCACAGTACCAACCGACGCGGAAATATCTGGCAAAACAAGTTATGAAAAAGTCGATTCATATCGGGATACATTACAGCCCGACACGGAAAGATACAACGAATCGGGGTATGCCGGGGCCGGTAAATTTGAAGAAGCCGGATTCTCAGGAGATAATAGCCATACTGTTGCAGGTTTTTCTGACGACCAGCCAGGGGAGCGCGCAGTACAGCCCGGTATGGGAAACCGGACGGCGGGAGGCAGTTTGCGAAGCGGTTATTCTGCAAAGAATGCCGCGCAAAAAGATGTGTCAGATGATATCGAAAAACGCCTGGTAGAGAATCTTTACCGCGAGGAAATGATGCGTCAGGAGAAACCCAGAGAAAAGAAAACGGCAAAACCGGCAGCCTTGCTTACAAGGGAACAGCGTAAGATTTTTACTTATTTTGTCTCCATTAAGGGAATGGAACAGCAGTTGTGCCAGGTACTTGCAAAGACGGCAGAATCGCTTAAATCCAGAAAAACGGCGGCGGAAGGGAACCTGATGATCCAGGGGGAGCAGGGGAGCGGAAAGACCGTTCTGGCAAAAGCAATGGCAAAGGCATTGAAAAAGACAGTTGGACAGCCGTCGGGAAAGGTCGGTACGATTGAGGCGTCAAAGCTGAACAGGGGGGATACGGCGGCGCTTACCAATTTTGTGGCAGGAGGCTGTCTGATTATTGAAAAGGTTGGCGATATCTCAAGAGAAACGGCGGATAAACTGGCGATGCTTCTGGCTTCGGAGAACAGTAAGCTCTTTGTAATTATTGAAGATACAAGAGCAGGAATTACAAAAGCATTTGCGAAAAGCAGTGCGTTTGCTTCCTGCTTTACCCATAAAATAATTATTCCTATCTTTACAAATGACGAACTGGTTACATTTGCAAAATCTTATTCAAATGAATTGGGGTATATGATTGATGAGATGGGCGTTCTTGCACTGTATAACAGCATAAGCAGCATTCAGAAATTAGACCATGCAACGACTTTGTCAGAGATCAAAGAGATTGTAGACGGTGCAATTTCTCATGTTGAAAAGCGTGGCATAAAAAAAATAATGAGCATCATTACATCAAGCCGCTACGATGCGGATGATTATGTTATATTGCATGAGAAAGATTTTAATGCATAAGGGGGAAGGAAACATGGCGAATTTTTCAAAATTGGATCGTTATCTGTTTGGGCAGGCAACGCACTATGATATTTACAGGAAGCTCGGGGCGCATCTGACTGATCAGTATGGGATTCTGGGAACATGTTTTGATTTGTGGGCGCCAAATGCAAAACGTGTCTGGATTATTGGTACCTTTAATAACTGGGATGAGACTGCAAACGAGATGGAACGGTTAGAGCCTGAGACAATGGGAATTTTTGAACTGTTTGTCGCCGGAGCAAAAGAGGGGGATATGTACAAGTATTTGATAGAGACAGAGGACGGTTCCTTTCTCTATAAAGCAGATCCCTATGCAAATTTTGCGGAGCTGCGTCCGGGAACGGCATCCGTGATTGCGGATATTGATCATTTTAAATGGACAGATGCGAAGTGGATGACTGACCGCGCATCAGAAGAAAGCATTTATGAAAGACCGATGGCAATTTATGAAGTACATCCCGGTTCCTGGAAACGTCATCCCTGCAGGGAAGATGAGGGATTTTATACGTATCGTGATCTTGTGAAATATCTGATCCCGTATGTGGTGGAGATGGGGTATACTCATATCGAGCTGATGGGAATTGCTGAATATCCGTTTGACGGTTCGTGGGGATATCAGGTTACCGGTTATTATGCGCCGACAGCGCGGTATGGTACGCCAAAAGATTTTGCTTACTTTGTAAACGAATGTCATAAACATAAAATCGGCATTATTCTGGACTGGGTACCGGCCCATTTTCCAAGAGATGCGCATGGGCTGGCAGAATTTGACGGCACATGCCTTTATGAGTATGCAGACCCCAGGAAAGGCGAACATCCGGATTGGGGTACCAAAATATTTGACTATGGCAAAAACGAAGTGAAGAACTTTTTAATTGGCAGCGCGCTGCTCTGGGTGGAGCATTATCATGTGGACGGACTGCGTGTAGATGCAGTTGCATCCATGCTTTATCTCGATTACGGCAAACAGGACGGACAGTGGGCGCCAAATAAATACGGCGACAATAAGAATCTGGAAGCGATTGAGTTTTTTAAACATATCAATACGCTGATTACAGGAAGAAACAAGGGCGCCTTGATGATTGCTGAGGAGTCGACGGCATGGCCTAAAGTAACGGGGCCAGTGGAAGAGGACGGACTGCATTTTAGTTTTAAATGGAATATGGGCTGGATGCATGACTTTCTTGATTATATGAAACTTGATCCATATTTCCGTAAAAATAATCATAATAAAATGACTTTTGCAATGAGCTACAACGAGAGCGAGAAATATATCCTCGTTTTGTCGCACGATGAGGTTGTGCATCTGAAGTGTTCCATGTTAAATAAGATGCCTGGTCTTGGTATTGACAAATTTCGCAATCTGATGGCCGGATATGCTTTTATGATGGGGCATCCCGGGAAAAAGCTGCTTTTTATGGGACAGGAATTTGCACAGCTGCGCGAGTGGAGCGAGGAGCGGGAGTTAGACTGGTTTTTGCTTGCAGAACCGGATCACCAGCATATTCATAACTGGGTGAAAGAGCTTTTACGCATTTACCGCAAAAATCGCGCGATGTACGAATTGGACAGCAGCTGGGAAGGATTTGAGTGGATCAATGCAAATGACGGAGATCGCAGTATTTTCAGTTTTGTCCGCAAAAGTAAGGATGAGAAAAATAATCTTTTGTTCATCTGCAATTTTACACCAATGGAGCGTGCGGATTACAGAGTCGGCGTGCCAAAGAAAAAAGTGTACAAATTGATTTTAAGCAGTGATGAGGAGCGGTTTGGAGGAAGCGGTATCGAACGTCCGGAGAGCTATAAGGCGGAAAAAATAGAATGTGACGACAGGCCGTATTCCTTTGCTTACCCGCTTTCCCCGTACGGAGTGGCCGTATTTCGTTATTAAATAGCAGAACTTAGTGATCTGCGTATGTATTCCGGTCAGGGATAAAAGTTAATAAATGTGCTGAAATATCCGATATATATTTCAGCTGTGGAATGGCGCAGTGGAGTTGACTGCGCCATTTCTGTTTACCGGATTTTAAATAAAGGCAGGGGAAACAATGAGAGTAGAACAGAACCAGACAGGAATAATAGAATTTTTGCAGCAGGGTACAGCAGCCCAGGAGACAGCGACGTCTGTGTTTTCCAAAGAGAAAGCGGCGGCGGAGAGTACGCAGCAGGGCTCGGCGGTCACTGTAAATATGAAAGACGTGACTTATATGAAACCGCAGGCCGAAGAAGAAAAATCTCTGGAGGAACAACTCGAGCAGGGAGCGGCAATGAATGCGCAGGACCGCAAAAATCAGATGACAGTCCTCTCAAACACGACGAGTGAGGAAGATTATGAGAAGATACAGGAGGACGGATTTTCTCTGGATCAGTCGGCAGGCAGCACGATTATTACTGTCACGGATAAAATTAAGACGGCGCTGGCGAAAGCTGGTGTTGATATTTCAAGTTTTGGCGACGATCTGGATCTGTCTGAGATGGAGGCAATTACAGGAAGCGCAGAGTTGGCTGCACAGCTGGCCGCAGCTTTAAAACAGGCGGATTTGCCGTTGACAAAGGAAAATCAGCAGGACGCGGCCGAAGCGCTGATGCAGGCGCTTTCTCTGACCACGCCCACGGAAGGCGCAGTGAAATATATGATGGATAATCATCTTGAGCCGACGATTCAAAATCTTTATCTGGCACAGAACAGCGGAGGCGCCGGCTATTTTGGTCCGCAGTCACAATTTGACATCTCATCCTTTAAAGAACAGGTGGAATCGGTGATCAGGGAGGCCGGTATTGCGGTAGATGAAGCTTCGCTGGCGGACAGCAGATGGCTTTTGGAACATGAGATACCATTGACGCCGGAAAATCTTCAGTATCTGCAGGATCTAAAAGGTGTGGGAACTGCTGTCTGTGATGTGGCCGAATCCACGATGTCGGAGCAGTCATGGGAGGCTGTCAGGACAATCGCGTCTTCCATTGCGGAGGCAGTTGCAGAGGGGGCGCGTCCGGCGGATGCAGTCCTTTTGGAGGGGTATAAAAACAGCGGGAAAGCGCAGACTGCATTTGAGGCGGTAAATCAGGCGACAGACGAAGATCTTGCATATCTGGTAGATCATGATTTGGATCTGACCATACAGAATCTTAAAATTGCCGCCGCAAACAGAGGAGAGCACGGCGCTGCATCAGAGGATGGTCAAGGCGGACAGAATAAAGCGTCTGATTATACGCAAAAGGGGCTTGCACTTTTAACGGCAAAACGTCAGTTGGAGGAGGCACGTCTCGCTATGACAGCAGAGGCTAACTATGCGCTTCTGAAAAAGGGGATTTCGATTGACACAAAACCTCTTGCAGAATTAGTCGATCAATTAAAGGAGGAGGAAAATTCCTATTATCGCAATCTCCTTGCGGCGGAGGGTGTAACCCCCAATGAGGAAAACGTCGCGCTGCTAAAAGAGACGATTGAAAAGATTTCCGATATCAGGGATGTTCCGGCGTATGTGCTGGGGCAGAAATCACTTGAGATTCCTACGGTGGACTCTGTTCACAGTACAGGAATGGCGCTGAAAGATACGTTTGAACGTGCAAACGAGCGATACGAGACGCTGATGACGGCTCCGCGCGCTGATCTCGGCGATTCGATTAAAAAAGCATTTCGCAATGTGGACGATCTGTTAAACGATCTGAACCTTGACACATCGGAGGCAAATCGTCGGGCTGTTCGCATACTGGCTTATAACGAACTGGAAATTACGGAAGACGCCATTTCCAGGATGAAAGAGGCTGACGAGAAAGTTCAGCGTGTTTTTGCCAATTTAACTCCTGCTGTAGTTACAAAAATGGTTAAGGACGGAATCAATCCGCTTTCCATGGATTTTGACAGTTTAAACAGGACAGCTGAGCAGATTCGTTTGTCGTCAGGGGAAGAGGAGGCAGAGAAATTCAGTGAGTACCTCTGGAAACTGGAACAGAATCAAAAAATCAGTGAACAGGAGCGCGCCTCGTACATAGGTATTTATCGACTGATCCATCAGGTTGAAAGCAGCGACGGTGCGGCGATCGGCGCATTGGTGCACCAGGGAGCAGAGTTTACAATGAAAAATCTCTTGACTGCTGTGCGGTCGGAGAAAAAGAGCGGAAAGGTTGATATATCAGTAGATGATACAGCGGGAAGCATAGAGTCGGCAGGCTATAAAGGGGCTTCGATTACAGAGCAGATTGAAGCGGCTTATCAGATGAACTGTATCAAAGATGTAACGGAAGTATTGTCACCGGAGAGCATGCGAGATGTGCTGCAGAAAACTAAGGACTGGCAGGAGATGACGCCGGAGCAGTTAAAAGAGGCGCTTCTTCATGCGCCACAGGATGAAAGCGCCGACGCATCATACTGCAGAGAACAGCTCGATATGCTAAAGCAATGTGCGGCGGCTTCGAAAGATGTGTACGAGGCGCTGGAGAAATATGATATTCCAAATACGGTGAACAATATTCTTGCACTGGAGGCAATGCGCGCGGACGGAAATAAGATGTTTCGAAAGATCTTCGGGTCCGGTTTAAAGGACTCGGATGACAAAGTCGGTGTGGAAGATATTGAAAAGATAAAAGAAGAGTTGATAAAAGAGTTTGGTGAGGCAGTATCTGAACCGGAGGAGATGGCCATTGCGCAGGAGAAATTAGGCGAATTGGCAGAAAATGTAATGAAAGGAATGATTACTGACGGCGAGGTTACCAGTATAGACGTTCGTGAAATGAGGCTTTTTTCGGCGCAGTTGTCTGTCAACAGTCTTCTTGCAAAACAGGAGAAGTATTCCGTGCCTGTGATGGTAAATGGCGGTGTTGTAAACGTATCACTAAAAATTGTCAGGGGAGTCGACAAAAAAGGCATTGTGGATATTATGATGGAAAGCGAGCTGAGGGGAAAAATTGCAGCTACTTTTCAGGCGAAAGAGGATGGAATCAGCGGATTTTTGGCAACGGATAATCCCGGGACAAAGGCGCTTTTTGAAGAAAATGCAAGTCAGCTAACAGAGAGTATATTCGGCCAGGGCGGAGAAAATACGGATATGCATTATGCATATGTAAAGGATCTGGATTTTGATCATTTTTCGACCGGGAGATTTGGAGAGAAAGCGAAAGAGCAGGAATCCGGGGACGAAAGCTACCGCGTACAGACAACGCGGCTGTACCATATCGCGGAAAGCTTTATCCGTCAGATTCGTTCCATTGTGTAAACATTGTTTAGACAGTGTTTTACGTTACAGGCAGAAGCTGTTCTGCTTTCAGGTAATCAAGTATTCCAAGATAGATGGCGTTTACAATTTTCGATTGATAATCAGCATCCAGCAGCAGATCTGCTTCAATCGGATTACTTAAAAACCCACATTCTACAATTATTGTAGGTGTGGGTGTTTTTTTGAGCAGATAGTAGCTTTCGTTTGCTTTTGCCATTCGTTTGTTGGATGGGTCAAGATTGGCGATCAGACTGTTTTGCATGGTATCGGCCAGTTTTTTTCCTTCTGTGGACTGACCGTAGTAGAATACCTGCGCGCCTTTAATATCGGATGTCGTATAGCTGTTTTGATGAATGCTGACCGTAAAGAGAGGATTTGCCTCTGTAATTCGTTCGCAACGATTCTGCATATCGGATACTTTCATGTTTTTTACATTATCGTCCGACAGGCTGATATCAGAATCGCGTGTCATAACAACAGATATGGATTCCTCGCAAGAAAGTGTTTCCTTTAACTGCAGGGCAATCGCAAGATTGATATCTTTTTCCAGCGCTTTGTTGACGCCTACTTTACCCGGATCAAAGCCTCCATGTCCGGGGTCGATTACAATGCAGACGGTGTTCCCTTTGTTCTTATTCTGTGTGTTGCTGTTTTGCTGTGTGTGATCGGGCGTTACTTTTTCGCTGGATACATAGGCGGCGCTCTGCCTCGCAAGGAAAAATGCGGCGATAATCAGGCAGACTGCCATCACCAATTCAATTTTTTTGGCGAGATGATTCATATTTTTCCCCGTTTTCCGTTATTTTTTATATAAGTTATTCGGAAAATGGGGAAAATATGATTTTTAGCTAATTGATATATTTGATGATGGTATCCCAGACGTCACTGCTTTCTAAACCGAGTTTCCAAAAAGCGCCGCCCGCTAGATTGTACTCTTTGAGAACTTTCAGTTTTTCTTCCAGAGATACCGCGTTTTCTATCCAGATTTTATAAGTGATCCCGTCGTTTACATATTCGGCATAATATTGTCCATCTGCATCAGACCAGACAGGCGTTATGGCATTTGCAGAAAGTAGTTTTGCAATCTCGTTCATATTGGTAGCATAACTGTCAAGTGTAAACAGCTGGTAGCTGTCAGCAAAGTCTTCCTCATCCGCAGCGTTATCGGCTGTCGCATCATCCATATTCTGGTCATTGTTATTGTCAGCCGGGTTTTCATTGTTATCATTTGTGTTGTCCGGATTCTGCGCGGCGTTATCCGGGCTTTCGCCCTGTTCGGCGGGCAGTGGAGTTTCGCTCCATACTCTGGTGTAAAACGGCATACCCAGTATAATCTGTTCAGCCGGTACTTCATTCAATGTGTTTTGTACGCCCTCGGTCACAAAGCCGATTGATGCGACAGATCCTGCCTCGTCGCAGCCGGCATAATGTTCGTCATAGGCCATGATTGCGATATAATCTGCAAAAAGCGCCTGCTCGGCACGGTTGTAAAAAGCAGTGTAATCGGTCGGCACATAGTTGTCGACGGAGAGCACAATATTGTTAGCTTCACATTTTAACGAGAGTTCACGGATAAACTGTACATATGCGTCGCCGGCTTCCGGTTTCAATGCTTCAAGATCAACATTAATGCCGTCCAGATTGAACTGGATTGCTGCGGAGATCAGATTGTTTACCAGTGTCTCGCGGCGTGAAGTATAGGTAAGTACTTCTGTTGTGTTGACTTCTTTATTTTCCAGGTTGCTCACAAGCGCCCATACTTCTACCTGATGCTGGTGGCAGTAATCCACGTAATCTTTGCTTGCAAGAGACGCAATATTTCCATTGTTGTCATTGAGATAAAACCAGGTTGGGGATATTACGTTGAGACCTTTGCTGTTTGGAAGAACGGTGCTAATCGTGCTGTTTGCTGTTTCGGATGTAACCTGATGCCAGCCCATATTGATTTTAAAATCCTTTTTAATATGAGAGAACGATTCCTGCACGTATTCACTGACAGCTGTTTTTACGGTTGTTTCGCTCAGTAATTTGGAGCGAACATATCCGATAATGCCGTCGGCTGTCGCAACCTTGGTCCATTTTTCGTCCGGTGTAAGGACGATAACCTCCGACTCTTTTAAGAGATCAGTGAGGATTGGGCTTTTGATACCTCCCTGGTAGCGAAGCTGCGTATCCTTTTTAATAACAGCAGTCTCATAATCACCCCATTCGCTGGTCATCACGATACGATGGGGGTTATTGTATACTACATAATTAAAATCAGAATATTGTTTGACAAAGTCAAGCGCTACATACGTTTGATCCGCATCTGCTTTTACGATAGGGTGATCAAAAGGAATGGTATCTTTTGTCACTGTGTATTGTGATTCTCCTGCATGTACCGTTATCAAGTCGGATGAAGTTGTGTAACGCAATATATTTTCGTTATAATCCCAGTAAAAACGGGGATTAAAAGATTTTACCATATCATAGTCCAGGTATATAACATTGTTTTCCACTCTTGCTTTTGTATCAAGCAGCTTGTGATCAAGTATAATGGCGGCCTCGTCTTGTGAGGACATGCTGTAATAGTCGTTTAAATCCTGTCGTTCTTTGGTCGGCGTATATTTTTCAATCAGATTTCCCAGTGCGATAAAAAGTAAAATGACAACGATCAATACGCCCACGGCAATAAATGGTATGATTTTTTTCTTCATGGAAAGCCTCTTTCTTCTTCTGAACCTTTTGCGACTGTAACAAATTCATTTGATAGGAATACTGTGACTATTTTAGCATAACCATATATAAAATCAAGTGCAAAACAACCGACCCGTGTCAGGTCGGCTATTTATTGCCGCTTTTTACAGCTATATCTGTAAAAAGCGGCGTATCTTTTCGAACAAACCAGTAATCCGGATGCTCTTCGGACATTGAGCACTCCGTATTGTTATACAGATAATTCGGATTAATTATTATGATCCGTTTTCTCTTTCTTTATTCGGTCAAAGTGAAGTTCTTTTAACACCCCCTCGTCAAAAACATAGTCTCTCATATAATCTGAGTGTTCGTGAAAACATAGCTGACTGGTAACAGTTTTGGAATTGCTGGGATTACCGTCAAGCCAGATGGTGATTCCCCTGTGCTCTAATGAGGACAGTTCCAAATAGAGATTTTTTTCAAGTTCGGTATCCAAAAATCATTCCCCCTATAAGTGATTTGCCAAAAGGAGTTTTTCGCGGGTAACAGTCGTGATATATAATTACCGGCGCAGCACATTTACCGGTGGATCAGGATACCACGTTCTGCAGAAACGGAAACAGTTCTTTTTCGATTTGAAACGGATTTTTGATAAATGGGATGCTTTGCACGGAAATATGATACTCTTTGGAGAACAAGGCGGTGGTTTTACGACTCCCCGATTGTACGAAGTATAAGATACACGGTCCGTTTTGATCTCCGAAGCAGTATTCTTTCATAAAATTTTTGTAATACGGGATTTTCCATGGCGCGAGACTTCCTAAAACCAGTTTGATATCACAGCGCAGAAATTCTGATTTCTTTGCTTCCGGGCTGCTGCCTAAATCCAGGATAAGATATTCATACCCGCGGTTTAGGAGCATGGGGACATGTTCACAGGCAACGTTTGGATAGTAATCGACGCAGCCTCTGTGAATCACTGCATCTGTCCGCTCCTTATTACAGAAAGCAATTTGTCCGCCGCGGGAGGAGATATTTTCATTGGAAAATGGGTTATCGTCAGAAAACAGACAGGATATCTCATTTCTTTCATGCAGTTCTAAGAATGCTGTTTTTTTTCTCAGTTTTGAACTGCAGAAGCAGGAAATGGCAACAGCGAGATGTGTGACGCCACAGCCGGGGCAGCAGCCGACTATGCCAATGGTTGTGCGGGAGCGTTCCCTTTTTTTATCAATGTGAAAAATTTGTTTCTTTCTCCTTTCTGCTTGGTGATGACAGAAACAAGCCGTTCCACTTCTGTTGTGGATCGGTATGGATTGTTGCCGCAGGGAAAACAGTAAACAGGAGTCTGCAGTAGCTTTGAAATGCGTCTGGCAGCCTGACGGTTGCCATAGTTGCAAATAAAAGTAATGTTTTTCTTTACTTTTATCTGTTGTGCAAAAGAGAGCGTATCTGACATATCCCAGTCGCTTCCGCATAAAATAATGCACATAAGGTCTGCCGTGTCACATTGGTAAATGGATTTTGCATTCAGGCATCCGCAGTCCTTGATGCGAATTGCATCTGACGGCAGAGGATCTTGTACATTTAAACCATAAGCAGGTATACCGTAAAAATATTTGTCTCTGTAAATGCCGTCTTTCTCTTTTAGAGAGGTATGGTATGCTGTGAGGGAATCAAAGCGGTCTGTCTGTTCGTCAGCAATATAAATGGAAGAAATTCCCTGTTTATTCAGAGCCGAAACAAACGATACTGCTATATGGGTTGCTCCTGCGCCCGGCTTGCAGCCTGCGACAAAAATGTTTCTGATGAGATGCGGATACTGTTTTTGCGCGGCCGGCCGGATGCGAAAGAGTGCATTCCGTAAATCGGCTGCCGTTTCAAATCGTTTTGTTGCGGAGTATGCCGTAGCTTTGGCGACGATCTCTGAGAGAGAGTCGGAGTAGCGAATGCCTGTGATATCAGACATGTATTGTAAAATTTTTCCGACACTGTAGATATCACAGCCTGTACTAACCGGAGAACCGGCCAGGGCTTCCGGTGCGGCAAAACCGGCAGTTCCGTAATACTGGAATTGTTTGGAAGAATCGGAAATAAATGAAGCGATTCCGAAGTCGATTAATTTTATTTGATTTCCGCATACTATAATATGCTCCGGCTTTAAATCCTGATACAGGATGGGGTATGGAGATAAATGGTGCAGATAATCTAAAATATCGCAAAGTTGGATGCAGAATTCGACTGCCGATTCTTCCGTAAAATGATCTTGGCAGGATAAATAGACGTCCAGTGAATCACCCTGAATATATTCTTCAATCATATAAATAAAAGAGTTATCCTCGTCGATATCGTATATAAAGGGAATACCAGGGTGTCTTAGATTTTTCAGGAGAACGGCTTCTGCAGGAAAACCGTCTTCCGAATAGAGAGAAGCTGTCAGTGCGGCGCCTTTGGGGATACACTTGATCGCACGGTAAAGCTTCAGTTTCAGATGTTCGGCAAGATATACGACGCCGCTGCTGCCGGCGCCTAATTTGGAAATGATTTTGTATTTACCGAACAAAATAGTATCTTGTATGCAAATCCACTCCTTTCTGAAAGGTGTGTCAGATCCGCATCTCATGCATAGTTTATAACATGACAGAGCGATATTTGCAACGACATTTGAATATATTGTGAAAAATATACAAAAAAATTTTAAGAAAAAAGCCGAAATAAGGGGTTTACAAATACGCGATATAGTGGCATACTTTACTTCAAATAGACATTTGTTTTTAATAGTAGATACAGTAAATAGTTTTCCGGTAAAAGACAAAATATGCCATCCGGCATAAGGATGATACGCTGCAGCAAGCTGCAGGCAACGGAAAGGCGTGATATTTATGAAAATAGAAAAAGTAAATGACAACCAAATTCGCTGCACACTTACAAAGGAAGATCTGGCAGAACGTCAGCTAAAAATCAGCGAGCTTGCATATGGAACGGAAAAAGCAAAGATTCTATTCCGTGATATGATGCAGCAGGCGGCTTACGAATTCGGTTTTGAGGCGGATGATATTCCGTTGATGATTGAGGCAATCCCGCTGTCGGCAGATACGATAATTTTATTAATTACAAAAGTAGAATGCCCGGAAGAGTTTGAGAACCGCTTTTCCAAATTTGGCGACTCTGATGTAATGGATTATTACGGAGCCTCAGACTATGCGCCGCAGGAATCGCCCGGTGCGGACGATATTCTTGATATATTTAAACGTATGCAGAAAGAAAACGCTGCACTGGAGGGGGAGACCGCGCAGGAAAATGACAGTAAAATTGCCGGGGCGGCGGACACTGCAGACGGCAAAGCGCAGGTTTCGGTTCTTGTTGATATTACAAAATTGTTTGTGTTTGGAGAGTTGGAAGAAATCAGTCGTGCTGCACGCATCTTAAACGGATTTTACAGCGGAAAGAATGATCTGTATAAAAATGAAAATAATTACTGTCTCTTAGTCAGCAAAAGTTCACATACGCCGGAAGATTTTAACAAAGTCTGCAATATTCTTTCCGAATACGCACAGCAGCAGACGTATACGCCGGCTGTAGGCGCATATATGAGTGAGCATTTCAAGATTATTTTACAGAAAAACGCGCTTCAGACGCTGGTTCAGTTTTGAGGAAATAGGAACAAAGCGGGCAAGTCCGCTTTCACTCCCAGAGGCCGGCTTAGCCGGCTTTTTCCCTCGTTTGGGGGGATTGTCCGCTTGGACGCACCGAGATCAGCTGCATTCCTGACAAAATATTTTTTGCACGAGTGCGCATCCTGTTTTATATGATAGGGAAGTCATAAACATTAACACTTTAAAATAATAAGGTAATTCCTATACAGAACATAAAAAGCAGTCTGCAACAAACAGGCTGCTTTTTATACATATCGGTTTTTACTGTGTAGCGAGGTCTTTTGCAAGAAATTCATTAATCTGAGATACAAGAGCGTCCGGATCGATGCCATGTACCATTGCAGCTTCTTCAATGGTTTCCATCTGGGAAGACGGGCATCCAAGACAGTGCATACCGATATTTAAAAGAATAGGTGCAATATTTTGATCAATTTGGAGTAATTCACCGATCATCGTAGATTTTGTTACCTGTGCCATTCGTTTTTCTCCTTTCTGACGTATCATTTATCCGGGTATCTTTAATATGCCCTGAAATTACATGAATATGATTATAATACATCTGTTTTCAAAATGCAATAATTCCTGAAAAATCCCCTTTAGTGTTTTAAAAAAAGAACCGATATATAATGCGAACAGTTGCGAAATATAAATAGTTGATGAAACAGACAGGGATTGTCAAAGACAGAGCATGGATGCGGGAAAGGTAAGGTTTAAGAATGAAAATTAATTACAATGCTTCAGCGGCAATTACAAACAAGCATTTGCTCGGTATTGAGAACAAAATGGGGACGTCCATGGAGAGGCTTTCTTCCGGGTTCAAAATTAACAAGTCCAAGGATAATCCGGCCGGAATGGCGATTTCCAATAAGATGCGTGCGCAGATCGACGGATTAAACCGCGCATCAAAAAACTCTTCCAACGGTATTTCGATTATCCATATTGCTGACGGCGCATTAAACGAAACATCCGGTATTCTGACACGTATGCGTGAGCTTGCAGTACAGGCGGCCAACGATGCGACGCTTTCTCTTGAAGATAAACAGGCGATCCAGTCTGAGATCGAATCGTTAAAGCAGGAGGTTGATCGTATTTCAACGGATACGGAGTACAATGCAAAGCCGTTGCTGGACGGGACACTGGATACAAGGGTTTATACGGATCATGTTACCCGGGTAAATACCTCGGATTACGTATTGCCGGGCGACTACTCACTGACAGTATTACAGCCCGCTACACAGGCTAAAGTGATGACGAACGGAAAAGATTTTAACAGTGATACTGCGATTGTCGGTGTGACCGGTCATATGAAAATTAACGGATATGATTTTGCAATTGACGCAGGCGATACGCTGCGGGAGGCTTATGAGAAAATAAGAAAAGCCGGCGAGATCGGCGAGACATTTGTAAAAAAGGATGAGACGACAGGAGATCTTACATTTACTGCAGATGCATACGGAAAAGAAAGTATTGAAAAAATTACATTTGACAGCAAAGAACTTGCCGATGCGCTGGGATTTACTGCAGACGCGGACGGCAACAGTGTGATAAAAGATGAGACGAACGGTGTATATGTCTATGGAAGTAATAATAACGGAACTATAACATATCCTTCCGGAAAAGATATGGAATTGAATGATACCAGTGACTGGGTTGGATTTGGGAAGACGGCAACAGCCTATTTTGAGGGAAATAAGGTTACAATATCAGACGTAAACGGTTTTTCATTTTCTTTCAAGGTGGATGAAAATTATGCGGACGGTCAGCAGGAGCTGGATGTAAACGGGCTGCCTACCGGGAATACGTATGACGGTGTATTGGAATTTGAAGTAACCGATATGGGTACAATGACACTTCAGATCGGAGCAAATATGGATCAGAATATGGAGGTCCGTATTCCGGATGTGTCTACAAAGTCACTCTACATAGATGAGTTGGATGTGACTACTGTAAACGGCGCCGACCGCGCCATTGTACAGCTGGACGAGGCAGTTTCCATGGTTTCTGCAATTCGTTCACGTCTTGGTGCATATGAAAACAGGCTGGAGCACACGGGAAAGAATCTGGATGCATTTGAGGAGAATATGACAAATGCGCTGTCGGGGCTTACCGATGTAGATATGGCGGAAGAAATGACAAATTATACACAGCAGAGCGTCTTAAATCAGGCTGCGATTTCGGTATTGACGCAGGCAAACGATATGCCGCAGCAGGTATTGTCAATACTGCAGTAATGGAGGATTTCGTTGAAAAAAGAGAAGATAGCAGAATTTACAAGAAAAATCAGCCAGAGCAACAGAAGCGAACTGATCGTTGTGATTTACGATATTTATTTTGTCTGTTTGTCCGATGCCCGCGCCGCTTATAAGAATGAACAATGGGACGATTTTAAAGAATCTGTTCGACATGCGCAACGAGCCATTGACGAGCTGATTGACGCGTTAGATTTTTCTTACGAGCTTGCCAGGAATCTTTGCCAGATTTATATGTTTTGCAAAGATACGCTGGCAAAAGCAATCTATGCGAGGCAGATTTCGGAGATCGAAACGGCGGAACGCCTGATGGGAAAATTATACGAGAGTTTTGTTCAGGTCGCAAAGCAGGATCTGTCAAAACCGCTGATGCAAAATGCGCAGCAGGTATATGCAGGATTTACCTACGGACGCGAAGAGCTGACGGAGACATGTCAGGATTTTACAAATAACAGAGGTTTCCTTGTATAAGGGAACCTCTGTTATTGACTGTTGGCAGGGAAACGCAGCACCGGCTGTTATGGGCCTGTATTAAGCGCGCGTTTGTTTTTGTAAGTTTTTATACTGGAAAGCAGGAATTTATAGCGCATCTGTACCGAATTTAACTGGTAAATATAACAGTCGATCAGGTCCGGGTCCACAGCGTTTTCCAGATTTCGATAGGCATCCTGTAATTCCACTGCTGTCTGATGGAGATTATTTTTAAGTACAGTATAATGTTCGTCATTTGTTTCTTCCGTTCGGAATAAATGCAGCATAATGATCCCCCTTTTCCGGTTAGCGTTATAATGTCCTGATTACATTATAAGCGGGAGGAGTCCATTCTATACTGATTTTGGGAAAAAATCGGAAGAATTGGTGAATTTTTGTATTCATATCCTGCCGTTTTTTTTCATAAGAATTATCAGGTGGGCTGCACAACGCAGTAAATGATTAGGCGGGAGTGATTTCATACATGTTCGATCTGAAAAATATTGCAATCATTGCATTTATCTGTATCTGTATCCTTTTGATTATGATATTGCGGAGGCGGGCCAATTTTTTATTGTCGTTTTTCACAAGAGTGCTGGTTGGTATGAGCGGGATCTATTTTATCAATCGTTTTCTTGAGGCGGGCCAGATCCCGCTGGCAGTCGGATGGAATCCGGTTAGCCTGTTGGCGGCGGGGAGTCTTGGGTTGGGCGGGGTAGCGCTTCTCTACGCAGTGGAAGCATGTAAATTTTTATAGATAAAGTGTTTCGATTCACAGTTACCGAAACGCTTGTCGCGTTGGTGACGGCCAGGCTGCTTCGAGTGTGAGCGGTCATCAGTATGCAATTGAAATTTATTCATAAATTACAAATTCTTAAAAAAACTCTGCGATGTTACATTCGCAGCTGAAAAAACCGAAAAATCATGTCAAAAGAGAATAGTTGTGAATCGTAACGACAAAATCACGGCTTTGCTTTGAAGACCTCGTCGGCGGGGTACCCTCCTGTGCATTTTTGCATACCCCGCTGGATGCTGTCTGCTGAATTTCCCCAGTCTTTGTCTTTATTTCTGTAATCGTTTTTTTCTACAAACCAGGCTACTTCCTGCTGTACACGCCGCATATTTTCCTGCATCAGAGAAAACAAGACAGGATAAAATGTTTTTTTCTGTTCCTCACTCAGCTTATCTTCTGCCGCTTCCGTCAGATCTCCAAAATGGGGCAGGCAAAAGCCTTTGCTCTGTTCAAAAAGTGCGTGAAATTCTTCGTTTTTTCGATAAAGATCAAAAAAGGTATCAAGATAGCGATTGTAAATTTTCTGAAAATGATCACAGACATAGCAGGAACGCTCTTTTTTTTGAATCCATGCGCCAAGAGGCGTCTTTGGTTCGCTTATGCCGGCGTCCGTTCGCTTCATTCGTTTTAGCAGGCCGGACTTTGAAGGAGTAAATTTTTCAAGCTCTGTTTTTAGCTCATTGTCTAATTTTCGTAAATGTGTGCTTAAAATCAGGGCATTTCCCAGTCTGTTTCCATAATCATACATCATTTTAAAGTGATGACGGCAAAAACCGATTGCATCTGTTTGTTCCCGAATATCATCCTCCATATAAGCGGAGCCAAGGATAAAGGAGATCGCGTGGCGTTCTGCCTGTCGCTCCAAAAAACAGAAAGGGCATTCGTCTTCAGCTTTAAAGGCGTCAATCAGGGGTATGGTAGCGATATTTTCTTTCATTTAATTCCTCCGGATTATTATCAGTCAGATAGATTTGTTTAGATTATAGCACGCTTTTTGCGTTACGAAAAGAAAATCCGAAAACAAATTACGAACAACGTTTATCTTGTTTACAACAATGGTATGAAAAAAGGAAGCGCTTGATTTGTCAAAATCCATTGTGTAAATTTTGTGGAAATTCGACAAAGATAGAAAAATACTTGCAATAACTATGGACAACAGAAGAAGCGACTGTTATAATGCGATTACATCAAAGGGAAAGAGGTGATATGTCAGGACAGTTTTTTATTTGTTATTGCTGCTGTTTCTAATATTAGCAGTGGCCGAGGATGTTCGGAAGATGAAAATCAGTAACCGGCTGATTGTTTCCGGACTAGCTTTGGGGCTTGCGTTCCGTTTGTTTGGGGAAGGGATTACAGGAATGCTCCATTTTCTTTTAAATATTTCTATACCGGTTATCTTATTATTTCTACTGTATCACATGCATGTAATTGGGGCAGGTGATATCAAATTAATTTCCGTCGTCAGTAGCTTTTTCTCATGGAATCAGACAGCAGCTCTTGTCATGGTTGCTTTTTTTACCGCGGCTGTATTTGGACTGCTGAAAAAAATATTTCTGATTTTTACTGCAGGGCATCCATGGAATAGCAGAACGACAATTCATTTTTCATCTTTTATCTTAATAGGTTATTTGACGGTAGTCTGGAGGTGCATTGTTGGGTAAAATTGAAGTGGCTTTTTGCGAGGAGGACGAGACATACCGTAATCGCTTTGTCACCTATTTAATGGAGTACAGATCAAAGGAAATTGCAGTCAGCGCATTCTCTACCGTAAAGTCTTTTGTGGAAGAAGCAAAAAAGAGAAAGTTTGATGTAATTCTTCTGGGCAGAGGGTTTGCAAAAGTAGCGGAAATTCTTTGGGAGCAAAAGTTTCCGGTGCTGTTGTTAGAGGATCAGGATCTGATCAAAGTGGCGGAGGACGAGACGTGTAATCGTGATTCGGATATGCGCACGGTATTTCGATATCAGAGTATGGAATACATTCTTCATGAAATATTAGCAGTAGCGCAGGGAAATGAAAATGATCCTGCACCATTCGTGAGGATTTCTGAGATGGAGATGATCGGCGTCTGCGCTCCGGGTCAGTGTGAGATGCAGATCCCGTTTTCGGTAGTGGGGGCACAGTATATGGCCGAAAAGAAAAAGGTTTTGTATCTGAATTTAACGGAACACAGCGGTTTTATGAATCTGTTTGAGTTGGACTGCAGGTATGATATGGCTGATCTTGTTGTTCGGCTGCGCCGGGGAACGCTGACGCAGGAAATTTTATTCCGGTGTATCTATGAATTGGACCATATTTTCTATATTCCTCCATTTGGGAATCCGGAAAATCTACATGAATTTTTATTTTCAGATTTTTTGGCGCTGCTCCGTTATTTAGGGGAAAAGACGGATTTCCAGTTACTTGTAGTTGATTTTGGGGGCGGCCTGGATCAGTTTTCCAAAATGCTTGAACAGTGTAGCAATATTTATTGTTTGACAAGGCAAGGATACTTTTACGAGTGTCAGATAAAACAGTTTTCCGAATATATTGAGAAATGTACATGCAAAAACATGAAAGACCGTTTGCATTATATTGATATACCATTTTCGGCAAAAAATATTCGTTGCAGTAAGGATGTGCTGCGTCAGCTGCTCTACAGCGAGTTTGGAGATTATGTGCGCAGTTGTTTTCAGGGACAGCTAAATCGGGAAAAGAGGTAAGGATTTGGAAGAGGGAGAAATCACAAACCTAAGAGAAGAGATTCTGGCGGAGCTGGACCTGACACACGAGCCGAAAGATGAGGAAGTTTATCGCTTTATTTCTGAAAAAACCGGACATTATGCGAAAACAAGATTAATCGGACTAAAGGAGCGGGAAGATTTAGAGCGATTTTTGTTTCACTCTTTGCGAAAATTGGATGTTATTCAGGAACTTCTGGAGGATAACAGTATTACTGAGATAATGGTTAACGGTTCGGATCATATTTTTTATGAGAAGAACGGGATGATCTATGAGTTTGAGAAACGCTTCTCATCCAAAGAAAAGTTAGGTGATGTCATTCAGCAAATGATTGGTAACAGTAATCGAATGGTTAATGAAGCTTCGCCTATTGTTGATGCAAGGCTGGCGGACGGTTCACGTATCAATATTGTTCTGGAGCCGATTGCAATTGACGGTTCTACAATCTGTATCCGCAAATTTCCAAGAGATCCCATCCGAATGCAGGATCTGATCCGGATGGAGTCAATATCAGTTGAGGCGGCAGATATGCTCTGTATGCTTGTGAAAGCCGGTTACAATATTTTTGTATCCGGAGGGACAGGTTCCGGCAAAACAACGTTTTTAAATGCTCTCTCCCAGTATATTCCGAGAGAAGAACGTATTATAACAATTGAGGATGCGGCTGAACTTCAGCTTTTGGACAAACCGAATTTGGTTCGTCTTGAGACAAGGAGAGCAAATACAGACGGTGTGGCGCCGATTACGATACGGGATCTGATAAAAACGGCGCTGCGCATGAGGCCGGAACGAATTATTGTTGGTGAGTGCCGCGGCGCGGAAGCGCTTGACGTCCTGCAGGCAATGAATACCGGGCATGACGGGAGCCTTTCTACCGGGCATGCAAATTCATGCGGCGATATGTTGAGCCGTATGGAGATGATGGTGTTGATGGGAGTTGATCTGCCATTGACAGCAATCCGAAACCAGATTGTGTCCGGAGTGGATCTGTTAATCCATTTGGGCAGGCTGCGTGATAAGAGCAGACGCGTTTTAAATATTGCGGAGGTATCAGAGATGAAAGACGGCCAGATTATTCTGAATGAGATTTTTCGGTTTGCAGAGAAAGGAATTGTAAATGGGCATGTCTGTGGAAGTCTGGAAAAGGTCGGCCATCTGCGGAATACAGAAAAATGCGTCAAAGCCGGGTACGAATCATAGGGTAGTGTTTTTCCGAGGTGTGATGTAAAAAAGAGGAGTAGGTTTGGATTACAGAAAATATCGGCTTAACAGAAAAGAACAGTTGTTTTGCATGGCCGCATGTATTGCTGTCGGTATCGTAACAGCGCAATTGTTTTATCGCAGTATCTACGGACTGATTGTTATACCATTATTGCTGCCGCTTATTTATTGTCTTTATAGAAAGGAAATGCACAGGCGGCAAAAGGAGATGCTTCTGGAAGAGTTTCGGGAGGCGATGCAGTCGGTATGCGCATCACTCTTGGCCGGATATTCCATGGAAAATGCATGGTATGAAGCCGAAAAAGAACTGGAAAAATTTCAGAAGAAGAAAACGATTCTGGTTACAGAACTTCATCTTATCAATGTAAAGGTACGGATGAATCAGCCGTTGGAAGAAGTGCTGGCTGAGTTTGCGCAAAGAAGCGGCTGCGAGGAAATTGAGAGTTTTTCGGAAGTGTTTTTGTTTGCAAAGCGAAGCGGTGGTGATTTTGCCGGAATTATACGGACAACCGTTCAACGGCTGAATGCCAAAATAGAGGTGGAACGAGAGATTAATACGGTTATTTCCGGAAAGCGGCTGGAGGGACGTATTATGAGCGTTATGCCGGCTGCGCTGCTTCTTTATCTGAATATTACATCCGGGGATTTCTTAAGTCCACTGTACAAAAACCCGGTTGGCGTCTGCGTGATGACAGTGGCTCTTTTTCTCTATATAGCTGCAATGCTCTGGTCGGAAAAAATTGCGGATATCAGGATATAAGAATTTGTAAATCGGGAAAGTGTGCAGAACTAAAAAATAATTATAACATAAACGGAAGCGAATGGAACAGGAGGAATCTATGGTTCTATGTACGATAGCAGGCATATTGTCGGGATGCGCGTTGATAATCGGGCGCAGGCGGTTGCCGGAAAACGGAAAGAAAGCTGTATTTATTCTGTTTTTAGTGAGTCTGATGGGACTTGCTGCAGGGGTATCTCATACCTGTACATTGGCGGATGTGACAAAGATCAGAAGACAACCGCCCGGGGATGGTGAATATCAGAAAGAACTAAGACTGCATGCCGACGGAATTTTAGAAGACACAGATTATATTGTCCATGTGCCGGAACAGATTTTTACTGCAGATGAAGAACACATGTATTTGCGGGCGGCACAGGAGGAGATTTCACAAACTTTTTCGGGACAAAACGATTCGGTAAACGAAATCAGAATGAAAGTTGAGGCAAAGAGCAGTTACCAAAACGGCGCTGTCTCGGCTGAATGGCTTTTTTCTCCCTGTGATGTAATAGATTCAAAGGGTAATATTATTTTACAGGAGATTCCGGAAGAAGGAATCTCTGTGCAGGCAGATGTCAGTTTAAGCTGCGGAGAATCAAAATGTGATTATCTGTTTTATTTTCAAGTTTTTCCGCAGATTTTAGATGAACAGCAGCAGTTTCTGCAAACATTGGAGGCCGTCTTAAAAAAGGCGAGTCAAGAGCCTGGACGGGAGTATTTATCTCTTCCGAACGAGATCGGTCAGTATCATGTTTCATGGTCTGAGAAAAAAGACTATCTTCCGGAAAAAATTTTTCTTTTCGGTATCGTTGCAGCGGCACTGGTTCCAGTCGCAGAACAGAGCAGACTAAGAGAACGGCAGAAAGAACGCCAAAAACAACTGCAGTTAGAATATCCGGATCTGTTGAGTAAACTCGCTCTTCTGATCGGAGCCGGAATGACATTAAAAATGGCATGGACACGCATTGCAATTTCCTACCAGAACAAGAGACAGAACGAGGGAGGAAAGCATAGGCCAGTATATGAGGAAATGCTTTTTGCAATGCGCCGGATGGAAAACGGCCTGGGGGAGGAACACGCCTATCTGCAGTTTGGAGAACGCTGCGGATTACAGAAATATAGAAGATTTTCCGGTTTGCTTGCCCAAAATTTGCGCAAAGGCAATCGGGAAATCATGCAGCTTCTGCTCTCGGAATCAGATCATGCATTTGAAGAGCGAAAGGCTCTGGCGAGAAAATACGGAGAGGAGGCTGCGACCAAACTGTTGTTTCCCATGATAGTATTGTTGGGGGGTCGTCATGGCAATTTTATTGGTGCCAGCGATTATGTCCTTTTAATCTATTTTTGCGAAAGTTTAAAATTATAATAATATTTGTGCGTGTGCGCTGCCGGGCACAAAGTTTCTTAAAAAAAGTCAGCGCAGAAATGAGGAAAATTATGGGAGAAGTATTAAAACAAGAAGTAAAATCATTTTTTCTGGAAGAAGACGGTGTAGGTGTTGTAGAACTGATCCTGATACTTGTAGTTTTGATTGGGCTGGTCGCTATTTTTAAGACCCAGTTGACAGGAATTATCAATAAGATCTTTAAGACAATCAGTACAAATGCAGGTAAAATCTAATGGGCAGAAAGGGGGCGTTTTGTGGAAGCATAACTGTATTTTCGGCGCTGAGTCTGATGTTGATTTCATCCTTTCTCTTTGCATTGCTCGAGGCGGGGAGAATCTATGGTCTTTCGGTCGTTTCGGACCGAAAGACGCAGATTGCCATAGAATCCGTCTATGCACAATATCAATCGTTGCTGTTTGATAAATATCATATTCTTGGATTAGACGGGGCATTTTCGGGCGAAGTGTTCTCAATGGAGAGTGTTGAAAATGTGCTTGATTCCTATCTGTGGAAGAATTTACAGGAAAAAGGCAGTATAGATATTTTTCGGTTGCAACCAACCGGTATTGACATTCAGGAATATCAGCTGCTCACAGATGGAAAAGGGAAAGTTTTTGAGGAAGCGGTTTCAGCTTATATGCGATCTAAGATGGCAGCTGATGTTGTGGATAAGCTTCTATTACAGTACGAAGATATCTCTGATGTGGCAGCTGATACGCAGGTGAATGAAGGTGTAGAAAAAGCAAATGCTGCCATTGTGGAAGCCAAAAGAGCAGAGGAGGCAAAAGGAGACATAGATCAAAGCGAGGAGTCAAAGATCGAACAGGTCGATACCGACACGGGGGCGGCTTCCGGGGATGTTGCTGCAAAAAATCAAGCCGGGGCCGGGGATGCTGCCGCAGGAGAGGATCTGGGAGGTGTACAGGAGGATTCGGTGGAAAATCCGCTAGATGTTGTGATGAAACTAAAACAGGAAATGACGTTAAGTTTTTTTCTGGGCAGCGATGCCGCACTGTCGGATAAGCGAGCGGATTTATCGGATACGGTATCAGGCCGTAAGTTGCAGCAGGGAACGTCAGAGGATGCCGTGCATACCTCGCTTATAGACAAATGCCTGATGGCTGAGTATATAGACGAAACATTCAGTGACTATACCAATCCGGCAGAAAGAGGAAAACTCTCCTATGAGATGGAATATATTTTCTGTGGTCATAACAGTGATAAAGCAAATCTGGAGAGTACGCTCAATCGTCTTCTTTTGTTCAGACAGTCGGCAAACTTTTTGTATCTGTTAAAAGATCCTGTGAAATGGAAAGAAACACTTGTCGCGGCTACATCGCTTGCAGGATTTTCGGGAAATCCGGTTGTCATAAGGGTGGTTCAGATTGGCGTTGCAGTAGCATGGGCTTTTGTTGAAAGTATTCTGGACATACGTGCGCTTCTTTCCGGTGATAAGATTTCTCTAATTAAAAGTGCAGCGGAGTGGACTACAGATACGGAGAATCTTCTCTCATCTGTCGCTTCCGGAGGAAAGGCAAAAAATTGTAATAAGGGACTTTCTTATCAACAATATCTAAAAGGTTTATTTCTATTAGAAAGTGTAAAAAAACTGGCATACAGGAGCATGGATTTAATGGAAATAAGAATCAGGGAATCCGGATATTCTAATTGCCGTATGGATTATATGATACGCAAATCAGTATGTCAGGTATCCTGGAAAGCGGACAGTTTGTTTGGGCGTATGACAGTAATTGGAAAAACGAAATACAGGACAGAAGAATATGACATTAACAGGACAAAAAAATTTGGTTATGTATAGTATAGGGGGTGTATTGCGGTGTCTCTTTCAAAATCGTTCCAAAATAAAATGAAAGACTCTCTCCCCGAGAACCACATAACAGATGTGTGTCATACAAGGAAAGAGACACCGCAATGCATCTGCCGGGAGGGGTCTGTTTCCCTGGAAGCAGCGTTTGTGATCCCATGTCTTGTCTGCTTTTTTGTAACAATTTTGTTTTTCTTTCGCGTAATACAGGTACAGCTTGCCATTCAGGAGGCCGCAGACCATACGGCAAGAAAATTGGCCGTCTATATGGCTGCCGGATACGAGAAAGAGAGATGGGAGAAGAAATCCGCCGTAAAATTATTACTGACAAAAGAGTTGAAAAAAAGCGGCGTTTCAGATACTTATCTGAAAGGCGGAGTGTCAGGGATTAAAATTGGCGAATCCGATTGGAGTAAAGAAGACATTTCCCTGAAATTAAAATATCGTTTCCGTTGTCCAATCCGTTTTTTTGGTTTGTTGGAACTATCGTCCTCTTCTGTGGCTGTAACCAGAAAATGGACAGGGTGGATAGACACGGAAGACAACAGGGATACGTCCGATCTATGGGTCTATATTGCACGGACTGGGTCAACTTATCATAAATCGGATGACTGCACGCATTTGACGCTTTCCATTCAGTCTGTGGAGGAAAGTTCAGTAAAGAATTTACGAAACGAAAACGGTGGAAAATATAAAAAGTGTAAATTCTGCGCGAAAGTAAATAACAAGTGGAACCATGTTTACATTACGAACCAGGGAGACAGATTTCATTATGATTTAAATTGCGGCGGGATTAAAAGAACAGTGAGTAAAATACGTTTAACTGAGGCAGGAGGGCGTAAGCCCTGCAGCCGCTGTTATCGGGTATCGAAATAAAAATAAATAGATCAGGCGGACAATAGAAATCGGTTCAATACAGTAAATAATCATATAGGAGTATAGAGATGTGGCAGGAGGCGGCGTTATTTCTGGTATTGACACTGTTGGCATACCAGGATTACAGGGAAAAGAAAGTAAATTTATTTATCCTTCTGATATCCGGTGCTGCAGGAACTCTGGCACAGGCAATAGCAGGGCAGTACACAGCGGGTAATTTAATCGCGGGAATCGGAGTTGGCGCTGCGGTATGTCTGTTTTCCGGGGTTACAAGAGGGAAAATTGGAATGGGTGATGGGCTTGTTATCGTACTTTGCGGCATATTTTTGGGGTTTGAACGAAATATTATGTTGTGTATGGCAGCCATTTATCTTGCAGGAGCAGCGGCTCTGCTTCTGTTTTTGATGAAGAAAAGAGGGAGGAACTACAGGATGCCATTTGTACCGTTTTTGTGGGCGTCATATGTAGTCAATTTGCTATGGAACATGTAACGGGAAGCATTACAGTGGAGGCAGCGCTTGTTATTCCGGTACTTTTGCTTGTCTTTGGAAGTATAATGCAGAAAGGAATTGATCTGTATACAGAAACAAAGGAAATGACAGTCGAACAAATGGAAGAAGATGACTGGGACATTGTAAAGGAATTTAACCGGAGAACATTTCTTGAGGAGATTACGGAGAAATGAGGTGGGGATGAATATAAGATATATACGCAATTCGAACGCAAGTCATATGATTATTGATGGGAAAGATTGTTTATTGGATTGGGAACAGTGCATGATGCATTACAACGCAATGGAAGGGATTCTGTTTGCTGACAGTGTCTGTGATAATGGTATTACAAGTTTTTGGTATAATATCACAGGCAAACAGGCATTAGACGTGATATTAGAAAGTAGCAAATTGGATTATAAACTGTTATATCAGATTATCAATGGCATTTATCACGCGGCAGATAAGTTGACGCAGCTTCTTTTGCGGACAGACGCGCTGCTGCTCTCGCCGGAGAATATATTTGTTGATCATAAGACGGGTGAAGTATGGTTTTGCTATTATCCGGGGAACGAGCGGATGCTGACAGATGCATTTGGAGTACTTTCCGAATATTTGTTGACGAGAGTTGATCACAGAGATGAAGATGCAGTTGCGCTGATCTATGGATTGTATGAACAGACAAGGGAGGAGAATTTCAGTTTAGTTCAGCTGCAAAGGGAATTGAAAACGCCCTATCCGAGAGAGGAGGCGGTCTGCGACTTTCGGCAGGAGCAAGAACCGGAATGCAAAGATTGTGAGAGCTTAGATCAAAAAGTAAGAGAGGAGAAAGCAGAAGACCTATATCCAGAGAGCAGCGGAGCAGTGTTATTGAACAAAACGGGAATATTATACAGACTGAAAAAATTTTTTTGGTCAGGTGAAAAAACGGACACTTTGAAAGAAAACCGTTCGACTTTTCTATTTGGAGTAAAAGAAAAAATATCTCATATTAAGTTCAAAAGAAAAGATTCTTTGTCGGAACCTTTTGTGTTTGTACCGGAGAAAGAATTGGTTTTGGAGGAACATCCTACAGTATTGTTGTCGGATTTGCATAAAAAGCAGACAGGCATATTAAAATATAATGGTCAAAATGGACAGAAAGACATGGTTATTTCTACAGACCCTTTTTTGATCGGAAGCGACAGGTCTTGCGAGGGATATGTGCCAAGTGAAACGGTCAGTCGTAAACATGCCAAAATTACAAAACAGGAGGATATTTATTTTATAGAGGATTTAAATTCCGCCAACGGTACTTATGTCGGCGGAGAATTGCTTAGCTGCAGAGTAAAGATGGGCCTTCACCAAGGAGATGTCGTTATATTTGCTGATGAAAAATTTATATTTTCTTAATTATTGGGTGGTTTACACTTATTTGTAATTTCAGTATAATTAGTACATTGTTTTAATGAAAGGTGTAAATGGAATGCGGACTGTTTTGGAAGATATATTTTCGTCCGGCGGATATCGTTTTTTAAACTTTGGCGACCCTGCCATAAAAATTTTTTACTTCTATGAGCAGCAGAGATTTCGAGTTATAGTTACGGTTAGTCTGGATAATTTCGGGATTTCCAATGCGAATGAATACCGGGAACTTGAGACAAAGATTTTAAATCTGTTTTATCATCCGGATGGAAAAATAGTGGATTTACCTGAATATCTGCCGATTTATCATGTGGATCTTTTAACTGTGTTTCTCGGTAAAAGTGACGAAAAAGTAAAGAAAATATGTGCAGAATATCCGAATGCATGGGGATATTTCCCCGATGGAAACAGGCTTGTTATCTATGAAAATCAACCGGGAGATTTTTTTGGGCTGCGTGACGCGATTGAGTCTGCCGATCAAATGCAGGGTTCGGGCCAAATTTTTGCTGTGGGAGTCAAACAGCGCATTTGGGAATTGCTGCATCCCAAAAACTATATTCCCGCATATAGTACGATTTTATTTGCGTTATTAAATGTCCTGATTTTTCTGATACTGGAATTGATAGGGGATACCAGAGATCCGCTGTTTATTGAAACTTATGGTGGATTGTATCCGGAGGATATCCTGGTACATGGTGAATGGTGGAGAATTTTGACTTCCTGTTTTTTACATTTCGGAGCGTCGCATTTGATGAACAATATGGTTATATTCTGCTGTGTCGGCTCCAGGCTTGAGCGCGTGATTGGGCACTGGAAGCTTGCCGTATTGTTTTTGCTCTCAGGAATCGGGGGGAGTCTTTTATCCTGTTTTGCAATGGTTTATAGCAGCGAATATGCAGTTTCAGCGGGTGCTTCCGGCGCTGTATTTGGAACGATCGCCGGATTGCTGTGGGCGGTAATCTGGAATAAAGGTTCGCTTGAGGGAATTACGACAAAAGGGCTTTTCGTAATGCTAGGTCTTAGTCTGTATTATGGATTTTCTACCATAGGTGTTGATAATTGGGGGCATATCGGCGGGATGTTAACCGGTTTTTTGATTTCCGTAATTTTGTATCATGAAAAAGATTGATTTTCATGAAAAAAATTTATATACTACATGTAATACGTTTGATCAGATTGTTTAGATGGAGGCTGCCATGAAAGTAAATGTTTATTACGGAGGAAGGGGATTATTAGATGATCCGACAATTTACGTGCTGAATAAAATGGAGGAAGTGCTCAAAGAACTGCGTGTTACGGTAGAACGGATTTTAATCTATGAACATAAAAATGAGATTGCGACACTTCCGCAGACATTAAAAGATGCAGACGGCATTATTCTGGCAACTACGATAGAATGGCTTGGCATTGGCGGATATATGCAGCAGTTTCTTGATTCCTGCTGGTTATATGGCGATAAAGAAAAGATAAAGACTACCTATATGCAGCCAATCGTTATGTCAACCACATACGGGGAGCGCGAGGGTGAAATGACACTTGCAAATGCGTGGGAGATTCTTGGAGGATTGCCTTGTCCAGGACTTTGCGGATATGTAGATGATCTGGTCAGCTTTGAGATGAATAAGGATTACAATCTTATCATTGAAAAGAAAGCCGAGAGTCTGTACCGTACAATTTCGCAGAAAATGAAGAGCCTGCCGAACAGTAATCTCGCAGTAAAACAGAGCGTATTGCGAACTACGCAGATGGAGCTTACACCACAGGAGAGTGAGCAGTTATCGAAATATGTATCGGATGACAGCTATGTTAAGAAGCAAAAAGAGGATATTCAGGAGCTTGCATCAATGTTCAAGGACAGGCTTGGAAAAGTGCAGCAGGAGGAAGAAAGCGCATATATTGATCAGTTTCAGGAGCATTTTGTGCCGCAGGAAAATTTTTCGGCACGGTATCTGTTTATTTTATCGGAAAGAAAAAAACCCCTGTTTGTGGAAGTAAACGGGGAGGTATTGAACATACGATATGGACAGGAAGAGAATGTAGATATCTACGCAAAGCTTGCCCCTGAAGTAATGGACAGCGTGGTAGATGGAAGAATGACTTTTCAGAGAGCATTTATGACAGGTGAAATGACAGCAAAAGGTAATTTTAAGATACTGCGAATGCTGGATACACTGTTCAGCTTTGCTTAAACGGCAATGAAATCGAAAACGTACACCCTTTTCCGATTTGAGAATCGAATGTGATGGTACCATGGTGGGACTCGACAATCTGTTTTGTTATGGACAGACCGAGTCCGCTGCCGCCATCCTTTGTTGTAATAAAAGGTTTGAAGACTGTATTACCCAAAGCAGGATCTAAACCTCTGCCACTGTCGCTGATGTTCATAATTAAACAATCATTTTCTGTAAATACTTCAATATGAACAATACCGTCTTCTTCCATGGCTTCATAGGCATTTTTTAACAGATTTGTAAGAGCATGCTTCATAAGCTGCGGATCAAGATCCACAGCAGGAATGTTGTCTTCCATGGAAAGCTGACAGCGGAAATCACTTTGCGAGAGCATATGTGCAGTATTCTCAATTTCCTGCACAAAATTTTGGACATTGATCTTCTTAAAATTCAGTTGTCCGGAAAGTCTGAATAACGAAAGTTGTGTGGTCATATTCTTTAATACATCAATTTCTGACATTGTTTCGGCCCAATAGTCATAATTGTTAACCTCTGGATGCTTTTTGGCAACAAGCTGAAGCGAACTGTTAATTAAAGTAATAGAATTTTTGATTTCGTGGAAGATTAAGAAAAAATATTCATTATTCAACATTTGCGTACCACCTTTATCACTTAGCCATATTAATAAACCATAGGAAAACCGAATACTATCCATGTAGAACAACTTGGATATAGTTTAGCATTAACTGTGAAAAAGTGCAACAATATTTGTGTAACAAAATTCGACAAATGCAACTAAAAGGTAGAAAAAAGTAGTATTTTGTAAAATCTGGAATGGAGGATGTCATGAACGGACAAGATTGTATTTTTTGTAAAATTATTAAGGGGGAGATTCCTGCAAATACTATTTATGAGGACGGTGAGTTTAAAGTAATTTTAGATGTTAACCCTGCATCAAAAGGACATGCGTTAATTTTACCCAAAGAACATTACGCTGATATCTATGAAATTGAAGAGGACGTGGCGGGTAGAGCGATGAAGCTTGCGAAAAAGCTGGCCTGTCATATGACGAATGTGCTTTCATGCGACGGATTTAATCTGATTCAGAATAACCATGAGGTAGCTGGCCAGACAGTATTTCATTTTCATCTGCATTTGATACCCCGATATGTGGGTGACAAAAACGCAGATCTTTTGCGCTACACCAGTGAAACATTTACACCGGAAGAGATGAAAGTGATCTGTGATTCGCTTAAACTGTAAAATAACCGGGGCGGCAATTGTTAACCGCCCCATCTCATTCTTTATTTCTAGCGTGCGTAGCGGGATGTATCCAGAATCAGTTTTACAATGGTATCCACTGCGTTAGTACTGCTGCTTTTTGACATGGCCTGCAAATATTGTTCTTTATTCAGAAAAACGGCTTCTATACCCTCTAATAATGTCGTATTAGTCAGAGTTTCTTCCTCAATCACATAGCTAAAGCCCTGCGAGCGGAAAGAATTTGCGTTTAAGATCTGGTCGCCTCTACTGGCCGCAGCAGAAAGCGGAATTAGTATATGTAGTTTTTTAAGTGCAAGAAGTTCACATATAGCATTTGCACCGGCTCTGGATATTACCAGAGCTGCCAGAGCGAACATGTCGGCAAGTTCCTGATTGGCATATTCAAACTGCGCATAGCCTTTCGTTCCGTCTAATGTCCTGTCAAGATTGCCTTTTCCGCAGAGGTGGATGATATTATATTTTTTCAGCAGTTCAGGAAGTAAATTGCGGACCGCCGTATTGATGGCCCTTGACCCGCTGCTTCCGCCGATGATTAGAATAGCGGGTTTTGCGTGGTCTGTAAAATGACAGAGTGAAAAAGCGGAAGATGCTTTGCCGTTTAATAATTCTTTCCGAAGTGGCGATCCGGTCAGAACAGCTTTTTCTGCCGGCAGATAGCTTAAGGTTTCCGGAAAGTTGCAGCAGACTTTTGTGGCGCTTGGAATGGCGAGCTTGTTAGCCAGACCGGGCGTCAAGTCCGATTCGTGGATAATGGCAGGAATTTTACAGTGCTTGGCGGCTAAGATAACGGGGACAGAAACAAATCCGCCTTTGGAGAATACAATGTCCGGTTTTATTGTTTTTAAAAGTCTGACAGACTGGCTGTAGCCTTTTATCACCTTAAATGGATCGGAAAAGTTTTTCGGATCAAAGTAGCGTCGTAACTTACCAGAAGAGATGCCGTAGTAAGGAATTTTTTGTTCTTCTGTCAGACGTTTCTCAATGCCGTCATAAGATCCGATATAAGAAATTTCATAACCTTCGTTGCGCAGTGCTGGCATTAATGCGATATTGGGCGTTACATGGCCTGCAGTACCGCCTCCGGTCATAACAATTTTTTTCATAGCTGCGTTCCCTTTCTTTCAAGTCTTACTTTCTATTTTATAATACCCATATCAGTAAAAGTCAAGCAAAGACTTTCGAAACTTCAATAAGTCTTTTGGCCAAGTCCTGAAAAATCTGCTATAATAAATGGGGATTTATTATATACCAAAGCAGAGGTGGACTATGATACAGATATGCCGGAAAGATAAAGAAAAGGTATTTGAGGCAATCCGCACTGGAAAGATAGATGCAGCAGAAATGTCATTTCCCAACCTGATAGACGACATCATCCTTACGTTGAAAAAAAGGGGGCTTATAGACCTCCTCGCCCAGGCCCTGCCGGATAAACGAAGGGACAACAGCCATATTCCTTTTGACATCCTTCTGTGCCTTGCCGTTGCTGCCAAGCTCAAATGCAGGACCAGCCTTACAGATGTCCCTTTCGCAGTGACGGAAGGATTTCTGGAAACTGGAAGACTTCAAAAGCACAAAATACAACTATATTACC